>CAYWRM010000049.1:0-15622 GCA_964460905.1 uncultured Lentimicrobiaceae bacterium
CACCTGTCTGTTGACAAGTGCCTTTTAAATTTATTTAGAATGTGATGTATTATTTATCGTCCTTATCGTCAACTTCTTCAAAGTCAACGTCGGTTACTTCATCGTCGCCTGAGCCAGCGCCTTTATTTTCAGCACCACCATCATCTTGAGGGGCTGCACCTGGTTGTCCTTGTGTATCTTTATACATTGCCTCACTAGCTGACTGCCAAATTGTATTTAGCTTATTCATAGCCGCATCAATAGCGTTAATATCCTGACTTTTATGAGCAGTCCTCAACTCTTCAAGTGCTCCTTCAATCTCTGATTTCTTGTCAGCAGGAACCTTGTCACCATATTCTTTCAGCTGTTTTTCTGTTTGAAAGATTAAAGCATCAGCAGCATTTAATTTATCAATTTTTTCGCGTTCAGCTTTATCAGAATCTGCATTAGCTTCAGCTTCGGATTTCATTTTTTTGATTTCTTCGTCAGATAATCCAGAAGAAGCTTCAATTCTAATGCTTTGCGATTTACCTGTTGCTTTATCTTTTGCACTTACATTTAAAATACCATTTGAATCAATATCAAATGTAACTTCTATTTGCGGTACACCACGTGGTGCTGGTGGAATACCATCTAAATGGAATTTACCAATACTTTTGTTTTGGTTTGCCATTGGACGCTCACCTTGTAGTATATGTATTTCAACAGAAGGCTGGTTATCAGCTGCAGTTGAAAATGTTTCTGATTTTTTTGTAGGTATTGTGGTATTAGCCTCAATTAACTTAGTCATTACACTTCCCATTGTTTCTATACCAAGGGTTAGTGGTGTAACATCAAGTAAGAGTACATCTTTAACTTCACCAGTTAGTACACCACCCTGAATAGCAGCACCAAGAGCAACAACCTCGTCAGCATTTACACCTTTTGAAGGCTCTTTACCAAAAATACTCTTTACAATCTCCTGAATTGCAGGTATCCTGGTTGAACCTCCCACAAGAATAACTTCATCAATATCAGCAGCATTTAAGCCGGCATCTTTAATTGCTTCGGTACAAGGTTTAATAGTCTCTTGAAATAAGCTATCAGCTAACATTTCAAATTTAGCCCTTGTAAGTTTTCTAACAAGGTGCTTTGGAACGCCATCAACAGGCATTATATATGGCAGATTTATTTCTGTTTCAGTACTACTTGAAAGTTCAATTTTAGCTTTCTCAGCAGCTTCTTTTAAACGCTGTAATGCCATTGGGTCTTTTTTAAGATTCAGACCTTCATCTTTTTTAAATTCATCGGCTAACCAGTCGATAATAACCTGATCAATATCATCTCCACCAAGATGAGTATTACCATTAGTTGATTTTACTTCAAATACTCCATCTCCTAATTCAAGGATTGAAATATCAAAAGTACCACCACCAAGGTCGAACACAGCAACTTTGGCATCTTCTTTTTTCTTATCAAGTCCGTATGCTAAAGCGGCAGCGGTTGGCTCATTTATAATTCTCTTTACTGTTAAACCGGCAATCTCACCAGCTTCTTTAGTAGCCTGACGTTCAGAATCATCAAAATATGCAGGAACTGTAATAACAGCTTCTGTAACTTTTTGTCCAAGATAATCTTCAGCAGTTTTTTTCATTTTTTGAAGAACCATTGCTGATATTTCCTGAGGTGTATACAGACGGTCGTCTATCTTTACCCTGGGAGTATCATTATCACCTTTTACAACAGTATATGGCACACGCTCAATCTCTTTAGTCATTTCGTTGTACCTGTTTCCCATGAAACGCTTAATTGAGGATATCGTTTTTGTTGGGTTTGTGATTGCCTGTCGTTTGGCAGGATCACCTACTTTGCGCTCACCGTTTTCGGTAAATGCAACAATAGAAGGAGTTGTACGACGTCCTTCGCTATTAGGAATTACAACAGGCTCGTTACCTTCCATAACAGCAACACAAGAGTTGGTTGTTCCTAAGTCTATTCCAATTATTTTTCCCATAATATTATTATTTTTTATTTTCTTATTTTTTTAAACTATGATTTGTTAGTCAATGATTATGCCAAAAAGGAAAGTATTAACAAATATGACATCTACTTGCTATGCCATAGCTACTAGGGGTTGATAAATGACAAAAAGGCAGAAAAGGTTAAAATAGGTAAACAGAAGTAAGCAAATTGATAAAGCGTGTTAAACTTTAACCAACAAATAATACATAAACACTTTTCAATTGATCTGCTTAATTTTTATACTTAAAACCAAGGTTATAATTCTCAACTATTTCTCTCTCAGTAACTGTTGATAATAGGATAGATCTAGTAATTGTATGGCGCGAGGCAAAGATACCTGATCCTCCGTCAATATTTGAATAAACAGGAACTTCTTCTAACAAACTACCCGCACTATTATTAATATCTAAATAAGTAGATAGTACTTGTGAACCACATGCAATGGTCATATCTACATTATCAACCCATCTTTGAACATTTGGAATTGGCTCGGTTTCGCTTACCAGTAAGCTATAAAAGTTTGCACCGTTATATTTTTCTTCAAGATTTTCATTTCCATCAGTTGTTTTCGAATTAGTGACACCAAGAGGCCAATAAATTGACTTTCGTACAGTATCTGATTCCCCCGGTAACAATTCCAAATAATTAAACATTAATGATACTTCATAACGTTTTCCATTTTTTGCACTTACCCATTCAATACTACCATCATAAGTTGTTGAGAAAACTATACGGTTAACTGGCTTGCTAATATGAAAATTGTCAACAATATTTGTTGCGGCACTTAATTCTCCATCTTTTTTATTAATATATAAAGTATATTCTGCATCCTTATCAAGAGAACCAACTGCATAATACACTAACTGATTAGGTGAATAAAAAGGATTAAAAATAATAGTATCCCCTTCTTGATTAATAGTAGTATAAGTAATAGCCTTATTATGAATTGTGAGAGTATCCAAAACCATTGGATTGAGCTCATTACCATTCTTTTTTCCAACTAAGGATACATCTAATTTATAAGAGTAATTACTCGAATCAGGATTTTGAGCCATGAGCAATGCATTACCGGGGCCTGTATAAGCTTTAGTAATTTTTACCCATGTTGTGTCATCACTAATATCTGCCATACCGTAAACGATTGTAACATCCTTATATTCAGAATACATGTCAAAATCAGTAGTACAACCATGTAGTAAAAACAGGCTAATTATCAATAAAAAAGGAGTTGTTATTTTATTCATACAATGTGGATTCAGTAATAATGTAAAAACGGTCAAAATTAGCATTTATTATTTAATCAATCTCCCAAGTATTACCACTATTTAGCAGATCATCAACCGAATTAAATGATGATGACTCTTTTACATCCTTTACAGCACCCCAAATCTGTTCTTCGAGGGTAACTGTTTTAACAGCCCTAATAACACCTATTGCAGCAGGTAATTCAGGTGGTGCCATACTTGCAAGCATCATATGGATTCCTGTATCAGCAGTTCTTGGATCGTGCACCAGTATATCATCAATTGTAACACCATTTTTACCAATCTCAACAGCTTTTAGATGTGTACCTTTTAATACAATTCCTTTTTGATTTTCCTTACCGAATAACATTGGTTTACCTTCTTCAAGAATAAGCTGATTATCTTTTTTAGTCTCTTTACTAGTAATAAGCGAGTGTACTTTATTTTGAAAAATAACACAGTTTGCAAGAATCTCAATTATTGAAGCGCCTTTAAATTCTGCTGCCTCTTTAAATATCTTTGACATCAGCTTAAGATTAGTATCAACAACTCTTGCATAGAATTTTCCTTGTGCACCTATTACTAGCTCTCCCGGATTAAAAGGAGGTTCAAACACACCTTGTGGTGATGTTTTTGTTTTTGAACCCTGAGGTGTTGTTGGTGAATATTGCCCTTTTGTAAGCCCATAAATTTTATTATTAAACATTAAATAATTTATGTCGGGATTACGACGTGCAATATGTATAAAATGGTTACCACCAATAGCCATTGAATCGCCGTCACCAGAAATCATCCAAACACTAAGCCTTGGATTTGTAAGTTTAATACCTGTGGCTAAAGCGGCAGCTCTACCATGAATTCCATGAATTCCGTATGTATTCATATAATAAGGAAAGCGTGATGAACAGCCAATACCTGATACTACTACGAAATCTTCTTTTGGTATTCCAAGTTCCGGAAAAACATTTTCCATGGCTCTAAGAATAGCATGATCTCCACATCCCGGACACCATTTTACCATCTGATCACTTTCAAAATCCTTTTTAGTGAGTGTAAGGCTTTTTGTATCTACTATATTTTCCATTGTATTAGTCATTTAAAAAATCATTAACCTTATCTTCTATCTCAGTAACCATAAAAGGTAGACCTTGAATTTTGTTATACTGTTCATACCTAAATTCAGGAAACTGCATACGCAGATAGTTAACAAATTGTCCCATATTAATCTCACAAACAACAATCCTCTTATATTTTGAGAATAGATCTTTTGTATTTTTAGGAAGCGGCATAATATGTTTAAAATGCGCCAAGCCAACCGATTTTCCTTCCGAAATAAGTTTTTCAATTGCTGTTAGCATAACGCCATAGGTTCCACCCCAACTTACAACAAGAACATCTCCCTCAGCTTCACCAATTACTTCCTGTTCAGGAATATAATTTGCTACCCTCTCCACCTTTTCTTGTCTAAGATGACTCATACGTTCATGATTAAAGGGATCCATTGAAACGTTACCTGAAATATCTTCTTTTTCAAGTCCTCCAATTCTATGCCTTAATCCTTCGGTTCCAGGTAAGGCCCATCTTCTGGCTAATTTTTCATTATCTCTGGCGTAAGGCTTATAAGATTCATCATTTGCCTCAACTATAGGAGGATGTATGCTAGGAAGATCACCAACCTTAGGTATTTTAAATACTTCAGAACCATTTGCAATGGAACCATCAGTAAGCAGTATAACAGGAGTCATATGTTCAAGAGCCAATTTTGAGGCTTCGAATGCCGAGTAAAAACAATCAGAGGCGCTTGATGCGGCCAATACAATAACAGGTGCTTCCCCATTACGACCATATAACGCTTGCATTAAATCACTTTGCTCCGATTTTGTTGGCAAACCAGTTGAAGGTCCACCACGTTGAACATCAATAATAATTATTGGTAATTCAGTAATTACAGCAAGCCCTATAGCTTCACTTTTAAGTGAAAGACCAGGACCTGATGTTGATGTAACCGCCATAGCGCCTGCAAAACTAGCGCCAATGGTTGAAACAATTCCCGCAATCTCATCTTCAGCTTGAAATGCTATAGCTGTAAACTCTTTATGTTTTGATAATTCCTGTAATATTTCAGAAGCAGGTGTGATAGGATATGAACCAAGGAATATATTTCGTTCTGCTCTTTCAGAAGCTGCTAATAATCCCCATGCTGTTGCCAGGTTTCCGGTAACATTACGATAAACACCTTTTTTAAGGGGAGCAGGTTCAACCTTAAAAGTATTTGCGAAAGCCTCTATGGTATCTCCAAAATTATATCCTGCCTCAAGTACCTTTTTATTTGCATCAACAATTAAAGGATTCTTTTTAAATTTTGATTCAAAGAAAGAAAATGTTTTTTTATAATCCCTATTAAACATATAAAACACAATGCCAAGGGCAAACATATTCTTAGATTTTTGTGCAGTTTTATTATCCAGATTTAGTTCCTTTACAGCCTCACGTGTTAATGCTGTGAGTGGTGCCTTTACAACCAGATGACCGGTTAAAGTTTCATCAGCCAGTGGATCAGTAGTATAACCTGCTTTTGCGAAATTTTTATCAATAAAAGAATCGGTATCAACAATTATAATTGCATCCTTTGAAATCCAGCGCATATTTGCTTTTAGAGAAGCAGGATTCATCGCAATAAGTACATCAGCTAAATCGCCTGATGTGTGGATATCGGTATGGCCAAAATGTATTTGAAAACCAGATACTCCTGATACAGTTCCCTGAGGAGCTCTAATTTCTGATGGGTAGTCAGGAAAAGTAGCAAAATCATTTCCTGCAAATGCTGTCGAATCTGAGAACAAATTACCTGTTAACTGCATTCCATCTCCCGAATCACCAGCAAAACGGATGACTGCATGTTCCAATTCAACCACTTTATTTTTCTTTAATATCATCTGTGCAATAAGTTTAGAATAATGGACAAAAGTAGTCTTATTTGAAAAACCAAAGCTTTATTAACTATTATTTTTTTACTTATAAATAACAATAATTTAACATAAAACTAAAATTTGCTTAGCGCCTAATTTTCTGAATGTTATCAACATTATTCTAATACCTAACATGTCACTTATTCACAAATCATAATTAGACAAATTCTAAATAGATATATATATGATACATATTTATCAGAAATTAATAATAAATTTAAAATTTAGCGATATTGAATAACTAATTTAACACTCGAAACCAACATGAATCAATAACTAGAAAAAAAATCTATTTTGTTCGAAAAACTTGTTTAAAATCATTGTGTATTAAACAAAATTATATATTTGCAACTTAATTATTAAATTAAATTTATTGCATTATGGCTTATAAAATCACAGATGATTGTACTGCGTGCGGTACTTGTATCGATGAATGTCCGGTTGAAGCAATTACCGAAGGAGATATCTATGTAATTGACCCGGATTTATGTACCGATTGTGGTGCATGTGCAGATGTTTGTCCGGTTGAAGCAATTCATCCTGAATAATCAGGCACAACAAATAAAAAAACCCGACACCTACTGGTCGTCGGGATTTTTTTTATCTAATAACACTATTTTTAATAATTCTAAATTAGATTAGTTCAATTATAAATCTTAATTTTGATAACTATATACTCATTATTTAACTAGCAAAAATGGACAGATATAGCTTCATAAATAATTCAGATCCTGCCCTAATTGAAGAACTGTACAGAAAATTCAAAGAATCGCCTTTAGAATTGGAAGAAGGATGGCGAAGCTTTTTTGAAGGAATGGATTTTGCATTTCAAAACTATACTTCTGTAAAGGATAATATTGCAGGGTCAGATGAATTCAAAGTTATTAACCTGATTAATGATTACCGACGTAGAGGACATCTTTTCACAAAGACCAACCCTGTTAGAAAAAGAAGAGAATATAAACCAGACCTTAATATCCACAACTACAAATTAACAGAAAAGGATCTGGACAGAACATTTGAAGCCGGTCGCAAAATTGGTATCGGTAATGCAAAACTAAAAGACATTGTTTCAGTATTAGATGAAACTTATTGTAGCTCCATTGGTGTTGAATATCTGTTTATTAGAGATTTAGATATGGTTACCTGGCTTCAAAGCCGTTTTGAAAGCACGAAAAATAGTATTAGTTACTCAAAAAAAGAGAAACTATATATACTCGAAAAGCTACGTCGTTCGGTTATGTTTGAATCATTTCTCCAAAAAAAATTCCCAGGACAGAAGCGATTTTCCCTCGAAGGTGCCGAATCCCTAATACCCGCCCTTGATGCCATTATGGAGAGAGGATCGGAAATGGGCATAAAAGAATTCATTATTGGTATGCCACACAGGGGTAGATTAAATGTTTTGGTTAACATACTTAGAAAACCATTTAAAGATGTCTTCTCAGAATTTGAAGGTGTTGAATATGACGATGAAGGGCTTCTTGGCGATGTAAAATATCATCTGGGGTATACAATAGTTAGAAAGACCAGCTCGGGTGAGCAAATTAAATTCACTCTTGCCCCAAACCCTTCACATTTGGAAGCTGTTGATCCGGTAGTTGAAGGAATTACCCGTGCAAAAATTGATGAGATTTATAATGGTGACTCAAACCTGATAGCACCTATATTAATACATGGGGATGCATCGGTAGCCGGGCAGGGTGTTGTTTATGAAGTTCTTCAAATGCAAGATCTGAAAGGATATACAACCGGAGGAACTATTCATTTGGTAATCAATAATCAAATAGGGTTTACAACTGATTATTTAGATGCAAGATCGAGCACTTATTGTACAGATATCGCTAAAACAACTTTATCACCTGTTTTCCATGTTAATGGTGACGATCCGGAAGCACTTGTATACAGCATCCAAACTGCACTGGAATTTCGGAATAAGTTCAAAAAAGACGTTTTCATTGACATCTTGTGTTATAGAAGGTATGGTCACAATGAAGGTGATGAACCTCGCTTTACTCAACCGATACTGTATAAGGCTATAGAAAAGCATCCTAATCCTTACCAACTCTATAAACAAGAGCTCATAAAGCAAGGTGTTACAACCAACGACAAATGTGAAAGCGAAGAATTAGCATTTAACTCAAAACTTGATAAGAATTATTCAGAAGGCAAAAACTTAAAAAAAACCACTATTCACAGCTTTCTTGCTGATACATGGAAGGATATAATAAAGGCATCTGACAATGATTTTAAAAAATCACCCAACACTTCGATTAAATCTGATAAGCTAGTTAATATTGTAGATAAATTGACTTTCTTACCTAAGGAAAAGAAATTCTTCAGAAAAAGCGTCAGGCTTCAACAACAGAGAAAAAAGATGCTTGAAGGCGGAGGCAAATTTGACTGGGCAATGGGTGAACTGCTTGCTTATGGTAGCTTGGTGAGTGCTGGTATTCCTGTTAGAATTAGCGGACAAGATGTTGAAAGGGGAACATTCTCACACAGGCATGCAGTTCTACGTCTGGAAGACTCAGAAGAAAAATATCTACCGCTACAACACATTAGCTCAAATCAAGCCCGTTTCGAAATTTACAATTCCAGTTTATCAGAGTATGGTGTACTTGGTTTTGAATATGGCTACTCACTTGCATCTCCACAAAAGCTAACAATTTGGGAAGCTCAGTTTGGAGATTTTGCAAATACAGCCCAAGTGATTTTCGACCAGTTTATCAGTAGTGCTGAAGATAAATGGAATGTTATGAACGATCTCGTTGTTCTGCTTCCACATGGATATGAAGGTCAGGGACCAGAACATTCAAGTGCACGTATGGAAAGATATTTACTGCTTTGCGCCGATAATAATATGCAAATAGCAAATTGTACTACACCAGCTAACTTTTTTCATATTTTGCGCCGACAGCTTTATCGGAAATTTAGAAAGCCATTAATTATTTTTACACCAAAAAGTTTATTACGCCACCCCAAATGTGTATCAACATCAGACGACTTTACTAATGGTGGGTTTAAAGAAATAATTGACGATAAAATAAATCAACCTGAAAGAGTTAATAAGATAGCTCTTTGCACAGGTAAAATATATTATGAGCTTCTTGCTGAAAAGGAGAAACAAGGCGCAGATAACATAGCAATAATACGGGTTGAGCAAATTTATCCTTTCCCATTAGATCAATTAAAAGATATACTTGCTCATTATAAAAATGCTAACACCTATCTGTGGGTACAGGAAGAACCGGCAAATATGGGTGCATGGGAATTTATTCATAACACATTGATTTCTGTTATAAATATTAAAGTAATCTCGCGACCTGCCAGCGGTAGCCCTGCAACAGGTTCTAATAAATTCCATGTAATCCGACAGCAAAAAATAATTGATAAAGCATTTGAACTATGTGATTGTCCATATATTAATGATGAATGCAAAATGGCCTGCATTGGAAATAAATGGAAATCCTTTGAAAAAGAATTACTGGAACTTAATATTAAGAATATGGATAGCAAATACCATTCAGGATTACGTAAGCTTAAATAACTCTTATGACAAACAATAACCTTTCAGGTTTTTTTATCTTGAAAGGTTGAAAACACTGAAGCCAACTATTTTCGACCTTTCATGAGCAAAAGCCCACCTGAAAGGACAGAGAAAAAAAATTAATGGGTTGTTAAATAAATGAGCAGATATGAAAATAGAAGTAAAAGTACCAAGTCCGGGAGAATCAATAACAGAGGTACAAATTGCCGGATGGCTTGTTAAAAATGGTGAGCACGTTGAGGAAAATCAGGATATAGTTGAAATAGACTCTGACAAAGCTACTTTAAGTGTCGCTGCTGGTGCTTCGGGTAAAATTAACATATTGGTTGAAGAGGGTGAAACAGTAGAAGTAAATTCAATAATTGCTGAAGTTGACACATCAGTAAAGGGAAATATTGTGCAAAAGTCAATTGAAATTAATGAACCTGAAAAAGAACAACCTACTGATTCTAAGAAAGTTAATACTAAAGATAAAATTGTTAAAGAACTAGATAGTTCGGTTGAAGGTCTTAACATTTCACCATTAGCCCGCAAATTAATGACAAATAATAAAATTAGTGATGGCGAATTAATTGAATTTTTCAAGCAACATCGCATCAGTAAAAAAGATGTAGAGTTTTATATTAACGAAGGAGGAAAAAAGCCGGGAGTAAGTGAAACTCCAACCTCTGCAACATGGAAAGGTGGTCGTGATAGTAAACGGACAAAAATGAGTATGTTGAGGAAAAAACTTTCACAGAGACTTGTTGCTGTAAAAAATGAAACCGCCATGCTCACAACTTTTAATGAAGTGAACATGACACCAATAATGGCGATTCGCAAGAAATATAAAGAAGCATTTAGCAAACAGCATGATGTAAATCTGGGATTTATGTCATTCTTTACAAAAGCAGTAACAGAAGCTATGGCTTCTTTTCCACAGGTAAATTCACAAATTGACGGCGATGAGATCGTTAACTTCGACTATGTAGATGTAAGCATTGCCATAAGTGCTCCTAAAGGACTTGTTGTTCCGGTACTCCGCAATGCTGAAAGTATGAACCTTGCTCAAATTGAACAAGAAATTAAAAACATGGCAATTAAAGCTCGTGATAATAAACTCACGTTAGATGAAATGACTGGTGGAACATTTACCATAACTAATGGAGGTGTATTTGGCTCGATGATGTCGACTCCAATACTAAACCCACCGCAAAGCGCTATTTTAGGTATGCACAATATTATTGAAAAACCAATTGCCGTTAACGGAAAAGTAGAAATTCATCCTATGATGTACATAGCCTTATCATACGACCATAGAGTTATTGATGGTCGAGAATCAGTTGGTTTTCTGGTAAAAGTGAAAGAAATGTTGGAAAACCCTGAGAGAATGCTATTTGGCTCAAAAAATCCGATTGAAGTATTATTGAGAATTTAATTAGGAGTTATTATAAAACGCAATTATCAAATTAATTTCTCGCAAAGTCGCGAAAGCGCAACGTACAATACAATAACAATCCCTAATTTTGCAGCTTTGCGCTTTTGCGTAAATCAATAAAATTATTACAAATACAGAACTTTAATGTTCAAAAACACGAAATTCCAAAATTCAAAAGTATTTTCTGTTTCATCAGCGCATTTTGTACATGATGTTTACTCATCATTTTTAGCTCCTCTTCTTCCTATAATCATAGAAAAATTTGCCATGTCACTTGCATCAGCAAGTGTGCTGTCTCTTGTTCAGCGGTTACCATCTTTTTTAAGTTTATTTGTTGGCGCTGTTGCTCATAAACTACCCTGGCGATGGATAATAATTCTAGCACCATTAGTAACAGGATTTTGTGGTAGCTTAATTGGGGTAGCTCCTAATCTTATAATACTAGGAATACTTCTTTTTACAATGGGTATGAGTTCAGCATTATTTCATGTTCCGGCTCCTGTTATAATTAAATATTTTTCAGGAAGTCAGGTAGGAAAAGGTATGAGCTGGTATATGCTTGGTGGTGAAGCTGCCCGCATGTTGGGTCCATTACTTATTGTTAGTGCTGTATCACTTTGGGGACTGGAAGGTACCTGGAGGCTTATATTTCCAGTAATAGCCGCAAGTATTACCTTGTTTTTTATACTGGATAATAAGCCATATCAAAAATATGCCAACAATGGTCACAAACCAATTAACTGGTGGAGCACAATAAAAGAGTACCGATTCTTTTTTATTTCACTTGCAGTATATATGGTTTTCCGCTCATTAATGAAAGGTTCACTGGCTACTTTCCTGCCAACATACATGGGCATGAAGGGAAGTAGCCTTTTTACAGGAGCAGTTGCACTATCGGTATTACAGTTTGCCGCTGCAGGCGGAAGTTTTATTATGGGTGGTATTTCTGATAGGATAGGAAGGTTTAAATCGTTGCTAATACTTGCTATTGCATCACCCATATTAATGTTGTTATTTGTATTTTCGGGGTTTACGTTACAGATGATTTTATTGATACCCATAGGTATTGTGCTTTATGCAACTTCTCCTGTGTTATTAGCACTAATACTTGAGCAAGGGTCAAATCAACCTGCCATGATGAATGCCGGTTTTACAACAATTAATTTTGTAACCAACGCAATTGCTGTTCTCTTTACAGGAATACTTGGAGATATAATTGGTCTTGATATGACATTGGAGATTGCCGCTTTTCTTGGCGTGGGAGCTATTCCTGCGATATTTATCCTTAGAAAGTTTAGTCTTATAAAGAGATAACCGTAATTAATCAGATTAGGTTATAATTTTATAAACTTTCCCGAATATTTCATATTTTCAACCGTCTGGTTTTGTAATGTTTTTAACCAGCCTGACCCGTCGGGTTTTTTAATCCATTTATTTTTGATTCGTATTAATTTTTTTCGACTCGACGGGTTGGGAAAAACCCGTTGAGTCTCGGTCAAATGGAGATTACTAATGGTATACCCGCAGCAAGGATTGCAGCGGTAGCTTGTTGAAGTGCCTATGATGTTTTTGTTGGTTGGTGGATTACGCAACAAGCGTAACATGCACAACTTTACAAAAACACAATAGAGACAAAAGAACTACAAGCGTAAAGCCTGGTAAGCTGCCCTTATTAAAAAACATATATGCTTTTCATTGTTTTGCAACCGATAATTTAATGAGTTAAACTACATTTGCAAAAAACAAAAATAATGTCCAGTAAAGTTGATTTTCTAGTAATTGGCAGCGGAATGGCAGGTTTGATATATGCCTTAAAAGTAGCTCCTTATGGAAGTGTTTGCATCCTTTCCAAAATAAATATGGACGAAACAGCAACCAGCTATGCACAAGGTGGTATTGCTGCTGTTATGTACTCACCAGATAATTATAAAAAACATATTGAAGACACTATGATTGCTGGTGCCGGACTTAATAATAAAGATATTGTAAACATTGCCATAAATGAATCAACAGAAAGAATAGAAGAGTTAATAGATTGGGGAACACAGTTTGACAAAGAGACTACAGGTAAATACAGCCTTGCAAAAGAAGGCGGTCACTCAGAATACAGAATTCTACATCATAAAGATAATACAGGTAATGAAATTCAGAGAGCATTAAGCAAGAAAGTCAGAAATCATGATAATATTACCATTCTTGAGAATCATTTGGCAATTGACCTTATTACTCAACATCATCTAGGAAAATTAGTAAAAAGAAATGGAAAGGACATTGCTTGTTTTGGTGCATATGCACTTAATAAAGATACCGGAAAAATAAACACATTACTAGCAAAAACGACCATGTTAGCAACAGGCGGTATTGGTAATATTTATCAAACTACTACAAACCCTACCTTATCTACTGGTGATGGTGTTGCAATGGCATATAGGGCTAAAGCTCAAATTAACCACCTCGAATTTGTTCAATTTCATCCTACATCATTATATAACCCTGGTGAAAAACCTTCATTTTTAATTACAGAGGCTATGCGTGGTGCTGGTGCTGAACTCCTAAACAAAAGAAGTAGTTCATTCATGCACAAATATGACAATAGGGGTTCACTTGCTCCTCGTGATATTGTCGCACGCGCCATTGATAATGAACTGAAAATAAGTGGTGATGAATTTGTATATCTCGATACCAGAAAAATAAGTAAAAATGAGATCATAAACCATTTCCCCACTATCTACGCAAAATGCTTAAGTATTGGTATTGATATTACCAAAGATATGATACCTGTTGTACCAGCGGCACATTATTCATGCGGCGGCATTGTTACCGATAAAAATGGAAAAACAAGTATTAAAAACCTTTTTGCCTCAGGAGAAGTTGCAAACACTGGTCTACATGGAGCTAACAGGCTTGCATCCAACTCATTGTTAGAATCGGCTGTATTCTCACACAGAGCTGCAAAAAAAGCATCTTCTAATATATCTAATATTAATTTTGAAAGTAAAATTCCAGATTGGAATGATGACGGTACTGTTCTTAACGAAGAAATGATACTTGTTACACAATCGAAAAAAGAGCTTCAATCTATAATGAGTAATTATGTTGGCATTGTTCGATCGAACCTACGTCTTAAAAGGGCACTTGACAGATTAAATATTATCCACAAAGAAACTGAAGATCTATTTGATAAATCAATAGTATCTGAACCAATTTGTGAATTAAGGAACATGATTAATGTAGCATATCTAATAATTAGGTTGGCAATGAGGAGGAAGGAAAGTATTGGGTTACATTATAATATTGATTATCCGGCATGAGGTGAGGGAGCGAAGAAATGAAAGAGAGATTAGGCGAAGAAGTGAAGGAGCGAAAGGGCGAGGGGGCGAAAAAAAGGCGAGATGGCTGAGAACGTGAGAAAGAGAAGCGGTGAAATAATTGTTGTAATAAATTTATGTTATGGATAAAATTAGAACACACAAGGATTTAAAGGTATATCAACTTTCTTTTATAGCGGGAATGGAGGTTTTTGAAATGACCAAAGCATTTCCAAAAGATGAAAAATACTCTCTTACTGATCAGATACGCAGATCATCAAGATCCGTATCTGGTAATCTAGCTGAAGCATTTCGCAAGCGTAGATATCCCAAAGCCTTTGTGGCAAAGCTAAGTGATTCAGAAGGAGAAGCAGCAGAAACACAAGTTTGGATTGAATATGCATTAGCCTGTGAATACATTGATCTTCAGACACACAATAATTTAACTGACAAGTACGATCATATAATTGCAATGATGGTTAAAATGATTAGCAATCCAGGGAAATGGTCTTTTTAATATGCTCCACAACTTCGCCCCCCCGCACTTTCGCTCCTTCACACATTCGTTCTGTCAAAACATTAATATATAAAATAAAACCATGGCACTAATAAAATCAGTAAAAGGAATAACACCCAAGTGGGGAAAGAAATGCTTTATAGCTGAGAATGCAACGTTAACTGGTGATGTAATTATAGGTAACGATTGCAGCATTTGGTTTAATGCGGTTGTACGTGGTGATGTTCACTCCGTAAGAATTGGGAACAATGTAAATATCCAGGATAATGTCGTAATACATTGTACCTATCAAAAAGCACCTGTAAGTATAGGCAACAATGTTTCCATTGCACACTCGGCAATCATACATGGTTGCACCATTAACGACAATGTTCTTGTGGGTATGGGGGCAATATTAATGGATGATGTGGTGGTTGAAAGCAACTCTGTTATTGCTGCAGGAGCAGTAGTATCAAAAAATACTATCGTCAAATCGGGAAGTGTATATGCAGGTGTTCCGGCAAAGCTTATAAAATCAGTCGACACTGAATTAATTGAAGGTGAGATTAACCGTATATCAACTAACTATAATATGTATGCCAGTTGGTATGATGAAGATAATACACCCAAAAATATATAGTTTTAATATTTATACCAA
>CAYWRM010000049.1:15722-21973 GCA_964460905.1 uncultured Lentimicrobiaceae bacterium
TGTTTGATATTTACATAATATTCAAAATCAGGTAAATAATTATTTTAAAACAATTTTACCCAAATAAATATTATTATTCAACATCAAACGGTAAAAATATATACCTGTTGGCAGCCTTGCTCCTGAATCATCGCAACCACTCCAGTTAATTGAATGTTCGCCTATGTTTAGTTCATCTTGCAATAATATTGCAACATTGGTTCCATTCATGCTATAAACTTGCATTGATGCTTTTGCTTTCTCTGGATTGAAAAAACTTAATGTAACTTGATTGCTAAAAGGATTTGGAACAGCACTTACAATATTTACATTTTCCAAGCTTTGAATTCCCACATGAAAATCAATAAAAACAATCTGAGAAGGATCAGACTCTTGCCCCGAGTGATCTACAGTTGTAATATAAAACTGAAAATATCCACTGGCTGGTAGGTCGTAGAAATATTGATTTCCTATTGTACTCCCAATAATCTCAAAATCCTTGCTGGCACTAGAATAAACATTATAATGATCAAAATCATCAATGGGAGCCATTTCCCAATTTAACATTATGTGGGATTCTGATATTAGTTCAATGAATAAGTTTTCGGGTGCAGGAGGCACTTCATTTGTTGCATTATATTTCATAGTTTGAAAACCTGCAGGACTGAAAAGATCAGTATTATTATACGGCCACCACCCATCAAAATCAGAAGGATCATTAAGTACAAAAATTGCTAATGTTGACTTATTCTCCGGTCCTGGATTTAGCTCCCAGTATTCGTCAGCACCCATAGGAATTACAAACTCGTAAACCATATATCCTGCATCAATAGAAACTGCAATTTGTGGGTTATCAAGATAGATAACATCACCAACAGTACCTCCGGCATGAATTGGTCGATATTTTATCACATCTCCACTAGCATAATGTGCTACCCAAAAGTTCCCCTCTGAATCATCTCCTGCCGGGGGAAAAGAACCATCACCATTATCATCAATATATAATGCCACTTCATCGTGATCTTCAATTTCGGTATCGTTCAAGTCATAGTATGCCACATACATCTCTGTAGCTTCTTCATTCATTTTATAATAACCCATTACGCTTCCAACCGGAACCAAAGTATTGTCATATGTTCCCAAGAAATCAGAACAATCAATTTGAAATGCATCATCCCATTCTCCTTCAGAAATAACACCATCAATTGTTGGAATTGTAGTTGCTTCATAAACGTCAATTTCATTAGCAATAAAACCTGTACACACCCATCCCTCTGCAATATTGGAATATGGACTCTGAACATCTTCACCTAACTTAGCAGTAATCGCATAAAAATATGTATTAGTCGGTAAAGCCAGTTCATCATTATACGTATATTCGTCAGCAGACACCTCACTAAGAGGTTCTTCGGGAAATGATTCTTCAAGGTTGTTTTTTCTATAAATATAAAATCCGAAATACTCTCTTGCTTCAGGTGCATCCCAACTCAACTCTACTGATAGACTAGCTCCTTTTGTTGCCATTAAATTTGTGGGAGGGTTTCCTGTAGCTTCCATCTCAAAATTTAATTCAGTAATTTCATCATCTGTTATTGTAATATTATCTTCAGAAATCGGGTAATATCCAACTTTTGAAGCAACAATTGTATATGTTCCAGCCGGTATATAATCAACAGTATAATCGCCGTTATACGTAGAAAAATCATAATATGTATCCAAATCCGGAATATAAATCTTAACCCCTGAATTATCATCAGTATCTAACAGATTTACTGTTCCTGATAAAGTTCCGCCACCGGGATTACTATTAACACTATACAATAAACCACCACTTCCCATAATTCTTGCATGTACCAGCTTTCCTCCAAAAGAACCAATCATTCCATCTTCTGAGAGATCTGTTGAAAACATAGATCCCGAAGTACTTTTTGTAAAATATGGGTTATTGCTGTTTTTTCTAAACAAGTAAAAATCTGGTTTACTATTATCTATCGGGCCATAACCTGCAGCAGCAATAATTGAACCATCATAGGATAAATCTATAGAAGCTATTTCGTCACCTGCACCACTAAATTTCCATAAATGAGTAGAAGAGAATGTATTATAAACAAATAATTCCCCATCATAACCTCCGCTACTTGTGAATACTAAAGTTCCAGCTGCAATTGTACTACCATCACCCGATACTGATAATCCGAGAACCCAGGTTCCAGTTCCTGTATTTACATTTGCATTCCATTTCTCAATATATATTTCACTTTCCTCATCATACTCATAAATATATAGATAACCACTGTAATCACCTCTTGCAATAATTTTTCCATCGTAGCTAATTGCCGGTAAACTTTGATTTTGATTTGGTGTGGTCATAATTATATCACCAGTTTCTGCCTTGATAATATTTATAGCGCTATTATCACCACCATATTGAGTTAACATTAATACAGTTCCACCCTCGTTTAGCACTAAACCTTCATTGTTTCCAGGGAAATCAATTGACCAAACAGGTATATCTACACCAACATTATAGCATGCAACTTTCGTTCCTGGAATTCCATCATAATCTTCATAAGCTACATAAACTTTCAACCCGTCAGAAGAGATACAAAGTCCTTCAGCAATTCCGACAAAAGAAAAATCCCAAATTGGAGTGGGGTTATCTTGTGCAAAGACCTTAATTTCATCGTCAGCACCATAAGCGATGTATTGTCCGTCTGATGTCATATCAATTGGAAAACTCCACTCAGAGTTTACCAAATACTCCCACTCCGGTACTGAGTTATCACCAAAGACAGAAATGCGTTCGTCGTTTAACTCCCATGCGCCTACCGTTTTTTCAGTAATACCATTAGTTTTTGTTGAAGATAAAATTCCTGCAGGATCGGTATATTGCCAAATTATCTCTGCTTCCTTGCCGGAAGAAAAATCAGAATCATTATTAATTATTTGCTCTGAAAATATCGTTTTTGTTTGCGCAGATCGTTCCTGAAAAGATGTTAATACCTTTTGTTGTTTAACAAATTGTTGATTATTTGTTTGAAGTTGGCCTACTTTACTAGTATTGTTTTGAGCATTACCAAAGGCAAAAACAAAAAGCAATGTAAATACTAAAAAATAATTGAAGTTAATTCTCATGATATATTTATTAATTTATTAAGATATTAATTGTACTAGCGGGTTCTTAAATTTAATTTTATAAGAATCATTTTGCTAATATACAAATTATTATGCCAACATAATTGACCTTTTATTGGCTAAATATTATCATGCCTAAGGCAGACAAGTAGGTTGTGCCATTGAAGTACACAAACAATTAGGTTCCGGATTATTAGAATCTGCCTATCAAGAATGCTTATATTATGAGATAAAACAACTTGGATTAAAGGTTCAAAAAGAAAAGCCTATGCCAATTGTATACAAAGAAGTGAAGCTTGATCATGGCTATAGAATTGATTCTATGCATCATCCGTTTTAGCTTGGTCTAATAAATTATATTTTGCTTGTCTCATTTTCCATCTTTCCAGAGCATATTGCCGCATATCTACAATCGTGTCCTTTTCATCCACTATCTCAAATCCCAGGAGAGTTTCAATAATATCCTCCATAGTTACTATCCCATCCATTCCACCATACTCATCAACAACTAAAGCAATATGTTCTTTTCTTTCTAAAAGCGTTTCCCATACGTCAAACAAAGGGTTAGTTTCAGCAACAACTACAATTTCGTGTTTAATATCTTTAAGTTTGAGGCCATATTTGTCTTCTGCAAGTTTCTCAAAAACAACTTGTCTAAAAACATAACCGGTAATATTTTCAACATTTTCTGAGAAAACAGGAATTCTTGAAAAATGCAGAAACTCCTTATTCTCAAGAAAATCACTAAGAGTCATATTCTCATCTGCAACAGAAACAACAACTCGTGGAGTCATTATTTCAGATGCTCTAATATTTTTAAGTCTGATTAAATTCTGAATGATTTTATTTTCTTTTTCGCCAAATGTTCCTTCTTCGGCACCTATATTTGCTAATACTGATAACTCTTCTCTACTTATGGTTTGTTCAATTTTCTTCTTCGAGATAAGCCTTGTTACATATGCTGATATAATTACAAGTGGATAAGTAATAAAAATTGTAAACTTCAATGCATGTGCAGTAATAATAGCCAACTCCCTCCAATACATTGCACCTATTGTTTTTGGAATTATCTCTGAAAGGAATAAAATTAATATCGTAAGAACAGCCGAAACAATCCCAAAATAAGCATCTCCAAAAACTATCGCCGCCTGTGCTCCAACCCCGGCTGCACCTATAGTATGAGCAACCGTATTTAAAGATAAAATAGCTGACAAAGGTTTATCAATATTTTCCTTTAGCTTGATAAATAATTTCGCAGAACTATTTCCATTTTCTTCCTTTACTCTTAAATAAGAAATAGAAGCAGATAGTAAAACCGCTTCCATTATTGAACAAATAAATGAAACAACCAATGCTAGAAATAAATAAAAAAGTAAAAGAATCATCTTTTTTCAAATATAATTATTGTATTCTTAAGATACATTACGGGTCTTTTGTTTTCACAATTTATCAACTCTCATAAACACATCCCAATATTTCTCATTATTCATTTCAGACCAATGTATATGGAAATATCTGTATTGAAATGTTTGAATTTGGCATACGATTACTAACAATACTACAAGTGATATATACAATCTCTTAACCGGTTTTAATTTTATCCGCTCGAGCGAAATTCCCAAGAGTATCATGAACAATGGTATATATTCAACGTAAACCCGCGATGAGAAACTACCGCCATAATACCACATCCACCACGAAGAAAAAACATATGTAATCAAAATAAGAAACCCAAATAACGAGTAAAACTCAAATTTTGATGACTTCCATAAAAAATACCCTCCGGTTAACGACACCAAGAATATGGGTGTATATAGAAATAATCCCTTTTTATAGCTAAAGAGAATGTCATAAAAATGGGGAGACATGAAATTAAACCCTTCATCAACGTATGAATCAACAAAAAAATGTCCTGTTGATATCTTGTAAATAATCAGTTGGATACTTATAATTACTATAACTAATGCAAGACTAACAATCAAATACAACTTATTAGTTAATACCGATTTAACACCTTTTTTTAAGGTTGCAAAATTTCCAGCAGAAAAAGGTAATATAAATACTAACAACCCATTTATTGGTCTGATAAGTACAATAATACCTAAGATTATTGCAAGTATGATAATATTCTTATTCCGTAACGATAAAAAATATTGTTTGGAATAATAAAGGAACATCGAAAAAAAAGCGAAAGAATAAATATGTGACATTCCTGCTTCACCAACTACATAATAAAACAGATTCGTTCCAAATACAGCGGCAATCATAGTTAGCGACCTTCCAAATTCATTTATATTGTACAGTCGTAATAAAGAATTGAGATAAAGTAGCCCAATCATCAAATAAAATAATGCTGCAATACTTATTAAAATAGGATAGGTTTTCGAAAACCCATCAGCATCTAGCGACATTAAATTAACTGATAAATGTGCAATAAGAAAAAACGGCAACTCGGCTAATGCAGTCCCGCAATAGTACTTATTAATTACCTTTCCATGTGCTCCTGACCGATAGTCGTAATATAAGTTTTCATCATAATACTTTTCCTTTTCTATCTCATCAAAGAAACCAAAATTAAGATCATTATAAATAAAAATTGCTGGCAGATAAGCGTAATATCCCTTCCCATCAGACTCAACGATTCCAACCCAACTATTCTTGCCCCAATTTAGGTTTGAAGTAACAATTGTCATAATCAGCATTATTAAAACAATTGAAACTCTTGAGCTTGTTATTTCATTTTTCATCTTACTAATAAGTCTACTTAATCCGCCACCTAAATAATACTAATCGTAACAAAGATAAAAATAATGGCAATAATCACCTGTTTCAAGAGAATGATATTGTGTAAGATTATGAACTATGAAATTGTTTTTTCGTAATGCATTTTTTAGGGGCGGACGGACGGACTTTACGTTAAAGTTGTTTCATACCAATAGTATTTTTGTAAGTAGTGCATGTGCTTCCTTCGTAAGCAACTACCTACTAATACCAAATATACCCCATATTGTCGCATATAAATTGATCCTTTTTCCCATATTCTTCAGCTTAAAATCAGTCAATTTCTTTTACGTCATTATGAAATATAATTGAATTGTGTTAAAATCCAAAAATAAATAGAGTTATTTTTCTAAATT
>CAYWRM010000050.1:0-13342 GCA_964460905.1 uncultured Lentimicrobiaceae bacterium
TCATCCTCAGAACGGTGTGAAACATATCCTTTCCATTTTTCGATGGTATTTGACATATCTGAAGGAAGCTCTGATTCAAAATACATTTTCTTCCCTGTGGAGGGATGAATAAATCCCAACGAACGAGCGTGCAATGCCTGCCTACTCATAATTTTGAAACAGTTTTGAACAAACTGTTTATATTTTGTGAAAGTTGTTCCTTTCAATATCTTGTTTCCGCCGTATCGTTCATCATTAAAAAGTGGATGACCCAAGTAAGTAAAATGAGCTCTAATTTGGTGTGTACGACCGGTTTCCAATTTACATTCAACATGTGTAATGTATCCAAACCTGTTTAACACTTTATAGTGAGAAATTGCTTCTTTGCCATATTCACCACCCGGGAAGACAGTCATTACTCTCCTATCTTTAAGGCTCCTTCCAATATTTCCCTCAATTATCCCTTCATCTTTTTCCAAATCACCCCAAACAAGTGCTTCATACGCTCTATCAACAGTATGATCGAAAAACTGCTTTGCAAGTTTTGTTTGTGCAAGTTCATTTTTAGTAATCAGCAACAGACCGGTAGTATCTTTATCAATACGATGAACTAAATAGCCAAATCCATTTTCAACTTTTGTTTGTCCGGAGGAAGCAAAATAATAAGCCAGGCCGTTCAACAAAGTTCCGGTATAATTTGCATAACCAGGGTGAACAACCAGCCCAGCCAGCTTATTAACCACAATCAAGTCATCATCTTCATAAACTATGTTAAGAGGAATATCTTCAGGTAATATTTCAACATCCCTGGGTGGGTATGTCATTACTACCGAGATTTCGTCGTATGGCTGTACCTTATAATTTGATTTAACTGGTTTTCCGTTTACGAGAATATTACCTGCCTTGGCAGTTTGCTGAACTTTATTCCTCGATACATTTACTATCTTATTAAAAAGGAACTTATCAACTCTTAAAGGGGCTTGTCCCTGATCGACAACAATATTATGATGTTCGAATAGCTCAAAACTCTCTTCAGAAGGTTCTTTTATTTCCTTGCTGCTCATCTGTTAATAAGTAATTTAGCTGAATAATACTTGTTTTTACTAACTATTCTTACAATATAAATACCTGTTGAAATATGTCGAATGTCTGTAGATGTACCTATCCCCTTCTTTAAAAGTAGCTCTTTTCCAAACATACTATATATTCGAAGTTCAGCATCCGGATCATTTTCAATTTCTTTATTTGAAATTGAAAAATGTGTAGAAGCGGGATTTGGAAATACTTTTATGTTTTGAATATTATTATCAGTAATTTCTTCCTCTGACAGTATCATATTGGATCCCACCATTGGCCTTATTAACAAAGCTCCCTGATATGATGCATTATACCAGTCTCCAATTGTTTTAACAAATATTTTATCCTGCGCATTATTATTAGCATCAAAGCCTATATTCATATTATCAGGATCGTGTTTTTCCCACCCAACATAAAAAGTGCCTACCATAACAAGTGGCTCGTTGAGCATGTATGGATAAAAATGATAAAGTCCGGCTTCCCATTTTACTTTTTCGGCTTCCTGTCTGTAAACAATCTCTCCGGGCCTTCCATTATTATCACTCCAAACTAACAAGTCGAAGTAAAATTCGTTGGCATCATTTAAAGTACGATTAAAATACATTTGTACACCCCACAATGTATCTGCCATACCTAAATTAAACTGGTAAGCTATTTGTGCTCCGGCAGCACCATCAACACCCCAACCTCTTTCCGGAGTACCATCATCATATGCATAATAGTTATAAAACCCTTGTCGATATATTGCTGAATCTACTATTGAATTCTGATCAGATGAATCACTTATATAATGTTTAATGATATATGATGTAGTATCTCTATCGTAATTAAGTGAAAATGCTGAATTTACAGGAGGACATGCATGTGCCGATCCACACCCTTCACATTGCTGAAACCCAACCTCATAGAATGGGCGCAGATTACAACTACCACCTAAATATTCATAGGAGAAATCACCATTAACCTGCTTAACATGATAGGAATATTTTGTGTTATGTTCAATATTATCAAGGTTAGCAATATACATATGAAAGCTTGGAGTTGTATAATTTGTTGAAGAAAATCTGTATTGACGGTAAGGCATTACTTGATAATTCTTTAAAAAAGATGGAGCACGTTGAGAGAAAGTAATAGCTCTATATGTAGTATCGCCTGCCGTCCGGTTATAATTTAAATAAACATAATCAACATTCCATTGATCTCCATTGCTTTTCCATGATGGAGGATACAGATTATTCGATAAGCTGGCATAGTTTCGAAACCTAAACCTAAATTTATCATTGAAATAACTAGTGTCAATTAAAGGTATCATAACCTGAAGCATATTCTTACCATATTCTTCTTGAAACTCATCCAGACTAAGTCCTTCTGAGTACCACATTCGATCCCATACAATTTCGGGAATAAATACTGAGTCGCAAGCAACGGTAACCAACTCATCATACAGAATTTCCACATAAACAGTAGTAGAAACATTAGGGTTGCAACCTTCGGGAGCCCAAAGAACATCAAGTGGTCTGATGGTATCCCCTGGTCCTATATAAACATCAGAATTTACAGTTACAGAATCCATATGTGAAAAAACTATATTTCCGGTATACCGTGAAAACTCAAGAATTAATGAATCATATACTTTAGGAGCATCACCAACACCCTGTGGCTGATAAAAAAAACTTAAATAAACCGAATCGGCAGGACTCAATTTTCTTGCAATGGGATTAAATATTGAATCTAACCTAATTAACTGTGTTACTAATTTATCAGCTTCAAATGGAGCTTCAGATCCAGTTTTATATATATTACCTGTACTATCAATTGCATCAAAAGTGGCAGCACCAATATTTACCGGTAAAAATGGGAAATCTTTATTTACGAACACATCTCTGCCATTCCATAAATTTTGATTAGGAAATATATTTGAAGTTGAAAAATCATCAAAAAATGGAAGCTCAATAACTTCAGTCTGATTATCAGAATTACGATTATATAAGCTGTTCGCTAAAGCAACTTTTTTTGCTTCCATGGCAACAGCCTCATTTATTTGAATACCGGTTATAAACTCCTGCGAAAGAAGAGAAGAACTTATTCCGAAAAGCAAAACTGCCAGTAATAGTTTAAAATTCATCTTCAAATAATTTATTTTGGACATCGTCAAAATTTTCAGTTAAAGTATCAGGGTCAAATTCTTTTAAATATTCCTGGAAATCAATAAGTTCATCAGAACGGTACCAGATATTAACCGGTTGCCCAAGCATTAGCATATCCTCGGTTAATGTCTCCGGATCAGTTTTATATACCCTTGCATATAATAAATCATTATCATCCAAAAAATACTCACGACCAACGTTTAACGAATTATAATGCAATTTTTTTCTTGCTTCCATTTGGTTTAACGCAATTAAAAATGGCATTGGCACCATTGCCGTAAAATCGCCCTTACCTACCACAAGATTTACAGTTGTACCTTTACGAAGTTCTGTATCCGGCTCAATTGGCTCATCGCCAACTAACTGGTCAACAACCGCATTTCGTGCAAAATACTGTACATACTCTAACTCACCAACAAACAGTTCATTTGATTCAAGGGTAACCAAAGCCTGCCTTAATGATAAGTTTTTTAAATTAGGCATTAATACCAATTCGGGAGTTTGTGCAACAATGGTTAGGTACACATGACGCCCTTGTTTTACTTTTGATCCGGGCATTGGATTTTGCAACACAACAGTCCCTTTTTCTTTACTTTTAAAATAAACAGAATCAATTACTTTGAAAATAAAATAATCATCATAACCCTCTTCAGATAACTGTACTACAGTTTGCCCTTCAAAGTCAGGAACAATATAAACATTGCCGTGCTGTGTAAAAATATCCATCGACTTAAGCACAACCCACAATAAAAAAATTGACAAAGCGATTGCAATAAGTAAATGCAGGTAAAACTTTCTTCGTCCTAAAAAATAAAAAAAACTCATCACTGTTTATTAAATCAAAATTCTATAACCTACCAGGTATAGTTGCATAACTTCAATCATTTGAAATTATTGTATAATTTGGCAAAGGTAAAAATTATTAAGCTTCAAGGATATTACTTTCTTTTTCAATCAAAAAAAGACATTAAATTTGTTGTTTAGAAATTCATATCTGATCTTAGATGAAAAACATTGCTATAGTTTGTGGAGGTTATTCAGGAGAATACCCTATTTCGGTACAGAGTGCCGAAATGGTTAAAAAAAATCTGGATAAAACTAAATACATCTCATATATTATTTTTATTGAAAAAGATAGCTGGTATTACAAAGATGAAAATAACAATAAGCATATCATAAATAAAAATGATTTCACCATTGAACTAGATGGAAACACCATAAAATTCGATGGAGTTTTTAACGCCATACACGGTACCCCCGGAGAAGATGGAAAACTATTAGGATACTTTGATTTGTTGAATATACCATATACTTCATGTGATATGGATACATCTGCACTTACATTCAACAAATATTTATGCAACAAATTTGTGCAATCGTTGGGAATAAATGTTGCTCATTCGTTTTCATTTGTTAAGGGAGACAAAATCAATAAAAGTGATGTTGTAAAAACACTTGGCCTCCCTATATTTGTAAAACCTGCACGAAGCGGATCAAGTGTTGGAGTTTCTAAAGTTAATACTATAGAAGAGTTTGACACAGCAATTGAGTTAGCATACGAAGCAGATGACAGAATCTTAATTGAAGAAACAATAGTTGGTCGTGAGATTGCTTGTGGTTTATTTTTGAAAGATAATAAACTGATGGTACTACCTTTAACTGAAATTATTAGCAAGCACGATTTTTTTGATTATGAAGCTAAATACACAGCAGGATTAGCTGATGAAATTACACCCCCTGATAATCTTTCGTTAGATCACGAAACAGATATAAAAGCAATTTCAGCACTACTTTATAATAAGCTTGGATGTAAAGGACTAGTTCGGGTTGACTACATATTAAGCAAAACAAATCTTTATTTTATTGAAATAAATAGTGTTCCTGGAATGTCGGGAGCCAGTATTATTCCTAAGCAAGCTGAAGCAATGGGTATTACAATAGGTGATTTGTTTGATGCCGTTGTTGAGAATATGTTTAATTAAGGTTTATTCATAATATCCGATTTAGTCGTTATTCTTGTTTTGAAAACAGTCATTTACCGCAGTAAACTCCTTGATTTCCAAAACTGCGAAAGCCTAGAACTCGAATATTCTGAATCAACCTTGTAAATATACTGATAGATATTAAAGCCCAAATAACAAATTGCTTTATAGCCTCTCTTTCAGAAAAGCAACAAGTTTCTCGGTTGCTAAGCCACGATGACTAATTTTATTTTTTGTTGCTTCATCCATTTCGGCAAAAGTAATGTCAAACCCATTAGGCTGAAAAACAGGGTCGTAACCAAATCCAGCAGCACCATGTTTCCCTGTTGTTATATTACCAGCAACTCGACCTTCAAATTGAAATTCATTTCCATCAAGTATTAAAGAAATAACTGTGCTAAATGCAGCTTTTCTGTTTTCCTGTCCTTCAAGTTCACTTAATACTTTATTTACATTCTCATCGTATGTTGCATCTTCTCCTGCATATCGTGCTGAATAAACTCCCGGGTTACCATCTAAGGCTTCAACTTCAAGTCCGGTATCATCCGAAAAACAATCAAGGCTAAATCGCTTGTAAATTGTATATGACTTTATGGAAGCATTCTCAGCAAGAGTAGTACCAGTTTCCGGGATATCTTCCAAGAAACCAATATCCGACAAACTTAATACTTCAAAATCATCTTTTAATATACTCCTTATTTCGAGTAACTTATGTTGATTATTTGTTGCAAATACTATCCTTCTCATTTTTTTCTCCCACAAATTAGTTTTCTATGTAAATGCTTTAAGAACCGGAATTAGTACATATGCTATACCTGAATATTCAGGTGAAAACATTCCTAATATTAATGCAATAATTGACACACCAATAAATATAAGTGTATTCTTTTTTCCTTTTATAATACTCTCTTTACTATAATCCTCAGGGATAAGCTTATGGTTATTTGTGGCATACAGCAAGTTAATCATAAAAAAGAGACCAACAATTAACATATTAGTATTAAAAAAGATTGCAGAAACAGGATTACTACTGAATTCTGACTCAAGGCTTGCCGAAAAAGGAATTAAACAAATAAACATTAAAAGTAAAATATTAAGCCATATAAAAGTTGAATCCGTTTTTTGAATAATATTCATTTGCTTATGTTGAATGCCCCAAAAAATGCCTAACAGAACAAAACTTAATAAAAAAGTGTAAAACTCTACGCCTTGATTAAGCAAAGCATTAAAAAGCCCAATTTGATTAACAGTCTCCTTATCAGGAATACTAATGTTTAAAACCAAAATTGTCATGGCAATGGCAAAAATACCATCAGAAAGTGCGGCAATACGATTTATTGTATAGAAATTCTTATCTTTATTCATAATTATATCTATTAAATTATAAAAATAAAATCAATATCTGTTTAATACTATCCTAGTTACAAAAATAGCCAGATTACTCAATTAATTACAACAATTAACTATTTTATAACTATACAATAATAGAGTAAATAAAACTGTTTGTATTAAAGAAATTAATTAGATAAATATTTAACACTATTTTTGTCATATCACTGATAGAAAAATCTAACCTACAATAACATGAAAACGATAAGATTATTACTAGTAACATTTGGATTACTATTATTTGCTGGTGCATGTAACTGCGATTCGAAAGCTGACACATGGGACAAAGACCAAAAAGCTACGTGGACTAAAAAATGCATGACATTTATGGAGGAAAAAGGCGTTGAAAAAAAGAATGCTGTTGACTTTTGCGATTGTATGCTCGAAAAAACTTCTGAAAAGTACACTCCGGAAGAAGCTGTAAATATCACCGAAGAAGAAGAAGCAAAACTTTGGGAATCATGTGATTACGATTGGTAAAAAAATAATTTGAAAAAAAAAGCGCCTCTAACTTAGAAGCGCTTTTTTTATTTACAAACTCCAAAAGAGTTATATTCATTAATCTAAGGAAATTCAATTCCAGGATAACTACTTACAACTGTATGTGGAATATTTGCATTATAAGTTGTGTTAATAGCATCAATAAAATAGTTTGCCACTAAAGCATTACCTTGAGGTGCTAAATGAATACCATCAAGTGAAAACAAATTACCTGTAACAAGTGTTGTTGTAAAAGTAATTCCATCAACCACAATTCCTGTAGTTTTTGCATCAACAAGAATACTGTTAAAATCAACAAAAGCCAAACCATTTACTGTTGCTGTTGCCTTAATTACATCGTTAAATGCATTTGTAGCATTAGTAACTTCAGCAATTTCAGAAGCAGTAAGAATATACTGTGAAGGAATTGGCACAGCACTTCCCCATTGAGCACATTTAATCGAATCCTGAGGTATAGTCATCAGTACTAACTCATCGCTGGTAATTTGTCTAAATTTCAATGTTACAGGTATTGGATCTGGCATATCTGCATCAAAAATAACCATTGCATTGGCACCAATCTCAAAATTAATTCTGTATGGTTGTCCCATTTGCTCCATAGCTGCGTTATACGGCACATATGCAGCATTTATAAAATCAAGTGTTGCTTGATCAGTAATAGGTATTGCATTATAAGGCACTGTTGTAAAAAATGCAGCCGAAGTAACACCCGGTATATTTGCCAAAACGCCGCCTTTTGCAGATGACATAAGAGCACCAACAATTGTAGCATATGTTTCTGTAAATCCAATTCCTACATCACCAGTTAATGGTGTTATTGGGCTCAGACCACCTGATGTAGCAAAACCTAATACATCATTATTACCTATCCATAACGAAAAGAAAGTAGGTGAGATTGATAATGCTTGCTCAACAACCGAAATAGTTGGAGTTGTTGCAAATTTTACAAAATAAGGATTTGCAAGTCCCAATGCTAAGTTTGCAGGATCACCATAACCATTAAATAATAAATGACCAAGTTTTGCACCTGGTACACCAACATTGTTAACAGCATAATCTACATGATCGGTATATGGATCTAGTTCACCAACATCAGGTACGGGGCCAAGACTTGTAGCTCCTAAACAATCTTCACTATAACCAAGCTTTAATTTACCCGGTAGTACGCCAAATTCGCTTTTAACTTTAGGAAAAACAAATTCTGCTCCTCCAACTTGTGTCATTTGCTCACCTAATAAATTAGCCCAGCCATACATTTGCCCTGAAGTATAAAGAGCACCATCAGCATATCCTGCTGTTAGTGAGTTACCTACGGCAACATATGTGGTAAAATCAGCACTTCCATTGCTAGGTGTAAATTCGTTAACATCTGGTTTACATGAAGCCATGAAAGCCAGAATAGCTATATAATATATAAATTTTATTTTCATTTGTTTATGTGTTTTTTGGTTTAGAATCTTAAACTAACACCCAATCCAGGGATATAAGTAATTGTTTGATAAGTACCCTCAAAATTATCAGGAGTGTAAGCCATATCTGATTTTTGTCCAAACAACTGAAGGAACGAAAGATCAATACTCAACATATCAATTGGAGAATATGATAATCCAAGTGTGTAAGCAAAAGTATTTAAACTAACAGTTTCTGGTGTAAAGTAATCAGAATTAGTTGGTGAAGTATCATAATAAGCACCAGCTCTCAATTGTAGATTATCCATCATATCATATTGGATACCAATACGTGGGATAAACGTATCTTTGTATTCGCGTGGATTGTTTGAACTTAGCAAATCTCCATTTTCATGAAATGTAAACGAAAGTGTGTCATATGTACCCCACATCACCCAGTCAAGTTCAAAAGCAATAAGTAGTTTATCAGTTGCCTGATAAGCAACACCAAAATCAAGATTTCCTGGAAGAGGAAGTTCAGTATCAAATGTGTTTGTTTCTGGTATTAAGGTATTTAACGATGATGGAACAGTAAATTTAGCATCACCGCCTTCAACTTTCATATTAATCCTGGAACGATAATTAAGTCCCAATGAAAGTTTATCACTTGCCTTGTAAAATAAACCAAGGTTATAACCCATACCACTAGCATTAGCATCAAGATTAACCGTAGAGTTACTTCCATAATTAAGTGCTTTGTTAATTTCAACACCACCTGTTGTATAAACAAACCCAGCGCCAATACCAAACTTATCGTTAATGTTAAACGAAATTGTAGGCTGTATAAAAATAGCTTTTAATGAAATATCCTGAATTAAAAATTTTCCAGACCAATCATCCTGCCATTTTGCTGAACTGCCATAAGGAGTGTAAACAGCTATACCTACTGTTATCATTTCATTTATTTTGCCTGCACCATACACATAAAATGGAGTTCCAAGTGGATTATCAGTTTCCTCTGTAACTGAACTTCCTGTGCGCTGAAACGACACGTTCGACATAATAGCACTAGCACCAACTTCAAAATGCATTTTATCTTTCATAAACGATAAAGCACCTGGATTATAAAACATTGAACTAGCTCCCCAACTTAATGGAGTACCAACAAGCCCAAATCCGTTTTGCTTATTTCCTTGAAGGCGAACCTGATAGCCACCTGCAAATGCAGTTGCCGAAACTAAAACTATCGACAATAGCAATAATGTAATTCTTCTCATAAGTAATTAATTTTTATTAATAAGTGTACAAAGAAACTACAAATATATAAAAAATGACTGCACTTGATAAAAAATAACATATATTAGCTGACTAATTATTCATTAAATATTATAAAAATATGAAAAGGTTTACTTTATTTTTTCTTGGAATCCTCCTCTCAGCGCAATTTGTATTTGCTGGTGGATTAGTACATAATACCAATCAAAGTGCTGCTTGGTCGCGGATGTTATCAAGGGGGGCAACTCTCGAAATTGATGCAGTATATTATAATCCTGCAGGGTTAACAAAGCTAAGTGATGGTTTTCATATATCTGTATCGAACCAGAGTATTTTTCAAACCCAAACCATAATGTCTTCATACCCTTACCTAAATAATGACACTTATACAGGTACAATTTCAGCCCCATTGTTCCCTTCAATATACATGGCTTATAAAACTGGTAGGTGGGCATTCTCATTTGGCTTTCTACCCCTAGGTGGTGGTGGTGGTGCTACTTTCGATAAAGGAGTACCATATATGGAAGTACCAATTGCTTCACTCGTGCCTGCATTTTCAGAAATGGGTGTAACAGGATATTCAGTAGATATGGAGTTCAAAGGATCATCTGTTTATTGGAGTGTACAAGCAGGTATTAGCTTTGAAATTAATGAGAATGTATCTCTATTTGCAGGTGCCAGATATATTATGGCAAAAAATACTTATACTGGTTATATAAAAAATATAACGCTACTAAGGGATGATGCACATGGTGGCAATCTACCGGCAAATGATTTTATGAATGGAGTTGCAAAGCAAGCTACTGATGGTGCTGCACAAGCTACTGCAGGTGCAGGAATGGCTACCGGAGCAGGAATCTCAATGCAACCAATTATTGATGGCGGCGGCGGTGTACTCACATGGGATCAGGCTGTTGCTATGGGAGTCATTACTGCGGAACAAAGTGCACAGTTACAAGGCGGTTTATTGCAATTTGGATTTACACAAGAGCAGATAGATGCTATGGATATGTCACAAGCACAAGGCTCATATTATGGTACTGCTACATACCTTACCGGTATGGCAGCTGACTTACTGGTTCAAGCCGGCCAACTAACAGCTGGTGCATCATTAATGGGTGATCAGGAAGGTGACATTACACAAACAGGTAGTGGAATTACTCCTATAATAGGTGCAAATTTTTCGTTTATGAATGATAGGTTAAATTTTGGATTAAAATATGAATTTGAAACCAAACTTGATTTAGTTAACGATGTACCTGCTGGAAAAGGATTTGCTATCGGAATAAATCCTGATGCAACACCAGTTTATTTATATCCTGATGGAGATACTATAAACGCTGACATTCCTGCTATGCTCTCAATTGGTATGGATTATCAGTTATTTGAACCATTTAAGGTATCGCTTACTTACCACACATATTTTGATAAACAAACTGCTTGGGCAAACCCGGATAATGAACCTAGAGTAATTGAGAAAAACTTCTGGGAATTTGCTATTGGATTTGAATATGATATCAACGATGATTTCTTAGTAAGTACAGGGTATCTACGTGCACAAACAGGCGTAAATCAAAATTATCAGTCAAATTTAGGATTTAGCCTTTCTACAAATACAATTGCTTTAGGAGGTGCCTATAAAATTAATGATATGTTTAAATTAAACCTTGGTGCTTATTTTGTATCCTACGATAAAGAGGTATACGACATGTATGAAGGATCGGGGAATTCAGTAATCCCTTATTATGAATCATATCTGAAAAGCACTTGGGCTATTTCTGTAGGTGTAGATATTACTATAGGTTCAAAATAAATCTCTATTTAACTAGTTTAAAAAAATGCCATGAGTCATCTTATGGCATTTTTTTTAGTTGTTCAAATTCCAATCTATTGGCTCAAGTCCATTTTCTATAAGAATATTATTTGCTTTCGAAAAATGTTTACAACCATAGTATCCTCTATATACAGAAAATGGTGAAGGATGAGGTGCTTTGAGCACAAAGTGCTTACTTGTATCTATTAGCTCAATTTTATTTTGAGCGTACTTACCCCAAAGCAGAAAAACAATACCAGCCCTTAAATCAGAAATTGTCTTTATTACCTGATCAGTAAATATTTCCCATCCCTTTCCTTGATGTGAGCCAGCTTCACCCTTTCGAACAGTTAAAGTTGCATTTAAAAGGAGAACACCATTCCTTGCCCAGTTTTCAAGATTACCGGAAACAGGAGCTACAATACTAATGTCGTCATGCATCTCTTTATAAATATTCTTTAAGGATGGTGGTAAAGGTACACCATCAGGTACAGAAAAACTCAGCCCATGAGCCTGCCCCTCACCATGATAAGGATCTTGCCCTAATATTACAGCCTTAACACTTGGCAAAGGTGTGTAATCAAAAGCAGAAAAAATTTGGGAACCCCTTGGATAAATATGGTACTTTTTTCTCTCTTCCCTTAAAAATATTTTCAAGTCACTAAAATATGGAGAAATAAATTCCTCCTTTAAAGCTTCACCCCAACTTTCTTCGATTACCGGTTTAATTTCATCCATTTTACACAAATATTAATAATAAAAACAATAAAAGTAAATAATTCTTGTTATTTACTTAAAATCTGCTTTTCTTTGTGAATTGCTAAATCCATAATAGTTGTAAAATTATGAAAAAAATAATTATCCTCATATCTGCTGTAGTACTCGTGACAGTTTTCGCCAGCTCATGTAAATCATCCAATAAGTGCGCAGCTTACGGGGAAACTCAGAAATATCAAAAAGAAAGCAAATATTAACTTGCACAACCATTGTGGTTTAACTTTAATAATTGGATACTAAACTCCTAGTATTTTTCTTACCCTTAGTAATGAAAAGATTCGATAAAATACTGATTCTTTTCCTGTTAGTTGCAGCTAGCACTTCTTCATATGCTCAATTTGATACTGAAATAACAGATTCACTTGAGAACAAAATCCTATATAATCGTCAAAAAACTTACGGCATAGTATTGCACAATTTAGGGATGGGACTTGTTTACAGGACGGGTAAACGATTGTCTATTTTTAAAACAAGAATGTATGAAATTGAATTTGTTAGTATGAAATCATACAAACAGGTCAAAATGATAAACCCATACGTTATAAATTCAAAAAGATATGTTTACGGAAAGACTAACGATGCTTTCTTTTTAAGAGCTAATGTAATTTGGAAAAAATTACTCAACAGAAAACCATATTGGGGAGGTGTAGAAGTAAGGTTTATGTATGGAGGTGGATTAAGCATTGGAATAGCTAAACCATACTATTTATTTGTTATTAAAGATATTTCCAGCTCAGGACAAACATTTTCAATTGTACCTGAACGTTATGATCCGGATAAACATTCCAATACGGATATTTATGGTAGAGCGCCTTTTTCAAAAGGCTTTAACGAAATAACTATACACCCCGGACTACACCTAAAAACAGGATTAAATTTTGAATTTGGCACACAAAGTACAAAAATCAAATCGTTGGAAATTGGTGCTGCAATAGATATATTACCCGGCGGGCTAACTATTATGTTTAATAATGATAATCAAATATTTTTCCCTGCCTTATATTTATCATTTTC
>CAYWRM010000050.1:13442-18587 GCA_964460905.1 uncultured Lentimicrobiaceae bacterium
TCAGAAATCTCAACTGCATGTTGAGCAGCTACTCTCCAAAAATATTCCTGTCCAAAAACAAAATCATTTACAGATAGGATATTTTCATCAGGGGAGAATGACCTTGGTTGACCAAAAGTTTCATCAATATCTACTTCAAAAACATAATTTGTAATGCCCTCAAAAACAGCCCATTTAAACTCAACAAGCAAATCTGTTTCAGATGAGTTTGATGGAGAAGTAAGCACAGGAGATGCTTCAACAGTAAACGATTTCACCCCTGCCCACTTTGATGTATCAGCATCATGAATTGCACGAGCACGATAAAAGTATAGTTGTCCGAAGAATAAATTAGACAAATCCTTAGTAGTCATTGTAGAAGGTATCTCGTAATCCATCAAGTAAGGGCTATCGAAGCCATTTCCAGTTTTTTGAATAATCATACCTTTTTCACCAACAACAAGACCACCATCTACTGAAATAGCAGCTCCAAAAAAGTCATCTTCACTCAATGCTGTAGCTTCATTCCATCTTCCATTAAACGTAAGCATTGTTCCCTTTGCACCAGCAGCAATTCCATTCATACCTTCAAAATTAACACTAAACAGGCTTTTTGTAGTACCCGACTCCTCTTCATTCCAAGCTGCTCCATCCCAACGAAATATTTTACCAGATTTACCTACAGTCCATCCATTGTTTTCATCAGTCATTACTATACCATAATGATCTTTTGTTCCCACTTCATTTGCTACCCATGCAGAACCATCATAATTAACAACAATTTTACCTTCACCACATGCCCATATATTAGATGGGTTAATCATAGCAACATCCCATAAATTATTATTATCACCTGTAGCTGCTATTTCCCAGGTTCCTCCACTATATATTACAACAGTACCACCATCACCAACAACAACTCCATTATCAGAATCAACGAAACTTACTCCCAGCAAATTATCTGTTGTACCAACATCAACAATAGTCCATGCAGTTCCATCATAGAACAAGACTACTCCACTATTACCAACAGCATAACCATGAGATGAATCAATGAATATTAAATCATTTAAATCTTCTGTTGTTCCAGCTTCAATATTAGCCCAGCCTGTGCCATCATCATGAAGTACTAAACCATCTTCACCAATTATCCACATATTACTATTATCGATAATATAAGTGGCATTAATATCTGAGGTTACACCCGACTCATCAAAATTCCAGGCATAGCTAGTATCCACCTGAAGTTGGTAGCTTGAGACTCCTGATAATGGATCCCAGGTTATTTCAGGATTAGTGAACTCCGTTGCTCCGTCATTTGGATCGTCCATTTCTATCGTCCAGCTAACTGTAAACGACCATGTTTCTGACCAACCAGATGCATTACCATCGTCGAAAGCTTTCACATGCCAATAATAAGTGCCCCCAAACAATAAACTACTCATTGTTTGTGCAGTTACATCTGTTCGAGGAAAAGTGACAGCATCTGAAAATTCAGGATTAGTTGCAAGCTGAGCCTCATAAGTAATATCAAGTGTTATGCCAGTTACAGCATCCCAGTCAAGCATTGCATCAGGCACCTGATCTATCTCCATATTTTCAGGAGCTCTAAGGTTAGGAGCATAAATTTTTGACTGTCCAAATACTGATATTGAAAACAATAACAGGAATAAAATAAGAATTGAATAAATATTTTTCATATTCGCAGAATTTATAATTATTATCTGATTAATTAGCAATAAATTTTTGTGAATAAACATCCGAACCTATAATTACCTGAATGAAATAAGAACCATTATTCAGACTTGAAAGGTCCAGATCAATCTTATTCATTCCTTTTTTTACATTGTTTGTTAATGATAAAACTTTTCTTCCCGCAAGATCATAAACAAAAATACTAGCACTAGAATTTAAATAAGATTCTAGCTCGATAGTAGCGTAAGTAGTTATTGGATTTGGATATATATTAATATTGTGTACTTTGTTTGTTTGTTGAGTATATGTTTCTTCAACACCTACAGGTTTTTCAAATATATTACAACGCAATAATCCTCTTCCATAAGAAGCTGCATAAATAACTCCAAAATTATTTGTTCCCTCATATGGAATTACATCGATATTGCTACCATTTATCAAGACAACAGTATCAGCTAATTTAGAAACAATTTGCTGCTGTAACTGAAATACAGGTACACTGCCCATTAAACTATCCTGTCTCATCCAAACTGGTGAATTAGCATGAATATCTTCTGTTACAAAGATTCCATGTTCTGTTCCAATTATACCCATATCGGTATTTGTCATTTCAATAAGTGAAGAATAAACAGGCATTTGAGGTAAATTACCCTGGCGTGAACTAAAAACAGGGGTTTCATCAAGTGCATTATCGCTAAAAAATACATACTGATCATTTCCATAATTTCCCAATGTAATCATAACATTCGAAGGATCAGCAGGATCTACTGCAATAGAAGTAATAACCTGCCCATTAGGATTATCAAATATTATTTCCTTTGTAGAAACAATACATTCAGGGCTATTTACATCAGCACGATCATAATTATAAGCAAGAGCTAAGTTTGAAATTCTATACAACTTACCTTCAATAGTACCAACAAATAAATGATTTGCATCGGATGAATATGAAATACACTGTGATGATCCAGTAAAGCCTACAGTACTATTTGATATTTCAAACCACTCAGGTGTTTTACCAAAATTATGCAGTTCGCTTGTCATATAAACTTCATCAGAAGATGCTATAAAATATCTGGAAGAAACAACATCCCGAACCAAAATTGAATCTCCGGGGAATATTGTAATATCTAAAGGAGTGATATAATAAAATGGTTGACCACTATTATTACTACGCACCTGAATTCTGGTTCCGCCAAGTATAGGAAATAATGGATCCGTATTAAAGAACCAAACTGAATCACGGCTATTAGGGTTATCAAAGTTTTCCCATAATGCCATTGGTGTGTTAAAAGATTCGACGTTAAGGGTTAAACCTTCAACAAACTGTGTTGAGTAATTTGCACCTGCTTCATTAGATCTTAGCAAATTAGCCCCAGGAACACTAGCAACCAATACATTTTTATCAATTAAGGAAATTACACATGCTGTTCCGATATTACCCAATATTTGTTCACCTTGTTTAGTTGTATTACCATGTCCTGTAATAAGGATAGTCCCATTACCTTGTGATCCTCCTACTACATAATTATCAACCCCTGATGATCCTACATTATAAAACTGAGTAGTAAAATAGCTTCTATTACTAGTTTCAAAGGCTGTATCTGTACTATTAATTGTACCTATTGCAACTCCTCCATCAGATCCAATAAAAAAATCATTGTTCGAACCAGGTCTGAAAACATAAGTATGTTGGTACATAGGTAAATATTGTGGATAATATGGTGGAACAAAACCGGTAGAAATACTTTCCCATGCATAAAAACCTGTTTCCTGAACTTTGGTACCTAACCATGCATCAACACCACCTAGTAATACCATTCCTGAATTGTCAGGAAAAACAGTTAACGCATTATCATATACACCTGATCCTAAGAAAATTGGAATTGTAGGTGACCCAGGCAGAATTATTCTCCAATTCAGTCCTTTATCGTCTGATAGATACATATTAAATAAGGAGCCATTGCTATTAATTACACTAGCATATAGTACATTTGCATCAGATGGAGCAAATGCAAACTCAATTCTGGTTACACCTTCAGCCGGAAGGCTAATTGAATCACCAGTTGATCTTGTAACAAAAGCGTCAGCATTCCCTGAAGGAGAAATATAACATAAATTATCAACGCAGGCTACAACTGCTCCGTCTGAAGAAACTTGAACATCCAGTGAATTCATACTTAACTCAGTTCCAGAAGTATCCTTTGCTACAAACCAAGAATCTCCTCCATTGTCAGAGTATTTCAATCCAGTATTTGTAGCAGCGTATAACCTACCATTGTTTAGATTTACGGCAAGTTCATTTATAAAAGCCCATTCGCAAGAATCAGAATTATATTGAGGCTGTGTTGATCCTATTAGTGTAAAATTGTCACCATTTGTGGATTTAAAGATACCTTGCCCCACAAAACCACCTGTAAAACCCATTTCTCCAAGCCCCGACATCATTCCTGCATTAAAACTTTCGCCAGTTCCAGCATAAATAGTACCACTAGCATCCTGTTTCATACATGAAACATTCAGATTATAACTTTCATTATTTATCTTTAACCAGCTAATTCCAAGATTATCAGACTTCCAGATACCTCCAGTAACTCCCGCTGCAAAAATAGTTTTTGCTTCCGGATCTTGATTATCAAACATAATTGCTCGTGTTCTCCCTCCAAAATTATCAGGACCTAACTGTCTCCATGTCAAATCAACAATGGAACGTGAATTGTTAAAATCTTTTAACTGATTTTGCACTTTGCCGAGGTCAGCTGGGCTAATTAATCCAGTAGTTTGATTACTACGAATTAATGAAAGATACTCTGCTGATGGGCTAATGCCAGATACCACTGCTTCACTATCGCTTACTCGAGGCGAGTATTCGTATTTGCTACGGTTGTTAGTGAAGATTAAGATCACCATACCTAATGCTATGGAAATCAATACTAAGCTTAAAGGTAAATTTTTTTGTTTCATACTTTATAACTTTATAATGCTCATAATAATGGATTCGTATTTTAGAACGCACAATTTACAGCTTTTCTTTAAATTTAATTAACAATATTAAAAAAAAAAATAAACAAGTAATTAATAAACTCTCAAAACCCAATAACTATGGTGGTTTATGGTTATAAACAAGCAATAAAATAAATTCTAAAATTGAAAATTATAACAAATGTAAAGATACTTACTATGGCAAATATAGTTAATAGTATTAGAAAATACGGTTCAATATAAGGACTATATATGTAGTATCGAAACCAAACAATTTATGGAAAGGGCAAATTAAATACATTCAAAAATATCAACACAAATATATAAAAAGAAATTATTTTGATTTAAAAGTACCTTTTGATAGCTATTTTGGTATTAGAGGCTTTTATGCTCAAGTAAGCTAATAGTTTCAGTCTGGACAACTTCACTAAAGGGCAAAAAAAAAGCCTCACAAGATGTGAGGCTAATTTAAAGTCTTTGGCGACGACC
>CAYWRM010000051.1:0-17758 GCA_964460905.1 uncultured Lentimicrobiaceae bacterium
AAGTAATTATTTGATTTTGTGAAAAGTACGTGGATTTTATTCGCTATTGATAGTTTTTGTAATTTTATAGCAAAATGAATAGCCCCCCTTTCTGATTACTGAAAGTCTTATTGAGTATGATAGGAGAAATGATTTAAAACCAAAGTGATATAAATTGAGGAAATATTGATCATGAAAATGCGATGCAACGAATTGATGCATTAAACTTGTCCATAGTAAATATCTTAAGGACTATTGAAGGAATCTTAAACCGGCTTATGATCAAATGTTGGTTTTATGGTAGATTTCATTGTTTAACAAGGCAAGAATAATGACTATTTATGGTAACTTTCTTTTGTTTGAAACGTAAAAAGTTGTCAATATGAAGGATAGTTTTTAAATGAAAATAAATATTTCATCATTCTGTGATGTTATAATATTTTTAATGTCAATTTTTTTAATTGAAATGTTTGTAAAAAAAGTGATATAAAAACATGCCTTTATTGGTACTTATAAGAAAGGAAAAGTTTGTTCTGCTTGAAAGATAAAGCAAATGTTTGAGAGTTAGAAGATACTTTAAGCTTGGTTTAAATTTTTTTGTAACCTGGATAAATTATGGTAAGAAAATATACTATTGTCAATAATAAATTAAGATTTGTTCTATTAGCAATTATTTTATTTTTTGGTGTTTTACAAGGATATTCACAATGTCCTACGGCTGATGCCGGTGGTGATCAGGAGATGTGTTCAAATGATACACAAATTCTACTAGATGGTACTGCAACTAATTACACAAGTCTTAGTTGGCAAACAACAGGTTCGGGTTCATTTGATGATGACACAGATGAAGATCCAGTGTATTCTCCAAGTGCAGCTGATATTAGTGATGGGAGTGTTATTCTAAGTTTGTATGCTTATACGAATGTTGGTGGTTGTTTTACGGCAAGAAGTTCAATGAGATTAACAATTGAACCTGAACCCACGGTAAATGCCGGAACCGATCAAACAATTTGTGAAACTGACAATGTTAGTCTTAATGCAACTGCAACTAATTATTCTGTGGGGGGATTATTATGGGAAACTTCTGGTGATGGTACTTTTTCTAATTATGCCTCAGTTACATCGATTTATTATCCGGGTGTTACAGATATTTCAGCTGGTATTGTAAATCTTACATTAAATGTTACTGCCAACTCACCTTGTAGTGATATTACTGATGATTTAAGAGTTACTATTAATTCAGAAGCAACTGCTTATGCAGGTATTGATGGAACAGTATGCGAAGATGGTTCATATTCACTAAGTGATGCTAATGCAACAGATCATTCATCTGTAGTTTGGTCAACTTTAGGATCAGGTACTTTTTCAAATGATATTGCCCTTAAACCTACATATACACCTAGCGCAGCAGATGTGCTAAATAGTCCCATAACTCTTACCCTAAAAGCAAATTTTCAGTCACCTTGCAGTGGCTCCATAACTGATGATATGAGCCTAACAATTGAGGGCAATCCTACTGTATATGCTGGTGGTAACGATATTATGTGTGAAAATGAAACCTCATATAGTTTATCATCGGCAACAGCTGCCAATTACTCATCATTGGAGTGGACAAGTACAGGAAACGGGTCATTCTCCGATGATGGTACTCTTAATCCAACCTACAGCCCAAGTGCAGACGATTTTGCCGGTGGTAGCATAATGCTTACTCTTACTGCAAATCCAAACGCACCATGTGGTACAATTGAAAACAGTTCAATGACATTAACATTTGCCTATGAACCAATTGTAGATGCCGGAGCTGATGAAACTATTTGTGAAGGTAGCAACCTGGATATTAATGATGCAACAGCTACAAATCAATCGTCTGTTAGCTGGATAGGTGGTGATGGTAGTTTTACTAGTACAAACTCTTTAATAACAACTTATATTCCCGGCACAACGGATATTAACACAGGATCGGTTATTTTAACATTAAAAGCTACGGCAACCGGAGCTTGTAGTGGCTCTGTAAGTGATACAAGAATACTTACAATTAAAAATAATCCAACGGTAGATGCAGGTTCCGATGAAACTATTTGTAATACAGAAATCCTTACAATATCAACTGCAACAGCCGTTGATTACCTTGATTTATTATGGACTACAAGCGGAACCGGTAATTTTACTAATAGCACCACCTTAATTCCAATATATACTCCAAGCGCTGGAGATATATCTGCCGGATTAGTTACCCTAACACTTACAGCATCTGCGCAAAGTCCATGCTCAAGCTCAGATTCCGACGATATGTTGCTTACAATTTCACCATCACCCATAGCCAATGCAGGTGCCGATGATGATTATTGTACAGCTGATGCAAATTATCAACTGAGCGGAAGTGCAACTAACAACTCTCCTGTAGTAAGTTGGGCAACAACAGGCGATGGAGCATTTGTAGGTGGAACAACATTAATACCGACTTATACTCCGGGTGCAACAGATATCTCAAATGGATCAGTAATACTTACATTATCTGTTAATGGTATTGGTGCATGTTTATCAGAAACTGATGATGACGAGATGTTATTAACAATTATTGATGAACCAACAGTGAATGCAGGAATTGATGGAGCAGTATGCGAAAGCTCAACATATACGCTCGCCGGTGATGCAACTGATTATTCATTATTAGAATGGACTACTTCGGGTGATGGTATATTTTTTGCCGGAGGAACTCTTACTGCAATATATACACCCGGTGCAAGTGACATTGCAACCGGACTAGTTACACTTACCCTTTCTGCAACCGGAAATTCACCCTGTACAAATATTGTTACGGATGATATGGAACTAACCATTGATGGTGATCCAACAGCAAATGCAGGTGCAAATAGTGAAATTTGTGAAACAGATACTTATACAACTGCAGGTGCAGTTACAAACTCTACATCATATGAATGGACTACTAGTGGCACAGGAACCTTTGCCAATGCAACCAACTTAATAACAACATATACACCAAGTGCTGGTGATATTACTATCGGAAGTGTTAGCTTAACATTAACAGCTGATCCTGATGGTTCATGCACAGTTCAAGCTACATCAACAATAATAATTACAATTATTGCCGAACCAACTGCTTATGCAGGTCCGGATGCTACAATTTGCGAAGGTGCATATCAAGTTGGGGCTTCTGCAACTGACTTTTTATCTATTTCATGGTCTACATCAGGAGATGGAAATTTCGCTGACAATACTGCTGAAAACCCTGTTTATACTCCGGGGCCCACAGATATTGGTGGTATTGTTGTGCTAACAATGTCGGTTTTGCCAAATTCACCATGTGCTACTACAGCAACTGATAATGTTGTTCTTACAGTTGTTGAAGCTGCAACGGTTTATGCTGGCCCAAATGCTGAAATTTGTGAAACTACTACTACTTATACTTTAAGTGGAGCAACAGGAAGTGCCCCTGCTCATTTATGGACATCATCCGGATCTGGAATTTTTGTCGACAATACTCAGGTAAATGCAACATATCAGCCAAGTGCTGCTGATATTGTAAATGGTGGAGTAACACTAACCTTAACAGGAATAAATCCTCCGTGTGCAAATGAAACTTCTTCTATGCTTCTCACAATACACGAAGAACCAACCGTTGATGCCGGAAACAATGTAACAATATGTGATAATACTACATATTCATTAATAACTGCTTCTGCAGATAACGTTGATGTTATTACATGGACCAGTAGTGGTACAGGAATTTTTGATGATGCCGCTTTGGAGAATCCTACTTATACTCCAAGTGCAGCAGATTATGCACTTGCATCGGTAAATCTGACAATAAGTGCTACTGCTATAAGCCCTTGTGGAGGATCGGTAAATGATTTTATGACACTTAGTTTTGAAAATGAACCTACTGCTGATGCAGGAAGTGGTGGTACAATATGTGAGGATGGTTCTTTTTCTGTAACAGACGCTGTACCAACAAATTATTCTTCACTAAGTTGGTCTGGCGGTGATGGTACATTTGTGGGTGGTAGCACTTTAACACCAACCTATACTCCCGGACCAACTGATATTATCTGGGGATCAGTTACTTTAACATTAACTGCTAATCCGAATACACCCTGTAATTCTTCTGTTACTGATAATACAACAGTTATTATACAAGCAAGACCAACTGTTGATGCCGGTAATGATGAATCTATTTGTCAGGGATCTACTGTTACCCTGTCAACAGCCTCAGCAAGTGATTATTCCTCACTTTTATGGACATCAACAGGTACAGGAACTTTTGACGATGCAACAATTGATACTCCAGTTTATACACCAACTGCTGCTGATATTTCTGCAGGTACAATAACACTTATTCTTACTGCAACAAGTACATCTCCGTGTAGCGGAACTGAAGATGATGCTATGGTACTCACTATACTGCAAGACCCTGTTGCATACGCAGGAACTGATGCTACAATTTGTGAAGATGGTACTTATTTTATTTTTAATGCAACAGCAACAAACTATTCAACTATCGTATGGACAACTTCCGGAAATGGTACTTTTGATAATGCAACGCTTATTCATCCAATTTATACGCCTGGCACTGATGATATTGCAGCTGGTACAGTTACATTAGAATTATATGCTACCGGAACAAATCCTTGTATGGGATTCGATAGCGATCAAATAACAATTGATATTGATCCTTTGCCAACTGTAGAAGCAGGAACTAGTAGCTCAATTTGTAGTGGAGATAATTTTCCAACAACAACAGCTTCTATAATTGATTATTCTACATCGCTTTGGACAACTTCAGGAACAGGTAGTTTTGCTAATAGTGCGCTTGTCACTACAACTTATACTCCAAGTGCAGCTGATATAACAGCAGGTACCGTAACTTTAACTCTTACAGCAACAGGATCAGGAACCTGCACAAGTACTGTAAGCGATGATGTTATTGTTACAATTATTGCGCCTCCTACAGCAGATGCGGGTCCTGACCTTGATGTTTGTGAGGATGGTATAACAATTTCTACTGCCACCGCCGCTGATTATAATACTCTTTTATGGACATCCTCGGGTTCTTCAGGAACCTTAACAAATGCAAACACACTATTCCCTACTTATACACCAAGTGCGGTTGATATTGCCAGTGGTTCAGTAACTCTTACACTTACTGCATCTGCAAATACCCCTTGTTCAACTGATGCTACCGCTGATGTTATTGTTACAATTAGCGCTAATCCTATTGTATTTGCAGGCGTAGATGCATCAATATGCGAAACAGCTGGTTATACAGTAAGCACGGCTACTGAAACCGGTTCATCATCAATACTTTGGTCAACAAGTGGTGATGGTACATTTTTAAATAATGGAACCATTACACCTACTTACAATCCGGGTGTAACCGATATTAGTAATGGATCGGCAACTATTACATTAACAGCCCAACCAATACTACCATGTTCAAATACTGATAGTGACGAGTTTGTACTTACTATTCAGCCACTTGCAACTGTGGAAGCAGGTACAAATACTGCTATTTGTTCAGGGAGTACGCATACTACTGTTGATGCCACTGCATTAGATTATGTTAGTTTGTTATGGACTACTGCCGGAACAGGTACATTTAATAATGATGCTGATATTAATACAATATACACACCAAGTGCTGCAGATATTGCGAACGGGTCTGTTGTTCTTACTTTATCAGCAGAAAATTATGGTCCTTGTACTGGTTCTGAAACGGATGTTGTTACAATTACAATTCAAGATGAGCCTACAGCAGATGCAGGGAGTGATGCATCAGTTTGTGGTGCTGAAGCATATACAGTTTTTGATGCCACAGCAACAAATGATAACGGTATTTTGTGGACAACAATTGGTAATGGTACCTTTACTAATGAAACAACTCTTACTCCAACATATATTCCGGGATCAGCTGATATTTCATCAGGAAGTGCAGTTTTAACTATGACTGTTACCGCAATGAGTCCTTGTACAGGTACTGCTACCAGCCAGATGACAATAACCGTAAATCCTATACCTACAATATTTGCAGGTAGTGATGGTAGTGTTTGTGAAGGAGAGACTTTTACTGTTTCCGATGCTTCTGGTTCTGATTATACATCTATTACATGGACAACACACGGGTCGGGTTCATTTACAAATGCAAATACCTTAACTCCAACTTATACTCCTGATGCCGGAGATGTTGCTTTGGGATATGCTATTCTTACTTTAACAGGAATACCAATTGCACCATGTACAGGCGATGTAACCGATAATATGACATTAGCTGTAACTGCAATGCCTTTAGTTAATGCTGGCAGTGATGAAACTATTTGTGAAACAGAAACTGTTAATATTACAACTGCAACGGCATCTGATTATTTGTCATTATCCTGGACATCATCAGGAACTGGTGTTTTTAGTGATGCCGCCGCATTAAACCCAACTTATAATCCAAGTGCAGCAGATATTGCTGCCGGAGGTGTAACCTTAACTTTAACAGCTGTTAGCAATAGCCCTTGTAGTACAAGTCCATCCGATGATATGCTTGTAACAATTGCAGAGTCAGCTATAGCCTATGCCGGTGCTGATGCTGATGTTTGCGAAGGAACATCATACACAGTTAATGATGCAACAGCTTCAAATTATACAAGTGTTGCATGGATTCATACCGGATCAGGTACGATAACAGGAGCAGGTACTCTTACTCCATCATATATTCCATCAGCTGCTGATGCAACTACAGGTAGTGTTACTCTAACACTCTCAGCCTCAGGTAGTGCTTTGTGCCCAGATAGTACGGATCAGCTCGTTCTAACGATTTTTTCTGATCCCGTTGTAGATGCAGGCTCAGATGCTACTGTTTGTGATGATGCTAATTATCAGATAGTTGGTGTAACAGTAACAAATGGTAATACTTTATCATGGACGACTAATGGAACCGGAGTCTTCTCAAATCCAAATATTCTATTACCCGAATATATTGCTAGTGCAGCAGATATAGTTGCCGGATCGGTTGAATTAACTTTAACTGCAACAGCTAATTCACCTTGTACTACTTCTGATAATGATTTTTTCACATTAACTTTTGAGGAAGCTGCAACTGCTGATGCCGGAGCTGATGAAACTATTTGTACGGGAGCTACTCTTAGTATTACTTCAACAGCAACAAATTATGCCTCACTTTTATGGAGCACATCAGGAACCGGAACTTTTACAAGTGGTACAACATTAAATCCTATTTATACACCTAGTGCTGCTGATATTCTGGCAGGCACAGTTACATTAACCCTTGATGTAACGGGAGTTGCACCTTGCGGAGATGGAGCTGATGATATGATACTTACAATTCAGGCTGAACCCGAAGCTTATGCAGGTACAAATGCTACTATTTGTGAAGATCAAACTTATACCGTTTCAACAGCTACAGCCACTGGTTATAATGCCTTAATCTGGACAACTACCGGAGCAGGTGTTATAACAAATGGGAATTCATTAACCCCGACTTACACACCTGCTGCGGCAGATATTACAATTGGTCAAATAACATTATCACTTGAAGCTTCGGCAATAGCACCTTGTGTTAGTAGTGATTTTTCTTCAATGACATTATTTTTTGAAAATCAACCTACAGTTAATGCCGGGGCTGATGCAAATATTTGCGAAGGAAATAACTATAGTAATACCGATGCCTCAGTTACTGATTATGCCACTTTACTCTGGAGTACTTCCGGTACCGGTACGTTTAGCGATGCAACTTCATTAAACACGACATACACACCAAGTACAGCTGATTTTATTGTTGGCTCTATCACATTACAATTAACTGCTGGCTCTAACTCACCATGTTCAGGTAGTGTTACCGATGATGTGGTACTCACACTAGTTCCAAATCCAGTTGTTAATGCCGGTGATGATGGAACAACCTGCGAAACAGCAATATATACAGTATCTAGTGCCTCTGCTTCTCTTTATAATAATATTTGGTGGTCAACAAGTGGTACAGGTACATTCACCAGTGGCACTTCACTTACTCCTTCATACACACCGAGTGCTGTAGATGTAGTAGCTGGGTTTGTTACCTTAACATTAAATGCCGAAGGCAATGCACCTTGTTCAGCACAAGTTAGTGACCCGATGACGTTGGTTATTATTGCTGAGCCTGTTGCTGATGCTGGTTCCGATGCTGCATTATGTACCGGAGAATCTTATACAGTTTTTGATGCTAATGCTATTGGTTATACAACTATTGTTTGGACTTCTTCTGGTTCTGGAACAATTCTTAACTCTACATCATTTACACCCAATTATACACCAAGTGCCGCTGATTTTGCAAGCGGATCAGTTGATCTTACTTTAACTGCAACTAATGTGCCTTGTTCATCAACAAATGCTGATGTAATGACTATTACTTTAAGCAACGATCCTATAGTTGATGCTGGTAGCGATGATGGAATTTGTGAGGGTGAAACATACACTTTAGCTAATGCTACAGCTTCTGATTATGCCTTAATAACATGGTTAACCGATGGCGATGGCATGTTCAATAATACTGGAACTTTAAACCCGGTTTATACTCCGGGAGCAGATGATATTACTGATGGAACAGTTATATTAACCCTAAGTGCTGATGCCAATGCACCTTGTACAGGTACGGTTACTGATTATATGACACTTACAATTAGTCCGCTGCCTATAGCATATGCCGGACCAGATGTTGATGTTTGTGAAGGTTCATATACTTTATCCAATGCAACTGCGCTTAATTATACTTCCATAAACTGGACATCGTCAGGTACAGGAACATTAACAAATGAAACTACGCTTAATCCTACTTACGCACCAAGCAGTAGTGATATTACTAATGGTAGTGTTGATCTTACTATAACAATCACCGGATCAGGAAATTGTTCCGGTACGGATAGTGATGTAATAACAATTAACCTACATGAAATACCAGAAGTTTTTGCCGGTAATGATGGCACTGTCTGTGAAAATGGATCTTTTGATATAACTTCATCCACAGCAAGTCAATATTCAACTGTTCAATGGACAACTGCTGGAGATGGTACTTTTTCACAGGAAAATTCAATATTAACTGTTTATACACCTGGATCAGGTGATCTTTCTGCAGGTTCAGTTACTCTTACTTTAACAGCTGCTGCAATAGCACCATGTTCAAACTCTGTTTCTGATGATGTTGATTTAAATATAGATGTTCTTCCAACAGTTTATGCAGGTTCGGATGAGAACTTGTGTGAAGGACCGTTTACTGTTTCTGACGCAAGTGCATCGAATTATGCTTCATTCATATGGTCTACTAGTGGTACCGGAGTTCTTGCTGATGCAAGTACACTAACCCCAACATATACACCTAGTGCAGCTGATATAATTAATGGAGTTACTCTTACTTTAACGGCAACTTCAGGTGGAGCGTGCAGCGGTCAGGATGTTCAGGATGCAAAGGTTATTACTTTCTCTGAGGCCGTAACCGTTGATGCTGGTGCTGATGCAGAAATCTGTGAAGGCGATAGTTATACAATTAGTGACGCAACAGGAAGTAACTATAGTTCTGTTAGTTGGTCAACTAGTGGGAGTGGAGTATTTGCTGATGAAAATATTATTGTTCCAACTTATATTCCTAGTGTTGATGATATTGCTTCAGGTACTGTAATCCTTACAGTCAATGCAGTCGGACAAGCTCCATGCGGTGGAACTGTAATCAGTGACATGGTATTAACCATTCAAGCTGCTCCATCAGCAAATGCAGGTGTTGATGCTAATATCGATGCTGGAGATACTTATACAGTTGTTGATGCTGTTGCAGCTAATTATAATTCAGTATTTTGGGAAACTACAGGTACTGGTACGTTTGTAAATGATAATACACTAGTTCCAACTTATACGCCTTCCGCAGCTGATATTACAGCTGGGCAGGTTACATTAACTTTACATGCTACAAGTGTTTCCCCATGTTTAGTTGAGGTTACAGACGAACTTATTCTTACCATTGGTGGTCTGCCAACGGTAAATGCCGGACCTGATGAAGAAATATGTGAGAATGGACTATTTACAGTTACAGGTTCTTCTGCTACTGATTATTCAGCAATTCTATGGACCAGTAGCGGAACGGGATTATTAACAAATGAAACAACACTTTATCCAACATACGATCCTAGTGCTAACGATATTATAGTTGGCTCAGTTATATTAACAGCTACTGTTACTGCATTACCTCCATCAACGGCAACAGCAACAAATCAAATGGAACTTAGTTTCCATAATTTACCCGAAGTAAACGCAGGCGGCGATGCTTCTATATGCGATGTTGAAGACTATCATATTATTCTCTCAACAGCAAGTGGTTATTCTGATATTTATTGGACTACTTCAGGTACAGGATTATTTTCAGATGTCGGTGAAATTAATACTATATATTCCGCAAGTGATGTTGATATTGCAAATGGGTCAGTTATCCTTACTCTTCATGCAGAATCTCAAACGCCATGTACAGGTGAAGTTACAAGTGATGCCATATTGACTTTTCTACCATCCGTAACTGTATATGCAGGTGTGGATGCAACTATTTGTGCCGGAGGATCAGTAACAATAAATACTGCAACCGCGTCTGATTATGCTTCATTACAATGGACATATGATGGTACCGGAACTATTATTGATAACAATACTTTATTTCCAACTTATTATCCAAGTGCTGCAGATGAAATTGCAGGAAGTGTTACATTAACCCTTACAGGTATTGGTAATGCTCCTTGTGATACTCCTGAAAGTGATGATATGATACTATCTATATCTGCATCACCAACTATTTCTGCCGGACCTGATACTTCTGTTTGTATTGGTAATGATCTATATCTGGCAAGTGCTACAGCTAATAATTATAGCACCTTAGCATGGAGTACTTTGGGTGATGGTACTTTTAGTAATAATTTTGTACTTAATCCAACATATATGTTCGGCACTGCTGATATTGCAGTTGGCTCTGTTACCCTAACTCTAACTGTTGTTGGAAATGCTGTTTGTCCGGGTGTTTATGTTGATGATATAAACGTAACTATTAATGAATTACCAACTGTTGAAGCAGGTGATAATGAAACAATTTGTCAGGGAGATATTATTACAATAACCACTGCCAGCGCAACTAATTATTCTACGTTGTTATGGACATCTGATGGTACAGGTACGTTTGTAAATGGAGACACAGATTCACCAACATACATCCCAAGTACAGAAGATATTATAGATGGTACAATTATTTTAACAGAAACGGCTACCGCTGTCGCTCCATGTACTGATGTCGTTTCAGATCAAATGATACTTACAATTGGAGGAGGAGCAACGGTTTATGCTGGTGCTGATGCCAGTATTTGTGAAGGGATGTTCTACACTATTATAGATGCATATGCATTGGATTATACATCTTTTTCATGGACACATAGTGGTCAGGGAACTTTAGTTAATACAAATACTTTTGTGCCAACTTACAATCCTGACCCCGATGATTATGTTACAGGATCTGTTGTTATTACATTAACGGCAACAGGAGGCATAGCTTGTCCTTCTGCTGTTCAGGATTTTATGATTCTTTCGTTAAATAATAACCCAACAGCAGATGCCGGTACTGATGCTTCGATTTGTGAAGGGAATACTTATACATTATTCGGTTCTGCAACAAGTCAGCAATCTGTTCTTTGGAGTACCTCAGGTGATGGTACTTTTGATGACGCCACCTCATTGATGGCAACTTATACTCCGGGAGTACTTGATATTGGTAATGGATCTGTTGATCTTTCACTTATTGCATATGCCATAGCTCCATGTAGTACAGATGCAACGGACGCAATGATATTAACAATTCAGGAGTCGCCAACTGCCGATGCTGGTGTTGATGCAACAGTTTGTGAGAATACTTATACTTTGTCAGGATCTGCTAATAATGAACAATCTATTCTTTGGACTACTTCGGGTGATGGTACTTTTGATGATGCTACTTTGTTAACTGCAACATATACTCCGGGAACAAATGATATTACTGTTGGTACTGTTGATTTGTTGCTAACAGCATATGCTATTGCACCTTGTTCGGCAGATGTCTCAGATGACATGACTCTGACAATTCAGCAAGCACCAACTGCTGATGCCGGAGTTGATGATGTGATATGTGAAAATAATACTTATTTATTATCGGGTTCAGCTACAGATGAACTTTCAATTCTATGGATATCCTCAGGTGATGGTACATTTGATGATGCTTCAATATTTGCAGCTACATACTCACCTGGTACTCTTGATATTAGCAATGGCACTGTTGATCTTTCTCTAACAGCTTATGGTGTACCACCTTGCGAAGCTACGGATATAATGACTTTGACCATTCAGGGATTACCTACTGCAGATGCCGGTTCCGACACTACGATCTGTTATAATTTGTATACTTTATCGGGTAATGCAACTAATGAGCAATCAGTACTTTGGAGTACATCCGGTGATGGTACTTTTGATGATGTTACTTTATTATCAGCCACTTACACACCTGGTGCTAATGATATTATTGCCGGTACTGCTGATCTAACGTTTACCTCACTTGCTATTACTCCGTGTGTAGCCAGTGCTGCTGATATAATGACCTTAACAATCAATGCATTACTTTCTGCTGATGCCGGTGCAGATGATGTAATAGAAGAGGGTAGTAGTTATACTTTATCAGGTTCAGCTTTTAATGAAACAAATGTTCTATGGACAACCTCTGGTGACGGAGTTTTTGATGATGCCACTTTGTTATCAGCTACTTACACACCTGGAACAACTGATATTACTAATGGAACGGTGATCCTAACTTTAACTGCTTATGCTTCACCTTGCCAGGTATCAGATGATATGACATTGACAATTCAGCAGTTCCCAACTGCTGATGCTGGGGCTGATGCATTAATTTGTGCAGATAGTGATTATACTTTATCAGGAGCTGCTACTAACCAGCTATCTGTTTTATGGACGACCGCAGGAGATGGTTCATTTGATGATCCTACATTATTGTCTGCTACATACAACCCTGGAACAATTGATATAACTAACGGAATAGTTACACTTACACTTACTGCCTTCGCCATACCACCAGGAACTACTAATGCCAGTGATGATATGACTATAACATTTCAGGCATTACCCATAGCTGATGCTGGTGCTGACAATGTGATTTGTGAGAATAATACATATACTTTGTCAGGTTCTGCAACTAATCAACAATCAGTTATTTGGAGTACCTCAGGTGATGGTACATATGATGATGCTACATTGTTGGCTGCAACTTACACTCCCGGAGCATTTGATATCAATAATGGAATTGTTGACTTAACTCTTTCATCTATAGCAATATCTCCTTGCGGAACTGATGCAACAGATGTTATGACTTTGACTATTAATGTGTTACCAACAGCAGATGCCGGTACTGATGCAACTACTTGTGAAGATGCTCCATACCTATTGTCAGGCTTAGCAACAAATCAACAATCAGTACTCTGGACTACTTCCGGTGACGGTACATTTGACAATGCTACTTTATTAACCGCCAGTTATACACCAGGAGCAACTGATATTGTTAATGGAACAGTCGATTTAACTTTAACGGCAATTGCAATGCCTCCATGTGTAACTGATGCTTCAGATGCCATGACTCTGACAATTCAGGTATTACCAACTGCAGATGCAGGAAATGATGGAATAACTTGTGAAGATACACCATACTTATTATCAGGTATAGCAACAAATCAACAATCAGTACTTTGGTCAACCTCCGGTGATGGTACATTTGATGATGCTACTTTGTTAGCAGCAACATACACTCCGGGAGCAAATGATATTATTAACGGGACTGTTGATTTATCTTTTACAGCAATTGCAATACTTCCTTGCGGAGCTAGTGCAGTTGATATAATGACTTTAACAATTCAAGGATTACCAACTGCTGATGCAGGTGTTGATGATGTAATTTGTGAAGATGGTACTTACATATTATCAGGCTCGGCAACAGGTCAAAATTCTATTCTTTGGGCAACTTCCGGTGACGGTACTTTTAATGATCCTACAGATTTAGCTGCTATTTACACACCAGGAGCAAATGATATTAGCAACGGAACAGTTAATCTCACTCTTACAGCTTATGCTTCACCTTGTGAAATATCTGATGTAATGATATTAACAATTCAGGGTTTGTCAACTGCTAATGCCGGTGCTGATGATGCTATTTGTGAGAATAATACTTACACGTTATCAGGTACAGCTACAAATCAACAATCTATTTTGTGGACCACTTCCGGTGATGGTACATTTGATGATGCAAATTTGTTAGCTGCTACATATATACCAGGTGTAGTTGATATTAGTAGTGAAACAGTTAATCTAACAATTACTTCTTCTGCTATTTTGCCTTGCGGTACAGATGCAACTGATGTAATGACTTTAACTATTCAAACAATACCAACTGCAAATGCAGGTCCTGATGCTTCTATTTGTGAAATTGAAAATTATGTAACATCCACGGCAAGTGTAACAAATGCAACCTCAGTATTATGGGAAGTTGTATCCGGGACTGGATCATTTTATAATCCGGCTTCTTTATTAACGACATACTACCCGAGTGCCGACGATATTCTTATTGGATCAGTTACGTTAAGACTTACTGCATCTGGTGATATACTTTGTGCTACTCATTCTGATGAAATATTAATTACAATTATCAGAGAACCTGAAGTATTTGCCGGTAACCCTGTTGATGTTTGTTTAGGATCAACATATCAGGTTGATGATGCGTATGAGAATTATACAAGTAATTTTATTTGGACAACTAATGGACACGGAACTTTATCGAATATAAGTCTAATTAATCCAACCTATACTCCTGATGCTGACGATATAGCACTAAATGGAGGAATTGTTAATTTAATTTTAACAGGTAGTGCCATAGCTCCATGTTCTGGTAATGCTGTCTCTGTTAAGACTTTAACTATTTTAACAGATCCTATTGTTTTTGCTGGTAATGATGATACAATATGCTCAGGACAAGATTATACTATTCCTAATGCAAGTGCTGATTATTATGAAATATTGACCTGGAGTTCATCTTCCGGTGGAATATTCTTAAATAATGGAACTTTAACACCTACTTATCAGGTAAACTCCACTGATATTGCGCTTGGCGAGGTTGACATAACATTGTCAGCAAGTCCAATTGCACCTTGTGGAACAACAGTACAACACACATTTACCTTGTATATCTTAGACGGCCCTGTTGTTGATGCAGGTTTGCCGGTTACAATTTGTGAGACTGATAATTATACAAATACTGATGCAGTTGTAACAGGAGCAATAAGTTTGTTATGGTCAACAGCAGGAACAGGTACTTTTACAGATGCTACTGTCCTTAATACAACTTATCTTCCAGGTTCAAGTGATATTATTGCTGGCGTTGTTACATTAACATTAACAGCAGATGGTATCCCACCATGTGGTTCGTCAAGTGATGATGTTACAATTACTATTAATAGCAATCCAATTGTGGATGCAGGATCTATGACTGATATATGTGAAAATCCAACATTAATAACAGGTGCTTCAGCAAGCAATTATTCAGTATTAACATGGTCAACAAGCGGAACAGGTAATTTTGTAAATGGTGATCTGATTGAACCAACGTATTATCCAAGTGCTGCTGATATAATAGCAGGGAGTGTAACTCTAACTCTTACTGCTGATCCTTTGGCTCCTTGTTTGGTTTCTGCAAATAGTTCCATCCTCGTTAATATATTACCTGAACCAACAGTTGATGCTGGTCCTGACGATGAAATTTGTGGTATTACAGCTTATACTTTATCTGGGGCATCCCAAACAAATGCTATTTCCATACTATGGACGAGTAGCGGTACTGGGATTTTCGCAGATGCAACAACAATAAATCCTATTTATACCCCTAGCGCAGATGATGTTATACTAGGAGCAGTAACTCTTACTGTTGAAGCTTCAAGCGCAGCATGTGGAACTGTAACCGATTTCATGATCTTGGTTATTAATTCAATACCGGTGGTAGATGCAGGTCAGGATTCATCTGTTTGTGTTAGCGGTACTTATACTGCCAACGGAACAATAATTGGTAATTATTCGCTTATTGAATGGACTCACAATGGCGCAGGTAACTTAACATTTGTAAATTCATTAACCCCAATTTATGCACCTGATGCAAGTGAAATTGGTAATACAGTACTTTTAACAATGACAGTAACTGCATCATTACCATGTACCGGAACAGTTAGTGATGCTTTATCATTAATTGTAGTAGATGAACCTACAGCTGGTGCCGGAAATGATACAACAATTTGTGAAACTGATTCATACACAGTTGTTGGTGCAACGGCAAGTAATTATTCTAATATTTTCTGGACCACATCCGGCGACGGAAGTTTTAGTGCCGGAGGCTTAGACCCAACATATTTTCCAGGTCTCAATGATATTGTAGCTGGTTTTGTTGATCTTACAATTCATGTGCAGAATCCGCCTTGTTCGGATGCCACAGATCAAATGAGGTTATATATTATTAATCAACCAACTGTTGATGCTGGTTTAGATGCCTCGATCTGCGAAATTGAGTCTTATCTTTTATCAGGTTCAGCAATTGATTATCTTTCAGTTCTTTGGACTACCTCGGGTGATGGTACTTTTATTAATGCTACATCACTAACGGCTAATTATACACCAGGGCCAGCAGATATAATCAATGGAACTGTTGATCTATCACTTACAGCAATTGCATTAGCACCTTGTGTTAATAGTATTTCTGATTTTATGACATTAACAATACAGGGATTACCAACTGCCAATGCTGGCGCAGATGATGTAATTTGTGAGGATGATACTTATACATTGATTGGTTCTGCTACCAATGCACTGTCAGTTTTATGGACTACAACAGGAGATGGAACCTTTAATACTCCTGCATCACTAATTGCTACTTACACTCCCGGAGTAAATGATATCATAAATGGATTTGTTGACCTTACTTTAACTACATATCCGATAGCTCCTTGTGGTACCAGTGCTAGTGATGAAATGAGGTTAACAATACAAGAGTTACCGTTTGCTGATGCTGGTGCAGATGATGCCATATGTGAAAATAATACTTATACTTTATCCGGCGATGTGCTTAATGAACAATCATCTTTGTGGACAACCTCAGGTGATGGTACTTTTGATGATCCAACAATATTAGTTTCTACTTATACTCCTGGAATAGGTGATATATTAAATGGAAGTGTTGATCTATCATTAACAGCATATGCTATTGCACCTTGTGGTACAGATGCAATAGATGATATGACTTTAACTATTCAGGGATTACCAGTTGCTGATGCTGGCGCTGATGCATCTATTTGCGAGTTTAGTATCTATACTTTATCAGGATCTGCTATTAATGCACAATCTATCCTTTGGACAACTTCTGGGGATGGTACTTTTGATGATCCTACTTCATATACAGCAACTTATACACATGGTGTTGTTGATGCAACCCTAGGGTTTGCTACATTAACTTTGACTGCCGCATCAATTATTCCATGCAGTAGTGATGTAAGTGATGATATGACGCTTTTAATAACACCTGGTCCCATACCCAACTTCACCTACAGCATCATAGTATGCGACTCCCTCCAATTCACCGATTTAACAACAAGCCCTCCCGGCTACACGATAGTCACCTGGAACTGGGATTTCG
>CAYWRM010000052.1:0-13272 GCA_964460905.1 uncultured Lentimicrobiaceae bacterium
ATGTATATCCATGTTCCATCCTTATGAAGAAACCTGAAATTAACTTGCTCAATTTCATTTGATCTTTTCAATAATTTTACAAATTGCATGGATATACGCTCCCTGTCATCAGGATGAACTAATCCAAAAACATTTTCACCTATCAATTTACCGGTTTCGTATCCCAGCACTTTTTCATGAGATGGACTTTCGTATGTAATAATTCCCTTATCGTTTAATATAGAAATTACATCACTACTATTTTCAATCAATGTTCTGAAATACTCTTCGCTTTCCTCTAATGCTTTTTCAGTCTGTTTGCGATCAGTTACATCTTCTGATGTAGCTAATACTCCAATAATTTTACCAGTATTATCTTTTAATGGCATTTTACTCGATTGCCACCATATCTTTTTACCGTCAGGTAAAATATAAGACTCTTCATATCCTAATTTTGGAATTCCTTTTTTTATAATCTGTCTGTCATCATTAATATACTTTTCAGCTTCCTTAGCCCATATTAAATCAAAATCATTTTTCCCAATTACATCTTCAGTTTTATTTTTTTTAACAGCTTCCAAAAAAGACATATTACAGCCCAAATAGACTGAATTTAAATCTTTCCAAAATATTCTGGTAGGAACTGAATTAATGACTAACTCAAACATATCCTTTTGTTTTCTCATTGCCTCTTCAGCCTGCTTGCGCTCGGTAATATCTATATATTGGCATACAACATTCACCAGTTTCCCGGCTTCGTCGGTTATTGGAAACATCGAAACATCTATCCAAAGTTCATTTGCGATTGATAAATCAACATCGCCTGCTTTTGTGCCTTTCCAAAACATATTGAAACGAGTACTTGTCAAATCATTGAATACAGCTTCAACAACAGGCATTAAATCTTGAGCAATCAAATTTTCATCATGGAATACATTATATTTTCCAATAATCATATCATCGGTTAAATTCAGGATATTCCGCAAAGCCTGATTCGCCCTTATCATTATTCCTTTTGCATCAGAAACCCACATAGCAAAGGGGCTGTTTTCTGTAACAACATCAAGGAAATTTGCCTGATTTCTGTATTTAAGTTCGCTCTTCTGCAAGTCTTTTTCTGCCTGCTTGCGCTCGGTGATGTCATATAGAGTAGCAATCAATTTTACAGATTCCCCTTCTTTTCGCTCAATTATTCCCTGAGAACGGACATAAATTACTTCTCCATCCTTACAGATGAGCCGATATTCTTTGGGAAGAAGTTTTTCTTCACCGGAAGCGATTCCTTCATTTAGCCATGCCGATACTTCTAACAGATCATCAGGATAATGTATGTCTTTATTAACTTTGGCATAATCTATCTTTTCTGTTTTGTCATACTTCAGCAGATCAAAAAGACCATCTGACCAGCTTACTTCACCTGTAGCAACATCCCAGGTAAAATCTCCCATTTTAGCTATCTGCTGTGCTTGAATGAGTCTTTTTGTGCTTTGTACCAATGCTTCTTCAGCCTGCTTACGTTCGGTAATATCATCCACGAAAGCGGTTCCGAATCTGACATTTCCCTCAGCATCCCTGATGCCAATAGCATGGACGGATACCTTAATCTCCTCACCGTCCTTGCGAATATATCTTTTCTCCATGGAAAAATCTGTCGTTTCCAAAGAAAACATGTCCTGAAAGAGCTTTTTGTTTTTAGGGCGGTCATTTGGATGTGTCACATCAAAAAAAGAAAGCCCCGCAATTTCTTCTTTGGCATAACCTACCATCCGTTCATATGCCTGATTTGTTGTGACAAAATTACCAAGCATATCAACAGTGCATATTCCAATGGGAGAGGTATCAATAATTAGTTTTAATTTTTCTTGGCTTTCCAATAAATTTTCCTCAGCCTGTTTGCGCTCGGTTATATCATGGTAATTGAGCAATACACCTTGAATCGCTATGTCTCTGATACAGTTCTGGGCAGTAAGTTCTATCCATTTATAATTACCATCCTTGCATTTGAATCTGAATTCAATTGTTGAAGATCTTTCTTTTTTAACCACATTTATTAATTCTTTCTGAATCCTTTCAATATCATCCGGATGCACCATTTCCAAGCCGTTTGTACCGATAATATCCACCGGCTTCCATCCAAACCATTTCTCAATATTTGGACTTTGGTATTTCGTTATGCCATCAGCATCCATAATGACAATAACATCACTGATATTTTCTATCATTGCAGAGTGCCTTGTGTACGTCTCTCTTTGCGTATTCTCTGCCTGCTTTTTTTCAGTAATGTCTTGAACAATACCAAACATTTTTCCAAACTCCTTATCTCCATCGGATTCTTGATTTCCATTGGCCCATATCCAACGAATTTTGCCATCATTATTTCGTTTAATTCTGCATTCGAAATTCCAATCTGTTTTAGTTGCAATAGCATGCTGAAATTTTTGGTTTACTATTTCCCGGTCTTCAGGAATCACATGCTCAAGAAACATATCATAAGTCCATTCATCAAGAGGCTCATTATGCCCAAAAATTTGGTCGTGCTTAAACATACGCCATGATCCCATCGTTTCTAAATCCAATTCCCAGGCACCTGTTTTAATACTATTAAGCGCATATTCCAGGCGGTTTTTGTTTTTCAGCAATAATTCTTCTGCTTGCTTTCGTTCGGTAATATCAATAAAAGATCCAATCATTTTTTCTACATCACCATTCACCTTACGCTGGAAGGGAGTATCATAGGAAAGACACCATCGCCACTGTCCATTTTTATGTTTGAAACGATACTCCAGAATATGTGTATTATCTTCGGTGTCCTTACTCACAATTTGCATGTGCTTAACTAATTGCTTAAAATCATCAGGATGAAATAACTCCGTAAATTTATTTCCCATCTTATTAATATCATCTATAGTCCAGCCAAGCAGTTTCGTATACTCGGGATTAATATAATCATTCTTACTTTTGACAAAATCATAAATATAAACCGCTGTTTGGATTGAATTATAGATTTTTGCTTTTTCTTCTTCTACCTGCTTGCGTTCTGTAATGTCGTGAATAATAGAAAATAAGATTTGTTTTTTATTTACAATAATCGGGGAAGAATGCACTTCAACAATTCTTATTTCACCACTAGCCAAACAGTGAGGAAAAACAAAATAGTTCTGGTTTTCTTTTTGTGCCTGTTTGCGTAATTCAAACACTTTCTCTTCAGGTAAGGAATTAATATCCTGAATAATCATTTGTTTAAAAGCTTCATCAGAATAACCATAAAAATTTTGTGCAGACAGGTTTGCATCAATAATTTTTCCGGTTTCCGGTTCAATTAATAGCATTACTGCATTATGTGTTTCAAACATCTGGCGAAATCGCTCTTCATTTTCTTTTAAGGCATCTTCTGCTTTTTTTCGTTTGGTAATATTTTCCACAACAGTAAGTATTCTTGATATATTTTGGTTACTGTCGTATAATGGAACCACTTTGTATAACTGGTATTGGTTATTAATAAAAAGTTCGAAACTTATTTCTTCACCCTTAAATGCTTTTAAATATTTTTCTGTTACAAAAGTGGCATGTTCACCAAAAATTTCATTTAATGAAAGCCCTATAAAAGATTTTGGATCTAAATTTTGTTTTTTAAATTCTTGTCCCGATGTAAAACCGATAGTTAAATCTTTTTCAATAATTGAGATATATGAGTTCGGATAATTTTCAGCGATTTTAAAAAAAAGTGGTTCATATTCCTTCAGAGCATTAGTTGATTGCTCCGTTTTTTGCATTTCTTCAATTTTAGCAATCAATTCACTTTTCGATAATTTTTCAAGATCTTTCATAAAGTATTAATTTTCTTTGTCAGATTTTAGATTGTCTAATTCATCCCTTAATTCTTTAATTCGAAATTCTCGTCCTACAAAAACGTCATTCATGTTTTCGAGTTCTTTGTATTTTTCTTCTAATTCTTTCGTTCGATCTTTCACCAACTTCTCAAGATTATTTCTATATTTCTCTAAGTCTTTTTCAACTTTTTTTCTTTCAGTAATATCTCTCCAACTAGAGCGGCTTGCAATTATTTTTCCATTATCATCGCGAATGGCTATAACATTTAATAGAACGTTAATAATACCTCCATCACTTCTCTTTAATTGCAATTCTGCATTTTTTATCTTCCCTTTTGATTTAAATTGATTGAATACTGCTTTTGCATCTTCAATACAATTAGGGTGGTAAACTTCAAAGATTGGATGTCCGATTATTTCATCTTTACTAAAGCCTGTTTTTATTGCAAGTGTATTATTGCACTGGATTATTTTACCTGTTTCAGCATCTACTGAAACGAACATATCAGGTGAGTTTTCGTATAAATCAGAATATTTTAGTTCTGATTCTAATAAATCTGATTCTCTTTTCAATACTCGATCATACATTGAATTAAAACCATCATACAAATCTCCAATTTCATCATTATTTAGTTTTGAAATATGTGCAGAAAAACGCTGATTAGTGGCAATTTTCCTTATATGATTTTTCAATTCCAGGATAGGTTTTGAGATATACCTTTGCATCTTAATGGCCAGAAATATAGATAAAAAAATTAACGAGATACTTAATAATGAAATAGTTATAATGATATTCTTCCTTGCAACTTTAAGTGGTTTTGAATTTGCTTTTATAAAAAGCGTACCATACAATTCATCTTGATAAAAAACATCTTCCTTAACATAAAAATAACCATCCTTAAATATGCTCTCTTGTTGTTGCTGAAGCACTAATATGGAATTTTCATTTAATGTATCAGGATAGCTTGCAAAAATGTTTCCTTCTTTGTCGAATAAAAAGCCTGTTTCAATAAAATCAATCTCTTTCAGTTTAGACAATGCTTTAGTTGCTTGCTGATTATCTTCAAAAGTTAAGGGTACAATACAATAGTTAGCTACTAGTTTGGTGTTTAAAACCAAAGCAGTTTGAGTTTCTGTTTGTAATCTGTTTAATTCCCATATAGCAATAAATATAAATCCCATAGTACTGATTAAATAAGTAATCAATACAATAATTATAATTATCTTTTTCTTTATTGACAGATTGCGTATGAATGTAAATCTAATCATCTGTTTTTACAATTTTAGCTGAAGCTAACAGGAGGCTGCTCACCTTCAGGTTTGATTTTTCGATGGCTTCTTGATTTATTTCATATCGTATATAATTATTATCCTCATACATATTAATATGCACACCCTTGGTAGCAAAGCCTTTTGTGTCGCTAATGGTTAGTATTGGATATTTGTTTGTTAATTTAAGAATCTTATCAATTCTTTTTTTCGCAGATTTGGATATAAAAACGAGATTTGCATATTTGAGGTCGTTAGTGTCTTTTGTGTAAGTGAGTTTTACATTATGCTTCTTTATCTTTATGTTGCTGAATAGTTCATCCATAGTGGATTGAAGTGGGGTTTTACCTATAACCACAATATTAAATGTGTCACTTTGAATACTATCAGGCCATTCAATAAAACGTGTAAAACGTTCAATAAATGCTGCTTTAAATTCATATTCAGATACCTGAGCATGTATTGTACCTGTAAAAAACAGTAGAAAGAGCAGTATTTTAAATTTATTGATTTTCATACTAATATTAAAATTCTGCTGTTAAACGGAGTCCAAAAGTTCGAGGCTCTTCAACAAAGCCAACTTGTCGTGGATATTGTCTGTTGTTACCCTCTTCCCAATATTGGTATACGTATCGAATATGGTTTACAGAAAATAAATTCATTACCCATGAGCTTATTACAAAATCTACTTTTTTTACTTTGAAATTATAAGAAACTGAAAGATTGGATGTGAAAGAAGGTTTTGAATAGCCTTTGCTTAGTACATCATTATATAGATTGTCCATTTCCTGTTTTGTTTGTGTGGTACCGTAGCTGTCATGTATTGATTTAAAGTTATCTAACATATCTAACTGTCCATAACTAGATGCAAATCGTGAATTAAAATGCAAATAGATGGAACTACCTATTTTGTAGGAAGCAATAAGTTTGATTTGATTCTGGGGGAAGTTATTTATTCTGTTATTCCCAGCATCTACTAGAGTTACGTCGATACTGTCGGGTCCTATATTTGAAAGGTATGAATTTAGTTTATATTCAGGATCCCAGTTTAATTGTTTAATAAAAGAATAGTTTAGCGTAATATTTAAGTCATTTAGTTTGTACGACATAACAGCTACTAAACCAGCTGTATTGAACTTACCTAAAATTTCTGATTTGTTATTATCGGTCCAGCCAATCTGGTTGATAGATTGATAGAAGGTCGACAGGTTAATGGATATGTTTTCCCAGAGTATACTTGAATATATTAGTTCAATACCTGATAACTTTTCGGGGCTTGGAGAAGGTTCTAAAGCATAATTAATAGAATATAATTCACGGAAACTTGGTAAACGTACTGATTGTTGAGCAATTAGTTTTAGATAGTTATTTTTATTTATTTGTTGAATAATGGAAATTCTTGGTGAAAATGCCAGTTTCGCCATATTGTGTTTATCAAGTCTTCCTGAAATTAGAATAGTAGAATTCTTTACAGGCATATAATTACATTCATAAAAAACTGAGAACTGATTTGCATTAATTGGTGGATCTACAACTGTAACAATACCAAATTGATTGTATTGAGAATAAAAACCTGAGTTTGAATCTAGTACGGCAAATTTTACTGGTGGTGCAAAGTCCATTACAAAACTGTCTTTTTCATCTCCCCATTCAGGACCATAGTACCAATATTTATATTCAACCCCTAATGCAAGTTTTAGTTTACTGGATGGTTTATATGAAATCAATGATCGAATATTAATATTGTTTTCACTAAATGAATTATTCATTTGAGTAATATCATTAAAGGGCTTTTTTGCTCCCTGATACAGTCTTATATCTCTGGTACTGATAGACTGGAATCCAATGTTGCTTATTAATACTACTTTTTCAGAGAATTCGTGGATGTTTTTTAGAGTGGTTGTAAATTGTTGTCCGTAGTGCCCTGGAAATGCCGGACCTTCAAGCGAATTTGTTTTTTGTTGTTGATTAATAAAGCTATAGTTAGTATAACGTGCCCAATATTCAAATTCATTTAAAAACTTAATATTAAGTTGAGCTTTTATTTCAGGTTTGTCTTGAAAATCGGCATAGAAATTTGGTGCTGGTGTACCTAAACCCTTATTACCCCATGTTTCCGACATATAACCGTAACCATAGCCATTTGCCCGATCTATATAATAGAATTCCGGATTAAATATACCATCAGATGTTCCAACTGATCCAAATAAAGTAGCTGTGATTTTTTTCTTTTTTATAGAATACTTACCATTAATAAATGAATATCTATATGTAAAATCATGTTCGACACCTATTTTAACTTTATCTGTTACTTCTTCATCAATAGTAGTAATGGAAATAACGCCACCAATAGCTCCAGGTCCGTAGGTAACCGATCCTGGACCGCTAATAATTTCGATTTTTTCAATATCAGAAAGATCTTTGTTTTGAATTTCAAAAACAGGTCCATCTTCATATTGTAAATTCATGGTTTCACCATTAACAATGAGTAAATAAGAAGTATTCTGATCACTCATAATACCACGAATACCTATTCGAGGTCCGAGCCAATGATTAACAAAACTTCCACCAGGTACATATACTTCAAGTAGGTCTAATAGGTTTCTAGCTGGAGTATTTTCAATTTCTTCTTTAGTGATAACAGTAAGTATCGCGGGTGTTTTCGAACGTTCTATACCTGTTAAAGTACCTGTTTCAATTTGTACGTTCATAAGATCCACAAAAGAAAGCTCTACAAGGTTTTTTGCTTTCAAGGTATCTGATAATACTTGGCCATGGATAGATGTAGATAGAAAAAACATGCATTGAATAATTAGTCCATATAGTACAAGTTTTTTCATCTGATTTTTTAAGTTTTTCTAACCCGAAGTATCATTTCCTACACTGGCATAACGTATTGGTTTTCCTGCCTCAATGAGTAGGTCATTTATTTCACGTTTTAATTCCAAGGTTATTTGGTGTCTTCTTCAACTTTTTGTTCCAGTTCTTTGTTGAGCATTACAGTCATTTCTTCATTTTTTTACATTTTGTGATATCCTGAAAAGCTCCTTGCATTTTAACCGTTTATAAGTCTAACTGCAACAAAATTAAGTAATTAATTATTTGAAACCAATTATTATACGAAAAATTATCAAATTAAACCAATAGAATATAGATAAAAACAAACAATTAAGGGAATGTTGTGGCAAGAAAGTAGGTGTTTGGCAGCGAATGGATCGTTGCGGCAAAGGGCTGTCAAACTTTTGCTTAGTGCCTTGGTAAATATGGTTTTATTTTTCGCCACATGATCCACATTAATAAACCACGTGCAATCATAAATAAGTTTAAAGCGAACCACAATGCGTTGTTGCCCCAGTAGTTTACAGTGATATAATATGCTGGAAGGAAAATTAATAAAGAAGATATAATCATAGCATTACGCATTTCTTTGGATGCCGTTACACCAATAAAAATGCCATCCCAAATAAAGGCTGCAGTACTTGTTAGTGGAATTATAATTACCCATAATCTATAATTGATTGCCATTTCCTGGAGCGAAATATTGCTGGTAAGTAATTGCATTAGAGGCGAAAGACCCAGAATAAAAATAATGCTGGTTACAATTGCTGCTCCCCATCCCCAATAAAAAAGATGCTTAACAGTATTTCGTAGCAGATTTCTATTTCCTCTGCCAAATGCTTTACCTGTTAATGCTTCACCTGCATAGGCAAATCCATCTGCAAAATATGAAAATAGAAAAAAGAACTGAAATAATAAAGTGTTAACAGCTAATATTTCATTCCCATTTTTTGCAGAAATATTTGTAAAGAAAGCAAGGGTTAGTAATAGTAATATTGTCCTGATGAAGATATCCGTATTAACCTTAAAGAACCGTACAATTGCATCTGTCTTGAGAATAATATTTAGAGAATATATTTTGACATATTGTTTGTACTTTGTTAAAAGAAAGAAAATTGCAAGAATCAACCCGCTATATTGAGCAATTACTGTTGCCAATGCAACACCATTTGATGTCATGCCAAGACCAATGACAAATACGAAATTAAGAGCAATATTTACAAGATTAATTACTAGTGCAATTATCATTGGATATTTTGCATTTTGAACTCCCAGGAACCATCCAAAAAAAGCATATAATCCAAGTGTTGCCGGTGCTGCCCATATTCGAATATAGAAATAATCAGCTGCTAGTACTCTAACCGATTCGCTTCCATCTAATATCTTAAATGATAACCATTGTATGGGATATTGCAGTAGGATAAGCATTATGGCGAGTCCAATTGCAACAATAAGTGAGCGGATTAACACCAACGATATTTCTTTATGTGAGTTTGCTCCGTATGCTTGGGCAGTTAGACCACTGCTTCCCATCCTTAAAAAACTAAAACCATGATAAATAATATTGAAGATAATACTTGCCAGGGCAATAGCACCAATAAACACCGGATCATTAAGATGTCCCATTAATGCAAGATCAACAAGTCCGAGTAGAGGTACTGTAATGTTGGTTACAATATTTGGAATTGCAAGCTTAAGAATGCTTTTGTTGATGACTGTGGCTGAGGTTGCTGTCACGATTTTAGTGGTTGTTGCTGGGGTCTGGTTTTTGGTAGATTGTCATTTAACCTGACAACCCGATAACTCGACAACTTTCATTTTTCATGTAGCCCACACTCTTTTGTGTCAGGGTTTTCCCACCACCAACGTCCGGCACGGATATCTTCGCCATGTTTAATAGCCCGTGTGCATGGTTGGCATCCAATGCTGGCAAAGCCTTTTTTATGTAAAGGGTTGTAAGGTATATTTTTAGTTTCAACATAATCCCAAACATCTTGTTCAGACCAATTAATAAGTGGGTTGATTTTTATTATATTATTATTTTCATCCCATTCAACCAACTGCATATCAGTTCTGGTAACCGACTGATCTCTTCTAAGTCCTGTTATCCATGCATCTAGTCCTTTCATTGCTCTTGCTAGAGGAACCAGCTTACGTAAATTACAACATAATTTCCTGTTTTCTATGCTATCATAAAATAGATTGATGCCTTTTTCAACAACCATTTCTTCTATATCATCTGTGTTTGGAAAGTAAACATCAATTTTTACTTTGTATTTTTTGCAGGTTCTGTCAAGCAAATCATATGTTTCAGGAAATAGCCTGCCAGTATCAAGAGTGAATATTTTTGCTTTTTTGTCGATTGATGCTACAATTTCGGTAAGTGTCTGGTCTTCTATTCCTAAACTGGTTGAAAGTGCAACGTTGTTTGGAAATTGTTTTAAAAAGAAAGCAATTACTTCAGTAGGTGTGGAATCTGCTAATTTATTATTCCAACTATTGATCAATTCTTTGTCCATCACAAGTATTATTTAGTAGGCAAATATATTCAATTGTTCGATTAGTATTTTTGATTTTTTGGTGAGTGTTGTTCTCCAGAGTATTTATAACTCTCATGACTGAGTTCAACTGCATAATCCGTGTTAAAATAATAATTTATTTCCTCAATAAATGTAGGGATATCAATTCAAGAGTGTGAAAATTTTTATAAAATTAAACCACCAGTCAGTGTTGATACTTCACTGATATTATTATTCTGACAGTATTCTTTTATGCCTTCAATAATTTTAACACTTACCTGTGGGTCGATGAAATTTGCTGTTCCGACCTGAATAGCACTAGCACCGGCAAGCATAAATTCGATTGCATCAGTAGCATTCATTATTCCTCCTATTCCAACTACCGGGATTTTAACAGCATTATAAACCTGCCAAACCATTCTTAACGCAATGGGTTTTATGGCAGGACCCGAAAGACCACCTGTAATTGTTGAAAGGATAGGTTTTTTTGTATTGGCATCTATTGCCATTCCAAGGAAAGTATTTACCAACGACACAGCATCGGCACCTGCACCTTCAACACCCTTTGCTATTTCAGTAATATCCGTAACATTAGGTGATAGCTTTACAATTATTGGTTTTTGGAAAACTTCTCGTACTGCACTTGTTACAGCAATTGCGGACGGACAACTGACTCCAAAAGCCATGCCTCCCTCTTTTACATTGGGGCATGAAATATTTAGCTCAAGAGCATTAATCCCCGCAACATCATTTAGTTTTTCGGCTACCTCAACATATTCTTCAACAACTGAACCGTTAATATTTGGGATTATTTCGGTACCGTAATCTTTAATACCAGGATAAATTGTATTAATGAAATAATCAATTCCTTTATTTTGCAAACCAACAGCATTTAACATCCCCGATGCAGTTTCTGCCATTCTGGGATAGTCGTTACCTTCACGGTTTTTAAGAGTAAGTCCTTTTACAAAAATTCCACCCAAGCTATTTAGGTCGATAAAATCGGTAAACTCTTCACCAAAGCCAAAAGTTCCGGAGGCAGTTGTTACCGGATTCTTAAGATTGAGCCCGCCAATATTTACTTCTAAGTTTACCATTGCAGATCTTTTGTATTAAAAACAGGACCTTCAGTACAAACACATTGGTTTCCATTAATTGTAGGAGTAACACAACACAAACATGCGCCAATACCACAAGCCATCATGTTTTCAAGCGAAGCTTCACAACTAATGCTTTTATCATTAGCAATTTTGGCAACAGCTTTCATCATAGGATCAGGACCGCATGTGTATATATGATTGAAGTCAAAATTATTGGAAAAGACGGAATGTTGAGTTACAAGTCCTTTTTCACCAAGGCTGCCATCTTCAGTAGTAATTAGCACTTCTCCATAATTACTAAACTCATCTGTAAGGAATATATCATTTTTGGTTCTAGCTCCTAATAAAAAAGTTACATCGGTATTCTCCTTTTTAAGTTTTGAAGCCAACATTATAAAAGGTGCTATCCCTGATCCACCACCAACTATCAATACTCTTTTTTGTCTGAGAATAGTAAATGAATTGCCCAGGGGGTAAACAATATTAACTGAGGAACCAATTGCAAGATTCCCAAGTTTTTTGGTTCCTTTTCCAATTGCTTTAATGTAAAAGCGTATTGTTTTAGCTTTCTGATCAACTTCAAGTATAGAGATAGGTCTTCGTAAGAATACTTCCGGTGCATCAGGTATTTTAATTTCTGCAAAATTGCCCGGGTTAACATTTTCAATAGATGCATCAGAACTTAGAGTAAGTATGTAATTATCAGCATTAAGCCGATGATAATCTACTACGCTAAAATCCTGTACCTGCTTCATGTTAATCCTTATTCTCAGATTCTTTGTCTTGCTCTATTTCTTTTTCCGGCTTATCTTCAGATACCTCAGTGTCTTCAACTTCTTCTTCAGTAAAATCGAGCATCTCTTTTTCCAAAAGAAGATTGTACCATGTAAATATCTTCTTTATATCAGATACATACACTGCATCGCGATCATAATCAGGAAGTACATTTGCAAATGTTTTTTTTAGAACATCACCGGATGATTTTTTAGGATCGTCAAGGGGTTTACCTTCAGTAAACTCATATATGCCTTTCAGCACTTTTTCCATTGCAATATCTTCAGTTTCGGTATATACACTTATCTCTTTAAGTGTGCTAACTCTGTCATGGGCAAATGATGGTGATTTTTTTCCATCAATTAGCGATTCGACTATAAGGTTGTTTTTAGCTTCACCAACCATTACGAATAATCCGGGCTTCCCAGATATAGATAATATTTTACTTAAATCCATAAACAATTAAAATTTGTGCAAAAATAATATTTACTACTAATTTCAGACTATGATAATGACTTTTTAGTTCATATTTTGGTTGCATATGCTTTTTACAGGTTTATTATACAAATTTAACTTAATATACTACTTTTGCCAACTTAAAATTTTCATATATGAAATATATAAATTTATCTGTATCTATTGTTTTGATTATGTTGATGATAGGGTGTGGCTCCGGAAAACAATTAGCTCAAAAAAGAACAAATGCTGACACATATTACCACCTAGGTAACTATTCTGAAGCTTTGTTAGCATATAAAGCAGTTATAGAAATTTATGAGAGTAATAATAACGCGGCTGATTGTCCTGATTATACAAATGCAGGTGAATCAGCTCTTAAAGTTGGTGATGCTAAACTTGCTGTTGCTTACTTAAAAAAGGCAAGTAATTCTAATTTTATTGACGAATCGACTTATTTTTATCTCGCACAGGCCTATAGGAAGATCGATAATTTATCGTTAGAGA
>CAYWRM010000052.1:13372-16976 GCA_964460905.1 uncultured Lentimicrobiaceae bacterium
ACTTATTTTTATCTCGCACAGGCCTATAGGAAGATCGATAATTTATCGTTAGAGATGATAGCGCTAGTTGATTACCTGGAGAAGTATACCAACGGAAAATACATTAGCGCAGTAAAGCAACGTTTATTTTATGTTTATGTAGAAGCCGATGATTATGAGAGAGCTCTTGAATTATGGCCAGATGTTTATACAGATAATCAGAATGATACACTTTTATTAGAAGCTTATTTTATTATAAATAAGGGTTTAGATAATACTGATATTTGTAATGATGTTGCTCAACAACTACTGGATATTGATGATGAAAACCTTGTTGCGCTAATATGGTTTGGAAAACAGTATTATTACAAAGCAGAAGATCGCTATAGGAAAGAAATGAAAGATTATGATGATCACAAGACTAATAAACAATACAATATATTGCTTAATGCCCTGGATATTGTAACTGCTGACTTTAAAAAGTCACTTTCATATTTTAAAAAGATTTACGCTTTGGAGCCATCGAAGGAAAATGCAAATTATTTAAGCCATATTTATGGGAGGTTGAGCGACGAGAAGAAAGAGACATATTATAAAAACCTTGCGAAGTAATTAATACCAAATAGCAACAGTTGAAGGGCTGATTAGTATCAAGTCATATGTCTTTTGGTATTGAGACTGCTTCCTGCCTGCCTTACCAGTCAGGCAGGCAATCTCAATAAGTCACTTTGAGGTTGACTTGATTCTAGCTTCAAATCAATGTAATTCCCGTATAGTTATCAGGGCTGATAAGTTTTAATTCAGCTTTAAGTTCTTCAGATATTTGAAGTCCATTAATAAAAATATGAATGGAATTTTGTGTTATTTTCTCGTTAGTTCTGGTAAGTTCTTTTAAAGCTTCATATGGTTTCGGATAGTTTTCGCGGCGTAATATAGTTTGTATTGCTTCAGCAACAACAGCCCAGTTGTTTTCGAGATCGTTAGCTAGCTGTTTTTCATTAAGTATAAGTTTTTCAATTCCTTTAAGTAATGATTTTATCGCAATAAGCATATGCCCGATTGGTGTACCAATATTTCTTGTAACTGTGGAGTCAGTCAAATCACGTTGTAACCTTGAAATGGGTAATTTTTCTGCCATGTGATGAAGCAAAGCATTCGCAATTCCAAGATTCCCTTCAGCATTTTCAAAGTCAATAGGGTTTACTTTATGAGGCATGGCAGATGAGCCTACTTCTCCTTCTTTTATTTTTTGTTTAAAATAATCCATTGAGATATAAGCCCAAATATCTCTGCTAAAATCAATAAGTATTATGTTTATCCTGCTTAGGTTTTGGAAGTATGCTGCAAGATAATCGTAGTGTTCAATTTGTGTTGTTGTTTTTTGCCTCTGAATGTCAAGGCTCTCATTAAGAAACTGACATGCAAAATTTTCCCAATCAATATCCGGATATGCTACTTTATGAGCATTCATATTTCCGGTTGCGCCTCCAAATTTCCCGGAGAAAGGAATTGTGCTTAACATCATTAACTGATTTTCAAGCCTTTCAACAAAAACATATATTTCTTTTCCAAGTTTAGTTGGTGAAGCGGGTTGTCCGTGTGTACGAGCTAGCATACTTATGTCTTTCCATTCATAAGCATACAGGTTAATTTTTTCCAATAATTCGTCGATTGCCGGAAGGAGCGCATTTTTGTGAGCAGCTTTAATTGATAGAGGGACAGCAGTGTTATTAATATCTTGCGAGGTTAAACCAAAATGAACAAACTCCTTGAATTCACCGAGCCCAAATTCATCAATACACTCTTTAATAAAGTATTCTACAGCTTTAACATCATGGTTTGTGGTTTTCTCAATTTGTTTTATGGTGACAGCATCGGCAGGTGAAAATTTACGATAGATGTCTCTTAGTCTGTCAAACTGGCTTTTGTCGAAGGTTGATAAACCCGGTAGCGGAATGTTGCATAGAGCAATAAAATACTCAATTTCGGTTTGTACGCGATATTTAAACAAGGCAAATTCTGAGAAATATTCTGATAGCTCATTTGTTTTATTTCTATATCTGCCATCTATTGGGGATACTGCTGTAATTGAAGAGAGTTCCATGGTTGCTATTTTGCTTCAAAATTAAGAAATATCTATAGATTAAACATCGAAGATTGAAAAAGAGAATATTTCTAATACAAAGATAATTATCGAATTTCCATATTAAAAGTTATAATATCCGAAGTACCATCATCATTGTCACAAACGGTTACTATTTGAAGTGCTCCTTTTTCTGAAATTGATTTTACTGATATTCCTTCAAGTTTTTTTTCCATTGGTAGTTTGTTATTTAATAATATGGAAGTTTTGAGTTTATTATCCATTATTCCTGAAAAAGGTATTATGCCTGCAAAACTGCAAAGAATTTTTCCATCGTTAATTTCATTTTTAGTATCCTCCACAGAGGCTGTAAATAATAAACCTGATTTGTCAGGGTTAAGACATATGCCTGAAAATCCTGATGATATGCCATTGTATATTGGAAGATTATATCTGTAAATTTTAAAATCCGGAATATGGGTTATTCCCTTTATGAAATTAAGGAAACTATCACGATCAATTTCAACTAGAATGTTTTCACTAACATTACCACGATGCACTAAATATGCATGTTCATCAGAGAATGCAATTCCTTCAATATTAATTTCATTATCAACAGGTAAGTTTGATATAAACTTTATTTTTTCATATAAAGGCCTTAGGTTTTTGGAGTACGTTATATTGGCTTCAGAAATATTAACAATGTGGGCTGTGTCTCGGTTATGAAGCATTGATCCGGAAGATATTATTACTATTTCGAATTTATTGTTATTAGAGATAATTTCGGCACCTTCAAAGTCGGCTTTCATTGATTTTGGTGTGCGTCCATTTAATAATTTTTCGATGCTGGATACCTGTGTTCTCCCTATTATGTTTAGATCATAATCCAATTCGTAAAGCCATGGTACATCATCACCTACAATATAAATTGAGTTGTTTAATATGGCAATTCCGGATGCCGATGATAACTCCCCCATATGATTACTGATTGGCTTTGATAATAGGACTTGTTTTTCTTTATTATTGCCGCATGATGTCAGTAATATTGCAGTTGTTAGTAGAAAAGAAATAGTTATTAATTTCATAATCTTGTAATTTATCCAGAGTGTAATTTATTAACAAAAGTAATGTTTTTGAATGTGTGAATGTTAAATACATAAATGTGAAAATCACTGTTTTTAGTCATTCACATATTTTATCATTTGCTTATTCAATAATTAAATTACACAAAGGCACGTTATTTGAAGGTGATTTTGTTTTGCATTTGATTTTTGCAAAATTTGTTGTTTATGAAAGAAGAGAAAAGAAAGTTTATTTATTCACTATTAATTCCACTGGGGTTATTGTTTGTAATGTGGATAATTAAGCTTATTGAATTTGGTTTTGATATTAGTTTATCTAATATAGGTGTATATCCACTTGATATAAAAGGAATTAGAGGTATTTTCTTAATGCCATTTGTGCATGGTAGCTGGAGCCACTTATTGGCCAATACTGTTCCTTTTTTTATTTTGGCATCAGCTCTTTTTTATTTTTATAGTA
>CAYWRM010000053.1:0-16869 GCA_964460905.1 uncultured Lentimicrobiaceae bacterium
GCTATTTCGAAGGCTTACATTGAAATGATGAATGGGAAAATATGGGTTGAAAGTGAATTTGGCAAAGGCTCAACATTCTATTTTACAATTCCCTATATAGTAAAGGCCATTGAAAAACAAAATGATAAAATAAGCATAACCGATGTTGCTGCTGCTGATGTCATTAAAAACCTTAAGGTATTGCTAGTGGAAGATGATGAAGTGTCAATGGATTTTCTTAAAATCATAATGGACGAAAGCCATACATTATTTGCTGCTAGTAATGGGGCTGAAGCTGTTAATATGTGCAAAGATAATTCTGACCTTGATTTGATATTGATGGACATCAAGATGCCAATTATGGATGGTTTTGAAGCTACCAAAGAGATTCGCCTTTTCAATAAAGATGTTATTATTATCGCCCAAACTGCTTATGGGCTAACTGGTGATAGAACAAAAGCAATTGAAGCAGGATGTAATGACTATATATCAAAACCTATTGTCAAAAATGTACTTTTTTCTAAGATTCGTGAATACTTTACGAATTAAACTATGATTACAATAAATATAGATGAAAATTTATAAAATAGTTTTTTTAATGGGGATATTCGCAATGACCGTTTCTTGCAATAATAATAATAATTCATCGAAATCCAAAAAAAGCTTGAATTATGCTGACTCCTATAATTGGGTTTCATTACCATCAACAATAGAAAAAAACGTTGATGTTTTCTATGTCTATCCGACGATTTATACTGGAAAAAATCCTCAAAATATGGATATTTCTGACTCTTCGCTCAGAGAAAATGCCCAAGGACTCTTAGTCGCCCAGGCAGGAGTGTACTCGGCGTATGCCAATTTGTTTGCTCCGTTTTACCGCCAGCAATCGGCAGCACTCCAGAGTATGGATGCTGGTAATGGTGGGAAAGATGCTTATCAAGACCCTGTTTTCCAGGTCGGGGCCAAGGATATCGAAAGAGCCTTCGACTACTATCTGAAGTACGATAATCCCGATAGACCATTTATCCTCGCCAGTCATAGCCAAGGTACAATGACACTTATTAACCTGATGCGTAATAGGTTTAACGACCCAGCCTTACAAAAGCGTCTTGTGGCAGCCTATTTGATTGGCTACACTATAACGAAGGATGATTTAGAGAAATATCCATGGATGAAGCTTGCTCAAGGTAAAGACGATACCGGTGTCATTATTACTTACAATACCGAAGGAGCAGATGCAGGGCCTTCTCCGGTTTTACTACCCGGTGCGGTGGCAATAAATCCCCTGAATTGGAGAACAGACGGTACGCCCGCCAACAGGGATGCAAACTTGGGTGCTAAATTTTTCGATGATGCCACCGGCGAACTCATTGAGGAAATCCCGAATTTTGCCGCTGCACATTTGGATACTCAAAAGGGAGTTTTGGTTGTTACCAATATGAAAACACCAAAATCTGAGAAGATCAATCTTGTTAATATGGGCAGATGGTCGGAAGGAGTCTTTCACAGATTTGATTATGCGTTCTGGTACAATAACTTGCAACAAAATGTCAGCGATAGAATCGACTCTTATTTTACAAAGAAATAAAATTATATACAGATGAAAAAGTAAACTTAATTACCTATTATGCTAATGTTAAAACCAAAAAATAATTTATTAATAATTACATTATTATTTTTTGCAAATATCCTTTTTGCGTCAGATACATCAAATTCCAAATCAAACTGCTTGGGCAATGATGAGGTTTTTCAAATCAAACTTTTAATTGACTCCACTAGGAGTTTTAATATTGATCAGGTTGAGCAAAAGCAAAACGAAGCGAAGATTATTAACCCTCAATATATTATTCCTTCTACCGAAGTAGATTACTGGTTTATAATTGAGTATGAAAATTTGAAAAATGTAGAAATTGAACAATATTTTGGTTTTGATATAGCTTGCTTTGAAATAGCCGATTTGTATTATAAGGATTCGACTGATTGGATACACATAAAAAATGGACTTCTTATACCTATTGAAAAGCGTGAAGTTTACGGTAGGCTGCCTGGATTTGAAGTTAGCTTTAAACCATACGAAGGAAAAACATTGTATCTGCACTTGCATTCAAAATACCTGGTACCTACAGAGATTGTAAGTACAAGCACTACAACTTTCAAAAAAACAGATCAGAAGTATCTCTTTGTTTACTGGTTTTATATTGGAGCTGCATTTTCTATTTTACTCTATAATTTACTGCTTTTTATTCAATTGAGAGACAAAGTATATTTGTATTATATTTTATATGTTACCTGCCTTCTGATTTGGATTTCGCTTGATACTGGATTATTCTTATACTTTAATTCTAATATTAAAGTCTACTACTTCCTCTCGATAGGCTCCCCGACAATGGCCTTCTTTCTTACATTATTTACAAGAGAAATTTTGAAAATTCGGCAAGTAAGTAAATGGATGGATACCAGCCTGATTGTCATGAGTGTTATTTATCTGATAATAGCTATTTTGGTTGCATTTGACGTATACTATTATCAATTTCTTGGGCTCATCGCTATGCCTTTTACCTTATTTCTACTATTTGTTGGAGTTTATGGTATGATTAAGAAATTACCACTTTCCAAATTTTATGTATTGGCTTCAAGTTTATATATTATTGGTCTGTTTATGTATGCAGGTCTTACCTTAAATTTAATACCCTATACGCCTTTAACTAGGTATGGTTTTATGATAGGATCATTTCTTGAGCTAATTGTATTTTCTCTTGCGCTGGGGTACAAAATAAAGCTTATTCAGGCAGAAAAACTTAAGTTTCAGGAAGAAATTGTTGAGAACGAAAGGGTTATGAACAAAAATCTGGAGATAAAGGTTAAAGAACGCACCGAAGAACTTTTAGCTACTTCAGGACAACTAGAAAACACAAATGCATTATTGTCAATACAAATTGATGATAAAGACAATGCCATTAAAGCACTTAAAAAGTCAGATTCAAAATTAAAAGAAAGCAATGACACAAAAGATAAGTTTTTCTCAATAATAGCACATGATTTAAGAAGTCCGTTTAATAATATTTTGGGATTTTCGGAACTGTTAATTGAAAACTCAAATAATTATGAAGCTGCAGAATCTGAAAAGTATTTAGGCATTATAAATTCATCAGCAAAAAACACACTTGTTTTGCTCGACAATTTATTGAATTGGGCAAAATCGCAAACCGGAGAACTTAGTTTTAAACCAGAAAAAATAGTGTTGTCAGAAATTATTCTTGAAATAATAGAGCTTAAAACTTCACTTGCCCAAGCAAAAAATATTTCATTGAATTATCACCCTTTGAATAAAACTGAAGTGTTTGCTGATGTAAATATGCTGAGGACCATTTTGCGAAATCTCGTTTCCAATGCCATCAAATTCACTAATACTGGAGGATGTATAAATATTTCTGCTATGTCAAAACAGAAGTATGTTGAAATTACAGTTTCTGATAATGGTATTGGGATAAATAAAGAAATGAGTAATAAGCTGTTCGATAAAGCTAATCATATAACAACTGATGGCACAGAAAATGAAAAAGGCTCTGGCTTAGGTCTTAAACTTTGCAAAGAATTTGTGGAAAAAAATGGAGGGAATATTTGGATTGAAAGCGAAGAAGGTAAAGGAAGCAATTTTAAATTTACCTTGCCCTTAAGTCAATAAGGAGAAATAAAAAATAACTGCTTATAATATAGTAGCCAACCGCTAGACAAATACCCATCTAGCGAGTCTTCCAACCAAGCCTGTGTGCAAGTGAGACTTGTGCTTAAATTCCATCAAAGAAAAAGAAACTGAACTAGCCAACCAAGCTAAATTACATAATAAGGTATTATAGTACAAACACACAAAACCCACCATGACCGGCTGTTTGCCAACCATAATGTTATTATGTAAAATAGTCACCGACCCACCACTACGTCCACCGCTGAAACCTACAAAAAAACATCCCACGCGTGCAGCGCTATACCCAATATGTTTTTTAGCTTTCACACAGAGAAGCATTAGTAGCCCCTCTAAAGCTTCTTTCAACCAGTAATTAGATAAACCATCATTTAAAGCAAACCATACAGTGCAGCCTCATTCATTCCACTACATTTCACTATACATTCGGTTTTCCTTAGCTTATAAGTTTATTCTCCCCACCACAAAAAACTCTATTCGTAATTAGCTGTCATTCCCCCCATTTAATCATTCAATCATTAAATCATTTTAGCATTAAATCATTTACTCATTCACTCATTCCAGCCATTTACTCACCCCACAATAAACACATAAGCACGTCAACCTCATGTAACCTTTCATTATGCTACATTCATTTCACCCGTACAGTATTCCACTATATTCCAATTCAAATTCAGTAACAGAATGTATGAGTAAGTCAACACAAAAATAAAATGTCACCGCTAAAAAGGCAGTCTAATTAAACTAAACAATATTAGATTCCATTCCAAAAAAATAAACTTTGATGAAGTGGAGAATGCTATCATTGTAGCAAGTCAGGCTGGCATAAAACAAATTGCTTGTGGATTTATTATTGGTCATGCTAACGACACAGACACAGAAGAAACATCAAATCAAACTATTGACTTTGGTGTAAAACTTGCAACACTTGGTGCAACAAGATTAACGATTAGTGTTCTTACTCCCTACCTAGGAACAGATGTTTACATAAACCGAAATAAAAATGGAATTAGACTAATTACAGAAGATTGGGAACAATACATCTTCTCAAGAGTAGTAATTGAAACTGAAAACTTGACCAAAGAAAGATTAAGAGAGATTAACACAAAGGGAGTTTGTGAATTTTTAAAAGCAACGCATGATTTAGATTGATTAGCCAAACACAATCAGAAAAAGTCATTAACATTAACGATAAGTTTTAAAAACTAAGTTAGAGTTGCTTGAATTATCAAAGCAATTAGGAAGCGTCTCACAAGCCTGCAAAGAAATTGGCTACTATATAGATGGCTTTTATCGATTCAAAGAACTTTATACGCATGGCTATGAATAATCCCAACAAAAATTTATCATTATCCTGCATAAAAGTCTTGATTCTTCCATATTTAACGTGGCAAACCTGTAAAAACTCTATAAATAAGCCAAAAACTAAAGCAAATCTTCACAAAATAGTATCAAGAGTAGCGATATAAGCTAACTTTTCCATAAAGAATCCTGAATTTATTGAAAAATACGTCTGTTTTTAGTGAAAAACATCTAAAAAACAAAAGAAATTCATAAAATTTACTAGTTTAATCCTTAATACATCCTAATATACACTAATATACGCTAATATACGCTAATTAATATAAACACTAATAACACCAATTAGATAAAATACTACAATAAATTAGGAATCTATAATATCTTGAAACTCCCGAGGGTCACCAAATTCATCAAATATCATCCATAATTGCTTTGGTGTCCATTTACGGTATTGGTCCAAATACTTATCTTCTAGCTTCATTTGAGCATTTAATTCATCAGCATCCCTGATTCAGGTGTTGAATGTTTCTAAACTTACGCCATACAAATATGCAACTTTTCTCGGCGTGAAACCCCTTTCACTTTGTTTGGTTTCTTTTTTTTTTGGTCATCTTATGAATTATTGATTTTGCATTAATCTACTTTGATTAAAGTAGTAAAATCACAGTAATCAGATCTTATAGTTGACAATTTTTTCAAAAGTTTGTTTATCAGACCATAAATTTTCCCCACCACATTTGGTGGTGAGACTATATTACATAAATGTAATAAATCTAAAATAGTTTTCAACTACCACCGACCCACCACAACCGGCCAACACCGATCCCACAAAAAAATATCCAATCGCTCGCAGCTCCAACCCAATATGTTTTATTGCTTTCACACAGAAAAGCATTAGCAGCCCCCCTAAGCTCTCTTCAACCAGTAACTAAACAGACCATCAGTTATCTCAAACTATATAGTACAGCCTCATTTATTCCGCTACATTTCACTACACATTCGGTCTTCCTTAGCTTATAAGTTTATTCTCCCCACCCCACACAAACCCTACATCATTCATAACCTGACAAACATTCCATTTCACTACGTTTCAGGACTTTTCGCTAACTCAAAGAATCTTTCACTCATTACATTTCATTTATTGCCAGGCTATTCATTCGCCCACAATAAACACATAAGCACGTCGACCTCATGTAACCTTTCATTACGCTACATTCATCTCACCCATACAGTATTCCAATATGTTTCATTTCAAATTCAGTTACAGAAGGTATGAGTAAGTCAACACAAAAATAAAATACCACCGACAAAAAAAATAGTCTGGTTAAACAAACTGTATTGCCATAATCCCACATAATACAGTAGCTTAACCAAACTATTTACTTCCTGATGATTTTATTTCCGCATTGCCATACACATACGCCAACCCCAAGCTTACACTACCCAAAACCCCGACTGCCCTAAAAAGAAAACAGAAATAATGATATCTATGATGCATATTGGAACAAGCACGGGAGTAATATTAGGTTTTAAGGTAGGATTTAGCTGGAAACTATGATTATGCGAGCAAAACGTGAGCAAATAAAAAAGCCACTTTTTTACAAGTGATTCTAAGTATTTGATTTACATGTCAATATAGTATATTTTGAACTTGCTGACGACTGATATTTAGGCATTGACACGGGCTAAATTCTGAATTCTAAGGCTTGTAGTTAGGCAACTTCAACAACAACTTCCTCACTCTGCCACAATCCATGTTTTGTGCAAAATGCCATAGCTGTTAGTTTCATATTTTTCTTAGGTACAACGCTAAAAACTACTTCAACATGCCCTGGAGCATTTCCTAGAGTTCCAGGAGCAAACGAAGCTTGTCCTAACATAAACTCACCATTCCATAACTGAACATATGCAATATAATGATCAAAATCATCAGGATGAGCATATTCATCTCCAACTTTAACTGTTACTGCAAATTTTTCACCTGCTACTGCATTACTATCACAGTGTACAAATGCTGAGTGACGATCAATGTAATCCTTTTTTGCTTCTCTGTCGATTGTTGAAATATCAACGTATCTATTAATTTTCATGGGTTAATATTTTATTTATAATTATTCTAAATTGCAAATGTAATCGTTTTTATTAAAAAAGCAAGATGTATTTTATAAACTCACTGAATTGAAAAAAGCCTAATCCTAGCCGATCCGCTAAGTCCAAGGCTATTTAGCGGTTCTCCTAACCCAAAACCCGCTGAATGGAATTTTCTCGACACAGGAGATAAAACCTTTCAGCGGGTTGAGAAAACCAACCTAACCGATCTGCTAAGTCCAAGGCGACTTAACGGATCTTGCTATTCATAACAATACTTACTATCACTTAGCATAGCTTTATACTCTTTATGAAATATAACAAAATCCTCTAATGAGCCAAAATATTTTAACACCTCATTTTTATCAATTATTGTTTCATTATTTGACAAATAGTGTATATAAGAAGAATAATCCCAATCAGAATATTCTGACACTAAACCATGATGAATAGGATTTCGATGGATATATGCTACTAATTCTGTAAAATAATCTTTGCCATCAACCTTAATGCGTTTGAAAGGTTGTAAAAATAATCGCCCCTGCCTATGGTATATATTATTATAAGATCTTGAATAGCTAATAAAGAAATTACTAAATATTTGAGTTATCCATTTAAGATCATGCTCGCTTTTCTTAGAATTTGATATTTCATTGTATTCTTTAATTTTCAGTAGTAAATGAAAATGATTGGGTATTAGACAATAAGCATAAATATCCGCTAATGGAAGAATGAACCTAACTAGCTTCTTTATAAAGAAAAAATAGTCCTTTGCTGTTTTAAATAATTGTACGCCTCCAACGGCTTTATTATAAATATGATATGTTTCACCGTAATCCAAAGACGAAATATATTCCATACCGTTTTTATCTTAAATATTGACTATTGGTAAATTTACTAAAATTAATTATTAACATTCATATTAAAAATCCGCTGAATGGAGTTTTCGCGACACAGGAGTGGAAATTTTTCAGGGGATTGAAAATAGATTATACATACTGATCTGCTAAGTCCAAGCCGACTTATCGGTTCTCCTAATGTAAAACCCGATGAATGGAATTTTCGCGACACAGGAGAGAAAATCTTTCAGCGGGTTGAATAGCCTACCCCCAACCGATCCGCTAAGTCCAAGGCGACTTAGCGGATCTTATGCTGTCCAAAATTTACTCACCCAAATAACGAGCTAACTAAGCCACCATCATGGGTTATTGTTTGCCCAGTTACATACCTAGACAAGGGTGATAACAGCCAAAGCGCTAAACTGGCCATTTCTTCGGGTTTACCCATTTCTCCCACCGGAATTTCATTTTCAAACGTTAGTTGAGCTTCCTTTTTGCTTATTCCTTCCACTTCAGCCTTTTTTGTAAACAGCCTTTCCATTGCAGCAGTACTATGATATCCCGGAGCAAGTACATTAACAGTTATTCCATTTGCAGCTACTTCTTGCGAAAGAGTTTTTGCAAACCCAATAATTGCTGGTCTAAGAGCATTGCTAAGTACTAAATTTTTAACAGGTTGCTTAACTGAAACACTTTCAATAAAAAGCATTCTTCCATAATTTTGCTTTTTAAATATCGGGAGCAACAAATCAGTAAGTGCTATTTTCCACCTTACAACTGTTTCCCATGCCTCATCCCACATCTGCATATTCATATCAGTTATTCCTCCGGCTGGAGGGCCACCGGCGTTAAAAACAATACCTGATAACTGCTTCTTATTAGCCCAGTTAACAATCATATTTTGAATAGCAGAACTCATAATATCACCACATAAATATTCGATATTATCCGGAAAACTATTTACCAATGATTTTAACTTTCCTTCAGTACGACTCACAGCCAAAACGTAGGCTCCTTCTTTAGCTAGCAAATGTGAAATTGCTCTTCCAAACCCACTTCCTGCACCACCTACAATAAAAAATCTATTTTCTACTTCAAAGTTCATAATCAACCTGTCTGCCTAAGGCATTATAATTTATAATTGACAAATTTATAAAAATCCAAGTACATACCTCTCTGCCACTCCCATTTCAAAATGAAACCTGAAACCTAAAACATACTACCCAATATCTAATTTTTAACTTTTTTTCATATATTTACCCTTTTGGTGTAATTGCCACCACAAACACTTATACATTCTTTCATGAAATCAAAACCCAATTACGAAGAATTAAAGCTTGAAAATGAGTTTCTTAGAAAACAATTAGCCGATAATACGGCTAATTTTAAATACTCTGATTTTGTTAATAATAACAATGCGGTTATTCTTCTAATAAATCCAAAAACAGGAAATATATATTTTGCAAATGAAGCGGCTGTAAAATTCTATGGTTATACCAACGAGCGGTTAATAGGTATGAATATTAGTAACATTAACACACTCCCTCCTGAGGAAATAAGGATTAATATGGAGGAGGCTATGAAAAATAATCATAATTATTTCACTCAAAAACATAAACTTGCTAGTGGGAAAATAAAAGATGTTGAAATATATCAAACAAAATTAACAATAGATAATCAGGTAATATTTTCAGTTATTGTTCATGATATTTCTAAACGTATAAGTTCAGAGAAAGAACTCAAGTTTAGCCAACAACAGTTAAAGCAAAGCGAAGCGAAATTTAGGAGCTATGCTGAAAATGCACCTAATGGAATTTTTGTTTCCAATGAATTAGGTAGCTTCATTGAGGTAAATGAAGCAGCAGCAGAAATAACTGGTTATTCGCAAGGTGAATTATTAAAAATGAATCTTATAGACCTTGTTCCACCAGATGATCAAGGCAATGTAAAAAAACATTTTGAGTTCTTAGTAAAAACAGGCAAATTTGTTGGCGATATTTCTTTCAGTACAAAAAGTGGAAATCTTAGATATTGGACGGTAAATTCTGTCAAACTTTCTGAAACCCGATTTCTGGTATATGTAACTGACATTACTGAAAAAAAGATTAACGAGCTTGAATTAAAAGAAAGTGAAAACAGTTTACGTGCACTCTTCAACTCAATGAAAGATATAGTTTTTGAGATAGATAGAGATGGAACATATATTAATATAGCACCAACATCACCCGAATTATTGTATAAAATCCCACAGGAAGCAGTTGGCAAAACTCTCCATGATATATTTCCTAAAACTGAAGCTGATCTATTTCTTGCATTTATAAAAAAAACTCTTGACTGTGGGATAAGTAACACCATAGAATATCCATTAACCATTAATAAAGAAATAAAATGGTTTGAAGGAACGGCAAATCCTAAAACAAAAAATACAGTACTCTATATTGCAAGAGATATAACTGAGAAAAAATTGGCTAAGGCAGAACTATTGGAGAGTGAATCAAGATTCAGACTTTTAGCAACAAATACAACAGATGTAATTTGGACAACAGACCATAATTTTAACCTTACTTATGTAAATGATGCAGTTTTGAACTTTTTGGGTTATACACCCGAAGAGTTTATTGGCTTAAACACAGCTGTATTTACTACCGAAACAGGATTATTAAAAATTAATAATCTAGCCAAAAATATAGTATCCAGCCTTAACTTGAAAGAAGTTAAGAAACACAAAATTGATATTAAACAAATTAAAAAGGATGGTAGTATTATCGATGTTGATTTATCAGCAAATGCAATTTTAAATGACAAAGGAGAATTAGTTGGATTTCAGGGCAGATCAATTGATATTACAGACAGGAAAAAACTGGAGTTAGATTTAGTTAATGCCAAGATCAAGATTGAAGAAAGCGAAAAAAAATTCCGCGAACTTTTTGAAAAGTCAGGCGATGCTGTGTCAATTCTAAAAAATGGAAAATTTACTGACTGCAATCAGGCAACTGTAAAATTGCTAAATCACAAAACCAAGGATGATATATTGAATCTACACCCATCAAAATTCTCGCCAGAATTACAAAACGATGGCCGAAGTTCGGAAGAAAAAGCTAATGAAATGATGAAGACAGCACTTAAAAATGGCACACACCGTTTTGAGTGGACCCACCTAAGAAGTAATGGAGATGCTTTTCCGGCAGAGATATTGCTGACTGCAATTTCTCATGAACCCAACAATGAAGTTATACATACAGTTTGGAGAGATATTACAGAACGTAAAAAAGCCGAACAAAAAATAAAAGCAGCTAAAGAATACCTCGAACAATTAACCAATTCAATGTGGGATTCTGTTTTTTCAATAAAAATGCCTGAAAGGGTTATCGAATGGGCTAACGATTCTTTTAATCAACTAGGGTATGACCCTGAGACATTAATTGGAAAAGATACATCATTTCTATATGCGAGTAAAGATGAGTTTAAAGCCTTCGGAGAGAAAATTAAAACTGCCATTAAAAAAGGCAACGATGTACTACATGACAGCCAACTATTAAAAAGAAAAAATGGTAAAATATTTCCGGCAGAAATTATTCTTACTTTTCATAGAGAAAATAATGACGTAGTAAGTTCTACAAGCATTGTTAGAGATATTACTACTCGGGTTTATACCGAAGAAAAAATGAAAGAATTAAATGAAGACCTTATAAATCAAAATGAAGAATACCAGGCACTAAATGAAGAATTAGGAAAAAGTTTTGACCACATTAAAAGTATTAATACGGAGCTGGAAATAGCTAAAGACAGAGCAGAAGAAAGTGATCGCCTAAAATCGGCCTTCCTTGCCAATATGAGTCATGAAATAAGAACACCTATGAACGGAATTTTGGGTTTTGCAGGCTTATTAAAACTTCCCACCCTTACAGAAGAACAATTAACCAAATATGTAAATATAATTGAAAAAAGTGGAGCTCGAATGCTAAATATTATCAATGATTTAATTGATATATCAAAAATTGAAGCCAAACAAATGGAAGTTAGTGTTTCCAATTGCAACATTAATGAACAATTAGAATATTTGCATACTTTTTTCAATCCCGAAGCTCAAAATAAAGAGCTCAAACTTTTATTTAACAGCGATTTGGTTATCGATTATGCCAATATTGAAACTGATAGAGAAAAGCTATATGCAATACTTACAAACCTCATTAAGAATTCCATAAAATACACTCACAAGGGAAGTATTGAATTTGGGTACAAAAAGAAAGGCAAGAACCTCGAGTTTTATGTTGAAGATACTGGTATTGGAATTCCGTCAGACAGACTCGATGCAATTTTTGATCGATTTGTACAAGCAGATATTGAAGACAGTGAAGTTTATGAAGGCGCGGGTCTGGGTTTGGCAATATCAAAAGCATATGTTGAAATGCTTGGTGGAAAAATCTGGGTAAAATCTATTGAAAAGAAAGGGACACAGTTTTATTTTACAATTCCATATATTACAAATACGTTAAAATCAGAGATAACAAAGGTGGAAGATATTATGCCTGCAGATACTAAACCAATATCAAAAAACCTAAATATTTTAATTGCTGAAGATGAAGAATTTGCAGACAAATACCTCACTATTATTGTTAAAGATATTAGTAATAATATTTATCATGCTAGAACAGGAAAAGAAACTGTTGAACTTTACCAAAAAAACCAAGATATTGATTTAATATTAATGGATATCAAGATGCCGGTTATGGATGGTTACGAGGCAACTAAAGAGATACGCAAATTAAATAAAGATGTTATAATAATTGCTCAAACTGCCTATGCAATTGAAGGAGATCGTGAAAAAGCAATTAAGGCAGGATGCGATGATTACATAACTAAACCTATTGATAAAGATGAACTTATAGAGATGATAGAGAAATTGGTTTGAGGTATTGGTTTCGGGTTTGATGTTTCGGGTTTTGGGTTTGAGGTTTTGGGTTTGGAGTTTTGGGTTTGGAGTTTAAATTAAATATATGGCGACAATAAAACGATTTGAAGACTTAGATATATGGCAATTGGCTAGAGAGTTATGTCGGGATATTAATTTGATTATAACTACAACAACTTTAAATAAGAATTATAAACTAAGAGATCAAATAGATGCCTCTTCTGGATCAGTTATGGACAATATTGCTGAGGGATTTGAAAGAGATGGAAAGAATGAGTTCAGGCAATTTTTATCAATAGCAAAAGGATCATGTGGAGAAACACGCTCACAGTTATACAGAGTATTCGACAGAAAATATATAGACACTGAATTGTTTGAAAAAACTAAGGAGAAAACAAATGTCTTGAGTAATAAGATTGGTGCGTTTATAAACTATTTAAATAATACAGAATATGCAGGAACAAAATATAAGAAACAATAAGTTTGGGGTTTCGGATCTGAAGTTTCGGGTTTCGGGTTTCGGGTTGGTTATGTTACAACCTGTATTTAACTTGAAACACGAAACTATAAACTCAAAACTATAAACTCAAAACTTTAAACACGAAACCATAAACACGAAACCATAAACACGAAACTAAAAACATAAAATTTAAAAATGAATAAACTTAGTGATATTCTAAAACTACTAAATGAACAGAGGGGTTTCGACTTCTCAGGTTATAGAAGATCAATGCTGGAGCGTAGAATTCAAAAAAGAATTTATGCTACCAAAAAAAAGAACTCCAAAGGTTATTTAGAATATTTAGCAAACAATCACAACGAATTGGATAACCTGATTGATGTATTCACAATTAATGTTAGTAGTTTCTATAGGAATTCGATGACTTTTGAATTTATTTCAAGGTTGACTTTCCCTGAAATGATATCAACAAAAACTAAGAAAAATGATAACACAATTAGAATATGGTCAGCTGGCTGTTCATTTGGTGAAGAGCCATATTCAATTGCTATATCTTTAAATGAATATTTAAAGAAAGAGGATACCATTTTTGATGTAAATATTTTTGCTACTGATATCGATAAAAAGGCTCTTGCAAGAGCATCAAAAGGTGTATATAGCTTTGAAAATATTAAAAATGTAAAACTTGGAACGTTTAATAAGTATTTCACTAAAAAAGAAGATCAGTTTAATTTAATTTCTGAAATTAAGAATATGGTACAGTTTTCATTCTATGATTTACTCGATAGTAACAATACAGCTCCTCCAAATAGTATATTTGGTGGCTTCGATATTATATTATGTCGCAATGTATTGATTTATTTAGAACCTGAATATCAAAAAACCATTTTCAATAAATTGTATAAATCACTTAATAAAAACGGCTATTTGGTATTAGGTGAAGCCGAAGTACCAATTGAGAATTATAAAAATAAATTTAGCAGAGTAAATAATTGTTGTAAGATATTTAGAAAGAATGGGTGAGTTGAATTGTTGGGTAATGGATTTCTTTCCACTCAATAAATATACAACTCAACAAAAAAACCATTAATTAAAAATATGAAACCATTAAATTAAAAATATGAAACCATTAAGATTCAAAAGCATAAGAACCCGTTTGTTATTCTGGTTTCTTCTTCTATCGTTAACACCATTAGCTATAGGAATTATTATAACCTTTTATCAGCAAAAGAAAGAAATTGAAAAACAAACATTTGAGAAATTAATTGCCATTCGCGACTTAAAAGTACAACAACTTGAAGATTGGACATCAGAAAGAATTGCTGATATATTAACAGTATCTACGGATAATGAATTAATGGTGCTGGAAGATATACTACAAAAGGAAAATAAAGATCAAAATGATATTAAAAATATCAATAATATTAATCGCATACTAAAACGCTATTTGAATAACTATAGTTCATATATTGAACTTTTTATAATAAACCCAAAAACAGGTATAGTTTTTTCATCCACTAACAAAAACAATGAAGGAATTAATGAATCCGGTGATATTTGTTTCACAAAACCACTAGAAATCAGAAAAACTTATATTAGTGATATTTATTATTCAGATGACTTATCTATGATCACAATGACTATTTCATCTCCCATATTTAGCTCACAACATAATAATTCACAAATAATTGGCATATTAGGGGCACATGTAAATCTGGAAACTTCACTTTATAGATTGCTCTTACACAGAACAGGTTTGGGTGAAACTGGTGAAACACTTATTGTTAACAGCGATGGCTTAGCATTAAATGAACTCCGTTGGTATCAAAATGCACCATTAAAGTTAGAAATATCAGCCGAACCAGCTACACTTGATTCCCATGGAGAAACAGGTATTACTGTTTCTAAAGATTATCGAGGTGAAGAAATATTGGCTGCCTATACCTATATCCCTCAACTGGGCTGGGGGTTTGTTAGTAAACAAGACATTAGTGAGCTGAACAAACCAATAAAAACTTTACTATTAAACTTAATTTTATTGTTATTTATATCTTCTTTAATGATTGTAATAATTGTGTTTTGGCTTATTAATAAAATAGCTAAACCAATTGTTAATATTAATGAAGCAACTAAACAAATTAAAGACGGTGATTATTCAGTTCATACAATTATTGATTCCAACGATGAATTAGCATCTCTGGCTGAGTCAATTAATGAGATGACAAATTCAATAAGGTCACGTGATATAACTCAACAAGCTGTTGCAAACATCTCTGAAATTATGATTGGTCAGTCGACAATACAAAGCTTTGCTTCTGAACTGCTTAAAAAGTTAATGGAAATTACTAAAGCAAACATGAGTACTTTCTACATACTTAACAAAGGATCATCTCAATATGAACACTTTGCTTCTATTGGTGCAGATGTAGAGCGACTTCAACCTTTTAGTGCTGAAAACCCCGAAGGTGAATTTGGTAATGCACTTTCGCAGAAAAGTATTTACTATCTTCGTAACATTCCTGAGAACACTATATTTAAATACAAAACTACTGCAGGTGAAGCAACACCTCAAGAAATAATTACTGTTCCAATAATAGTTGGAACAAAAGTGGTAGCAATTATTTCACTTGTGAATATTCACAAATTCAGTAATGAATGTTATAATATCCTAAAACAATCGTGGATTGCAATTAATACTTCTTATTCTAGCATAACGGCTAGTGAGAGAACAAATATCCTTGCTGAGGAACTCTCTGCTAACAACCTAAAACTGGAGGCTCAAACCGAAGAGTTACAAGAACAATCAGAAGAACTAATGCGTACTTCAGATGAGCTACAGGAGCAAAACATAGAATTAATCGAACAACGTAAACAAGTGGAAGTTGCAAACAATCTAAAAAGTGATTTCCTCTCAAATATGAGCCATGAATTGCGAACTCCGCTTAATTCCATAATGGCATTATCAAGGGTATTGATTATGCAGGCGAATGAAAAACTTGATGATGAAGAAAATAATTATCTCGAAATAATAGAACGTAATGGGAAGCGATTGTTGTCTTTAATTAACGATATTCTAGATCTATCAAAAATAGAGTCGGGCAAAATGGAAATTGCACCTGAATTTATGTCAATCAAATCTCTTCTTTTCAGTATAAAAGAGAATATGCAAACCATATCCTCACAAAAAGATGTAGAACTAACCTTAAGTGTCGCTGATAACCTTCCGAGAGTTGAAACAGATGAAGCACGACTTTATCAGGTGTTCACAAATATTATAAGCAACGCAATTAAATTCACCGAAAAAGGAAGTGTGGACATAGAGGTTAATTACAATACTGAAAATGTTATTATTGATGTTAAAGATACCGGAATAGGAATATCTAAAGATGTTCTGCCTCATATTTTTGATGAGTTCAAGCAGGCAGATGGCTCTTCATCACGCCAGTTTGATGGTACAGGACTAGGGCTTGCTATTGGTAAAAAAATGATGGAAATACTTGGAGGCAATATTGATGTAAAAAGTAAATTAGGTAAAGGTTCTGTATTTACAATTACATTACCAATTAATTGGCACGAACCTAACAAA
>CAYWRM010000054.1:0-9278 GCA_964460905.1 uncultured Lentimicrobiaceae bacterium
ATTTCATCATAAACAAATCGTTCCATGCTCCCCCTACTACAAAAGCAATAGCTCCGCCATTTGGGTCAGCCCATCCATAATTATCATTAGGCATCTCTGTATAGTAATCTTCGCCTGTGCCGTCAAGAACTTCGGCTTCGTTTTCCCACGATTCACCACCATCAAGTGATCTGTAATACAATAGAGCATTCTCTTGACCTTCATACGGATTATAAGAACTTGCAATTATATGAATAGTATTATTATCCTCATCAGATGTAACTACACGAGGCCATGCAGCAGCCCCATTCCCTCCAGGTCCAAACAATACTGATTGATTCCAATCACCGGTACCTTTCTGTTCACGAGTACTTAACACCAGATTGGTAGGATAATCATGAGAAACAACAATTTCACCATTTTCACCCAGTGGCGCATAGCTAGGCCAACCTGTCCTAACATCTTCTATACGAACAGTAGGGTCATCACCCCAATTTGTTCCGTCGAAATAATTATATCCAGTGCCTCTTCCATCAAAAGCAGGAGGTTCAAATCCCTGTGTCCATACAGCTGCCATGGTTCCATCAGGATATAAATGAATCCTATTACTTGCCCAATAATTTCCCCAAAGGTCGTACCAACTTGTTCCAATAATATTTTCTCCTACTAATTCTTTACTATTAGAAACATAAGGGTTTGGTGAAACAGATGCATTTGAAGCCTCATCAGTTAGGTTTACATGTACGGCTGTCTTTTCAATGTTCCTGATATCTTTAGATACTTGAACTCTTTTTTGTGAAAAGCCCAAAAATCCAATTATCATAGCTAAAGTTAAAAGTAGTAATTTTTTCATAATAATTAATTTTTATAATTTAACGGTTGGTTAGTTATTTCTTCTTTAATCAACAAATATACTTTATTGTTTTTTACACATTACAAATATAAAGATAAACTTGAACAAAAGTATTTATTAATAAGATACTTTTAAGATGCAAAATGGTTGCACTATACAATACAACTTTAAATTAAAATATGTTAACACTTAATAATAAATATAGTTAACCTTAGTTTAACTTAAGAAATTTAAGCACGAGGAGCCACACATTTAAATCAACAAATTTGTAACTATATTTGCATTCGCTTTCATTGACGAACTTTACATGAAAAAACTGAACATATATATGTTAAAATCCTATTTAGGACCTTTTGTGTTTACTTTTTTTGTGGCATTGTTCATATTACTATTACAATTTTTATGGAAATATATTGACGACCTTGTTGGCAAGGGGCTTGAATGGTATATTATAGCTAAATTGATGTTTTATGCGTCTTCAACCTTTGTTCCGCTAGCACTTCCTCTTGCAGTGCTTCTCTCATCGCTAATGACCTTTGGCAATATGGGCGAGCACTACGAGCTTGTAGCGATGAAAGCTGCAGGCATATCATTGCGCAAAGCTATGAAACCTCTTATAATACTATCCATGATCATAAGTATTGCTGCCTTTCTTTTTTCAAATTATGTACTACCGGTAGCAAACCTTAAATTTGGATCGCTGCTTTACGACGTACGACAGCAAAAGTTAGCATTTAATATTAATGAAGGAATATATTACCATGGGCTTGAAGGATTTGTAATTAGAGTAGGTAAAAAAGCAAAGGATAACAAAACCATCTACGACGTTAAAATTTACAATCACTCTAAAAATCAGGGAAATTTAATGGTTACTACAGCTGAAAGCGGAACTATGCAATTGAGTCCTAATCAAAAAAATCTCATTTTCACTCTTTATAATGGATACCGATATAACGAAATTATTAATGTTTCAAGATACAGAATAAACCGACCTTTTGAATCACTAAAATTTAATAAACAAGTTCTTAACTTCGATTTAGCCCAATTTCAGTTAAACCGTACGAATGAAGATTTGTTTAAATCACACTATTCGATGCTAAATATCAGACAATTAAATAATTCAATTGATTCGTTAAGTGATAAACATTTGATGAGAAAAAATAGGTATTTAAAAAACTTCGTTGGAAAATATCCATATTTGGCAATAAACGACACTTTAAAAACTTCTACGCTTGACTCTGCTAATCAATATGTTATTGACACAATCATAGTTCCTGTTATTGATAATTTTAACCTTGAAGATAGAACAGATATAATTGAAATTGCCCAAAGAGGAGCTCGCTCCTCTAAAAAGAATATAATTGATTTTAACACTGAGCTAAAAAAGCGTCAACAAATAATTACAAAACATGAAGTTGTTTGGCATCAAAAGTTTAAGCTATCCATAGCATGTTTTATTTTCTTTTTTATTGGAGCACCCCTAGGAGCAATTATTCGTAAGGGAGGTTTGGGTCTTCCTGTTGTGGTATCAGTCATTTTCTTCGTACTTTATCATGTAGTTTCTATGATGGGAGAAAAAGCTGTAAAAACGGGTGAATGGAACGTTGAGTTTGGCTTATGGCTATCAACTTTAATTGTTCTTCCGTTGGGGTTATTCCTTACTTACAAAGCTACAACCGATGCTCAGTTAATGGATACAGAGAGTTGGACTAAATTCTTTAAAAAATTCAAATCAAAGAAAAGCAATCAGCCTGATGAACAATAAGTTAAACATTCTGTTTATCTGTAACAAATCACCTTGGCCTCCCCATGAAGGAGGACCAATAGCAATGAATAACCTTATTGAAGGAGTTTTGGCAGCTGGTCACAACGTTAAGGTGCTTGCAATAAATACAAATAAATATAGCACTGACCCGTCCGATATTCCTAAATCGTATAAAAATCAAACAAAAATTGAACTTGTTTATATTGATTTGGGAATAAAACTTATCCCTGCATTTTTGAACTTATTTACCAGTAAATCTTATCATGTTCAAAGGTTTATTTCTAATAATTTTCGAGATAAATTAAAAGAAGTATTATTAAAGCAAAATTTTGACATTGTTCAAATTGAGACGCTGTTTATGTCGCCATACATTGATACAGTTAGAGAATTTTCTTCTGCATCGATAATATTAAGAGCCCATAATATTGAGCATCTAATTTGGAAGAGAGTTGCATCAATTACAAGTAATCCTTTAAAGAAAGCCTACCTTAATCATCTTGCCAGCACACTTGAAGTTTATGAAAAAAACGTGCTGAATAAGTATGATGGAATTATTCCTATATCATCGAAGGATGCGAAATTTTTTAAGCAATTGTCGAGTAAGCCGGTTAAAACAATCTCATTTGGTGTTAATACCAGCAAACTTGTTAGTTCAAGCACAACCACCAAGGAGCATGCATTATTTCATATTGGTGCCATGAACTGGATACCTAATGAAGAAGGTATTAGATGGTTTCTAGAAAAAGTATGGCCAAGAGTAATTGACGAAATTCCAAATATAAAACTGTACCTGGCGGGCAGAGAAATGCCTGATTGGCTTACAGACTTAAAGCTCAAAAATGTTGTAGTTGTAGGAGAAATCCTAAATGCATATTCATTTATACGATCAAAGACAATTTCGATAGCTCCGCTATTTTCAGGAAGTGGTATTCGTATTAAAATAATAGAAAGTATGGCTCTTGGTAAAGCGGTAATCTCCACCACAATTGGCGCTGAAGGCATTAATTATACCGACCGTGAAAACATTATGATTGCAGATGATGTTAGCTCATTTGTGAAAGCAATAAAAGAACTTGCCAACAACAAAATTATTTGTGACGAGATTGGGGAAAATGCTCGTAAATTAATTCATGAAGAACATAATAATGCAAAGCTGATTGAACAAATGATCAAATTTTATGATGAATTAATATGAGACTTGTTGAATTACCATAGTAGTTTAATCAACACCATATCAAAGTTAACCTCCACAGCTTAATAACCTGGCACAATCATTAATCTAAACTCATTATCTTTGTACGATTATTAGGTAATAACAAACCATCATTATGAGAATTTTTGTCTTGCTTTCAAGAGTACCATATCCATTGGAGAAAGGCGACAAACTACGTGCTTTTAATCAAATTAGGGAGCTCGCAAAAAATAACGAAATCATACTGTGTGCCCTAAACCCCACCTCAAATCTTGACAAACAAAAAGCATTTAGAGAACTTCAACCTTATTGCCATTCAATTAATTTTTTAGATCTGCCCATTCAACTACGAATATGGAATATGGCTAAAGCCCTCTTTGGCAAGATCCCCATTCAAGCAGGGTATTTTTATAATAGAAAAGCTGAGAAAGAGATTCATCGGTTGATTAATACTTATAAACCTGATCATATATATTGCCAGTTTATTCGTACAACAGAATATGTGAAAAACCTATCAATTAAAAAAACGCTTGATTATCAGGATGTTCTATCATATGGCATAAAACGAAGATTGAAAAACACTTCTAAAATAAAGAAGCCATTTTTTAATTTGGAATACAAGAGACTTATTAACTATGAGAGGGAAATATTTGATTATTTCGACAACAAAACAATTATTTCCATACCTGATAAAAATCTTATTCCGCATAAGAACAAAAAAGAAATACATGTTATTCCTAATGGTGTAGACTACTCATATTTTAAGCCAGTAATTAAAGAAAAAACATTTGATGTTGTTTTTACCGGTAACATGGCATATCCGCCAAACGTTGATGCCGCTGAATTTTTGATTAAAGATATAATGCCTAAGGTTTGGAAAAATATGCCAGACATAAAAGTATTACTTGCTGGTGCCAGTCCGGTAAAAAAAGTATTGTCGCTACGATCAAAACTTGTTGAAATAAGTGGTTGGATGGATGATATTAGAGATTCATATTCATCTGCTAAAGTATTTATTGCACCAATGCGTATTGGAACCGGATTACAAAACAAGCTACTCGAGGCTATGTCTATGAAAATCCCATCCATAACAACACCTTTGGCAAATGATGCACTCCAGGCAAAAGATGGTGCTGAAATCTTAATTGGAGCGGATGCCACCGAACTTGCCAATCAGATTATTGAGCTGTTAAGTAATGAAAAGCTTTACGAAATTGTTTCTCAAAATGGTTATAACTTTGTTCATAATAACCACAGCTGGGAAAACGCAACTGAAAAACTAAACACAATAATTAATAACAGCTAATTAAGAAGTTATTAGTAATACATCATACGACTTTCAAATGCAACAAGAAATAACAAATAACTTGTAACAGAAAGTTCTTCTAATTTTACAATAAATAATAATTTGTTTTATTAATTTTTATCCCTACAAACATGCTTAAAGACCTTGTATTACTCAACAGAAGCTACCGCAAATTTTATAATGATAAAAAAGTATCTATTGAACAACTTGTTTCTCTTATTGATTTAGCCAGAACTACTCCTTCATCAAAAAATCGTCAGCCTCTTAAATACCTTTTGGTAACAACTCCTAAGGATGTTGATTTCGTATTTAGCCACTTAAAATGGGCTTTGTTTTTAAAAGATTGGAACGGACCTGACAAAAGTGAACAACCTACAGCCTATATAATAATGTTGTTGGACAAAACCCTAAATGAGCAGGCTGATATAGATGCAGGTATAGCTGCTCAAACAATACTACTTGGAGCTGTTGAGAAACAACTGGGCGGATGCATTCTCAGAACCGTAAATCGTTCTGCTATAACCAATTATTTTAATTTCCCATCAACTCTGGAAATTATTCAGGTTATCGCCATTGGCTATCCAAATCAAAAGGTTGAGTTAACAGAACTTAATAAACCAGCCTCTGTAAACTATTATGAGGAAAAGGGCATTCATTTTGTACCAAAACGCAAACTTGAAGATATAATTATTATCCCTGATAAAGCTTCCTCTGAGAATTAATGTAATTGGATTCAGCTTCAAATTTCCATATAATATTTCTTTCTAACTTTCAACTTTCCGAACTGCCTAAATTAGTACTTTTGTAACAAATTTTACGAATAAAACTATGGCACAAAAACCATCAATACCAAAAGGCACAAGAGATTTTTCACCTGAGCAGATGTTGAAAAGAAACTACATTTTCGACACTATTAGAAATGTGTTTCAAAAATATGGATACCTGCCAATAGAAACTCCTGCCATGGAAACCCTTTCGACATTAACAGGAAAATATGGTGAAGAAGGCGACAGGTTATTATTCAAAATACTAAACTCCGGCGACTATCTTAAAAAAGCAAACGATGAATTTCTTTCAACAAAAAACTCCGTAAAATTAACCACTGAGATTTCAGAAAAAGGACTGCGTTACGACCTTACGGTTCCTTTTGCCCGCTACGTTGTACAAAACAGAAATGACATTACCTTCCCTTTTAAAAGATATCAAATTCAACCTGTTTGGAGAGCCGACAAACCCCAAAGAGGAAGATATCGTGAGTTTTATCAATGTGATGTGGATGTGATTGGAAGTAATTCACTAATAAATGAAGTTGAGCTGGTTCAAATAATTGATGAAGTTTTTGAAACATTAGGAATTGAAACTATTATTAAGCTCAATAACAGGAAAATTTTGAGTGGTATAGCAGAAGTTATTGGTGAGGCTGATAAAATAATTGATATTACAGTCGCCATTGATAAACTTAATAAAATTGGTCTTGAAAAAGTTAATGAAGAGCTAGTTGCAAAAGGCCTATCAACACAAGCCATCGAAAAATTACAGCCCATACTTAACCTTAAAGGAATATTAAAAGATAAATTTCCTAAACTTCAGGAAATTCTAAAGGACTCTAAAATCGGACTTGAAGGGGTTAATGAATTGATGTCGGTAATGCTTCACTTAAAAGATTTGAAGCTTAAAAACAAATGGACTTTTGACCTTACTTTGGCAAGAGGATTAAATTATTACACAGGTGCAATTATTGAAGTTGAGGCAGCAAGTGTAAAAATTGGGAGCATATGCGGTGGTGGAAGATATGATGACCTTACAGGAATTTTTGGATTACCCGAAGTTTCAGGTGTAGGAATTTCATTTGGAGCCGATCGTGTTTATGATGTAATGAGTGAGCTAAACCTATTCCCCGAAGAAAGTTCTGCAACATCGAAAGTTATGTTTGTGAATTTTGGTGAAGAAGAAGAGAAATTCTGCCTTAAACTTGTTCAGGAAATTCGAAAAGAAGGAATTAGTGCTGAGCTTTACCCTGACTCAGTAAAAATGAAAAAACAGATGAAATATGCTGATCAAAAATCAATCCCTGCAGTGGTGTTAATTGGTCAGGATGAAATAAAAACAGGGTTGTTCACATTTAAAAATATGAAATCAGGTGAACAGCAAAAAGTTAATATGCAAGAACTTATATCAATATTAAAAGCTTAAATTATTATTAATGTCAGCAAGAATTCATACAATAAGCCCGAAAAAATTAACATTTAAAACAATTTTTTCAATTTTAAAAGACAATTACAAATTAGCATTGTCTGATGAATCGAAACAGCGTATACAATTATGTCGTGATTATCTTGATAATAAAACAAAAAACCAAGATACTCCAATATATGGAATTAACACCGGATTTGGAGCATTGTATGATAAAAGCATTTCGCATGAAGACTTGGGAAAACTTCAGGAAAATCTTGTAAAATCACATGCATGTGGTTTAGGTGATGAAGTATCTCAGGAGATTGTTAAGCTTATGTTGCTTCTAAAAATTCAATCCTTATCATACGGGCATTCAGGGGTTCAGCTAATTACAGTCCAAAGGTTAATCGATTTTTTTAATAATGATGTTGTACCGGTTGTTTATCAATTGGGGTCGTTGGGAGCATCGGGAGACCTTTCACCCTTGGCTCACATGTCGCTGCCCTTGTTAGGAATGGGAGAAGTTTATTTTAAGGGAGAAAGAACAACCTCATCAGAGGTTCATAATCAATTGAGTTTAACACCTATAACTCTTCAATCTAAAGAGGGATTAGCGCTTCTAAACGGAACCCAGTTTATGAGTGCCTTCGGTGTCTATTCTTTATTAAAGATCTTCCGACTTTCAGAATTGGCTGATATAATAGGGGCTATCTCACTTGATGCTTTTGATGGCAGAATTGAGCCATTTTTTGATGAAATTCACCAAATAAGACCACATCTCGGACAAATTCAAACAGCCGAACGGTTTCGGAATTTATTAGAGGGAAGTAGTTTGATTTCTCAACATAAAGAACATGTTCAGGATCCATACTCTTTTAGATGTATTCCACAAGTACATGGTGCTTCAAAAGACTCAATAAATTATGTGAGTTCGGTATTTTCAGTTGAAATTAATGCGGTAACTGATAACCCTACAATATTCCCTGACAAGGATTTAATTATTTCAGGAGGAAACTTTCATGGGCAACCACTTGCTTTGGCACTCGACAATATGGCTATTGCTGCTGCAGAATGGGGCAATATATCAGAAAGAAGAACTTATCAATTATTAAATGGAAAAAGAGGATTGCCACCCTTCCTTGTAGCAAACCCGGGGTTGAACTCAGGTTTTATGATACCTCAATATACTGCTGCATCAATAGTTAGCCAGAATAAACAATTATGTACTCCTGCATCAGTTGATTCAATTGAATCGTCGCAAGGACAGGAAGATCATGTAAGCATGGGTGCTAATGCTGCCACAAAAGCATACAAAGTAGTTGAAAATCTGGAACGCATTCTTGCCATCGAATTATTTAATGCAGCTCAGGCAATGGATTTTAGAAGGCCTAGTAAGTCATCACAAATCATTGAAGATTTTCTTGCACAATATCGGCGTAAAGTTCCATTTATCCTTGAGGATAAAATAATGCATGATGAAATAAAAAAGACCATTACATTTTTACGTGAAGTTGAATTTGAGTTAGCTGATGCATTGTTGGATGGGATTTAAAATCACCACCTTGCCTTATAACCTCGTGTATCAACATGAATAAAATACGTATGCGCTGAGTTTTTACTGTAACTGCCCATGCCGCCTATTAAATGCTCATTCTCAGGATCGTTTTCCATTTTACTAATTATGGAATGTATTACTAAAGCATCCGCCATATTACTTTTCCCATCTCCATCAAGATCGTCAATTATATTATCATGATTTTCATCTACATAAATATCAGCAGCATCACCAAAAATGTGCCGGCTGTATTTAACATTACCAATTGCTTCATTATAATATGGAGTTCGATATCCACTCATTATAAAAATAGTGCTTGCATCAATCCCCGATTTATTCAATTCACTAACCAAGTACTCAAGCTTTATTAATAATAATGGATTAATCAGCAGATATTTTGGCCACGCGGAGGTTTGTTTGCACAGAAACTGTTTCAACTGAAAGTGAGGTGTA
>CAYWRM010000054.1:9378-16782 GCA_964460905.1 uncultured Lentimicrobiaceae bacterium
GAAAAACCTTTGCAAACTAATGGGCTCATTATCCCCAATCTTTACTTTTAAACTGTCTTCTTCGTCTCCGGCAGTTAAGTTAATTTGTGAAAAAAGTATTATTATAAAGATTAGATGTTTTAACATAACTGTATTTATTATTATTGGCGTAATGCACGAGTTATTAGTATTTTAGCCCTTTAGCCTGAAAAATATTTCATTATAATTTGGCTACTTTCTTAAACGCCACAGGTTTATTAAGTTCTTCCAACACACTGGCATCCCTATTATAAACATCCTTGTCAAAATACAATTTGTTTTTTTTATCGGCTCCCGCTGTCCAATAAAGAAGTAGTATTTCGATTGGGCTTTTTAGGTTTACTCTTGTAGTTTTACCTGAAGCCACAATCTCATTTATTTTATTCATGTTCCATACTTCGGGATCATCCATAAGATTCATCAATAATTCCCATTTCTTATCAAGTCTTATACATCCATGGCTAAATGCTCTTTCTTCACGCGAAAACAAACTGCGAACCGGAGTATCATGTAAATAAACCGCATATTGGTTTGGAAAAATAAACTTAACCTGTCCCAGAGCATTGTGTGGACCAGCCTTTTGTCGCACAGTATATGGAAAGTTATTTTTAGATAGAGTATTAAAATTAATGGTTGAGGGGTCAATTTCTTTGCCAGTTCGATCCATGATTATCATATTTTTTTCTGTCAAATAATTAGGGTTCTTCTGAAGTTTTGGGAGGGTTTCTTTTATTGTTATGGAATAAGGCAATGTCCATGTTGGATTAATTACAATATAGCTTAACTTTCCTTTAAATATTGGTGTTTCATGAAAATGCTTACCAACAATAACTTTTGAATAAAATACAATTGAATCATCAGTAAGTCGTCTAACATTGTATCCTGCAATATTTACTACCATGAAATCCTCAGGCAGATGATGAAATACCCATCTTGCTCTCTCCATATTAATACGCAACTCATCAATTCGTTTTTCAATTGGTATATTAATCATTTCCAGCGTACCTTTTCCTACTACTCCATCTTCGTTTAGGTTATGCCTAAATTGAAACTGTTTAACAGCATTTTCAACATTCATATCAAAAACACTATCGTTTTCGCTGTTTGTTGATGCTGACAAATCGCCAGTGATGATCAGATATTTTCTAAGCAATAATACTCTGGCATCAATTACATTAAGCTTCAACACATTGCCATTAGGCACTTGTGGCCAGCCACCTTTCATGGCAATTTCTCTGTATCTTTTCAGTCCATTGCGCATATGAACATACATAAAATTACCAGGTTTGAGATTATTTAGAGCTTCTGCAATATCATTAGAATTCAATGCCTTATTTAGTGATATTCCATCATTTTTGGGCAATTTATTTGGAGGGACATCCCAGCCTTCAACAATTTTCGACTGATCAACCTTACCTATTATTAGATTTGTAGCATAAAGCAATACCGCGTCAGTCATAAGTAAATCCAGGTCAGCAACTTTATCTGGGTTGGCATTTGATTTGGTTTCACTAAAAAGTTTTTTAATTTTTTCAAGATGATAATCATCAGGTATTAGGCCTTCCTTAAATGAGTTTTCCAGACTTTCAATCAAATCAATCCTGTTTTGCTCATTATCCCAAGCAAGTGAATAATTATTCGCCACATAAAAAGCCGGTAATATATCTTGAGCATAAAGTATTATCCCGTCGGCAGATATTGCTTTTGCATCAATACCTGTTTCAATTTTGTTTTTAACAAGTTCTGTAGCCGTTTGTGTTTGTGAAAAGCCTGAAGTCGTAATAATAATAATTGACAATAATGATATTATAGTTTTCATATTATTTATGGAGATTTAAATTTCTACCAAATATATAAAAAAGAGAACGAATTAACATTATTTCCAAATACTTGGCTAAATATTATGTGTAAGCAACGCTATAACGCATATTAACAGCTTATCCCTCAAACCATTTCTTTAGCATAGAAACTTTATCACGACTTACAATGATTTCCTTGTCGAATTTAAAATTCAATTTGATAAGTAAACGACTATTAGAATAAACAAGCACATCTTCAATGGCATTAATATTGACAATGAATGATCGGTTCGCTCTAAAAAACATCTCAGGATCGAGGTGTTTTTTTAATTCCTCAAGAGTATAATCAATAATATATTGGTTTCCTTTCGACGTAATTATATATACCGTCCTACCCTCTGCGTAAAACAAAAGTATATTTTCGGTTACAACAGATTTAATATGGTCTCCAACCTTTGTTAAGAATCGGGATTTGTATTTCTTCTTCATATTCATAAGCATACTGTTTAGCTTATTATATGGGATATTTTCTTCAGCAGGCAAATTATCTCGTAACGAACTTATTTTTTCTAAACTGCGATATAAATCTTTATGCGACAATGGTTTAAGAAGATAATCTATGCTATTTACTTTGAAAGCTTGTATTGCATATTCGTTGTAGGCTGTAATAAATATCACAGGCTTATTAATTTTAACATGATCGAAAATATCAAAACTCAAACCATCCGATAGCCTGACATCCATAAAATATAAATCAGCTTGCTGAATATTGTATGTTAACCATTCAATAGATTCATTAACCGAAGTAAGTCTTGCTATCACTTCAATATTTTTGTCGTAATTCTTGAGTAGATTTTCAAGTTTTACAATGGCCGGATTTTCATCCTCAATTATTACAACCTTCATGAGCTCAGTTTTATACCAACTATAACCCCATATTACCGATATAAATTGTTTCTTCTTCCCTTTCTTTTTGTTAGAAAATATTTCCAGAGCTTTGGCTATTCAAATATTTTCTGCCTCAATAAAGAAAAAAACAATTCAATTTATTTATCGGTAATATGGAATCATAATTGGTATTATTTATTCTTCTTCAAATTCTAACAGTGGTATACTTATAATAAGTGATTCATCTTCTTGTTTAAAATTAATTCCGGCATCTGAAAAATACAAATATGCATTTTTTAAACGTGAAACTCGCTCTTCAAGTTTCTTATTCTTTCTTAGTTTTTTGTTTAATGAATATTTAATAACAAGTTTATCGTCAGTGGTTTTAACATTAAATTTTAAATGAAGTGAATCGGATATAATATTCTGAAAAATTGCATTCTCAAATAATATCTGTAGCGAACCCGGAATAACAAATTTAGTATTTTTTGAATTGTAATCGATTTTATACTCTAAACCATCCTTATACTTAGCTTTAAATAATTTTAAGATGGGAACTAACGACTCAACTTCGTTAACTAAAGGAATTAGGTCAGAATCTTTATTTTCGAGTGTTGAACGATAAACCATTGCCAGGCTATTCACCAAATCATCGGCACGTTTTTTATTCCGGTGTAATTCTGAAATAATTATTTCAAGCGATTGAAAAAGGAATTCGGGATTTACCTGATTCTTAAAAGTCTCCATTTCCAGCTCTAAAGTTGCTTTTTTAGTCGATTCCTCTTTAATTTTATCTTCATTTCGTTTGTAGAGGAACACAATGCTAAAATTATATAGGTTATAAAATATGGCTACTAAGAAGTAAATTAAGTTAAACGTTACTAATTCTGTTGTAATTGTTGTAAACCCTTCGAAATTAACAAAATAGAAATATAGAGAGAAGCTGATAATTGAAATCGTAAAGATTACCGAAAGTGAAAGTTGCAATGCTATCCTTAATTGAATGTTTCTTGAAATGGGATAAACCCAATTAAGAAAAACAATTATTAACCTATTTACTTCCAAAAAAATAAGCGTGAGTAGTATAACAAAAAGCACTTCCCGGCTAAAGAAATTAGTTGTCAGTTCGTCAATAGAGTCGAAAAATAATAATACCAACATATATACAACAATTCCTATCAATAGCGGCGAAGCCAATCTGAAAGCAAAACTGTTATAGTACAGGTTATTCTTCATGATACGCTGATATTATTGGAATCTTAACTGTAAAATATTTACCTCTGGTTATTTCGATGTCCTTTTTTATTAAGATCATATACCTGCTTGTAATATTTGATAAGCCTACATTGTACGATTCCGATTCCTTTTCTTTGTTAAGGAGAATGTCCATTGTAGACTGATTACCAGGCTGCTCAACAATGTTATTTCTAATTACAAGTTGTGAGTTATTATTGCTAAATATCTCAATCTTTAAAGGAGAGTCTTCTGATATGGATGAATGTTTAAGAGCGTTTTCAACCAGAATTTGAAGTGTAAACGGAGGTAAAAACCCATCAACATCTATAAGGTTTTGTGATATTTCCAAATCAACAAACTCATCAAATCTGATTTTATGCATAAAAAAATATGCCTTTACCATCTCCAGTTCATCACTTAGTTTAACAAGTTTTCTATCGTTGGTTTCGAGAATATAATTGTATGTACGTGCAAGCTGTCGGATATAGCTGTCGGCCTGTTTTACATTCATATAAATTAATGAAGATATAGTGTTTAAGGCGTTAAATAAAAAATGTGGGTTAAGCTGGCTTTTTAAGGCTTCAAACCTTAAATCAAGCTGAATACGTTTTGTAGCAAGTGCTTCTATTTGCCCAACACTATATTGATTATAGGAGTATATGGAGAAATTTATTAGCGAATAACTATAAACTATAACTAAGGTTAATATTCCAAATTTCACAAGCCCATCTCTAACGAAATCTAACAAGTCAATATCAGTAGAAGTATAGTTAAAATATATATAAGTATAAACAAATATTACAGCAGCAAATGCGGCTATTAATAATCCAGATATTAATTCGACTAAAAATCTTAGTGAAATCCTTTGACTCCAAGGTAACAACCTATTGTACCATGAGTTAAGAAAAATTAAGGAAAATCCTGCCAAATTTACCAGGACTATAGCAAGTAATAACCCCATCCACTGCTTTCCTAAATCAGGTAAAATGGATGTTTCGCTGTAGTATATAAACAGATAAACGGCAATTGCCATTAAGCTACTAATAATAATGTTCCTCAGGATCTTTGACATTGCAATAGTTTGAAAATTAAAACTACAAACAAATATAACACCGCGAGCATATTAATGAAATCAATATGACCCACGGTATAATTAATATTTCTAACTATTTGTTTATTGCTTCCATAACATTACGATATTCACTATCAGAAGAGAGCGTTCTGGCTACATCAAGGTAAGTATTTTTGATGTCATTATTCTGTATGTATTTTGTAGAAGCTACAGCTCGTAAGACTTTAGATTTTTCGGTGTTAGAGGACAAGATACGTGAGGCTTTCAAAATTTTATTACAAGTATATTCATTAAGTTTTTCAGATTTTATCATCTCCATCAATACACTACTCATTTCGGAATTACTACTCATTTTTCTTGTCGCTTCCAAAAATGCATCAACATCAATTTTATCAAATGGCATACTCTTTAACGCTGCTCTAAGTACATAACCCATTTCGGTATTAGAACTTAATTTGCCCGTAACTCTTAACAAGCTGAGCCAATTGTTGGCATCTAATTCATAATTTTTTATAGCATATCTTAATACTGAACCAGCCTCTGAATTACTCGACATTAAATTGATTGAAGTAAAATACTCATCATTAATGCTAGGATTGGAAATATCAAGCTTTGTAATTGAACGCAACACACTGCTCACCTCCATATTTGAAGATAATTTTTGTACTGATTTAAGTAACCGAATATAATTATCAGTGCTAATATTATTATTCTTAATTAAATATTTGAGTGTTTGCCCTGCTTCTGAATTACTCGACATGGCATCTATATCGTTAAAATATGCATTTGAAATATTAGCATTCTTAAAATTCATGTTATCAAGGGAGCGTAAGATGGAACCCATTTCAGAGTTAGAGCTTAATTTTTTTACACTAAGTAGTAATCTAATATAAGCATCTTCACTTAGTTTCTGGCTATTTTCAACATGCCTCATAACATTGCCACGCTCCGAATTACTCGACATTCTATCGATACATGTAAAATAAGCCTCAGTAACTTCAGTGTTATTAAAATCAATTTCCGCTGTTATTTTTCGTAATATAGAACCCATTTCAGAGTTAGACGACAGTCTGGATATCCCAGTAAAATATGCAGCAGTAACATTATTATTTATCATAAATTTATCGCTAAAGTCTCTGTAAAGGTTACCACACTCAGTATTTGATGAGATATCTCTCGATATTGCATGTATAACAATTATTAGTTCCTTTTCATTTAAACTATGATTCTCAAGCAGTGTATGAAAATACAATGAAGAAACTGAGTTGGAGCCAATCTCATCTACTTCATCCACAAATTCATCAATACCACCTATTTTGTAAATTCTTTTTGTGCGGCCTTCAACATCAATACCAGTCATCCTTATAATATCGAGTAACACATCCGATAACCATTTCTTGCCTTCAGGATCGAATGGTATCTTTTGTCTGCCTTCGTAATACTCATAAACAAGCTTTCCGTTTGAGTTGCTTTCGATCAAAATTGATCGTTTATTACCAAACGATTTTTTACTTACCTTTAAATATCCTCCAGGTGAAATACTAACTATTTCTGTATCATTATCATTAACCTTAATGTCACCCTTAACTTGCACTTCATAATCAGTAAAATTATCTGAATATCTGTAGTGCTTTTTTTCACCGATTCTATAGTTTTGAGCATATTGCTGAGCACTTGCTGAAAACACAATAGCTGCCAGAATTATCGTTAGGAATATTTTTAATATTGTTTTCATAATGTTAGATTTTAAAATTGTTTATTTCAGACTACAAAACAATATCAATTCAATCTATTAAAAAAGCAGTTTGTAATGAATCATGGTATAATTGTACTGAACTGTTATATCTATGTAGTATGCTTTTTTTAGATAAGCAATAAATATAATTTGAATTAAGGTAAGTGTAACTAATCAATGTGATAATTGTTTGATGAATCTGTAATTAATGATTTATTAAAAAACCAGAAAATTAAAGAGTTAGCAATCTGTGGAAGAACATTATTATATTATAATAATCCTTAATATACTTGCTAAAAAGTACTATTAAATTTGACAATCGAAAATAAACAGGGAAAATTATTGAAATTGACTTAATAAATTGGTTTTTCACCTACGAAGGAAAAGGATGAACGAATATTTATTACCTTTGAGAAAAACAATACCTTAATACTAAAACAGGTTTATTTACTATACATACTAAAAAGTACATAACACATGCCAATATAGGTCAATAAGTGTACATTAACCAACTGGTAATGATAAAATAAGTATAAGAGTACACCAACAATAATGTTATACAATATAAAATAATAATATGACACAACTTTTGACTATCGGTGTGGTCAGAAGATCACTAAAAGAAAACGAAAAACGAGAAAAGATATGGAAAATTT
>CAYWRM010000055.1:0-14363 GCA_964460905.1 uncultured Lentimicrobiaceae bacterium
AGGCCCCCAGGTTTTCATCCTGGTAACACGGGTTCGAATCCCGTACGGACTACTTTTTAAAAATTAAAACGCCTGTATACCAATTGATTACAGGCGTTTTTTTATCTCTACAACACATCTACAACATTTTTTGGTTTTACACTATTTTTATCACGGTATGCTCTTTTATTTGTTTTGGTCGTGTTATGGTTTTTTAACAAATGTGTTTTAATGTTCATTTTACCTTGTCAGCCCGCATGTTTTCTTGGCCTTTGTTACCCAACGTAATTTTTCCATTTCATTTTCTTTCAATTTAGTCTGATATACCAACATACTCAAATACAAGGTTTCATAATTAATTTTTTCGCTAAGTGTATATTTATATCCACATGTAAAATTAACTTTAGATTGGGAAAAATCTAGCCGCAAATTGTAATATGGATTAAAAACCAGCAATTCGTAATATAGTACCATTTCAAAAAAAATCGACCGCTTCGCGGAATTATTAAATAGTTAAATAGTTGAATAGTTAAAAAGCCCGAACAGCCCGCACATCGACTGCGTAGCTCTTACTGCTGCTGCCCTGGTAGCCACTGGCGAAGTTCTGGGGCCATGCGCTGTAGCTACTGTGCTCGCTGGAACTCCAATAGTTCTCACCTGCAAAACTACCAATTGCTACTTTATTTAAGTAAAGTTTGTTTAATTCATCTTTGCTGGGTAAATACCAATCGGTATAACCGCCACCATTGTATGCTCGTGCTAAACCTGCTGCATAACTTGTTGCTGTTGCACCCTGAATGCTAATAATTGTAGTTGTGTTTGCACTACCTGTACCTATTGCTGTGGCTGTTGCTCCTGTTGTTATATAGCTTCCATTATACCATTGTATTCCTGTGCTTTGGTCGGCTGTGGCAGCAATTAAACCGTGTTGCACATTTGCATCATAACCAGGGTCACCGGATTGCAGAATGTAAGCAATTATGCCACCTTGGTAAGCATCGCCAACAACGGGTGGTGTTCCACCTGTCCATGTTGGCACTCCGCCAATCATTTGCAAAGTAGCACCTTCGTTTGGAGTAACTGCTACCACAACCCAAGCTGTGCCATTCCAATATTGAATTTGACCGACTGCAGTGCCGTTTGTCACACCTACCACATATGGGCTTGCTGTTGTTCCTGCACCTGTTATGGTTACGTTTGTGCCTGCGGTTACTTTGGTTTCGGAGCCGTCGATAATACCTGTTGCTAATCTTGTCCAAACAGGTGCTCCGCTTGTTCCGGAATTGTAGTAATACCCGGGCGTTACACCAGTTGCAGTAGCCGTATTATAAATCCACAGGCTTGTTGCAGGTGTTGTAATAGTGCTTGCATCATTTACGCCCGTTAAGGCAACTTGTGGTATCAACATACCTTTGCTTGCAGATTCTACATGGAGCATGGCCGAACCATCAGGCTCGCTGCCATCGGTATTAATTGCAACCTGAGCCATTGTGTTTAGCCCTAAATTCACTAGCATTACTAGCAAAATAATTTTAGTGGGTTTCATTGTTATAGTGTTTTTAATTAATAATTACCCTCATTTCCTCTTCCTGATTTATATAACCAAGAAGAGGATACTGTGTATTAGCACAAGACCAAATTTCCTACCTTTTGTTTTGAGGGTGTTTAGTGTGATTTTTGAAATAGCAATTTATGTATATTTTCTGTTCTTTTAAATTTGCATTATAACTGGTGTTGTAAAGTTAATATTACCTTTATTTTTTCATTACTCACATGTCAAATGTAACTATATAACTCCATATTGGCATGTAAAGCGTACCTGATGCTTTCTAACTGCTGTAACTTATAAGTTATTTAAGTTGGTTAGTAATATGATCAATTAGTTATTTTGTAGTCCTCAAATATATAAAATAATTAGATATGTTTTATTGGGATACCAGTTTATATTGCTTATAAATTTAGGTAGAAGTGAATTTGCCGTTTTTTCAAGCGCTAACCACACACGGCCAGCAGTATATTTTGTACTATTTTGCGTCTACCGATCTTTTACGCTTAATGCTATGGACACAGGGGGGGGAATGAGACAACTAAAGCGCTTCGCATTCATACTGCTTCAACAATGTACTTTTACCGACACAACTCAACGCAAGAACAACATCCCCCAGCAGTTTTGCGCTACATAATCAAGTTCACTTCCACAACCTGCGTCTTTGTGCAATATATCGTCAATATTTTTAAATACTTGTTCAAACATGTTTTGTTTTCAATTATTCGGTTAGGTTATTCTATTTACGCAAATGTAGTAATAAGAGAGAGCTATACTAAAAAAATACAGCATAAGATTATATGATTAATTTACAGCGCTTAAATTGTTTCCAGCCAACTGTAAACCTTAGTTTGCCACTTCTTATCAAAGTTAAATTTAAGATCATCAGATTGTTCGTCCTCGAACCAAGAAAGCGTTTGATTAACATCTTTATTAAAACTTTTGAGCATTTTCATTTCAGCAGATATGGATAAATCTATTTCATTTTCATTTGCCCAATTTTCTACTTCTGTTATCAACTCGTCAATGTCATTTTCAATTGCTTCAATATATTCGAATGAACTATATTCACCTTCAAGCATCAAATAGTCATTTAACATACTTACAAGTCTTGTTGAATATTCTTTTGGAAGAATGTTTTGCTTAGGTAATTTTGAGATCACTTTTTGTTGATTATCCAGGTTCAGCCGTTGTAATGTTTCCAATTCCTCTTTTATTTTTAATAACTCTTCTTGCAATCTTTTCGTTTCTTGCGAACTGGTTTGAGTTTTTAACTTCTCCAGAAATTGTTGCTGGTAGAATTTGAGTTTTTCCATACGATATTCATGCTCCAACTCTGCTTTTCGCAGTTCCACTTGGGACGAATTATCCTGAGATTTTGGGATTATCATATCTTTTGAAGTGCTTTGACCCACTTTAGAGATATCTTCTACCAATTCTGACCCGTCCTGTAAAAAAAACGTCTCAGAAGGTCCCATATCAGTGCTAACTGGCGTTCCATCCGTCTCACTTGTCTCATTTTCGGCTGTTTTTGCCTTGATCCATCGACCTACATTTGATTTGGGCTCACCTATTTCTGTAGCGATTTGTCCATATGAGTATCCTTTTTTTGATAACTCAAAAGCTTCTTGCATTTTAACTTGTTTGTTCATTTTTCTAAATTTAATTGTTAATACTAATTTGATATTTCACTTATATCCACATTTCTTATTGTCTAAGTCATTTTAGCCATTAGCCACATGAAAGAATGTAAAGGGGATGACATCCTAACTCATGTGGTTCTGGCTATATTTTAAATAATTCAATTTGCAGAGCTTTAAGTTTAAAATATGCTTCTTTGTTGCCGTTAACAGATTCTTGCCTCCATAACTTAATGCAAGACTGAAGCGGTACACCATCAACCATAATTTCATTTCCAAAACTATTAATATTCAGTTTTTGAAAATATAACAATATAGAGTCAACTCCTTTGACCAACAATTTGTGGTATTTAAATTCCTTACTTAAAACTTCATTGAATATAATTTCAGCTTGTTGCTGATCTTTTTCTTTTATTATTACCTCATCATGTACCGATAGAAACACTATATCGGCTTCATATAATTTCTGCCATACTTTACGCATAATCGATACTTCAGTCGATTGAAGTAACCATGCAAGATTAGAGTATCTTTTTTGCTTATTGTGTGGGTTCTGGCTTAACTCAAGACGTTTGTAGGTATTGGTCCATTTGATCCAATCATTTGCCCCGAACAGACGTGAAAGACGCTCAGATGGCGGCGCAAACAGTAACTCAAAGAAATGTTTCTTAGCTTCATCCCTTGTTTTTAACCCTGCTATGGTTTGTAACATAATATAAATATCTTTTCCTGAATAGATCCAATTTGAATACTCATTCACTCCAATTTTTTCAATTAGTATTTTTCCCAGTAATAGCGGCTGCATGGTGGCAACATCTAATCCAATAGTCTTACATCCATCAATCCTTACATTAGGGCGATGTGTCCTGTGAAAGTTAGTAATAGGTGTATGTATACGTCCTGAGAAATCATCAACTGTGTAAAACAACTCTGGTAAATCCTGCCTAAAGTTTAAAAACACATCGAAGTAAATTGTAGATGGTGATCCAGGTGCAAGGGTTACTCTTTGAAGGTGATCCCTCATAACTTTATAAAGTGGATCAAGTTTCTTATGCTTTGGTTTCAGCATATATAAATCTATCGCTCCTGATCTGAGTGCATTATACATATACATTTTATGTCCTGTTTTTGGGCTAATTTCCTGGGTAATTTTTAACATACCTTCATCAACTAATTTTTTCAATTCTACTTTGCGTTCATGTTGTGGATAAATAAAGAATCGATCTTCAATTTCTTTTTGCGAAATATGAACAGATGTACTGTCGTCAATTCCCTTTAACCGAGTCTTCATAAACTGAATAGTTCGGACGTAAATAATAAAAAGGTCTTTTGGGTGCATTTCATAAGTACACAAGACTTTAGATTCTATATTAGTACCTACTGTACAACTTTTAGAGGGGTTCCCCTGTGTAATGTTTTCTTGTGTACTTGTATGCTTTTTTTTCATTTCTTTATAAATTTTGCTTTAGTTTCTCCGTTAGATCTTTTTGTTGATAATTGCCAGTTATTTGTTAATGCATACGTTTTTAGCCAGTTAGTAAAGGTGCGCTGTTTAAAGTCATTATCGATTCCATAATATTGAACTTTGAAGTCAGCAAACCATGAAGTCAAGTTAAATTCAATATCTTGCTCAATATCTTTGTTTGTAATCCAATCGCAAAAGTCATCCGATGTTAATTGCAACAATTTGTTTTGATTAACTGATATTAGCTTATAAAAATGAAGGCCTTCTTTGATATAGAGTGTTACACAGTGTAGCATGAAGGAAAAAAACTTGTTCCATTCAGCTTGACTCCATTCATCAGAAAAAAAGGTATTTCCATGCACATGTATAATTGGCTCAATGTTCTGCTTTACTAAGTTTGAATAATAGGGTGAAAACTCTAATATAAACTGTCGGCGTGCTGCTGTAGTACCCTCTGCCTTTAAGATTACATTACTTGTGATGTAAGTTTTCGGATTATCGTATGGCTCAAATCTGAAAGATGGTTTATTTTTTTGCTCAATTTGCCATCCAGTTGTTAAATTACTGTTAAGAGTTAAAAAATCGTAGTCATGCCGGACATCATCAAACGAAATTACTTGTGTTAATTGAGTCACCAATTGGTATGAAAATTGGTTCTTATCGTTAATTTTTTTTCCATCAATTGTGGTAACGTTGCGCAATTGATTTATTCCTTGGTTGAATAATCCTTTGCCTGATCCTCCTGATGGTTCATTTTTACCTGTCAATTGTTCATCATATGCAATTACTGCACGTGAGGTGGTAGGATTGCTATAATTATGTAATAAATAGCCAATTGCGGAAAAAAAAGCACTGATCCTATCATGTTCACTATTTGAGACATTGGAAACAAATTCAGCAAATTGTGCATCATAAAAGTCACTCACATAATCGCATGACCTTTTTATTAAATGATCTTTCCATACGCATACATTATGTAAAGAAGAATATTCCTGTTTCTCAATTCCGTTTTGGGTAACTTTATAGATACAATTTTTAAAAGCAAAAAATGCCTCTGTTTCAGTATCGTGCAGGATAGGAGCAGAATGGTTAGACAAATGTCCTAAAATAGAATCATTGAAGATTGAAGGACTATTTCTTAAAAATATATCCTTCTGCATATTTGCTGTTGCTTCAAAAACTAATCCTTTATACTCAAATTTAATTTCTTTAGATTGTTGAACTATTTCATTAACAGCATCTCTAATCTGTGCAATGCTGACTATTTCAATAATATTATTTTCTTCATAGATATATTGATAGGAATTGTCTGGCTGATATCTTTTGAAATAACCTAAACTGTTAATTAATTCGATTAATCCCTCCCTATAAATCCCCTCAATAGCTACTGATTCCCTTTTAACTAAATATCTATATATCCCGATAACATATTGATTAGATCCTAATTTGATAGGAATAGGAGATTTTTGTACCATATTTAATGCTTTATGCTGATCCTTTGTTAAAAATGTATTTCCGTTGTCCCCTTTCATAGCTACCTATTTTAAATTTTTACTCATCATTGTCTGAATAACCTTTGCACGATCGAATAGTAATGTGCGCCCATCTTGCCAGTAGGGGAATGCATTTTCGTTTTTTAGTTTTTGAGCCCGTGCAGGGCTAACTTTTAGAAACTTAGCTAGTTCATGAATACCCTTAATGAAAGGGTCCTGAGTGTCAATTTGTTGTGGGCCATGAGTCGATAAAGCCATTTTAACCATACCGTAAATCAGGTTTTTTAATTCTGCTTCGGTGTAGGGTGTTAGTGTTACTTTTTCCATTATAAATTATTTTTGGTATGGAAAGCAAGTAACGAGGGGATTTTTGGGGATTTTTTGGAAAATAAAAAAAACACCTTGATTTACTATCTTGTAATTCAAGGTGTTACAATTAACACAATTAAAAAAAAACCTATTTTATCCCTATTTTATAATTATTTTCTTATAGAGAGCGTTTTCATCCATTCTCTCAGATTTAGACCCATTAATATTTTCTATTTCACAAAAAGATGTAAATACATGTGCAAGTATTTGACGTTTGTATCCTACTGACCTAAGTTTGCCAATATCCTTATAGAAACTTTCCCTTGTTCCGACATATATCAAGCTCAAATATTTACTAGATCCATCAAGATTTTCTAATAAAGTAATAATATCAGCTTCCAATATTGTAGGGAACATATTCTTTATGGTTTTATAGAAACTTTGCGTATCAGACTTTCTCTTATCAATAATCTTTTCTAACCAATCCTTAATTGCAGACTCACGGTGTGCGGGAATGGGGATATATTCATTGAATCTTTCCCAAATATCATATTTTATGAAGCTTATTAATCTATCCTTTTTTTTAGAATACTTGAAATGATAGCTTAAAAAAGCTGAAATCTCTGAAGGCTTTAATTTTTCAAAAATCTGAATTTCCACCTCTGAAATATAGTAAGAATCTTCCATATCATATATTACACCATTTTCATCTCTTTGCATGTTATTAATATTGTATGGATGAAGTTTCGGCATTATCGATTCACAACCAAGGCGGTCACCTTTCTTAAAATTAGCTACCTCTGGATCTACTACAAACATTTCTCTAAATTTTGATTTTTCCATATTAAAGCTTATTAATTGCATCTTTTTGTAAATCGTTGCTTACGTTATAATATCGAGTGAATGCTTTACTTCCAGGGGCATGACCACTCATACTGCTTATTATGCCGTTATCTACTTTACCATATAAATTGCCAACAAAGGCACGTCTAGCCATGTGCGAGCTTGCAATATCGCACAACCGAACATGCTCCTCCTCTTTTGTTCTTGGATTAAGTCTAGTTACAATTCGAGTTAATTTAGCTTCCTCAAACAGCTCTCTTATATATTCATTGTATCGTTGATTACTGATAAATGGTAAAATGCTGTGGTTTGGTAATTCATACCTGCTAAGAATTTCAATGGCCATAGAATGTAACGGTATATTTACAGTAACAGGCTTCCCATCTTTTGTTTTTCGGGGTATATACGATAGGATACCATCTTGAATATTTGATTTAGTCAATTTATTAAGGTCGGCAACACGTGCTCCAATAAAACATTGAAACACAAAAATATCTCTAACATGTTTCAATCGTTCAGTTTTAAGTTCAGCATAAAAGAGTTTATTACGTTCCTCAATGCATATGTAAATAGGTTTTCCATATACTTCACCCGGTAATTTATAACCATCATTAAATGGATATCCTATTATTATATCTTTCCTTTTTAACTCTTTTCTTGCATAATTCCAAAAGGCACGTGTAGTCTTCATGAACCTATGAATTGTGTTAGCACCCTTAGGAGCTTTAACCATCTTTTTTGAGTTCCTACCTGATGGCTTTATACTTTCATTTTTCAGATACTTTTGAAAATCTCGTAGTACATCAACTGTGACATATTCAAAAGTCAATTTAACTTTTCGTTTTAACTCATACTGCTGCCAGTTATTGAAAACTGTTTTTACATTTCTCTTGCTTTTTACCGAGACTTCATTTTCGATGTATTTTGTGAACATTGCAAAAAAACTATTATCATCGTCTATGTTTACTTCATTTATGTGTTTTCCACAAAAAATATCTAATACTTTCTTCAAGTCTTTTTTTGACACCTCCCTTGGATTATCCTCAAAGTAAGTATTCACCCTTGTATTAATCCCTTTTAACCTCTTGTTGATAACTTTAGATTTTACAATTTTTCCGCCCTCTGTACCATCACCTATAGCCTGTGGTGTTTCTTCTCCTTCTATATCAGTGTCAAAATTGTCAGTGTCTATTCTATACCCTGTAAAATAAGCAAGCCTGTTACCAGCAAAGCGTATGTCAATAAAAATTGGCACGTTTTTGCCAATAATAGCTCCTTCTTTATCTTTTCGTCTTTCGGGTGCAATTTTAACGTTAAATTTCATACTGCAATTTTGATTTACAACAATTATTTAGAATAACAAGATAAAACCTAAAATAACATAATATTGTTAATTCACTAATTATTAGTACTATTAGAGAACATGTGATTACTACATTATATGTAAGAATACCTATCTGATAATCCCGTACGGACTACTAAAGTGCTGACAATCAGCAATAAAAACCGCTAAGATGTTCAATCATAGCGGTTTTTTCATTTTATCCCTACAAAATACATCAAATATTGTAGTCTGAAAAATACCTGTAAGGAACCTATTTCAAAAATTAATATTAAATTCCTTAACTTCCTTCCATGCCGTTGCGTAACATATCAGTAACCTAAACCTCCCTGCCTGCCGAAGAGCAAAGCATGTAGGAATCTCAACCTAAATCTCAACCTTAATCCCACAATATTTTCAACAATAATTCAAAACACATCTATTTAATTTCTATATTTGAGGGTCAGATTGAGATAATTAACATAACTGGCAATTCTGAGATGCTTACTAAATTCAACGACGAAAAACTATATATGATTACCAATACATAATAATTATGCGGTTGTAAATATTTAATCAAGACTATACAATTAATAATCTGCCTTTTAACTATTTGCAATAAACAATAGTTTATAATGTTTATTAACAAGTTGTAGCCAATTAAAAAACCAGTAAATATGTTTACATTTCACTTTGTTAATTTTGTTGGGATTCTCGATATTCAGGCACCGACTCACAAAGGAATTCCACCTGAAAGCCCAGTTTTCATTTTCTACAAAGAAGAGGAAGACTTAAGTAAACATGAGATTTTAAGAAGATTCAATAGAATTCTGAACAAAAACAACATATCTTATTTAAGACCATTAAAAAATCTAACAGGAGAATGGATCTTTGATCTTAAGGAGTTTAAACATACTTTTAAATGCTTTAGACAAACAAAATATTTAAAAGGTACAATTACAATTGAACCTGATTATTATGTAAGAACGGAAACGGATGATATTACTGATGAAATAACATTGGAAGAAACATGGTTAAAAATTTCAATTTACCCAGAAGAATTAGAAAATTTAAATGTTTCAATTGATTCTAATTTCGGTGAAGAATTAAAACAACCATTAAAAAGATTTAGGAAAGATAATCCTCCTTCAATAAAGTGTGGATTTCTTATGATGAAATTTGAGGACTCAAAATTACAAATGGGATTAATAAATATTATCAAAGAAAAATTTGATCAGAGAGGTATAAAACTACTTAGGGCTGATGATAAATGGTATGCAGACGATTTATTAGAAAATATAAAAACATATATGCATGGCTGTTCATTTGGGGTTGCACTTTTTGAAAGAATTAACACCAACTATTTTAACCCAAACGTCTCACTGGAAATTGGCTACATGATGGCAATGAACAAACCTATATTGTTCCTAAAAGATCTAACATTAACTTCGCTTCAAACTGACTTAATAGGAAAATTATATCATGAATATGATTTTCAATCACCAGAAACAACATTACCCATTGTTATTGATAAATGGATTAAGGACAAAGAAATATTATAATAACTGGCTACAACAAAATATAGTGCATGCCGCAGTTAGTAACACTTAGAAAAGAAATAGTAAATTTGAAAATACTAAAACCAAAGAAAATTATTGAATAAAGTGCGGCACGCACCATATTCAAAACGTTGTATAGCATATAAAACAGACTTAACATGAAACAAATAACATTATTGATTGGACTTTTGATTCTTATTAATTCATGCAATACTGGAACGGATAAGAAATCAAATAACCAGAAAGATAATTCAAAGGAGAAAGTAAAAATTGACAATCGAAAACTTGCTTTTCAAAACAATGAATTCATAAGCTATCATGATTTTGCAACTGGAAAGACTAAAAATCTAATAGAAGGATTCGACCCTTGTATTTCACCAGACGGTAAATGGATTGCATACACACAATCATCTTCGACAGGAAAAGACTATTCAAGGATTATTAGATTGATTAATACAGAAAATTCAACAATAAAGGATTTAGAAATCAATGACAAAAACCATTACGGAGCGATATGGTCTCCAACAGGTGAATATTTGGCATTTTGTATCATGAACAATGATTGGCAAATTGGATTAATTAAACCCAATCATTCCGAATTTAAAATTATTTCAACTGATTCAGACATTGGATTACATGCACCAACTTGGAGCCAAGATGGAAAATATATTTTTGCATATAATCTGGATGTTTTATACAAATTTGACACAAGCGGAAAATTGATAGAAAAGTATGATTTATCACAACTATTTGGCGACAAATTCTATTTTTCAAGTTCAACACGATTCTGTTTGACTTCTGACAATAAACAAATGATTTTTGCTGGCGGAATAGACGAGTTTATCGAAGGATTAAATGAACCTTCAAGTGCAATATTCAGCTATGATTTTAATACAAAATCCACAAAACGGATTTCTAAAAAAGGACTTTGCACAACAGACTTGTGGATAGATAGGCAAGACAGAATTTATTTTTCAGGATTTGAAAATATAAATGAACCAAGAAAAATATATCAAACAAGTTTAACAGACACGACTTTGATTGAGTTAATTAACGGAATGAGACCGAGTATTGGACAATAAAATACGCCACACAATCGATACGGCTCCGCCAGAATCAACTGACAGAGTGCGCCTCTCACACAACTGTACGTACGATTCTCGTATACAGCGGCTCATTAAGTTGTGGGGAGATACGTTTGTAAATATCAAGCATTGGCACATAGCCCTTTTGCATCAACCTTTTTAAAGTAATTGTAGTGCCACAAATTGGACTCTGTACTACAGCCCAAACACCCATTCGAGTGCGACTCCATGCGTATGCTGCTATACCCCATAACCGCTCATTCTCCATTCCATGATCTGTCGTGAGCTGAGCTTCCAATGTGTCCATCGAGCTTATAGGAATAAGGATAAGTGGACCTGAAATATAATTAGAACTCTCCGTACTTGACTTGTGGTCAAAAATTTAGTATATTCGTGGCGCTAAGTGTTTTGTACTCTAGTTAGCCGTGTTGGAGGTTTCTACTCATCTGATTCCTCAATCAAATAAGCACCTACAATTTCACCATAAAACATGGTATGGTAATCTTTATTCGATCCGCTGTAATCACTTGGGACTTCATGTGGGTAAAACCGACTCTTTATACTTTTGGAAATTGAATTTTCATCTTGTAATTGTCGGTAAATCACTTTGCACTCAAGGGTTAGGGGTAACTCTTTAAAGCCTACGACATCAATGTTGTTTCCCTTAACCACCGTTAATCCCAATGCACTAACCTTGTCTACTGACTTTCCGCTTTTCGATCCACAGAAGTTAAGTATTTTTCCAACTTTTTGGCGTGATCCAATATTTATTGTGAAAACCCCGCTTTCCAATAACATCTTATGTGTATATCTTCCTGTTCTTACATACGTGGTAAATATGAGTTTGTTCCATTCAATGCCTACCTGTCCCCATGAAATTGTCATGGTATTAACTTTGTTATTGTGTTTGGTTGTTAACAAAACACCCGTTTTGATTCCCTTAATGATTTCATTAAAATAATCTAAAACGTCGATCTCTTTTTTGACTAATTTATTTCCCATTATTTATGCGTATTTAATTTCGGCTCAAAAGTACCAAAAAGGATAGATTTTTCGACCCATTTGATAATTTTCCCAGTTTGGATTTGTATGAAGCATTTGGTTTACTGCGAAATATAAAATGAAGTAAGTGAGGTTGCAGCCCAACAACAATTTGGGTATTATTCATGAAGATAAAACGTATTGCAATACCCGTTACAGCTATTTAGAGGACATGTAGTGGATTTATTTGTTCAAAGTAGTAATTTCATCCGCTATTAGAATGTGTTAAATCGCCTTATTTTAAGCTTTGTGCTTGATGGTTTGATTGGCACGAAAAACAGAGCGAAGGTCTTAGCTAATTTGTTTATATTTGGTTAACCCTTAGGACGTGACATTTAAGACAACATGAGAAAATATTGACCATTAATTATAAAATTAAAAACCATGAAAATGAAAGATAAAAGTGAAAATTATAATTTAATGAGTAAGAATCCTGATAATTGGAAGGGTATTTTTTATGTTAACCGTAAAGACCCAAGATTAATAGTTCCTAAAATTAACCCATCACTTGGGTGGACTTTAAATTTCGGTCATGTTTATGCATATTTAGGATTAATTGCTATAATAGTGATTATTGCTGCTTCTCAATATTTTATGTAAAAACATTGACTTGACTACGAATTTTTATCTCAGGACAAAATTGATAGTTTGAATTAAGAATAGTACCTCATTAGTCAGAACTCATTATTTTAAGCTTTCTTGATTATTGAGAATCAGGAAATGAAAAAAATATCAGAATCAATTAATGGGGAAAAAAGATAAAAAAATAAACAGGGCATAACAATTAAGTATTCTGACTGGGCGAGCCCAAAGTATGAATAAAGTGTTGACGGAACCGATGAATGAAAGTTGTGTTATGGGGAATGATTGGTTTGGATTGTTTGTTTAAAAAGATCCTTTTCAATCTATTTAACAATTGAGTATAATTTCCCCAATTGCCCGTAAACATTAGTCTGATTTATTGTTTTTAAGAGTTTGTAGAAGTGACTGAATATCTTCGGGAGAACCTCTGTTACTAAAGCAATATATAGTCTGCATCTCGTGAGTTCTATATACCAATGGACATATCTGTAAAAAAATAAAACACAGTATAAAGCGATATTATATAAAAGCCTTTAATGAATGTCAATTAATAGAAAAATAATAATTGTAACCACATGACAACTATATTCTTGCGTAAATGTTAGTCAGACTTGTAATAAAACCTTACATTTGCATTTAATTTATAACTATATAGCATGAGTAACGGAACAGTAAAATTTTTCAGTAATTCTAAGGGATTTGGATTCATAGCTCCAGAAGAAGGTGACAAAGATGTATTTGTACATCTAAATGGACTAATTGATGAAATCAAGGATGGGGACAAAGTAAGCTACGATGTAGAAGAAGGTCCAAAAGGCTTGAATGCAATAAATGTTAAAGTAGTTTAATCAATTACTTTAAACATATTTCTATGGAAAAGCCTGTCATAATTGATAGGCTTTTTTATTTGTGACAATAATTATAAATGTGTATAATGAGTAGACGGCTCCGCCAGAATCAACTGACAGAGTGCGCCTTTCACACTACTGTACATACAATTCTCGTATACAGCGGTTAGTTAAGTTGTGGATAGTGTCTTTTTATAAATATCAAGCGAAGCAACATATCCTTTTTTATTCAAGCGTTCCAATTTAATCGTAGAGCCAAGAATAGGGCTTTACGCAATAGCCCAGCCACCCATTATTGATTTACTCCTCACATATGCCTGTCCATATTCAAGACTTCATCGATTAAGGCTTTTCCACTTTCTCACGAACTTTTCCCGATGATGATAGATATAATATCTTTGCTTATTGTGTATGATGAACTAGTCACTAGAATATCAAAATAATACTGTAACAACCCCTACAAAGCATTATCTCCGTAAAATAGTACTTTGCCTTGTTTGAGGTGGAGCACCAATGTAATATATATGTTATTATTTTTTAAAATAAAAAGGCGAATACTTTTATTTCTTGGATAAACCGCTCCAACTTGTGCCACCAATACCGGAGCATACAGCCAGGTTGATGGATCATTTAAAGCTTGTCGTTAAAAAAA
>CAYWRM010000056.1:0-3337 GCA_964460905.1 uncultured Lentimicrobiaceae bacterium
TAAAGTTATTTTTATGGGTTGATATATTTCTCCGGTTCGATTATCAAATTTTAAAATCTCCACCAGGATACTATCATTATTAATAGGCATAACTAATTTATTGCCGGCAGGTGAAATCTTTAAATACCCAATATCAGCTTTTGGCTGAGTTCCGACATTGCTTTTAACTGTATCAGCAATTACAGCAATATCAGTAACCAAATAACTATAAAAATCATTGTTGTATCCATGAGTAATTACCCAATAGTCTTGCATATTACAATGTTCAACAGCGGCAATTTTTTCCAGTACATTAATTGAAACCTGAGTGTTCTTCTCAATTATCTTACCAAGTCCATTTTCCATATTCATGTCAATTACAGAGTAATTGAATCCTCTTAAAGTATCATAGTTGTTAAGTGTGAACAGATAATAGTTGGAGTTGGATAATGGTTTTGGAACAATTACACTATTTTGATTTACAAGCTGACTACCATTAAGAGAATCACCATTTGTCATAACCTGGTGATTTCTATTCCATACTTTTATTCCGTTAGTATAAAACAACAAATTTCCATCTACATCGCATATACTAGCGCAACCTGCCTCTGCTTTTAAAGCACCATCAGTTAATACAAGCGGTTCACCGCTATTAAAATCTACACCTACATGATCACCAAAATACCAAACCATTGCCCTTTCCTGACAATAACTAATTGACTCAAGAAAAGCCATTATCAATATGATTACAACAAATCTCATGATTTTTGGTAAATTATAAATTAGCAAGAACAAACTTACTAAAACTGAAAACTTATACCAAAATTTAACCCAGAAGTTTTAAATCTCTGTTTAACAGGATAATCATTGTTAAATACCGAAATAAAGTTTTGTTTGTAATATGGTGACATAAAAAGGCTCATTTTAGAATTGATATGATAATATATAGAAACATTTGCAAGAACGTTGAAAATAGTATTATTCATTTGTTCGACCGTTATAATATCATCAAGATTATTAAAAGCAGGTGCTTTTACACTAGAATAAATCAAATATCCTGCCGATACTCCAGCATTTATCTCAAATGTAAACAAGTTTGAATTAAATGAATAACCAACCAACAGCGGAATTTCTAAATATTTCAATTGATTTAGCCCCGAATTATCAATTGTAATGTTGTTATAAACTTTAACCCAGCTGCTGTCGATCCCTGTAACAATTGGAATTCCATAATTTGGAGGATCAAAAACCCAAATCCATGTAGTATCATAATTATAATAACTATCATCAGGAGAATACTCCTGAGAACTATGCATATATGCACGCGATTGATTATAAATTGAATAGTTTAAACCAGTACTAATTATCCAGTTTTTAAGGTGAAACCTCAAATCTACTCCCAGAGACCAACCCTCTTTATTTGATTCGTTATTATTTCTAAATGCTAAATATTCAGAGTTATATCCTGAAATATCGGATTTTGAAAATGTAGGCCCGGCATAAATATTAACTGAAACCCAATTATTAGAATGAGATAATGGTAATAAATCCGTACGACGATTATAACCTAGTAAATTACTATCGGGTGAACTAGCTATTTTGTAGGCATAATTTTTTCGGCTTATTTCGGTTAATGATTTATTATAATCTAATACTAAGTTGTTTTTATTACGCTCATCAGTATTATTTATTTCAATTATTTCGCTTAGTATATTAACAGGAGGTTTATTAGGAGAAGATGCCTTAATATCAGTCTTTTTTGATAGTGAACCGGTATTTGTAATTTCATTATTATTAGAAAAAGTTGAATTCTCAGGTTCTTGAATTTCTTCAGTTTGATAATCTGCACTTAAAATAAGTTCGGTATTATTATTTTCGGTGATAGTAGAATTATCTGATGTGTTGAGGTTATCAATAAAAAATAATGACAATAACCCAAGTAACAGAACAACAGAAGCTACACCAAACAGCAATCTATAACGCAACCAAAATAAAATCCAGCGCATATTTCTCCAAACTTCTTTTCCAGCTTCTTCCTGATAGTTTTCAAGATTGCTTTTATAAAGCTCATCGATATGTTTTAGTTCATCTTTCATTAGCAATTTTTGTTTTTGATGGTACTTTATTTAACATCAGCAACTTCTTCCTTAAACTTTTCCTAGCTCTAAGCAATTGTGTTTTTGAAGTATTCTCTGAAATACCAAGTTTAGCAGAAATTTCTTTATGTGAATAGCCCTCGATTGCAAAAAGATTAAAAACCATACGATATCCATCAGGTAATTGTTGAACTGTATGTAGAAGATCTTTAACCTCAAGATTATCAGGAATATCTGAAGCAAAATATGATTCGCCGTTAATTTCATCAATATCATGGTGATAATAATACTTATTGTTCTTTCTGAAATTATCAATAGCAATATTTAAAACTATTCGTTTCATCCATCCCTCAAAAGAACCTTTTCCAGAATACGAACCAATGCTTTTGAAAATTTGAATCATTCCTAATTGCAGGATATCCTCAGCTTCATCTTTGCTTTTTCCATAACGCATACAAATTCCCAATAAACTGCTGTGATAGGTATTATACAGCAACTTCTGGGCTGAGGCATTCTTACGTTTGCAAAGCCTAACAAGCTCCTTCTCGGTAATATTCATGTTATCATCCAATAGACGTAAAAAGGAATGAAAAAGTTGTACTCCTTTTTTTGCGATTATAAAATTACGAATAATTGAATTGGTATTGTATGCTTGATTTCAATATACGCATCTTCAGATATACAAAAACCAAACTATTAACTACTTGCTTTAAAGGAAAGTTTGAACAACTAAATTGAATTAGTCAATTTTCATTAGGTGCTTTTTATATAACCCGGCCTCCGAGCCAACCCATGCAAACTCTTTAAAAACATTTGCAACCTCTTCTTCATACTCATTAAGTGATCGGGTTTTTTTAATAAGGTTAAACACTTTTTGTGGATTATTAAACGAAAATGCCATAAATCCCCAGAGCTCTTTTAATGGGCCTGTTGCTTGTAGCCTGTCGTTCATCTTCTTTCGGTAAGCAATGTATAGATCTGTGATAAACTTGTAAGTAATTTCTTTTTGTTCATATAAATCTGGCACTTGTATATTCTTAATCTTTATAGGTAAAAAAGGATCAACAAGCAAGCCTCTTCCAATCATCCAATGATTGGTTGTTTTCAGGTCATCTTGAATTTTTATAAAATCGCTAACGGAGAAAATATCACCATTGTAAACTATATTGCCAGCCCCTTTTAAAATCGCTTTTTTCACTGCTTCTATTCGTACATCACCTGCATAAAGTTGTTTTCCAATACGCGCATGAATTGTAAGTTCA
>CAYWRM010000056.1:3437-13896 GCA_964460905.1 uncultured Lentimicrobiaceae bacterium
TGAAAAGGATAATTAAACTCATATGCCCTCTTTGCAAGGCTTTTGGGTTTTTGAATTCCAGTAAAGAATGGTGTAAACAATTTATCAACACCTGCAAAATGCTTTGTATAAATTTCACGATAAGTGTAAGTTGTAATTCCCTGAAATGGGGCGAGGTATATGTGCGTCTGTGAGTTCATTTTAAATAGATTTGCATTACAAATGCGCTTGAATCAGTCTTGCTAAAACAATTGAATTGCGCTCGTTTTCAACGAGTGCATTAACACCAAGCATTTATAATGCTGCCTACAAATCAATCAATTCAATATTTAATAGTCCTTTTATTCCAATATAGTCTCTTGCAGAACTATATAAATATTCCTCTGGTCTTTCTACAATTTCTGCAACAACAGGATTATTATGAATATAATCCAGCTTTTCATCAATTAATTCATTTGTATTTAGCTCAATTGGATGATTACCATCTTGCCAAAATTTATAATTTTTTATTCTTTTTGAATATTTACCTGCATATTCAAAACGTACTAACATCCATTCCTTTCGGCTTTCTTGAATATCAACTATTGTTTTAATAATTTCTTTACTTGTGAATTTTTTTAAATCACGCATAATTGCTGATAAACTGAATCCTTCTTTTGCACTAACAATCATGTGTAAATGATTAGTCATTAAACACCATGAATGAATTATTAATCCTTTATGTTCTTGGTTGTATTTTAATGAATCTATAATTACAGTCTTGAAATCTGGTCTTGTGAAAATATCAATCCAGTCAACAACAGTTGTTGTGGTAAAGTATAATCCTTCTTGATCATGAAACTTATACTGTTCTGACATTTTTATTAATTAATTGATGTGAGTTCATTTTTGATGATTTGCATTATAAATGCGATTTGTTTACAAACGCGTTGCAAACGCGCTTGATTTACAGATTTAAAATCTGCATCCCAAAACTTTCGGAATTCAATTCCGAAAGAACATATGCTTCCTTCCAAGTTATTCCTTCACCACTTTCAACATCAATTCATCCAATTGCTCATCAGCAATTACTGAAGGTGAATCAATCATAATATCACGACCGGAATTATTTTTGGGGAATGCAATAAAATCACGAATTGAATCTTGCCCGCCAAATAGAGCTGCTAAACGGTCGAAACCAAGTGCAATACCACCATGAGGTGGAGCTCCATATTCAAATGCATTCATTAAAAATCCAAACTGATCCTGTGCTTCTTCATCTGTAAAACCAAGATGCCTGAACATGAGTTTTTGCAAGTCGCGATCGTGAATACGAATAGAGCCACCACCTATTTCAACACCATTTATAACAAGGTCGTAAGCATTGGCACGTACTTCACCCGGCTTTGTGTCCAGAAGTTCTAAATCTTCAGTTTTTGGTGAGGTAAACGGGTGGTGCATTGCATGGTATCTTTCAGAATCTTCATCCCACTCAAGCAATGGGAAATCAATAACCCAAAGTGGTACAAATACATCAGGATTACGTAGTTCCAACCTATTACCCATTTCAAGGCGTAGTTCATTAAGTTGTTTCCTTACTTTATCAGCTTCACCGGAAAGGACAAGCATCAAATCGCCCGGGTTAGCATTAAATTTTTCAGCCCAATCTTTCAGGTCTTCCTGTGAATAAAATTTATCAACTGAAGATTTGAAACTACCATCTTCATTGTACTTTATATAAACCAACCCTTTGGCACCAATTTGTGGTTTTCTCACAAAATCAGTGAGTTTATCTAATTGCTTACGTGAATATCCGGCACATCCGCTAGCAGCAATCCCTACAACAAGCTCAGCATCATCAAAAATTTGAAAACCTTTGTTTTGTGCAACATCATTGAGCTCCACAAATTTCATCCCAAATCTTAAATCAGGCTTATCGCTGCCATAATATTTCATTGTATCAGCGTACTCCATTCGAGGTAATTCTGGAATGTCTACACCTTTTACAGTTTTGAAAAGGTACTTTACCATCCCTTCGAATGTGTTTAGTATATCATCTTGTTCAACAAATGCCATTTCACAATCAATTTGAGTAAACTCAGGCTGACGATCTGCTCTAAGATCCTCATCACGGAAACATTTAACCAGCTGATAATAACGATCATACCCGGCTACCATCAACAATTGTTTAAAAGTTTGTGGTGACTGTGGTAAGGCATAAAACTGACCTTCATTCATCCTTGAAGGAACTACAAAATCACGAGCTCCCTCCGGTGTTGACTTAATCAGATATGGAGTTTCTATTTCAAAAAACTTCTTGTCGTCCAAATATTTTCTGGTTTCAATTGAAAGGCGATTTCTAAGTTCCAGATTCTTACGTAGTGGCTGACGTCTAAGGTCTAGATAACGATATTTCATTCTCAACTCCTCGCCACCATCAGTATTATCTTCAATTGTAAATGGTGGTGTTTTTGAAGAATTTAGAATTTCCAATGAGTTAAGATCAATTTCAATATCACCGGTTACCATTTTTGGATTCTTGGCTTCACGCTCAATAACCTTACCTTTTGCTTGTATCACAAACTCACGACCAAGCTTTCTGGCAATTTTAATTGTTTCGTTATTAGATCTTCCTTCTTCCAGTAATAGTTGAGTTATTCCGTAACGATCACGTAAATCAATCCAAATTAAGCCACCTTTATCGCGGATTTTTTGTACCCATCCTGACAAGATTATTTCCTTATTAACATCTTCTATTTTAAGCTCTCCGCAAGTATGTGAACGTAGCATTTTTATTTCTTATTGATTATTTATAATTTACTTTTAATAATGTATAATTTGAGATTCAAATCAGGCGGCGAAGTTACAAAAAAGGAAGCTATTAAAAGTTCTATTATTTTGAGTTCAGTTAAAAACATGAATTTCATGCAAAGACGCCAAGCTGCCAAGAATGATTATTGTAAATGATTGAGTATAATTGAAAACCATTCAGAATAATCAGTATATTTTCTATTTCTTGCGGGTTTGCGAGAAATCTTAATCATTAATAAATTATTCGCATATTTATAATTGGGATTCTTGGGTCAAGATATTGATCTCTTTCTGGTTGTTGCTGAATTTTTCTAACCACATCCATTCCATTAATTACTTTTCCAAAAGCAGCAAACCCGTCGTTGTCGGGATTTCTGTTGCCACCAAAATCCAATAATGGCTGATCACCCACACAAATGAAAAATTCAAAAGTTGCTGTTCCGGGCTCATATCTGGCCATTGATATCACTCCATTAAGATGCAAGATACCTGTTTTATCAGTGCTTTCATGCGGAATTGGTGCTAGATTCTGTGGGTGATTATCTTCGTATAATCCACCTTGTATAACTTCAATTTTAACTTTGCTATTCGGTTGATTACCTTGTGTAACAACCCTGTAAAATGTAGCGCCTTTGTATCTTTTCTCATCAATGTACTTTATGAAATTATTTGTCGTTATTGGAGCTTCCTTTTCATATAGTTCAAGTGTAATATCTCCAAGGTTTGTTTCAATAACAACTTTGGGATTATTCTGTTTACACGATATAAGCAGTATAGTTAATGATAAAAAGACAATTATTTTTCCCATAATAACCAAAAATACAATATTTTCATAAGGTATTGGGCTAATTAGCGACTAACAAATATTTGAAACCTTTTTAAAATAATAGATAATCTATTCCATTAAATATCTTATACATAACATTCACTACCTAACCCCCATATTTATTTTTTATACTTGATTTATACTGTTTTCTACACTATCTTTGACATAAAAAGCTAATACCCTTAATGTAAAACTTTAGATATGAAAAAGCTACACACAATTTTTCCAATTATTGTATTCTTCTTCTTTTATGGAAGTTTACCAAAAATTACTTATGGACAAACAGCTCCCCAGGCTGAACCTGTTTATGGTGGGTATATTGAGCATATTGATAATTATGTGTTATCACCTTCATCAACAAGAGTTTTTGTTTCTGCATTCAGTCCTAACTCTATGTTTTACACAACCATTTTTAATGTTAACACTACTACCCCTACTTTTACAAGTTGGACTGTAGTACCAGATTTGGATGCAAACTCCGGATATGGAAAAATTAGAAATTTTGCAGTTGACGAAAATTCAGGATTTGTATTTGCTTCAACTGAATTTGGAGATTTTATTGCTGCCGGAACAGCTCCCGGATCCCTATATACAATTGGCTCATACCCAATTGAGGCTGTTGAAGCATATGATTCAAGGTTATTTTATGAAAAATCTATGGGTAACGAAGAATGGATGTTCATTTCTGATTTGGACGCTATGGGTAATATAATAAACATCGACAGCAGCTTGATAGCTACAAGTCCCGGATGGATGAATCAGTTTCCACTGGAAATTCATGTTAATCCATCAAACAATTATGTTTATGTGTTTGTCCCCGGGTCACCACCTATAATATATAAATCATCTGATCCATATAATCTAATATCAAATTCAACTACATGGTCATACGTTTCGTTGTCGAGTATTGCAATTTTAGGAAAGGAATATGTATCAATGGGTATTGCACCTGATGGCAGACTTTACACAGGAAGCTACGAAGGAAACTCTTCATCTTTTGTTGCTCAGGTTTCCTATACTGATTTTGATGGTGACCCATGGACGACGGTACCAGTACTGGAAGATTGCGGAAGAGGTGAAATGTCGATAGAAACTAACTTAGGAGGAGACTACATTGTATATTTTAGTAGAGTTATGAGTGACGATGATGGTGCAACATGGTTCTATTCTGGTGGTGCTGACGGATCAGTAATTGCAGATCCCACAAATGGTGATTATGCATATGTTCGCACTGACTGGGGAATAGGAATGTATGAGAACTACACATCAACTGTAGTTGAAATAAATTATGGATTGCAAGCAGTGCAAGTATTTGATTGGGCACAAAATGTCACTAAAGATACTGCTTGGGTAGCCACAAAATCAGGCATTTGGAATGTATCAGAATATGGTGGCTCATCACCAAACTGGAGCAATCCCATATGGCCACAATTTCATACCACGCCATGGACTGATGTTGAATGTTATGTTTATGCTGATCCATTATATTGTGGAAACAATGATGGTGATGTATACGTCTGGACGAATTCTAATGGCTCTTTCGATTTACCATCTAGTTATGATATGCTTTTTGAAGCACACAACGATTCACCCTATCCTAATTACACATGGACTTATGGCACTTATACTTCTGCCATAGCTTATGATCCAAACGCATCTAACGAAAGAATCTTTGTGGGATTATATGATAAGGAAGACTGGGATGAACCTACCGAGTCAATGGGTGCTGTTTTTGTTGGAGAAAACACAAGTGGATCATGGACTTTCTCACAAATTACCGGATCACCAATGATAACTGAAGGTTGTGATGTAAACGACTTAGTTGTAGTTAACGAAAATAGTAATAGTACTGTTTATGTTGGGGTTGAACATAATACAACTTATGGTTTTGTTAGTGGTATTTATCGCATTGAGGAAACTGCTCCCTTAACATGGTCAATTTCAGAAGATTTATACACAGGACCATCATATCAGCTTTCAGCAACCATTATGGATTTATATGTAACACCTGATGATACTATCTATGCATGTGGTTCAGATGCATCGGGATCCAATGTTGTTGTCTATAGAAAAGCAATTGGGGATACTTACTGGGAAGTACTTCCAATTTCAGGGTTGCCTTCTATGGGAGTTGGCAGAGCAATTACAACTGATGTGGTCAATCATGATACATATATTGCTGTTGAACATGAAATTTATCAATTGGCATCCGGATCATCAACATGGTCACTAGTTTGGTCATATCCACTTGGAACAGGGGTGAATTGTATATATTATGATGATTTACTGGCCGGTACTTCATTTGGATTATTCTTGCATTCAACAACTGTAGGCATTGGCAATAATACTGAATTTAACCCCAATCAATTATCTATCTTTCCAAACCCATTTAGCGAATCAACAATAATCAGTTTTACACTAACTGATGAATCCGTTATGAATTTTGAAATTTATGACGTCAACGGTAAAATGGTTAACAGACTGTTAAACAATAAGCTAAATAAGGGTAGTTATAAAGTTAATTGGAAAGGAATAGATAAAGGCGGTTCAAAACTTCACGGTGGTATTTATTTTTACAAAGCATCATTTGGTGAAAATGTCTATTCTGGTAAGCTTATAGTATTATAAAATAAATAACAAACTATATTGATCATCCTTTTATTATTTTATAGTTGGTGTATACATAATTTCCGTTTTTCACTATTTTTGGAGAAAAAATATTATGGAAAATTTTGTAGCATATAACCCCGTGAAACTTCACTTTGGTGTCGATGTAATAGTTACTTTAGGAGAAACAGTTAAACAATATGGAAATCGAGTATTACTCGTTTATGGTAAAGGCTCTGTTAAAAAATATGGATATTATAATCAAGTAATTTCACAATTAGAGAACTCTGGGTTGCAGGTTTTTGAATATTCTGGAATAAAGTCAAACCCAATTATAGAAGATGTAGAAAAAGCCACCGTAATTGGCATAGAAAATAATATTGATGTAATTGTTGCCCTAGGTGGAGGAAGCGTAATTGATTCTGCCAAAGTTATGTCACTTAGCATTGCATCCGGGGAAAACCCGTGGGACTATATGACCTGGAATTTGGCTCCTGAAAAAGCAATACCATTAGTTACTGTATTAACATTAGCTGCAACCGGAACAGAAATGAACGCAGCTGCAGTAGTTCAAAATCACAATACAGGTCAAAAAAATGGTTTTGTAAACCCGCTTATGTTTCCTGCACACTCGTTTCTTGATCCTAAGTTTACTGTTACTGTTCCCAAGGATTATACTGCTTTTGGCATCGTTGATTTAATTGCACATGCACTTGAAGCTTTTTTTGGAAAAGGCGAACCTTCGATTATCGATCAAATAACCATTGATATTATTAAAGATGCAATGAAGTGGGGTCCTCTTTTGTTAGATGACCTAACAAATATTGATCTCAGAACAAATATTATGCTTGATGCAACACTAGCCCTTAATGGATTAACTAATTATTGCAAAAAAAGTGGCGACTGGGCAGTTCACGGTTTAGGGCATGAACTTTCATTATTGTTCGACACTCCCCATGGTGCTTCATTAAGTATTGCATATCCGGCATGGCTTAAGTTGCAGAAAGATAGAATCCCTGATAGAATAATTAAACTTGGGAAAGGGCTCTTCAATACTGATAATGTTGATGATACAATCGAAAACCTTGTTTCATTTTTTCGTAAAGTTGGCTCCCCAATTTACATAAATGAAATAGAAATCACTACTGAAAGAAAAAAAGAGATTATTTATCAGTATAATAAAAATAAAATTACAGGAATGCACCATCCTCTTAACGAAGATGATCACAAAATGCTTGCTGATTTAATGTTTTCATAGTTTAGTCTAAGCAGATTAATTCATGTGTTTAGTTTGATGCAGATGTTAGGCGACTGAACCTGACGATATAGTAATCTATTTCAAAGGTTTTGCAACGAAGCAGATGCATTGAAATAAACACACTTTAGTATAAAATTACAAAAAACATTTTTGTTCTCTTAATCATCAATTATCTGACATAGTGAAAATAATAATACTATTGTCATTTTTCATGAATTATTCAGGCTAAGCTGATTAATTCATGTGTTTAGTTTGATGCAGATGTTAGGCGACTGAACCTGACGATATAGTAATCTATTTCAAAGGTTTAGCAACAAAGCAGATGTATTGAAATAAACACACTTTAGTGTAAAATGACAAAAAACATTTTCGTTCTCTTAATCATCAATTATCTGACATAGTGAAAATAATATTATTATTGTCATTTTTCATGAATTATTCAGGCTAAGCTGTCATAGAAGATTATTATACAATATTGTAACTTAATTAGTTGTTTTACGTATTTTATAAAAACAAACAGGCAGTAATGAAAAATAAGCAACGAACCGGGCACTCTCCGGAGGTTGAGAATAGTCTCTTGAAGAAGCAAATTCTTAAGCTGGAAAGTGAAATGGCTGCAATCAAATTAATTAATTCCTTGCCAGCCACATCAAATAATATTTATAATGATATCCTGGATAATATTCCATTAGCTATACTAAGCCTTGATACAAAAGGGCATATGCAACTTGCAAACATATCTTTTATTAAGCTCTTTGACTTTGACAAAAGAAGGCTAAACACCAAAATTCATATCACTAAGTTTAAGCCTTTTCAGGGTACAGTGCTTATGAAAAAAATTAGTGAGCTATTGGATAACCATCTGCAATTTGATCATGAAATTAAACTTGGTGAAATTGGAAATAGCGATAGCAGTTTTCGCTCCAGAGGCATAACAATCTTATCTTCTGAGAAGAAGGTTATATCGTATATGATTATCATTGGTGATATTACAAAAAGGAAGCTCGCTGAAAACAACCTGATTACGGCTAAAGAAAAAGCAGAAGAATCAAGCCTTCTTAAAACAGCCTTTTTAAGTAACCTTTCTCACGAAATAAGAACACCACTTAATCATATATTAGGATTCTTGGAACTATTATTAGTTGAAGAAACGTCGGATGAAGAACGAGCTGAATATTCAAAAATAGTGCAGGGAAGTAGTGACGATCTATTAAAAAGAATAGATGATCTAATCGACATTTCCAAAATAGAAACCGGGCAAATGGATATCCGCAAGGAAAGAGTTAATGTTATTGATTTTCTTGTTGATTTATATACCGATTGTAAAAATTATAAAATTAAACATAGGCGTGAAAATGTTGATCTGATACTGAATAAACATCATGAATATACTGATGTTGTACTTTTAACAGATCCAATTAGATTACGTCAGATAATTTTTAGCTTTGTTGATAATGCTTTTATTTTTACAACTGTAGGAAAAGTTGAAATTGGTTTTACAATTGGGAATAACAACGGAATAAGTTTCTTTGTGAAAGATACTGGCGTGGGTATTGAAGAAGAACACCACGAAAACATATTTGAACATTTCCGTCAAGTTGATAATTCGACAACACGTAAAGTTGGAGGATCTGGTCTTGGACTTGCCATATCGCGTGGTCTTGCTCAACTACTGAATGGAAATATATCAGTGCAATCAAAACCCGGCTCAGGGTCTATATTCTATTTAAACCTTCCCGAATCAATAATATCACTCGAATCAAAATCAATTAATTCTTCTACCACTGATTCTGTTTACGATTGGAAAAACAGTACTATTCTTATTGCTGAATATGAAGAAGTTTATTATAGCCTGTTAAAAGTGATATTAAACAAAACTAAAGCAAAACTACTGAGAGCAAAAACCGGTGATGAAGCAATAAGACTTTATCATGAAAACAAGCCGGATCTGATTTTAATAAATTATGATTTGCCAGTTATTAATGGTATAGAGTTTACAAAAATTATTAAAGCTAAGAACTCAATGATCCCGATAATTGCTCAAATTGATTTTACTACTGAAAACAGTATTTCTGATGCTAAGGCAGCTGGTATCGACAAATTAATTACCAAACCTATTCAAAAAGAATGTCTGCTTAACACCATTAATGATTTTATTACTAATAGTTGGTTTTAGCTGATGTAATACTTAGGTTGTAACTAAGTAATGTGTTAAAAAGTAATAATGATAAGTGTTACAATAAATCTTCTTTAAACTTTGTGTATGCCTGCCTGACGGCAAGACAGGGTTGTTTCACAAATAACTACAAAGAAGACACTGAGTTTCACAGAGTAATGTTGCAGTTTATTCTACATTTAGTCTCTGACTAATTACATTAAGTTTATATAAAATAGCTATTATTACCTTTAAACACGCATGCTAACGGACAATAAACATTCGATTTGTGCAACCATTTATTAAACTGCTATGTCATCCATTTTAAAATGAAGGTATTTTAGTACATTGCAGAAATTTTTAAACATGGTTTATTCTGCATGGAATTTAATAGTGCCTTCATAAAGAAATTAAAAGAAAACGACTCGAAGACGCAGCGTGTTTTTTATCAACAACTTGCTCCTAAGATGTATGGCATTTGCTTACGTTTTGCTTTAATTAATGAGGATGCTGATGATATATTGCAAGATGGGTTTATTAGAATATTTAATCACATTAAGGATTTTCGTGGTGATGGTTCACTTGAAGGCTGGGTAAGACGCACAATAGTAAATACAGCAATTAACTATTATAAAAAGAAAATTAAACAAGGAATTAAAACAGATTTAGAATATGTAAAAAGTCAAATTAAAGAACAAAATAATATTATCGAAAGAATGTCGGCCGATGAGCTTCTTGTACTTATTAATGAATTACCACCTGGATACCGAATGGTTTTTAATTTAAATATATTGAGGTGTTCAAATAATTTCTTATATTGTAATCCTAAGTTTGATTAAAATCT
>CAYWRM010000057.1:0-12389 GCA_964460905.1 uncultured Lentimicrobiaceae bacterium
ATAATAATGATATGTTTTCTGTTTTTGGAAGAATTAATATTAGTCAGCAATATAATCAGGTTAACAAACCTGAATTTGGGCATAAATATTTTGTTGAATTAGGAAAGATCAGTGGAAACTTCAGGGCAGAGGTTTATCAGAATGTTGTAAGCGACACATATGATCACAATGATCTTGGATTTTTGAGTCATAATAATGAATTCGAAAATGGATTCAATATAGAATATAATTTTTATGACCCATTCTGGAAACTCATAAAATGGGAAAACGAATTTGAGGTTAATATTTCATATTTATATGCTCCCCGTGTATATAGTAGCTTAGACATACAATTAAATACGAGGGCAACTTTTAAAAACTATTTGACTATTGGAGTTGATCTCGAAGCTGAGCCTTTGGAGGTGCATGATCATTTTGAATCAAGAACTCCGGGACGTGTAGTAATTTATCCATCTAATTATGAACTTGGTATTTTTCTCTCACCCGATTACAGAAAAAAATTCGTAATAGATGTAAGTGCAGGTATATGGAAATCTACCGATTTTAATCAACTTAGTTATTATTTCGGGTTCAAACCCCGATTCCGCATCAATGATCAAATTTTTCTAATTTATAATTTTAATTATTATAATATTTTTAATGACATTGGTTATGTTGCTGATAGTACGAATAATAGCGAACAGATAATTATTATGGGAAGCCGAAATATTCAGCGAGTTACAAATACGCTGGATGTCAGTTATATCTTTTCACCAAAAGCAAGTCTTACTTTCAGGATGAGGCAATACTGGGTTACTGTTAAATATAATGAATATTTCGATTTACAGGAAGATGGATATATGGTTAAAAACAATTATAGCGAGGATAACGATATTTCATTTAATGCTTTTAATATAGATCTGATTTTTACCTGGGAGTTTGCCCCCGGAAGCGAATTCCTGTTGATATATAAAAATAACATTGATCAGGAGAGTCATAATATTCCTGATGATTTTTTTAATAATCTCAACAACACTTTAAATTCACCTATGGCAAATTCTTTTTCCATAAAAGTTCTATATTATCTTGATTATCAATATTTAAAAAAAAGGAAGAGAAAACCTTCCAGTTAGGATATTTCAATCCATTTTCCTGCAAAAACCATAAAAAAGCTATAAAATACCCAACACTCTAATAGCTCAATAATTCTATAATTTTCAATTATCAAGGGGTTGAAAATACAAATAATACTTAACCTTGTTGTATATTGAATCGTTTATGCCATCAATTAGTTTTAATTGGTCAAACGATGAAAATGAGCCAATTTTATTGCGAGTATTAAATAATGATTTTGTTGTATTATAATCAAAATACGGATGTTTTAGTAACTTGTTGAATTCAACATTGTTAATATCAATTTTTACAATATTGCAGGTGTCGATAATAACGTGTTTTTCAACTGTTCTGAATATGCTGTCGTTAAAACCATATACTTCTTTAAGCTGTTGTGCATTTATATATCCTCCCAGAATGTCTCTGTATGAAACTGTTCTGTTTGCAAGCCAGGATGATAGACCGAGAGAGGCTCTTAATTCATCAGAGTTAGCAGAATTAATATCCGTGTTTTTATATATTATTATTTTAGGACTAGTTTTCTTCTTAATTACTTTTCCAGTTTTTGATTTGTATAATGAAGGAATGTTGATATATGGCTCAAGAATTTTATATTCAATATCGGATATTGAGTAAATTTTTTTCAAATCCTCTTTTCGTTTAAATTTACCTCCTGCTGCTTCATAATTTTTAATGGTACTTATTTGCTTATCGGTAAGGCCTAATTTTTTCCATGCCTCAACAGGAAGCTTATTGGGGTTAAATTCAAATGGTTTAATTTTCTGACTGGCAATAGCTATATCAATTTCACCGGAATTTTGCAAAAATTCTATATTTACCGAGTCTCTAAGTAATTTCTGGTTTTTAAGAAATGAATCAATATCTGATCTGTATTTAATTAAGTTGGTTTCAGATTTTGATGTGACAATATATGGCAATAGTAAATTAATAACAGCAATGAAGAGAATAATGAAAATCAGAATAATTATACCTCGTTGTTCACTTTTGTTTAAGCTGAAAAATCCTTTTAACCAGTTATTTGGATTGCCCGGCATTATTTGTATCTCTTTATTTCGCCTGATTTAAGTTTATTCCAATAATCAGATAAATCCTGTCTTACTTCGGGTAGTAGAATTATTAACCCAATAATATTAGGAAATGCCATGGAGAGTATCATCATATCAGAAAAGTCAATAACAGAACCCAAATTTGAGGCAGCACCAACTATTATGAAAAAAAGAAAAATTACAAAATAAGTGTATTTGGCAACTTCTCTATTCCCAAATATTTTCTCAAATAAATTTCCCACAAGAAAGTCAAATCCTTTTAGTCCGTAGTATGACCATGAAATCATGGTTGAGAAAGCGAATAGAAATATAGCAATCACCAATATATATGGAAACCAGGAAAATACTTTTGAGAATGCCAATGTTGTAAGTTGAGCACCTTCATAGCCCATAGGGTTTTCGTAGGTTCCGGTATAGATGAGTACTAATGCTGTCATGGTACATATCACTACAGTATCAATAAAAGGCCCTAATAAAGAAACAAATCCTTCCGTTATTGGTGTGTCTGTTTTAACAGCAGAGTGTGCAATTGCTGCTGATCCTACACCTGCTTCATTTGAAAATGCTGCTCGCTGAAATCCAACTATAAGAACACCTATTATACCTCCTTTTAATGCGCCTACACCAAAGGCTCCGTCTATAATAAGTTTAAATGCTTCGCCGGTATGTTGTATGTTCATAAAAATAATTATCAACGCTGTAATAACATAAATTACTGCCATGAACGGTACAATTTTATCAGTTACTCTGGCAATACTTTTTATACCTCCGATAATTACAAAACCAACTAATATGGCTAGAATAACGCCAAACCACATACCATAATTTTCGATGGATGGTACAAGATAGGTAAGTTGCGAAAATGCCTGATTTGCCTGAAACATATTACCCCCGCCAAATGAACCACCAATTACCAGAATTGCAAAAATTACTGAAAGGACGATACCCAGCCATTTCATATTTTTTTTCTTAAGTCCATCACGCAAATAGTACATCGGTCCACCTGATACTACACCATACTTATCAATTTTGCGGTATTTAACTCCTAACGTACATTCCACAAATTTTGATGACATTCCCAATAAACCTGCTATGATCATCCAAAATGTAGCTCCGGGACCACCGATTGAAATGGCAATGGCAACACCTGCAATATTACCCAGCCCTACGGTTGCTGAAAGAGCAGTGGTAAGAGCCTGAAAATGTGTTACTTCACCCTTGTGGTCGGGATTGTCATAAATTCCTCTTACAAGCTGAATAGCATGTTTAAACCCTTTAATATTTATAAATCGTAGCACGATTGTAAAAGTTACTGCCCCAAAAATCAGCCAAATTACAACCAGTGGTATTTTTGATTCTTTTTCTGTCCCGTCAATATTTAGCACAGGGTTTCCCTGTTCATCGTAAATAACGGGATCGTGTATTTTAGCTGCCTCAAAAGGATCCCAGAAAAGTACTATTCCTAATCCGTCAACAATTGGGGTAAATGCTCTGTCGATTTGTTGACTTAAGGTAAGGTCTGTTTTGGGTAATTCAGTAGTGGATGCTATACCTTCACTTAGTACAAATAATGTATCTGCCTGGCTATCGTTATTGGATGCAATTGCAAAAAAAGAAGTGGTAAAAATTAGTAATACAATTGAGGCTATATTTTTTATCATAATACTGGTTCACGAAAATTCTTGCAAGTATAAGAAAAATGGAGATTTTTTGTCATAGTAATCTCATATTTTATTTAATTTCTATTTTTACAGACTTAAAATTGATAAAAAAAATATTATGAATATAGCGATATTATTGTTGAATAAGGGTAGGGGTAGTGGAGAAGTTGCACGAGAACACGTACGCCATTTGATAAAGATGGGGCATAAAGTTTATTTCTTGTATCCTGGAAATAAAAATGAGATAGAGGGGGCAGAAAATGTTAACATTAAGTTGCATAAAAGTATAATCCCTGTGCATGAGTATCTGCCATCTGCAGGCAAGGAGCAACATCAGGTGGCACGTATGAGCCATGAAGAAATGATGGAATACCTTCCTGATTATGAAGAAGCATTAACTTCTGTTGCTGCTGATGTGGATATTTTTATAGGACATCATGCGAACTTAAGTGCTGTTGCTGTGCATAATGTGGCCAATGAGTTTAATAAGCCATATGTGTTATTTGTTCATGGAACCGGAATTGAACCTCGTCATGAAAGTTTGTGGAATTATGATAACTGGAATTTAATTGTTAATGCAATTGAAGAAGCGAAGGGAATTATTGTTACTACTGAATATGTAAGGGATAGTCTTATTAAACCATTGATAAATATTCCTGACGAAAAGTTTTTGATATTACCTTGTGGAGTTAACCTTTTGGATTTTAAACCGGGGAATATTGGAAACATAAAAGAGAAGTTTGATCTGCCTGAAACTTATGTTATCTGCCCCGGAGCATTAACAAAATCCAAAGGACCGCAAAATGTTGTTGCTGCATCAGTTGAGTATTCCCATTTGGCTACTACAATTTTTATTGGTGCTGGGGAACTAAAAGATCAGTTGGAAAAGGAGCTTGGTAACAATGGTAGTTTCCTAGGGTTTGTTTCTTCGGAAGACAAAGCTAAATTAATAAATGCTGCTACTTTACTTGTTGCTGCCCCGGAAAAGAAAGAGCATTTTGGGATAATTTATGCCGAAGCACTGGCAGGCGGTACTCCTTGTGTTGCATACGAAGGAGGTGGAGTTGGTTCGATAATTACATCAACTGAAGGAATATTAACTGATAGAAATCCAAAAGCACTTGGAGAAAAGATTAACTATTTACTGCAAAATTCAGGTCAAAGAAGGCAGATGGGGGTTTCGTGCCGTGCCAGGGCTGAGAAGCTATATAATTATGATGAATTAGTAGCAGAGTTGGTTGATTGGTTGAAGGGTTTTTTGTAGCCTTATGTTTTGTCCTTTCAGGTGGCCTTTAGCACTTGAAAGGTCTTGCACCATTGAATTTAATAAGTAGATGTATCTTTATTTCAATCATTTAGGATGAAAAAACCTGAAAGGTTATTTTAAGAAGGCTGTTTAAACATTCTTATGGGTCAACCAGTAAACCGGAAGACCCAGTAATAGTATTATACTAACAACGGCAATTCCTATTCCCGGATTATAAACATCTGCAACCCAGCCAATAATGGGAGCTATAATAGCTGCAAATACTGATTTTGCCTGTGATGTAACTGACAAGGTCGTAGCCATAGCCTTATCATTTGAAATATTTGCCATTAAGCCAACACCAATTGGTTTTCTTAAATTTTCAATTAACATAATAACAATAAAGCCTAATATTGGTAATATGTAGTAACCAATACTAAAACTCAATCCAGTAATTATTCCAACTGATAATCCTATTATTAGTGTGAGATTCATAGGTCGGCTATAGTATCTGAAAAGTGCCGTGAATTTACCTGAAAATCTTGAAAACAAAGCCGTTAACAGATATATAATAAAATAAATCACACCTATTGTTATGGCAGTTTTCTTTTCATTATTTAGATAAGCTAAGAAAGGCATACTTAGTGCAACATATACTATAAGTGGTTGTATATAGTCTTTCACTGCCTTATAAAATCCAGTGAATAATGATAAATTTGTTAATACTTTGAAAAAGTTTATATTACGTAAAGTCTGACTAAATGCAATGAAAACCTGATTGAATTTTTGTTTTAATTTCTTCCCTGATACACCTTTAACTACTTCACCATCCAGATAGGATGGGTACGAATAAATAAGTGCCATATCAGCAAGGTAAGGGATAATTGATGCAATAAAAATAATGTCATAGCTTTCTGAATAGAACACGAATATCGCAGCTAAAAGTGATGATATTGCAGAACCAGTTTGCGACCATGATCTGGTATGGCCATAATAATCAACCTTTTGTGAGCTCCAGTTATTTATTTTTAAATATTGGAAAATCATAGCTTTATGAACACCTGTTCTGAATGCATCCGCGAAAGCGAATAACATCATTGCTATCACAATGGCAGTATAATTTTGAGAAAAGTAGAAAGTAATAAAAGATAATATATAGACAAAAAACGAAACTATAAGAGTTTTTCGTCTTCCAAGTGCATCAGATATTATACCACTGGGAACTTCTATGATTAGTATTGTTATTTCACGAATTGAGTAAAGAATTCCTATTTCAAGAAAATCAATTCCTTTTTCAAGAAAGAACAGCATAAGGAAAGCATCAAAGAAGCGGAGGTTTTTAAAAAAGCCATAAAAACAAAATTTAAAGTATTGAAAGTCTTTTTTAAACTTCTGTGGCATAATACATTTTTTTTCAAAATTAAGGATAATTGTTGTGGTTGTCGAGTTGTTGTGGTTGTTATGGTTCTCATGGTTGTCATCGTTGTCATGAAGCTGACAAAAAACTAACTTTTTGGACAACCTCCTACAACCCGTTAACCCGACAACCTGATAACCAGACAACCTGATAGACTTATTGCCATTTTCTATCCGTTTCATATCTTTGCTGCTTTTATGACCAAAACCAATATTACATACAACCGAATCTGGCTGGTATCTTACCCAATTATATTGGGTAGTATAGCGCAAAATCTTATAAATTTTACGGATACCGCATTTTTAGGAAGGGTTGGTGAAATAGCTCTTGGAGCTGGTGCAATTGGAGGACTATTTTATTTGGCAGTTATAATGTTAGGTCTTGGGTTTAGCATAGGAGCACAAATTATTATTGCACGAAGACTAGGTCAGGATAGGTTTACAGAAATTGGTGAAGTTGTTATTCACACAGTCATTTTTCTAACTTTTTTAGCGATTATTGTTTTTCTGCTTTTAAGGTACGGCTCAGTGTTTTTCTTAAGTTATGCAATCGACTCAAAAGCAATATATATTGGCTCTATTGATTTTCTTAAGATACGATCATTCGGAATCTTTTTTGCATTTATCAATATGGCTTTTAGGTCGTTTTATGTTGGTATAGCAAAAACTAAAGTAATAACTTATACAACCATTGTTCTGGCCATTGTAAATATATTTTTAGATTACGGATTAATATTTGGCAAAATGGGAATGCCTGAGATGGGTATTCGTGGTGCAGCTTTGGCATCAGTTATTGCCGAAATATCTGCAATGATTTATTTTGTGATTTACACAATTACAACAGTTGATTATCGTAAATATGATTTGTTTTGTTTTAACCGATTTAAACTTGAAAAGCTTGTTAGTATTTTCAAGGTTTCAATTCCAATGATGGTGCAACAGTTTGTGTCACTTTCAGTTTGGTTTCTCTTTTTCCTTTTTGTAGAAAAGTTAGGTGAGATGGCACTTGCAGTTTCAAATATTATTAGAAGTGTATATGTAATAGCAATGATACCTGTATGGGGTTTTGCAACTGCAACAAATACTTTAGTAAGTTATTTAATTGGGAAAAATAGACAAGAAGAGGTACTCTCATTAATTTATAAAATTGCATTTTTAAGTTTTGTTGGAGTGTTGGCAATTGTAAGTTTGGGGTTGTTCTTTCCAAGATTGATAATGGAAATATATACAGACCAGAAAGAATTGATTGAAATTGGAGCACCCGTTTTATATGTTGTAAGTATTGGTGCATTGTTTCTTTCTGTAGGATTTGTATTACTAAACGGAGTTTCAGGCACAGGCAAAACAAATGTTTCATTATTTATTGAATTAGTAGTTCTTACAGCTTATGTATTATACACTTATACAATGATTATTGTGTTTAATACAAGTGTTATGGGTGCCTGGACATCTGAATTAGTTTATGGTAGCTTGTTGGGTATTGTTTCATGGGGGTATTTAAAATCAAATGGTTGGCAAAAAGCAGATATTTAGCATAGCGGTTAGTATAAGAATAGTAGGGATCAAGCAATTTTTCTGGGTACAAGTGTTATATTTTACAAGAAGTAATGTTTATAATAATCAAGGGAAATAAAGAAATGAACCTTTTCCTCAAGCCGGAATGGCTTTTCATTTTTGGCTTAGCCCAAAAACGAAACAAAAAGCCCAAGGCTTATTTTTCTCTTCATCCTTCATATTCACAAAAGCTAAAACGAAAGAGCGATTTCCTCAATTCTTCGGAACTTTTCTTTCTTACTAAGCTTTTGTTTCTATTCAGGACTTGATAAAAATAGGCCGATCACAAGATGCAAATAGCAATACTATTATTAATAGTTATTAGTTGTGTTAAAAGATTATGTTCTAAAAGTATTCTCTCTATGCATACATGTCACACTTACAGGTTATACCGTATTAAATAATTAGGATAACAAATCTGCATTTTTATTACAACACAAGATCTATATCAGTGGGAAGGCCCGTCAAAACATCGGGCAGATGAGCGTGAATGGCTTCTGTTTAGAAGTGCATCAATGGCGCTTGTCGTTTATATCCGTCTAAAGCGGATACACTCCTTTGATAGCACTTCTTAATAGAAGGCAGAGCGGGGGGACGCTTTTGTTTTGACTATGGTTTCTTGTTTACTTCTTTGACTAAACAAAGAAGTAAAAGCCATTTCGGCTTGAGGAATATTGAACATTATTTGCAATAATTATCATGTTTATCTCTCAAATTATCTCTCAAATTATTTGTCAAATCCCCAGAAAGTTGGCTTGATCCAATAGTAGCCGACTACGGAACTCGAATGTTTCAAGTTACTACTAAATCTTATGTGGGCTACAATGTTCATATTTACTACCGTCACGGCTATTATTTTTATGCTTTGTTACACACTGGCTTTCTTCATTATGTCCATCTTTCAGCGTTGGCAAGACATACTCTTTTGCAATTTGGGGTCGTAGCGATGGCTTATGCGAAATGTGAAACATTAACGAACTCCATAACAAATAAACAATATGTGAGTAATTGAAAATGTGTATGGCTTATGCGGTGGCTATTTATTGTCTTTATTTTTAATTTTCTTCGACAATTTTCTTATATCTTGTTCAATTTCTTTTAAACTATTCTCTTTTTCAATCTGTTTTTGAGTTTCTTTATATTTTTTTAATTCTTCACTTGACTTTTTTAATGCCATTTTATGACTTATTTTTCCTGCGTGGGTTAATAGTTCTTTTCCATTGAGTTGCACAATAATATCTAATCTTGAAATCCAATCTTTCATATACATTGGGGTATTTTCAAGTGCCATAGTTTCGGCAAACGCAAGATATTGTTCTACAATTAACCCAAGCAATTTTATTTCATTTTCTTGTAAGTAATTCTTAGCAATACTAATTTCACTTTTCTTTATTTCCGAGCTTTTTTCTTTATCGTAAGATTGCATTCCTAAAAGTGGCAAACTTGCATCAACTCTGCGATAAATCAATTCTGCGGCTGTTTGCTCACTAATAGCCCAAAGCAATTTATTTTGCACAATTTTAAAGAACATTAGTGTATTTTCATCTTTCGGGTTATAGTCGATACTTGTTGCATAAATATCTTTAATTTTCTGATAGAAAAAACGTTCCGAAATACGTATTTCACGAATACGTTCTTGCAGTTCGTTAAAATAATTCATCGAATTACCTGATTTAAATCTATTGTCATTTAAAGCAAACCCTTTGATAATATATTCTTTTAATCGCTGTGTTGCCCAAATTCTAAATTGTGTGCCCTGCTTAGATTTTACACGATAACCAACCGAAATAATTACATCAAGATTATATAATTTCACATCTCTTGATTGTGTTTTTCCAACAATAGCACCGTGTTGAGTGGTTGTTCGGAAATCCCGAACAACCATATTTTCTTGCAATTCTCCTTCTTCAAAAACATGCTTAATATGCTCGCTTATGGTTGCTTTCGATTTATCGAAAAGCTCGCATAATTGTATTTGCGTAAGCCAAACTGTTTCATTCTCGAAACGAACATCAAGTTTTGTTTCTCCGCTTTCTGTTTGATATATTATTATTTGAGAATTATTTTCTTGCATTATCTTTTCTTCTTTTCGTTAAACATTGGCGAAGTGTATTCATTATATAAATCAAACAAAAATTCAATCCGTGCATTTTCTGTTGTAAATGCTTGTGGCCGATAACACAAATCAACTGCTTTGTCTAACTCTTGATGTGCTTTTACTAATTTAGGTGGCATAGTTAAAGGGTCGTATAAATCTGCAAGACTGCTTTCAGGGTATTCTGTCCTGGTGTCTATGACTTTCTGAGCTTTTGTTTCTACTGTCTTTTTATTCTTGCTACTTGGTTCATTAGGCCAAGGGAAATTGTTGTAAACAATTGTATTTGAATACCTCAGTCTTGATTCTAACCTCCCACAAACAGATTTGGTCCAAGTCATATGCATAAAAGAGGTCAAAATACCGAAAACATATAACGTGCCATTTGGCACCATTTGAACCGTATTACTTGCTATGACGTTTGAGTCTATATATCCCATTGGAATGTATGTTCTATTTTCCGAAGATACTTCAGGAATAGCAATGTATTCTGATTCTGGCTGTGATATTTGGGCAAAAAGAGTTGGTGTATTTGCTTTATTTCTCGTCAACTGAGCTTTACTTGCTAATCTCATTTGTTTGACACCTTCGATTCTATTAAGTACATGGGGAAGTTTTCTTAACTCACTAGGTGATATGTCCTTAAGCCATAAACAGTATCGGTAGTGATTATTTAGAAAATCACGCCCACTTACAAAAGGTCTAATCCAAGGCGTGGCTTTAGTCTCTTTCTCTAGAAAAGCATTTTTTTCTGCTTCATCATCAAACAAAAAGTTACCTCCATCAGTAGGTTTGTTGCCCCAAATCATTCGAGGAACATTGCAAATAGGCTCACTTTTATTTGAAATTGTAATGTCTGGACCTTCAACCAAATATGGACTAATATTTTTAACTGATCTGGAATGTGGATTACTTGAAAAACTATCGTACTCAAAAATCACTTTGTTTTTAACGTCAAAATTGGAAAAGCCAATAATGACAACATGTACTCCAGCTACTCCTTTTGCTTCATTACCCCACTTAAAGGTCTGATGCGCAAAATGTATTTTTACATGATGATTATTTATGAGATCCTGCCATAGGAGAGCAGCCTGTTCACCTTGCGTAATAGAATTTGTAGAAACAAATGCAACCTTAATTTTCGAATCGATTGCTTGTTCGATATATTCTGCAGCTTTTTTATACCAACACGCAACATAATCTAATACCTTAATCCCTTTTCTTCCGAAAAACACATTTTCTAGGTCTTCTTTCTGCTGTGTGTTTTGGTAATGATGCCCCAAGAAAGGAGGATTACCTAAAATATAACTAAGGTGTTTAGGAGTAATTATTTCTTCCCATTTAATCTTAAGTGAATTACCGTGAACTATTGTCGCTGATTTTGTAAGAGGTAAACGAACAAAGTATTGACCAAATTCTTCAGAGATTTTCATATTCATTTGGTGGTCAATCAACCACATTGCAACTTCAGCAATTTTTGATGCAAATTCGTCATACTCAATTCCATAAAACTGGTCAACATCTAACCAAACTATATTTTCTATACTTGTTACAATTTGAATGTCATCTCTTAATTCTCGTAAAATTTCTATTTCGAGTTGTCTTAATTCCCTGTATGTAATAATCAAAAAGTTTCCACTACCACAGGCAGGGTCGAGAAATTTAAGAGTTGAGAGTTTTTTATGAAATTCTTTAAGTTTCGGTTTGCTTGACCTTACCTTTTCAAATTCAGCTCTCAATTCGTCTAAGAATAGAGGTTTTATAAGTTTTAAAATATTCTTTTCAGATGTATAATGAGCTCCAAGATTTCTACGCTCTTCAGGGTTCATTACTGATTGAAATAGTGAACCAAATATTGCTGGTGATATTTTACCCCAATCCAAAGCAGATGCTTTAAGTAAAATTGCACGCATTTTAGAATTAAATGCAGCAATAGGCAAAAATTCTTCAAACAATCCACCGTTTACATAAGGAAATTGGCTTAAATGTTCATCAAGATTTTTTAGTCGCTTTTCATTTGGTGTATTTAATACTTGGAAGAATTGAGCTAACAAAGCACCTAAATCGCTTCCGTCTTCGTTGGTTTTTTGGGCGATAAATTCTTTGAAAATATCCTTTTCAAAAATCCCCGTATCGTCAGCGAATAAAACAAAAAGTAAACGAACAAGATAAACTTCTAACGGATGTCCTTCGTAACCAAATTCTTTTAATTGGTCGTGAAGTTTTCCCATTAATTCAGCCGCTTTTATATTTACAGG
>CAYWRM010000058.1:0-11670 GCA_964460905.1 uncultured Lentimicrobiaceae bacterium
TTTATTTGGAGTTCGTGAACCTCCTATGTCGGTTTTGATTTGTATCTTTGAATTGAAGCAAAAGGTAAATCATGAACTCCGCTGATATAGGCAAGATGTGAATAAATATTGAACACAACAATAATTTAATTTTTAACTAAAATAACTAAGTTGTGAATTGCTTTACTCACAACCTTGTTTAATTTTTTTGGAGTTCGTGAATCTCCTATGTCGATTTCGATTTGTATCTTTGAAATATTGAACACAACCCTGTAATAATGCAGGTATGGCTATATCGGGTTGTGAATTGCTTTCGATTTGTATCTTTGAAATATTGAACACAACTCAACTGAATAACTTTGCTGATTCCTTTCAGTTGTGAATTGCTTTCGATTTGTATCTTTGAAATATTGAACACAACGTAACGACACAGGGCTGCACTTTCATAATAGTTGTGAATTGCTTTCGATTTGTATCTTTGAAATATTGAACACAACTGATAAACTATTGGAAATATCAAATGGTCAGTTGTGAATTGCTTTCGATTTGTATCTTTGAAATATTGAACACAACATCTTCTCTTGCTAAGATTCGAGGACAGTAGTTGTGAATTGCTTTCGATTTGTATCTTTGAAATATTGAACACAACGGCAATAGGCAAACCCGACGATTATATATTGTTGTGAATTGCTTTCGATTTGTATCTTTGAAATATTGAACACAACATCTGCACAGAATAGATCAGCTACATTATCGTTGTGAATTGCTTTCGATTTGTATCTTTGAAATATTGAACACAACAAACCCCGACACTCTAACAATTCTGTTATAGTTGTGAATTGCTTTCGATTTGTATCTTTGAAATATTGAACACAACACTATGCCAGAAATCACCCACTACGAGATTGTTGTGAATTGCTTTCGATTTGTATCTTTGAAATATTGAACACAACTGATTAAATTGATTATAATAATTGATGTTAGTTGTGAATTGCTTTCGATTTGTATCTTTGAAATATTGAACACAACAAGATGAGATGCAAGGAGAAGAGGAAACTAGTTGTGAATTGCTTTCGATTTGTATCTTTGAAATATTGAACACAACTTGCGCCTGATTTTGTCCAATCTACATTGTGTTGTGAATTGCTTTCGATTTGTATCTTTGAAATATTGAACACAACTAAACTGTGAATGATGATAATACTTGTCAAGTTGTGAATTGCTTTCGATTTGTATCTTTGAAATATTGAACACAACCACCTTAACAGCACAGAACGCCTACGGTGTGTTGTGAATTGCTTTCGATTTGTATCTTTGAAATATTGAACACAACTATTGAGGGTATGGGGTTACGCTCTGCAATGTTGTGAATTGCTTTCGATTTGTATCTTTGAAATATTGAACACAACCTTGAACCTGTCCATCAATCCCTTTTATCTGTTGTGAATTGCTTTCGATTTGTATCTTTGAAATATTGAACACAACCTTGCACCTAAACTAACATCTGTCATTGCAGTTGTGAATTGCTTTCGATTTGTATCTTTGAAATATTGAACACAACTATCGAGGATTTGACAGAAAATGAGTTATAGTTGTGAATTGCTTTCGATTTGTATCTTTGAAATATTGAACACAACGCAGTCATAAACGTAATCGCTGTCCTCATTGTTGTGAATTGCTTTCGATTTGTATCTTTGAAATATTGAACACAACTGAATGAGGTTACGGAGCAAGGCGACTTCAGTTGTGAATTGCTTTCGATTTGTATCTTTGAAATATTGAACACAACGCAGAACAATTGATTACACCGTCCCCGCAGGTTGTGAATTGCTTTCGATTTGTATCTTTGAAATATTGAACACAACGTCATTGCATAATCGGTATCAACTGCTCCAGTTGTGAATTGCTTTCGATTTGTATCTTTGAAATATTGAACACAACATGCCGGGGATATAGCCTCACCCCCACCCCGTTGTGAATTGCTTTCGATTTGTATCTTTGAAATATTGAACACAACTTGAGTAAGTAACTCCTATTTCAACATTCAGTTGTGAATTGCTTTCGATTTGTATCTTTGAAATATTGAACACAACAAGTATAACAAATAACTGATCAACCATACCAGTTGTGAATTGCTTTCGATTTGTATCTTTGAAATATTGAACACAACTTTTTCTTCATCCATAAACGGAGGATTACAGTTGTGAATTGCTTTCGATTTGTATCTTTGAAATATTGAACACAACTGGCCACACAGTATATCAGTGTGATGATTAGTTGTGAATTGCTTTCGATTTGTATCTTTGAAATATTGAACACAACGATAACGGGTCCGTCTCTTGCTCATTACGTGTTGTGAATTGCTTTCGATTTGTATCTTTGAAATATTGAACACAACCATTTCCAATTTGGATCCGTTTTGTTTACCGTTGTGAATTGCTTTCGATTTGTATCTTTGAAATATTGAACACAACGTTTGCTTTGGTATACGCTGCTTTACTATCGTTGTGAATTGCTTTCGATTTGTATCTTTGAAATATTGAACACAACAAAATTATTGTTTATCCCTACATATAGAGAGTTGTGAATTGCTTTCGATTTGTATCTTTGAAATATTGAACACAACCATTTTTTTGTCATCTTTACATTCTCCAGTGTTGTGAATTGCTTTCGATTTGTATCTTTGAAATATTGAACACAACGACCGGGGCCAGGGTGAAGAGTGCCGACAGGTTGTGAATTGCTTTCGATTTGTATCTTTGAAATATTGAACACAACATTACAACAATTTACTGCTGACCTATATGCGTTGTGAATTGCTTTCGATTTGTATCTTTGAAATATTGAACACAACACGAGTTATTTTGTAGACACCTTAACAGCCGTTGTGAATTGCTTTCGATTTGTATCTTTGAAATATTGAACACAACCGCCCATTAAAAACGGGCGATAACAGTTGCGTTGTGAATTGCTTTCGATTTGTATCTTTGAAATATTGAACACAACGGCTGTATTAAATGTAACATCAGAAGTTGTGTTGTGAATTGCTTTCGATTTGTATCTTTGAAATATTGAACACAACTAGTTGCTCCTGTGTATGGAACAAAATCGCGTTGTGAATTGCTTTCGATTTGTATCTTTGAAATATTGAACACAACAAATGCCATTCCCCGCTGTTCTCTCATTTCGTTGTGAATTGCTTTCGATTTGTATCTTTGAAATATTGAACACAACTTAAAAGAACTAATTGAGCAATTAGAATTAGTTGTGAATTGCTTTCGATTTGTATCTTTGAAATATTGAACACAACGAATATGAACAACTCCACAAAGGAGATATAGTTGTGAATTGCTTTCGATTTGTATCTTTGAAATATTGAACACAACTGTACCCGCACTCATACGAATTACGCAACAGTTGTGAATTGCTTTCGATTTGTATCTTTGAAATATTGAACACAACCACTGTGAAAGCAGGGGGTAACGCCACTGTGTTGTGAATTGCTTTCGATTTGTATCTTTGAAATATTGAACACAACGCAGAATTAAACGTATTGGTAGGAGCGATTGTTGTGAATTGCTTTCGATTTGTATCTTTGAAATATTGAACACAACAGATTCTGAAATTGAAAAATATTAACTTTAGTTGTGAATTGCTTTCGATTTGTATCTTTGAAATATTGAACACAACTTGAAGATGCTGCAGGCGCTAAAGACCGTGGTTGTGAATTGCTTTCGATTTGTATCTTTGAAATATTGAACACAACATATTTGCAGGAGTTAATTAGCTGAGGCGTGTTGTGAATTGCTTTCGATTTGTATCTTTGAAATATTGAACACAACTGAAATAATACCGCTACCAGAGTCAACCCCGTTGTGAATTGCTTTCGATTTGTATCTTTGAAATATTGAACACAACCACGCTACTGGCTCCCAATAATAGCCTGGCGTTGTGAATTGCTTTCGATTTGTATCTTTGAAATATTGAACACAACTTGTTTCGTTTAACGGCATACCTACAACCCGTTGTGAATTGCTTTCGATTTGTATCTTTGAAATATTGAACACAACGAGCACAAGCTATGGCTCGAAGATCTGCAAGTTGTGAATTGCTTTCGATTTGTATCTTTGAAATATTGAACACAACTTTTTAACCTTGTATGGATGACCTAAGTCGGTTGTGAATTGCTTTCGATTTGTATCTTTGAAATATTGAACACAACTGTCCAAAGTAGGTTAGCATATGTAAACATGTTGTGAATTGCTTTCGATTTGTATCTTTGAAATATTGAACACAACTGAAGTAACAATGTAACCATGGAAAAAACTGTTGTGAATTGCTTTCGATTTGTATCTTTGAAATATTGAACACAACTGCTGATAGTGATGCAGGCGGTGACACAGAGTTGTGAATTGCTTTCGATTTGTATCTTTGAAATATTGAACACAACTGGTGTATTATCACAGGAACAGTATAACGCGTTGTGAATTGCTTTCGATTTGTATCTTTGAAATATTGAACACAACTGCTGATAGTGATGCAGGCGGTGACACAGAGTTGTGAATTGCTTTCGATTTGTATCTTTGAAATATTGAACACAACTGCGACTTTTGACCTGACGTATAAGAATAAGTTGTGAATTGCTTTCGATTTGTATCTTTGAAATATTGAACACAACTCTAATTTTTCCATACAAGTACATAAAAGAGTTGTGAATTGCTTTCGATTTGTATCTTTGAAATATTGAACACAACTGTACCCACACTCATACGAATTACGAGGCAGTTGTGAATTGCTTTCGATTTGTATCTTTGAAATATTGAACACAACCAAAGAGCATTTCAGTACATCCATTTTATCGTTGTGAATTGCTTTCGATTTGTATCTTTGAAATATTGAACACAACCCGGTCTTTAAACCAACAGCGGAGCGGTTAGTTGTGAATTGCTTTCGATTTGTATCTTTGAAATATTGAACACAACGCATTTTTAAAAGATGCACAACAACAAATAGTTGTGAATTGCTTTCGATTTGTATCTTTGAAATATTGAACACAACTAATTTTTATTTTGTTATCAACATATGACAGTTGTGAATTGCTTTCGATTTGTATCTTTGAAATATTGAACACAACAGAGGAAGCCATTGCACAAGCCAAATATGAGTTGTGAATTGCTTTCGATTTGTATCTTTGAAATATTGAACACAACAGAGGTGGGTATAAATACTTAATATACTGTTTGTTGTGGCCTGTTTCAGGATGAAAAAAAGAAGAAAAGGTTGTTTGTCTTTAGAGACTTATAACCTTTTTCTTTTTCCAATTCTTTAAAATAGTTCCAGTTGCTGTGGTGTATTAGGTTTTTCGGTTTCTTTGGGTCCTCTAAAAAATTCCATCATTCCGAATTGTTTGTCGGTAAGGGTAAATATTATTACTTCTCCTTTGGGTGGTAGTGAATATTTAACTCTTTTTATATGTACTTCAGCATTTTCGCGGCTGTTACAGTGACGAATATAAATTGAATATTGCAGCATCGTAAAACCATCCTTTTGCAATTTCTTACGAAAAAGGTTAATATTCCGACGATCTTTTTTAGTTTCGGTTGGGAGGTCGTAAAAAACAAAAACCCACATTATCCTGTATTGGTTTAAACTAGAAAGTGAACTCAAATTATTATATTAAAACCGGGTACATAATTTTTCTGGCTACACCTTCAAAACATTGCATTAATGAAGATGTAGTTTGTTGCATTCCTACCTGTAATGGACTTTTATTATCATTTATATAAATGTTCATTGCCGGAATTTCAAGTAAGGTTCTTTTTACCTCTTTGGTTAGCTCTCCATCAAAACTATCCAAACTCATAATATCAAGTACTTTTCGGTCCACATAAGGCCTGTATGGCTCCATAATATCATCCGCAAGGCAATAGGCATTGTATTTATTGCGGTGGTGAATACCCAGTGCCGGTAATGCACCACTTGCCACAAGCGAACGAGCTACAACAGCTCTTAGTATTGCATAGCCGTAGTTCAGTATATTGTTTGGAGGCTCACCATACCTCCCTCTTTTAAATTCAATTTTAAAAATAGAGCTCCAGTAATAAGCTGCTGCCCTTGCCTCATAATTATCAGGGTCACCACTTCTTACCTGTGATGCCCAATAGTTCATATTCTCAATATCAATGTTGTACAGTTTTAATAGTGAGGCTTGATTTTGTATTTTTCTAATGATAGTTTGTTGCCATAGGTTTTTCTTTAATGGCAGACTGGCAGCCAGTTGATATTTAAGCTTTTCTGTGTATGTACTATGTGATGATAGGGGCAGCATCAACCCTAAGGGCATATGTCTGAAATCGTTAGTTAATATTGCAACATTGTTTTCAACCAAAGCCTGTAGAACCGCATTTGTTATTGTAATTTGATAGTTGTCAAGAATTACTATTCCAATATCCTCAATTGGAACCGATTTGGTATTATTTTCAAATTCGATTGATAGTTGGTTTTGATTTTTCGACAAGTAACATGGATTTCCAAAATAAAGTGTGCGTTTTATCATTTTGTTTTTTTATCAGCTAATCTCAAATAAGGCATAAAACAACCTCCCTATAGAGTAAGTCTACCCGACTTTTACAATGTTTCCTAATCTATTAACTGTAAGTTTTATACAAGTTTCTTTAATGGAATACTTTTCATCAGTACTTTCTAATTTATTAAGTTGTGTATATTCTTTTTTATCAAAGACACTTTTTGCAACATTATAAGGAATACCATATAATCTTTTGCCTGTAAAACTTACGACCTTATAAATCCTCTTTTTTTGTGTTACCTTTAAATTATTAAAGTCGACACTATTAATGTTATCCTGTTCTTCTAAAGTTGGTACATAAACCAAGTCGTTAGGTGAAAGGGTGAAAATTAAACCAAATTCTATACCATCTTTATCAGAAAATTTCTCTGGAACAGAAGACAAACCCTGTTTTTGCCTTTCTATCACAATATTCAAAGGAATTGTATCATACTGTCTAACTTTTTCTCCTTTTTTGTTTTTCCCTTGATAAATAGCAAAGAATAAGTTTGTTCCCTTAGCTGCTTCAACATACTTATCCTTTTTGTTTCCTGCATATCCTACTTGAAATTTATTCCCCAGTATCTCATAAACACGTGCTTTATAAATGGGGTGGTGAGCCTTCCCGTTATTTAGGTCAACAATATTTTTATTCATTTCTTCTACACCATCAGGCGAGAATGCCAAATCAGGTCTTTCTCTTGTAACACCTTTTTCATCAATCTCATTGTATTTTTTTAGATGATTAATCAAAATAGTTTGAATACATGTATCGGTAACTGACTCATGTATCCATTTTGCAGACTTAAAGTCCTCATTTACGGTTTTTCTAACTGCTGAATAACCATTATCAAATTGGTAAATATCTACTTTAGAGATTTTTAAATCTTTGAATGTTTTTTTAATGTAATTATTATCATAACCGTCTTTTCGCAGTTTTTTTACAAGACTATTATGTTTTTTATCAACCAATATCGGGTTATTGTCAATGGCAAAATTAATAGCAACTGCTTTTTTTAATCTTAAGTTTACTCTTCCAAACACAGTTTCTTTGTGCATAGGTTTCCTTATAGCCCAATTAGTGCCTTTTTGAGTTTCAAATTCTATTTTATCATTTTTTCTAATTTGATATTTATTACTAGCCTTATTTATAACTCTTAAATTCTGCTTAAAACTAACTACAATATTTTCTAAAGTATTATGGGCTTCAACTGAGAAATTTTGCCATGGTGTAAAAAACCCTTTAGATACTTTTATAGTATTTTCTCCTCTTTTAATTTCCTCAACTATTCTTAGTTTATTACGTAAGTCGTAACGCTTTTTGTCTGATTTTGCGTGTTCATTACTTAAATAACTTACGTGATTTCTTGTTGCTAAGGCCACAACCAAAGCATCCATAGCATGATGTCTGTGATCAATTCGTTTTTTATTGAAGTTTTTCTTTAACTCTTTTGGAACATCTGTTCTGAAGAAGTTTGATTTTTCATCGAAATATCCAAAGTCTTTAGTATTGGTAATATGATTTAGTCGTTCAAAACGTGGCCGGACAATTTCATTCCACTTGTCATTTAGTCCCCAATCGTGTTTTAAAATAGTTGTAACACTACCGGTGACTGCGACAATATTTTTTGAAGTTGCTTCCTGTTCGTCTTCTGTTCTTACAATATTACTTAATAGCCCCTTTACAACTTTGCTTATATAGCGAGTATCGTTAAGCTGTCTGGAAATAAATTGTTCCGGTACATCTTCGCTAAGCAATATTTTAAATTTTTTGCTTCCTTTTCTAAAATTTTGGGAAATAAAATCCTGATATGTTTCCAATGAAAGGAGGCTAACGGAGTTCCCCATGCCTAATTCAATTTTTCTGCCAGGATTTTTGCTAATCATTTCAAAAGCTGTTTGATTACCTTTGAATTTATTTACCTCTGTTTCACAAATAACTTTATTTCCATAAGAATTATCGAAATATCTAGCTTGTGGAATTACATGTTCAATTTCATATTCGGTCGTAAAAAGTTTGCTTAGTGGAATAACGTTTCCTGTATATGGTGAGCGGTATTTTTGCTCCATCCAAAGTCTGTATTTCTGAATTTCTTTAGAAGTTGGATCCGATGATTTGGTAATTTTTGCAATATTTACCCCTTCGTAGGTTTCTTTTTCCAGTTCTTTTTCAGTATACTTATTTAGTATATCTTCTTCAAATATTTTGAGCTTTTCCTGTTGACTTGGTGAATAAGGTATTACACCTTCAATATTTTCTGCTTTAAATTCACGTAATAAAGCTCTGATCCGTTCTTTTGTATCTTGATTTTTATTAATCTGAGCAGTCATTGATTTACGCATGTCTGCTGGGTTTTTCATTTCACGGCCAAGTTCAATATGTATTTCATCAAAAATGCGTGCATAATGCTTTTCTTCTTTCTCTGTTAGTTCATTCTTTTTTATTTCAAATGAACCATTATTCTTTTCAGCATAATACATCCAGGAATCTCTAACTAATCTTAGTGTCTCTGTTATTACCTGTTCTACAATTGGGTTTCGTAATGAATGTTGTTTGAATTCTTTCAAATATGCATCTATACACTGTGGATGTTTCCATTTAATATCTTCACTACTTTCAGAATGCCTGTCGTAAACAATATATGAGGCCAACCAAAGAGGTAAACCTTTAAAGTCATTTTTTGTTTGCAAATTAATTGCTTTTTCTCTGACTCTATCTCTTATTTTTTCATCGTATTCTGCATTTATAATTTTCTGTATTCTGTCCTTCGTTTTACCATCAATATCGTCATAATTCCAATGCTTTCCTGCTCGCAATAACGGTAGAAGTTTCTTAATCGCTTTTTCAGATAAAGCACCATAGTCATTTGCAAAAGGCTTAATTCTCTTAAATTCTTGTCGTAATTCTTTTGGAATATTTAGCTTGAAGTTATCATTATTAAATGCATTTTCTAATTCCTTTTTATCAGAAATAGAATATAATAAGTGCCATAATTTTATTTCATTTTCCCGAGTTAAAAATGATTTAATATCAAATTTTTTATCTTTAGAAAGCCTTGAAATAAATAATGCCCTCGTTTCATTTAAAGGGTATTCTTTATCTTCAACATAATTCCAACGATACTCAGATTCTGATAGCTTTTTTCCATACATATCAGTATAATTTGTCAAAAAAGGCTTTTGCTTAATTTTTGCTTTATTGTTAAAAAATTCAAATAACTCCACTTTTGCCTTTTCATCAGGAATAAAATCATGCGTAACATCAAAATCAGATATCATTTTACCTTTAATTGTTTTCGCTCTTTCATAAATACGAATATTGTCAACGAATTGCCACAATCTAAATTCTTGATAAAGAGGATGACTCTTATGAATTGCTTTAACAGGTTTTGTAATTAGTTCACCCTCCTTATTTTTAAAAACTCTATTCTCATATTTACAATCATCTATTAAGGATTTTTTTGATTTTAAAGGTCTCTGATAAAATATAATATCATTTACAAACAGGTTAATAAAATCTTTGTGTTTCAATATGTTTTGTTGAGCATAATTATTTGGATATAATTCCAATATACATTCTTCTAATAACCTATCATTTTGTAGTTCCCTATGAAATTCTGTTTGTTTTTTTAGTATGGCTATTAATTCCTCTTTGTAAAAATGACGTTCAATAGTTCTAACTAATTTCCCGTTTATTTTTTGAGATGGTTTTTTAAGAAGAGTATTGTAAATATAGGTTCCAACAAATTGTTTTGTGTTTTCAATTTTTTCTTCAGTACTTTTTTTTATGGCAATCCAATCCTCTTCAGAATTAACCGCTTTAAAGCTTCTTTTATCTTCTCCTTCTTTATCTGTTTTTACAGTTCCATCCTCATTTAAGGTCGTTGTAACTAAAAATTCTTTGGTTTTTCCAATCCAATTATTTAGTGATTCTTTACTTTTTCTACGATAAACCCAGCCATTTTCAAGAAAAACACTATACCAAATCTCGTTTTTAAGATTTGGTTCATCTGCTGTAACGTTAGTAACTTTTATGGCATGAAATTCTATCAATTTGTTTTTATCTTCCTCTTCTTCATCACCTCGCAATTGGTAATATCCACGTTTTTGGTTAAAATTAATTAGCACCCAGGTTAACTCTTGTAGACTAATCTTATTTTCTAATGCTTTTTTTCGTAGATAATATATAGTCCAATCATATGGTATTCTGGTTTCTTGACCAGTTTGTTCAAATTCATCTGCCATTTCATTGAAACTATCTTTGAAAAGAAATTCAAATTTTTTGTTTTCAGTTTCTTTATAATTGAGCTTAACCTCAACATTATTTATAAACTGACCTTTTTTATTTTGAAAATCGATTTTATCAGCATAATGCACCGGTAAGGCATTTAATATATTTAATACTCTGTGCAAGCGTTCTCTACGGAGCAAACCCCGTTGTCTTAATCTTCTAACTCCTCTATAACTAGTTCTTTCGGCTGTTTGTGAATGGCTTTGGCCTTGCCCAAATTTATCCAACACATCTTGACTCATCGGAATAATACGACTACCCATACCTAAGATTTTGCCCTCACCAAGTGTGTTTTCCTTTTTGTTTGTAAAATCTCTTTCTATTAATGCCCAACCAATAGAATTTGTTCCCAAGTCCAATCCTAAAATTTTTTTCATAATATTTTAGTGTTAAATATTTTTATTACCTTTGTTCCTAATCGAAGCAATTCACAATAAGGATTATTCCGTTGTGAAAACATTTAAGCCGCCTCGCCTTACAATGCGGGGCTTTTTTTATGAAACATTTCAGTAATTAGAGTTTTATAAATTTAAATTTCTTCAACTAAAACACTTTTTTAGGTTTCTCATATGCTATATGTTTAATAAAAATATGCAACCTAAAAAAACAGAAAGAAAAATTACTGATTAACTAACTGGTTTAGTATGTTGAGTTTAAGTAGTTATATTGTTTTAGCTCCCACAAATATAGAAATTAAATACATATGTATTGCGGATTGTTTTATAAAAAAAACCGGCATCCATAAGCTATGAACACCGGTTTAAAAAAATCTTTCACACTTTAATTCTCAGTCACAATCCCCCCCGTCAACCTCAACAACTCGGTATGTGTGTCT
>CAYWRM010000059.1:0-10785 GCA_964460905.1 uncultured Lentimicrobiaceae bacterium
TTTCCTGTGAATCAGTCTAGATGGTATGAATAATCCTCCATTGCAGCTAACGTTTTGAATATGATGCGTGCCGCATCTTTATTCAATAAGTGTCTTTGGTTTACGTATTTTCAAATTTACTAAATCATTTTCTGTGAAAATGAAATTGCGGCATGAATTATATTTTTTGTTAGCAACCGTATTTAGTTAACAAATGATTCTATTGATATTAATCTATGTTTAAAATATGCCCAATAAATATTTTGTTTATCAAATGTTTCAATTACACCTAATTGGTCATAATGGTTTAATATACCTATGTCTACTTTATCTGATTCAACGATTATGTAATCAAAAGATTCAATCCAGCCACCCCAATATGTCATTGTAATAATTCCATCATTCTGTTTTTCAAATGATAAGCAATTAATATCTTCAAGATGCCTTTGTAGGGTGTCTAATTGTCCAGATGTCCATTGAAAATATTTTAAAATGTTCTCAAAGTCTTTTTCTTTTCTATTTCCTTTATAATCATAAGTCCAATTAATTTCAGTCCAACTGGTGTCTAAAAGAGTCTGGAAATTAAAATTTTGGTTTTCCTTTAAAAAAGACTCTTCAATTTCTGTTGTTGGTTCACCTGAATAGGATATTTTATTCTTATTTGAATTTGAAAAGTATATGAAAAACTCAGATTTGTCATTTCCAACGTGAGTTGTGTTTATTTTTACAATGTCGTTTTCATAAAAATATATCATGTCTATTGGCTTAACTTTCTTTCCGAAATCTAGAATAGTAGGAAAATCCTGGTAATTTCTATCAAAGTTATCTTGTAAACTGTAAACGATTTTGAAAAAGTTCTTTCTCCAAAAGATTTCTTTCAAATAGAACTCATTTACTACATATCCAGCAATTAACAAGAATATCATTCCAAAGAGAATCCAAATATATTTCAGTCTTATTTTCATTTATATGGTTGCTAACGGTTTGAATATGGTGCGTTTGGCATTTTGGAACGCTTCATTTTCAAGTTACGACTAAATTAGTTTATTACTAATGTCTTCATATTTAGCACTATCTGCCAAATGCACTATATTTGTTGTTAGCGTTTCGTGCTTTATTATTTATCTGTCTGTCAGCGTTGGCAAAGACATACTTATTGACAAGTTTTGGCTTGGGCGGTGGAGCGACTTGGCAATGTGTATGGCTTTTAGCGTTGGCATTAATATAATGTTTTACAAATCTTATCAACTCCTTTTATTAAATCTTCAATGTCTTGTTTTGAAGGTTCTATTTCTTTTTTGTGGTCGCATAAATTTCTTAAATCACCTAAATGTTGAATAAATCTCCAATCCTTTACTTCAATTATTTCATTGTCTTTAAGTAATTGATTGAAGTCATTAATTGTTGGATTTTTCTTTCGACTTGAAATATTATGATTTTTGCAAACTTGTGATAAATGCCCTTCCAATACAACACCAGCAATTGCACCTGCTCCCCTAACAAAACCTTTTTTGTTCAATTCTGCTGCTGTATCAAGTTCGTTATCAAACAAGTCAGCCTGTAAAAGTTGTTTAATTTCAAATAAAGAACTTTCCAATCTCCTTTGAACTGATTTTAAAATAGTTAACTGGTTGTCAAATAAAGTAATTGCGATTTCTCTGTTTGTTGGCGGTTTTGTATAACTGCTAATTTCAAAATCCCAGTCCGTACCTTTAATAAATTTACCAGGAGTATGATTGATGACATTTCTTAAGCAATCACCTTTATTAGTATTGTAATAAAGAACAAAATCATCTTTACGTTTGGGTAAAACAATGCTTACAAGTGCAATGCTTTCACTGTACCAAACTTCATAGTCTTTCTTAAAATACTTTAATCCATCTTCTTTATTAAGATGTTTCAACAAAGTATTGCCTTCACCAATTAAAACGTTTAAATCTTTTTTAAATCTGTCAAGATTTGAATTCATATCTTTTCTATTATTTCAATTTCTTCTTCTGTCAATTCGTAGAGTTTGTAAACCATTTGGTCAATTTCCTTGTCCGTTGCATTTACTTCATCTTGCAATAGATTTATTTCATTTTTGTAAGCATTAAAATATTCTTCCCACTCATCCTGTTGAACAAGAGTAAGTTTAACTTTTTGTTTTTTAAGTTCTGTAACAAAAGTTTTGAAATCAAGGTCGTAAAAATTGGTTAATTTTTTATTGACTTTAACTAAATCGAAATTATCAGTTACTCGATTCAAGAACTTAGTACACAGTACTTGAATTTGGTTGCTTTGGTCTAAAATTTTATCAACATTTAATATAAATGGTTGTTGCTGCTCATCTGAAATATTTATAATAGGTAGTTGCTTGCAGTTTGCAATAAGAATTTTTTGGAATAAATCTTTTTCAATGTCAAGAAATTTATATTTATGAAAATAAGTAATCAATTTAGAATTCATCAATGATAAAATGAATTTCACACTTTGTCTGTTATTTGGAATAATCGAAAAACCTATTTGAGTGAAATATAGTACTTCGTCACTAAATCCTGCATAAATTCTCGGTGGTTTGCCTGAAATAATTTGCCTTACAATAATACGAGGTTGAGTAAAAAATCTTTCTTCGCGCATCGCACCCAACCATTCACCGTATTTAATGTATTCCTTTATTTGATTTGTAACACTGAACCTTATTATGTTTTCTCCTGCAATTAGTGGTTTATACGTTGTATCTAACTTTACTTTAGAATGGAACGCTCTTGTTTTTATTATTTCTTGAGAATGACCTTGATATTTGTCGTAAGGCGTAATTCCTAAGGAAAAATCTGCAATATCACCTAATTCATCAGTTGAAATTTGTTTAATCTTGTCTAAAAGATTTATATCTGATAAAGAGAGGAAAATATTGTAATTCAAATTTTTATCACGTTTCCAAACTGATTTATCAATAATGTTGATTCGCGAATTATCAACAAAGTTTATTTTTTCTGCTTTTGGATAAACAATTACACCAACAGTTTCACCGATATTATCTTTTCTAAACTCAAAAATTATTGTCTCAACTTTTGCGTCAATGAAAACGTCATCAGGCAATTTGATAATTTTAGTAATATCATTAATTAATAGTTTCCTAATTTTATAATATGATGAATTAACAAGAATGGAATTGGGATTTATGAAAGAAACAAATCCTTTTGTTTTTATAAGTTCATAGGCTTTTTCAATGAAAATTGAATATAGGTTAATTCTGTTCTCTGTAGTTTTATAATACTTGAATAGACCTTTAACTAAATTAGAATCAAGTGCTTTTATATCAACATAGGGTGGATTTCCAATAACAATATCAAAACCACCACTTTGCATAATTTCCGGAAATTCTTTTCTCCATACAAATGCTTTATCTCCTGCAATTTCTGGGTCATCAATCAGCGAATTTCCGCACTTAATATTATTGTTTAAGTTAGATAATTTCCTGTCCTTGTGTGCCGTGTGCAACCAAAGTGAAAGTTTTGCAATTTCAACACTTTCTTCGTTTATGTCAACACCATAAAGATTATTTTCAAGGATTGATTTTTCGGTATCAAATAGTCTTAATGCACTATTTGTCAATTCGGCAATTATGTCGTCAATATCTTTATGCTCTTGAATTAGAAAATTTAAGGCTTGATTTAAAAATGCACCACTGCCGCAGGCAGGGTCAATAATTTTTAGTGAAAGCAACCATTCTTTATAGTCATTGAGTTTTTTAAAAAGTTTTTTCCCTTTTGCGGAAAGGTTACCGTCTTTGGTTCGGTAAGTTCCGTCAAATTCAATTTCTTTAATTTCTAATTCTTCCCGCTTTTCGTAGCAAAGCGTTCCAATGGTATTTTCAACAATGTATTGCGTGATGTATTTCGGGGTGTAAAAAACTCCGTCTTTTTTTCTTTTGCTTTTTGATTTATCAGTAATTGTTCCTTCAATTTCGGCTGTAATTTCTTCAATTTCTGTTAATGAGTATTCGAAAATATGTCCGAGAATATTTACGTCAACATCTGTATTAAAATCGTATTCTGATAATTTTAGCAAATCTTTAATCAGAATTTCATCGTCAATCTTTAAATTGTCTAATAAATCATCGTCATAAAATAGTCCGCCATTGTATGCAGGAATATCATCAACATTGGTTTTTCCTTTTCTACCGATATTCAAATATCCAAAATACTGCTTGTAAATATCATAAATTGGCTTGTAAGCATCTAACTCTTCTAACTTATGGTAAGTGTCAATTATTCTCGAAATAGAGTTTGGTGGCAAAAGTCCACTATCTTCTGCAAATAGGATAAATAGGAAACGGTCTAATAGTTTCTGTGATTTTTTGAATAAAATTAACTTATCATTTCCCGGATTATTCTTGATTAGGTTTTCATAAAGTTTGTTTTTGAAATCTGAATAGTCTTTGTAAAGTTTATCAGAAATTTCTTGGTCGTGAAACTTTGTTTCTTCTTTTAATTTTTGAGGTAAATTTGAAAAAACGCTGTTAATATTGAGAATCAAATAAAGTAATTCAAATTCTTCTTTTTGCAGATAAAACAAGTCGAATTCTTCAAATTCGTTTGCGTAGTCAATATAGAATCGAAGTTTTTGAAAATTAGAAGTTATTACATATTTGCATTCTGGTTGATTGTTTTTGTAGTTGAAGGCTTGTTCAGTTATGCTTTTTAAGTCTTTTGTTTTTGTTGATTTCAATTCAATTACAGCAACTGCTTTTTCATTCTTTAGAATTGCACCATCAGCCTTTTTTCCGTCTCCCTGATTTTTAAATTCTCTTGCTAAATTGTAATTGTCATCAGGTTTCAATGTGTAGCCAAAAACATCAACAAATAAATCTCTTAAAAATCCGTCCTGGTATTCTTCTTCTTTTAGTTTTTTGATTTTTTCAATCTTGGATGGACTGTAATTATTTCTGAATTTTTGATATGCTTCTTCAACTTGGTTTTGGTCAAGGTTTTTTAAATGCTTGTTTATTACTGATTTTTGAAATATTGACATATTAAAATTCTATCTTTCGTTACTAAAATTCAAAAATAGAACTAATCCTGTGGGCAGGCAAGAAATAACTCTTTTGGTTTTTTCGGGTCGGCTTTTTGCGTGTTGGCAAAAACCAAATGTGTTATTTGTGCGGTGGCTTTTATTTCGATTCATTTTCATTACTGTTTTTGGTTTTTTTGCATGAACGCTAACGTTTTGGCTATGGGCAGTAGCGAATTTTGGTCAAAAGATCTGTCTGAAAGACAGATTGTTGATTTAAATCAGCACTGTCCATGAAACAGAACCCCCGCTATTGCCTATGAGCCGTTGTTATGCATCGTTTTTAATTCTAGTTTTCGATTTCTTTCATTAATTTTTGTACATCATCCTCAATGTCACTTGAAAGTGGATGAATAGTATCTGGCATTAATTTGTTCATTTTTTCTATCACTTGTACGGATCTTTCTGGTTCACCTTTTTCATACAGATAATAGGCATAGTCAACAATTCTTCTCCTACTTAAATTGCCGTAAGTATATGAAACGCGTGGTTGATTGTTAACAGCAATATCTTTATAGTCAATATAATTTTTAGGGTTGAGCATTAGTAGTTCAAACTTGGTAGTGTTATATTCAAGGTTAGTTCCTTTAATTTTTTCTGGAAATATTTTTGCAGTAAGACCTTCGATTTGCATGTTGTCTTCTAAACCATCTAGGTCATTAAATCCAAACCAAGAATAATAAATCGGACGAACCCAATTGTTGGTTTTAATAATATCTATTAGCATAGCGGTTCCAGTCCAAAGTTTGTTATTACCAACATTTGGTTTTACATGCCATCTGAAATTTTTCGTTGTGTCGCTTAAATTATATTTAGTCTTGATATTGTCTGATAATGGAATTATAATGTCTTTTTCTTTCCATTTGTAGTTGTGCATTTCCATAACCAGATTGTCACTGATATTTATTGGTGATGCCTTTAAGATATTAGGAACACCATCACGAATAAGTTGTATATAGTAAGGTCGTTCAAGAAGTGCCAAAACAACTAGAGAAACATCTTTCCTAAATCCCAGGATTACTTGAACGTATTGTAAAACATTAAACTGAGCATCTCCATTTACGATAAGAATTGCGTTTGAATCGCAAGATCTTAATAAATTTCTGCCATGTTCAACAGCGTGTGGTGGAAATCCGTCCCAATTCGAAGCGTCGATCAACTCTTTCTTGTATTGATCATAGTCGCCTAGTTTTAAGGCTTCAAGTGCTCTTGCTCCGTATTCGGCTACAAGAAAGTATTTTGCATCACCATAGTTCGGGTCTATTTCTACTGCTTTTTGTAAATTATTGAGTATTTGTTGTTTTGACCATCGATCGCTTTTGTTACTAAAAGGTCTTGTGTCATATACAATGTAATGAGAGTATCTTCCTAACCAATAATAAATCTCTGGGTTCGTTGAATCCGACCTTAGTTCATTTTGTAATAAGTCAATTGCTTCTTGAAATTTCCACTGTTCTCCAAGATGATTTGCTTGTTGAATTGCATTCTCTGTTTGTCCAAATAATATATTTGAAAAAGAAATTAAAAATATTGCAAATTTAATTTTCATGTTGTTAATGTCTTTGTTCCCAAAATGATGCATAACGTTGGCAATATGGCATGAAGCGGATTGCGAGTGATTCACTATCAAACCAAGATGATGTTAGAACGGGGTAAAGCAGCCCCAATTAAGCTCTTCACCGCTTTTTGCTATATTGCGTGTTGTACACCGTTTTATTTATTTTTTTATTTATTTTTAGCGATATTATCTAAAGTGTAATGCTTTCCTTTAGTCCATATAGCACTTAATGACTTAAGTCCTTTAGGTAAAAGTTCTATGATAGAGTCCACCAAGGCCTGACTAGATTGTACTCCTATTCCTTTTAAACTAAAATTCTCAATGGTTTTTTCTTCTTTTCTTGATTGTTGAATTAGTGCCTCCAAAAGTTGATTTGCATTTATAATCGCTTTGTCTTTAACCATATCATCTATTTTGAAAATAATGGCATTTGAGAAGTCTGCTTTACTATCCAATACGATTAATTCGGTTCCTCCAGAATATCTCCAAGATGTGGAGGCTTCCATTTCATCTACAAACTCCGCAAATTTCATTTGACTAAATGACCAAGGGATTTCTGTACCACCTTTATATTTAGACACGCCTAATTCTTTCATGTCTGGAAAAGAAGAAATATGTCCATATCCCATATATCCAACACAATAAAAGTGGATTTTTTCAGAAGTTCTATTATCAAAATATGCAAGTCTGGGAATTATCTGTTTAACACCAATATCATCAAAACTTGGAGCAAAGAGAATACAACAAATTGGATTTCCTGATTCTTGAATGTGTCTTTTTACTTTTTCTAACGAAGGTGCTTCAATCATAACATTATGTTTTTATTGTTTAAATCTATCCCAGACTGTGTAAGTGTTGTACACCGTTTTGCATTTTAAAATTTGAGATTGAAATCATCTATCAAATCTATAATTACATCTGAGGGGTCCATCTTTTTGTGTTTTCTTAAAAGCATCTCTTTTAAATCTTCATTACTTATAAAGAGAATTAGTTTATTTTTTTCTATGAAAACATCTTTCCTCTTTTCTAATCCACTTCTATTTGGTGCTTTTTTGCTACAGACAATTCCAAAGCGTCCAATAGTCTTTTTTAAATAATCGTCAACTTGAAGTAATACTTGTTTATCTATTTCACTACCATTTTCAGAATAGTTCTTAAACTCAAAAACAATATATTTCGCGTCATAATCGTCTCGAATAAATTTCCAATTTTCATTGCTATTGCGATTTGGAAATATGGCGTCCCTAATATCAATTCCAGATTCTCTTCTAGATTGGATTTTAGGTTTACCAAGAGGTGGAACAAAAAGATAATTTAAAATATCTAAGCAAATATCTTCATATGTTTTCCATCCAGGTTTTCCTTCTGGGCAATCATCTAATCGTTTTATTAGAACTTGTATTTTCCCTAATTCTTTATCAATTAACTTTAAGGAATTTTTCCTTATCGGTGTGCTTTTTGTAAAATACTTTTCAACTAAATCAGGATATAGAAATAATTTTCTTATTAACTGATGACCTTCCCAAACAGTGATATTTGGTGCTGAATTCATTATAAATTCTCTTGAAGAATTAGTAAGTTCTGAACTTGTTATTAAAAGAACTTTATTGACTTTCTCAACTAATGCAACTGCATATAATTTTCTTAGTAAATCAATGGATATTTTACTTCTATAGAATTTTGATTCAATGATTATTTTTTCTTCGACACCAAGAACATTTGTTGTCTTTGCAATAAAATCATATCCTCCATCTCTAATTGGTGGAGTCCTTTGAAGATTGAATCCTTCCAATTTCAATAAATCATAAGTTAAATCTTCAAATTTTTGGGGACTAAATTCAGACCAATCTTGAAATTCAAAATCTACTTTATTTTCTTGTAAAAGTGTCTTCTTTAATAATTCAAGCCCTTGTTCTTGATTAGTAGAAAAATCTGCGTATAAATATCCTGCTAAATCTGAAGGAACTTCAGAATCATCTATTTTTATTGGTATAATTTTTACTCCCTTATTTATTGCATTCAGAAGTAGTGCAGAATTCAATTCATATTTTACCCAGCTTGAATTTTTAGAAGAATTACTAAGCACCACAATAAAAGCACTACTGGATTGAATACCAATAGTTATTTTCTTTTTAATACTATCTCCAAGGTTTATTTCTTGTTGGTCAAACCATATATCAAGTCCTAAATCTTTAAGATTTTTTTGTAGCCATTCAACAAATTTCTTGTCTTCATGGGAATAGCTTATGAATACTTTCTGGTTCATCTTTTCTTAAATGGTGTACAACGGTTTAGCTATGAATAGTTGCCGCTAGCGAAGCAGTTTCTTGTCTGGTTTTACCAGACTTGAAACGTATTACAAATGTTGAATTTATAATTATCACGGCAATTATTTATGAGCTTTTGTTATGCAAAGTACTTTATTGTATTATTAACTTATTTCTGAGTTTATTTTTAATAGTGACAATTTCTAAAATGTAAATACCTTTTCCCAGTATTGAAATATCAATTTGCGTGCAGGGGTCTTTTTTGTTTTTAACTTTTTGACCAAGTTGATTATAAATATTCACTTCTAGAGCTTTTTCATTGAGTATTGAAATATACAATTCTGTTTTTGCTGGATTTGGATAGATAAAAAAGTTTGGTGCAGCTTCAAGGTTGGGAGAAGATACAACTTTACATGCTTCATTTATTTCTTCTTTACTATTACAGCCATTATAATTATCTCTAATTCTTGAGTGATTCATAGAATCAGCTATATATTCGCATATGCTTTGAACTTCACATGTTGATAAATGACTGTTCCATTTAATATATAGACTATATATATCAGAAGTATTGATATTATCCAAACCAGTTAAGCTGTTCAGAGAATCATTGTTATATATGTTAATTATGGCTCCTACATATGTTAAATTAATTATTTCGCTTAAATCATTCAAACTTGTGTTACGTAGAGTAAAGCTACTATAAATTGAATCAACATTATTCAATCCAGTCAAACTATTTAATGAATAGTTATGTACTATATTGAATTGACCAATAGCGGTTAAATTACTTAAGCCAGAGAAATCAATAAGAGAATCATTATAGAGAACACCAAAATATCCTCCAATTTTAGTCAGATTATCTAATCCAATGAAATTCTGTAATTTAGGATTTCCTTTGTATTCATTATCTCCACCGACTATAAAATCTTCTTGTATATGTAATAATGTGTTTAAGCCTTCAAAATTTAAAAGAGAATCATTACTCTCTACTACCAAATCAGTCTCAATAGATTCTAAGCCATAAAGGCCTGATAAATTATTAATGTTTTTGCCGTTTATATTTAGACTTCCTTTTAAATCAAAACAATTCGTGTTATTAATAAAAAAACTATCAACCTCTGTTTGAGTTCTCAAATAATAGTTACCAAATGGAAGACAGTTTAGGGTAATACCACATTCATAAGCTATTTCGTAAGGTGTATTACAACCTGTTGCATTGTCATAGATATTTATTGTGCCATTAGGAGATACTAAGTAATCACAAATGCTCTGTACATTACAATTAGCCAATGATCGATTGTTGTAAATGGATAAATTTGTGATGGTACCCTCATTTATGTTATCTAACCCAGATAGACTTTGTAAGGTTTTATTATTAATTATTGTAATAAAACTACCAATTGAGGTAATATTACTTAATGAGCTCAAATCAATAATTGAATCATTTCCATATATACCTAGACTTCCACCTATTGATATTAGATTATCAAGACCTTCAAGGCTATTAAGTTTACTATTTCCACTAAGTACAAAGGATCCTTCAATATTAACTAGGCTCTCAAGTCCAGACAAATTTAGGAGTTCATAACATCCACTAATTACTAGTCCTTGACCAATCGATGTAACCATACTTAGCCCATCAAGATTATTAATCTGATCTGTGTATAAAATTGAGACTGGACCAACAATTTCGGTACAATTTGGATAATTAATCTGGAAATTATCAATTTGCTCTTGAGTTGAAAATGTAATTCCACTATTGCAGCATGATTGCGAAAAAACTTCAGTATATATAATTAAGGCTAATAATATGAATAATATTGTCTTCTTCATGTTAGTCCTTTTTTTAATGGTTGATTAGTATTTTGCATAACGGCTCTGCTATGCGCCGTTGCCGTTGTACTTTATTATTTTTGATTTGAA
>CAYWRM010000060.1:0-10589 GCA_964460905.1 uncultured Lentimicrobiaceae bacterium
ATTAAATCTCCTGGACTTTTTATTTTAGATATGTTAATAGTGCTGACGTGTGTGTATATTTCGGTTGTTTTGCTGCTTGCATGACCCAATAATTCCTGTATATAACGTAAGTCAGTGCCATTTTCTAATAAATGTGTTGCAAATGAATGACGTAAGGTATGCACCGATCCGCGTGTAAGTATATTTGCTTTCTTTTTTGCTGATACCAATATGTTTCTTAAACTTGTGCTGGAATACTTGCCTCCGTATTGTCCTTCAAAAAGGTAGTTATGTGGTTTATATTGTTCAATATATTTTAATAATAGCTCTTTAGCTGAATCACCAAGGGTAGTATACCTGTCTTTTCGTCCCTTACTTCTTTTAATGTGTACCATATTACGGTCATATAATATATCTTCTGGTTTTATACTTAATAACTCAGCTGAGCGTAAACCAGCTGAATATATTAATAGTATTATCGACTTATGCTTAATATTTTCAATACTGCCAATTATTCTAGCTACTTCATCACGACTATATATTGTAGGTAAGTTTTTGTTTCTTAATGGACGATGAACCTGGTTTAAATCAATATTCTTTTTACTTACAACTTTGTAATATAGCTTAATAGCTGTTACAGATTGATTTATTAATGATGATGATGGTGAACTCATTTGTAACCATGTTTTGTGATACGTATCAATCTCGTCAACACCGAAATTGTTAATCTGAAGTAAGTTATTTCCCCTGAAAGCATTTATATACCTAATTACCATGCTATGATATGTTGAAAATGTACTTCTACTATAGTTATGTAATTGCATGTATTCCAGGTATTCAATCGGGCAGCTTTTGAAATTTACACTCTTTTCGTATGATTGCTCCATGAGCATTTGCCTTATTTTTATATCACTTATGGTAAGATCTGAATTAATATTAATAGTATAGTTTGGTAATAAATAATTAAGTACTGCTATAAGTGCTTTACGATAGGCCCTAAACTGCCATATTTTAAGTTTCTGATTCCACGAAATTATACCAGGTAATTCTATTTTTTGCTTTGTCGAGTAATTAAATATATGTTTAAACCCAATTAGTTTTATTTTGTTTTCCTCGTACGGAAATAGAGAAATAGTATCCAATTTCTTTCTTTTTACTAATGGCCTCTGATTGTAAAATGCTCTGCCTATATTATTATGACTTATTTCTGGTTTTGGTAACCATGTTAAATAAAAGGTGTTTATAATGGCTATATCTGAGAAAAGATCCTTTACAATATTTATGTTTTTTTTTGTGTTTAAAAAATAAAATGAACCGAGCTCTACACTATGCATTACCCAATCATTGTTTTGAATCCGCTTATAAATAGTTGCATTATTTTTAAAATATAGCTTAATGACTTCCTTACCATCTAAACTTCCTTTGTTTAAATAAATAGTGGGGTTAACTTTATTATGATACATATGTGAATTTATCATTTGTTAAAAGTAGCTGAGAAATGCGGTTTAACTAATTTAATAAATGTGTATATTCGAGTATAACCGTTTATAAAATTAGATAAAAGTTATATATTTGTTATTTGAATTTTGTAGTAATACTAATTAGTTATTAGAATGAGCCTTTTAAAACAAAATATTTAAGAAGATAAGATGGAAAAGATAAAGATTTTAAGGCTCATTTTGGTTGCTATTTTGGTATAAGCTTTAAAATAAAATTATACGAAATGAACAATACAATTTTATGCCTTCATTGTGGCGAAAAAATAATTGGCAGGATTGATAAGAAGTTCTGTGATGCGGATTGTAGAAATAGTTATAACAATAAGAAAAAACGTAATAGTGAAAAGCAAATAATTGAAATTAACAGGATATTGCGAAAAAACAGAAGAATACTAAAACAATTTAATCCCGAAGGTAAAACTACAATCCGTAAAGAGTATCTTTTTAAACTAGGATTTAATCAGAAATTTCATACACACACTTATACATCCCAACACGGTAATACATATAAATTTTGCTATGAGTATGGTTATATGGAACTCGACGATGGTATAAAAGTTTTGATAGTAAATGAACAATCCTATATGTAAATTTTATGTAGGTTTCAAAGCTCCGCCTACTAAGTCACTGATTTTGCATGGTTTGCTATTTATGAAATTATCGTTAAATGCAATTATGCATATGTAACTTTAACCTTTCTATTAAACAGTTCTTGTTATTATATCATTAAAGGTGTAGCTCATTTGATTTTCACAAAATGAGTTTATGTTTAGTTTAATGATAATTTAGTATTACTAGCATTTGTACAAGATTTCTCTCAAATACAATTAGATAATCATCGTTTAATATGGGTCATATTGCAAACCTAACAAAAATATTTGGGTATTTGTTTTTTTTGGATAGAAGTTTTTTATGCAGCAGTGATAGAAACGGCAGCCTACTGAAATGGGGTGGGATGTTTTTTGTAAGTAGCAGGGCTTACATTAGTAAGACACTGCTACGCACTAAAAAAACACCTGCCACATAAAGTTGCTATAGTGGATAGCACGGCCGCTGCCCAAACTAATAGCTGTATTAATTAGCGGTTATATTAAAGTAGTTCGTTAATTATTGAATCGATGCTTATACCATCTGCCTCGGCCTTGTAATTCCTAATAATTCGATGGCGGAGGGTTGGTAGTGCTATTGCTTTAACATCTTCAATATCAGGAGAATATTTGCCTGATAATGCTGCGTTTGCTTTTGCGCCAATAATTAAATATTGTGAGGCTCGTGGGCCTGCTCCCCAGTTTAGATAGCGGTTTGCCCAATCGTGTGCCGACGGAGTGCCGGGGCGTGTTTTGGATACTAGTTTAACCGCGTAATCCATTACATTTTCAGCAACCGGTATTTTGCGAATTAGTTGTTGAAAGAATAATATCTCGTCGGCATCAATTATTTTTGACACTTCAGCATTTGATCCACTGGTTGTTCTTTTTACTATTTCTAATTCTTCGTTAAACGATGGGTAATCCAGAATCAAATTAAACATAAACCTGTCTAACTGTGCTTCGGGTAGGGGATAGGTTCCTTCTTGTTCAATAGGGTTTTGTGTTGCAAGCACGAAGAATGGTGCGTCAAGTTTGTATTCATTTCCGGCTACAGTGACCGTTTTCTCCTGCATAGCTTCCAATAGTGCTGCCTGCGTTTTTGGTGGGGTACGGTTAATTTCGTCAGCAAGTATAATATTCGCAAATACAGGACCCTTAATAAATCTAAATTTTCTATTCTCATCAAGTATTTCGGTCCCAATTATATCTGATGGCATTAAGTCGGGCGTAAACTGTATCCTGTTGTAGCTTAATCCTAATACGTCGCTAATGGTATTAACAAGTAATGTTTTTGCAAGTCCCGGAACACCAACTAATAAGGTGTGTCCCTGGCTGAAAATAGAAATAAGTGATTTCTTAACTATATCATCCTGACCTACAATAACTTTTGCAATTTCTGATCTGAGTTTGTTATATTTATCTACGAAAGCATCTATTGCTTCAACATCGGAATTATACTTCATTTAAAATTCTAGTTATTTGATATTATTGGTTATTGGTTATTGGTCATTAGTTATTGGTCATTAGTTGTTGGTGGTTTTTTTTACCTAATATTTATTTTGACATTCCCCAGTCATGATCAAAACCACATATACTATAACTGTCTACTATCCTTACGTATGTAGTTTTTGCCTTATTATCGATCCATTCGCCTACTTTTTTCATCTGTTTATCCTGAAGTGCCCATTCACGTATTCTGGAATAGTCGTCAACTAAATTTGCTTCATGTGGCTGTGTTTTTTCTTTTAGAAGTAATATCCTGTATGCATCTTTTTTATCTTCAGTTTTCATTGGAACTGGATTTGATATTTCGTTCACTTCCATTTTTTCGATAACAAATGAAACTTGAGGGTCTAGCTGATCTGCTTCAAAAGTTGTGCTCATTGAGTACGGATTAATAATTATCCCACCACTATTTTTATTATCAGATTCTGAGAATTGTACTACTGCAGTTTCAAAAGTAATTGAATCGGCTCTTATTAATATTGCTATACTGTCGAGCTTCTGTTTTGCAACGGCAAGGTCTTGCGGGCTAACTTTTGGGGTTAACAGAATATGTCGTACATTAATATAGTCTCCTTTTCTTTCTATCATTTGAATAATATGGTATCCTGCTTCAGTCTCCAATACATTTGATATTTCGCCTTCATTTAATTTATATGCGACAGCTTCAAATTCGGGATATAACTGGCCTCTACCATAAAATCCAAGTTCGCCTCCTTTTTTAGCTGAGCCCGGATCTTGTGAATACATAATTGCTAGTGTAGAAAAACTGCTGCCATCAAGTATTCTTTTTCTGATTTCATTCAGCTGTTCTTTAACTCTTATCTTCTCTTCAATACTAATTGGTGGATTTTTAACTATCTCTGCAATAACATATTCAGTTTTAATAAGTGGAATACTATCCTTTGGTATCGATTTATAAAATGAATTTATTTCGGATGGAGTAACATCAATATCCATAACAATTCCTGACTGTACCTGCTGTGCTAACATTTGCTCGTAAACAATATTATGAAGCTCCTTTTTTATTTCAACCAGGGTTTTGCCATAGTATTCTTCCATTTTTTCCTGTGATCCAAATTGTTGTATAAAGCCAGATAGTCGTCTGTCAAGGTCTGCTTCAACCTGTACTTCACCAATTTCGATACTGTCAACCTCGGCCTGAGTAACCATGAGTTTTTGAAAGAGTATATCTTCAAGAATCTTACATTTTATATCTGAAGCAGCCCCACTAATTCCGCCTTGCATCCTATAGTTTAGATATTGATTCTGGACATCACTCTCCAGTACGATACTTTTACCAACTACAGCTACAACCTGGTCGATAACCATTTCCTCCTGCTCTTGCGAAAATACATCAGATGAAAATGATATAATAGCAAGAAATATGAAAATATGTGATAAAAATTGTCTGCTTAGTATTGACATTATGTTATATGTTGTTAGTTGTTAGTTATTAGTTAAATGTGATTAGTGATTAGTTAATTATGATAATAGATTTCAAAATCATTATTCTTTAATGCTCTTTCGTAGATGTCATTTCTAACTCTTTTTGCTAATCTTACTTTTCTTTGTGAAATAATAATGTTATAAATGTCATTTCTTTTAAAGTCCAATGGCGATATATCGTCTTTAATTTTAAAGTCAATAAATTTAACAAAATAGATAAAATGGCTAGTTTTAATCTCGACAAATCGATTGTTTTTTAAAAAAAGCTCCCTATTGTATGTTTCGATAGGAATAATTTGCTGAATGTTAAAAAAGCTAACCCATTTTGTGGTGTCGAGATGTGCTGATACCGGATATACCTGAGTAACATATTCAAGTGAATCAAAAAGAAGCGAATCAGGTAAGCTAAATATATAATCGAATTTTGCTTCTGTTGTAGAGTCATTATCAATTATTACGTATATAGCTTTGGTAATATTTTCCTTTAACTCAAAATCGTTTAAGTGTGCAAAATAATATTCCTCTATATCTTTGTCGGTAACAATTGTGTCAAGGTTTTGATTAATTAGTTGTGTTTCATAACGATATATAATAAGTGAGTTTCTGTAATCTTCAAGTTGTTTTGAGAAATCGAGCTGTTTGTCCGGAAGATTATATTCAGCCTGATATATCATTAAATTTGTTTTAATCCAGTCGTTAACAGAGCTTCTAACAAAAGCAATACTGTCTCTTGGTGAGATGTTGTTTGGGATAATGCCTTGGATATCTGAAATATACAAGTACTTGTCCTGAACTCTTGCTAAAAGTGAACCTTCATGATTATCCAACGTATTAATACAGCTTGATAATAACAACAATACAACTAGATATGATAATACCTTTTTCAATTATTAAATGTTAAGTACGAATCTTATTTACTACCGTTTTCTATTATGTTTTCAAGTACCTCATTATTAATGCTAACGGGATACTTTTTCTTTAATTGCTCAATCCATTCTTTTTCTAAAAAAGTCTGGTAATCTGCAGTTACTAGTCCTCTTGCTTCGTTAAGCTCTTTTTGCTGTGCAGGTACAACACTATTGACTTTAATAAAAACAACTAATTCTTCTACGTCAGAATTTATAATGTCAAGCTGGCCGGGTTTCCAACTAACCATATCAACATATGTATCATCACCCTTTTCGTATAAATCAGGGAAAATAACGACTGAATTAATGCTGTCGTTGGCTAGCTCTTTTGCAATATCTCCATTATTATCAAATCGTTCAATAATTATTCTAACTTCATCTGTAACCGATTTATCTTTAAGCTTATAAACAGTAGCATCAAGCCGTTCGTCCCACATATATTTTTCTCTATTATTTGAGAAAAACTCTTTTAGCCCTGTAGTATCTTTTACAGCTTTTGTCCATACCTTTTCATCTGTTAGATTAAAAAGGAGGATACCATCGTGATATTCTTGAACAAGTTCTTTAAATTCAGGATATTGATCCTCAAGATGTGCATCCATAAAGTTAATGCAGCTTTCTTTTTCAAATTCGGTAAAAAGCATATTTAAATAAACTTCTTTTCCAATATTTTCTTGAATACTCTGATTTCTTTGAGAAAATAGTGCAAAATCGTATTGCGAATACTTCTTTTTGCCTAGTCTCATTACAGGTTTAACCATATATGCAAGACTATCAGCACTGAATTTGTCACTTAGAATAGTTGAGTCGATTAGCATATTTATTTCAGCAATTGTTTTATGGTAGGTCTTAAATTTATTTTCGGTTTTTATTTTTGAAATTACTGCTTCTTCACTTTTCTTGGCTCTTTGGTCTTTTGCAAGTCTCTCTTTTAATTTTGGTGACTCCTCATCAAAGGTTCCGGGTTGTTCTAAACTAATTAGTTTAATAATATGAAAACCGTAATCAGTTCTGATGGGTTCAGAAATTTCATCTACTTTGAGATTATCAACTACTACCACAAATTCAGGCACTACTCTATTACATGAAAATTTACTGAGTTTACCTTTATTTTGTATTGATCCTTTATCTTCTGAGTACTTAATTACAGCCTCGTCAAAGGACATGCCGTCTTGAATTTTAGAATAAATGTTATTAATTTTTTCAGCTTTGCGTAACGAATCTTCGGTTGTTGCCTCTGGTCTAAGTGTAACAAAAATATGAGCTACTTCGGCGCTGCCCATTGCATCTTTAATATCAGTTACTTTAAGTATATGATATCCATACTTTGTTCGGATGATTGGAGATACTTCATTCAGGTTTGTTTTGTATGCTGCATTCTCAAATGGATATACCATGTTAAAAACAGTAAAATAACCTAGGTCACCTTTGTTACCTGCTTTAAATCTTTGCTTATTTGGAATTGCAGCACGGTCGCGTGCTGATGGATCATCTGAAAATTCTGCAGCTGCATCTCCAAATTCAGTTCCTTGCAATACCTTCTCACGAATACTGCTAATTTTGTTGTAAGCTATTAGTGTATCATCAGGATTTGCGTTCTCATCAACCATTATAAGTATGTGGCTTGCTCTAATGTCTTTAGTTAAATGATTATAAGCCTCAGTTAGTAAGGCTTCATTAACTGCCTCATCAACAAAATATGGTTTGGCAAGTTGTTCACGGTATCCTTTCAATTCAGTTACAAAACTGCTTGCTGTATCCATTAATAAGGCTTCTGCTTCTATTACTTTTAGCTTGAAATTGATATACAAGTTAAGATATTCGGTAACAGCAACTGCTTCATAAATATCATTTTGAGTATTATTTTTTTCATATACATTTACAAATTCAGTTGTCGTAACTTCTTCATCTCCAATTGTAACTAAAACTTTATTGTTAGATAATATTTGAGAGACTGCACTATTTATAGTTAAAATAACTACCAATGATAATAATAATCCTTTAAAAAGGTTTTTCATAGTGATTTTGTTTATTGTTAAAAATTTCATTAAAATTTAGGTGCAAATATATTTATTAGTTTTACTACATATTAAAATCCAATATTGGATATTGTGTTTTTTAAAGTTAAGAATTCCGACTATAATTCGGGGCTTCGCGTGTAATTGTTATATCGTGAGGATGATTTTCAACCACTCCGGCAGCTGATATTTTAATAAAGCTAGCTGATTGAAGATTTTTTATTGCAGCTGATCCGGTATATCCCATACCAGCTCTTAATCCACCTATCATTTGTGTAATAACCTCATTAAGAGAACCTTTATAAGGGACTCTGCCAACGATACCTTCAGGTACAAGTTTGCTTATATCATCTTCCATATCTTGAAAGTATCTGTCTTTTGATCCTTCTTTCATGGCTTCAACGGAACCCATTCCTCTGTATGATTTATATTTTCTTCCATCATAAATAATGGCTTCTCCCGGTGATTCATCAACACCGGCAAATAATGATCCTGCCATAATTGAATCTGCTCCTGCTGCAATAGCTTTAACAATATCACCAGTATATCTTATTCCACCATCTGCAACTACTGGTACTCCTGAACCTTCAAGCGCACAGGCAACATCATAAATAGCGGTGAGCTGTGGAATGCCTACTCCTGCTATTATTCGTGTGGTACAAATCGACCCTGGACCTATCCCCACTTTAATACCATCAACTCCGGCAGCTAACAAGTCACGAGCTGCTTCTGCTGTTGCAATATTACCAACAACCAGATCGATATGTGGAAATTTCTTTTTGACCATCGATGCCATATCAAGTACTCCTTGTGAATGACCGTGAGCTGTGTCGATTACAATGGCGTCAACACCTGCTGCTACTAGTGCTGTAACACGATCGATAGTATCAGGGCCAATGCCAACAGCTGCAGCAACACGTAATCTTCCTTGTTTGTCTTTGCAACTGTTTGGATGAGCTTTTATTTTAATAATGTCCTTGTAAGTTATTAGGCCAATAAGCGTATTTGTTTCGTCAACAACAGGCAACTTCTCAATGCGGTGTTCCTGGAGTATATCGGCAGCTTTCTCAAAATTAATAAATTCAGAAGTTGTAATTAAGTTATTACTTGTCATTACTTCTGAAATAGGCTTATCAAGGCTGCGTTCAAATCTTAAATCACGGTTAGTTACAATACCAACAAGATGATTATTTTCATCAACAACAGGTATTCCACCAATACCATGTTCAGCCATTATGTTAAGTGCATCCCGTACAAGCGATTCTTTTATAAGAGTAATAGGGTCAGGAATCATTCCATTTTCAGCACGTTTTACCTTATAAACTTCAGTTGCCTGTTGGTCTATGCTCAAATTCTTGTGAATAACTCCAATGCCACCTTCTTGCGCCATAGCAATAGCCATCTTCGACTCAGTTACAGTATCCATGGCAGCACTTGAGATAGGGATTTTCAATTGAATATTTTTTGAGAAACTTGTTGTTAAATCAGTTTCTCGAGGTAGAATAGTTGAATGTGCAGGTACCAAAAGAACATCATCGTATGTAAGTCCTTCCTTACTAAATTTATTGCTATCGAATGACATAATTTCTTAAAATTAAAATTTGCCAAAAATACCAAAAATATGCGATATTACTAGTATCTTGTTAGTACTTATTAATGCATATTTAACAAGAATTAACGCTCATTGATACTTGATTGGTACTATTAGTCAATCATAAACATCAGTTAACTAACATTACGGTGCCTCGCTGTTGTTTTGAAATATCAAAAACATTTTTGTAGATAAGCCTGTAAACATATGCTCCCTGGGGTGATATGTTGTTGTTATATGTTCCATCCCATCCAACTTCATAATCTGTTGATTCAAAAATTAGTTGCCCCCACCGATTATAAATTTGAAGAAGATAACCAGATCCTCCAAACCCAATTGCTGTTGGCTTAAAAATTCTGTTTGCATCTATATTGCTGCCAGGCCTGAAAGCATTTGGGAAATAAAAGTCAGTTTCTTTAAAGAAACTAATAATATTTGAGTTGCTTGTTTCTTTATATCCAAAAGAGTTACTATCGCCTTCAATAGCTTGTATCCAATATGAAAATATTGTTTCATCAGCTGCTATTGAAGAAACATCATCAATATAATTAGTATCAGCAGAACTAACAGAGTCAAAGGGAATTATTGGTATCACGCCATCACTCAATATTCTGAAAATATAATATCTGCTAACTCCACCATCGAAACCTTTAAAAGTATTCCATGTTAGCTCGTTCTCGTCAATACTTAGTTGTTCACCTGTTAAATATATTGTTTTCATTGTATCAGATACCAACGATAGGGCGTCACAGCTATCATATACTTTGATAGAGTAATTGTAAAAACCTTCTGATCCGTTTGCAGTTGTATCTAGATAAATGTACGGTGACGTGTCAACATCATTTCGGGAAAGCGTAGCTAATAATGTTTGTATTACTCCTCCGGCTTCACTTCTCATAATTTGCCATGTGCAAGTATTTGGATCTAAATCTACATCAATTGTTAATTCTATAAAATTATTATCGTGCAATACATCTGCATTTGCAAGGTAAATGGAATCAGGCTCTATAAAATTACCTGTTATTATTGATTTTGTACATGATGTTGAAGTG
>CAYWRM010000061.1:0-9894 GCA_964460905.1 uncultured Lentimicrobiaceae bacterium
AAAATGCAAATCCCAAAGAGCGGATCGCTGCTATCACTAGCAATTTTGCCCAACGTTGCGGCTATGCTGTCGTACCGCATTTAATATTACTAATTTTTCTGCTTACAAATATATTAAATTATGGAACATAATGTTCATGTTTACAACTAATTGCGGTATGCAGTATGAGCCATTGTTGGGTGCTGGTGTTTATTATCTAGAATCTGTAAATATCGGTTAATTTATTATTTTTAAAAACTAACATTTTAGGTGCGTCTAATCCTCCTAATTGTCCCGAAAGATTTAGCATAAGAATTACAGCAAGAGCACCTTCTTCATTTCCGTTTTCTTTACCTTCCTTTATGATTTCTCTCTGCATCTTGTTTTTATCAAATTCCCAAATTACAGTTTTACTATTGTTTCTATTAATGTTGCTTATGCTGAAGTATTTTTTAGGCCAATATTCATTAACCATCTCTTGACTCATCCCTAAAACAAGCTCCCTTTCTGAAATCTTGTTCCCATAGTATTCTCCATATTTTTTTACTAATTTATTACGGTATGATTCTTGCTGTTGAAGTTTTTCTTTCTCAATTTGTTCTCGTGCTGTTTTTTCTGCTCGCAACTTTTTGTCTTTTTCTTCGATAATACTTTTTGCCATATTTCGCATTTCAGTCGGACTTCTATTTTTACTATAAATTCTTTCTTGTTCAGAATTAGTCAAGTTTTGTTGAAATAACCAATCTCCATTACCTATGGATCCATCTGTAAATTCAGTTGCTCCCTCTTCTAAATATAATCTTTTAAAATAACTATTACATCCAAATACTCCTGTACTGACTTCACCGGAAGCATACCTATATTCTCCATTCTTCGGTGCCCACTGATCATTATTATAACAATGTGTTTTTTTTACTAATCCAATAAAATCATCCCCATTTTTATAAGAAAGTTTAACTTTATCGGAATCTAATATATCTTGATGAAAATCATATTTAATTTCTGGATCTATTGAGTGAGGAATAATTGTTTCTAATATCAAAGTCTCATATTTGATTTTAAGAGAGAGTTTATTATCTTGAAGTTTTTGCAAAATAAAAGTGCTATTATCATTATTATTACTATAATTATTATTACTATAATTATTACGATCAATCTGATAATATATAAGATCTTCACATAGAATTTCGAGTTTTTGTCCTTCTTTTCTATTTGCAGAAATTCCAATTCCGTTTTTAGTATTGGTAACCTTAAATATCCCTTTTGTTCTACTAATACTATTATATGTGCGGGTTTTTTTCATGCCGTCTATATAGGAATTGCCATCGTCAGTACAAAAATACTTACCACTCAGAATAGTGTCATTTGTATGATAAGAATTTGTACTTGTAAATAATGTTAATTTCTGATTTTCCACGAATTGCTTTTTATACACATAACCAGAGATATTATAATCAGAATATTTTATTGTTTTTAATTTCGCTCCTTTGGGTAGATTCGCTTGGGAATAACAATTAGTTATGAATAAAAACAATAATGAGATTAAAAATAATCTTTTAATATACTTTTTAAAAGATAATACAGTATTTATATTGCGTTTCATATCTTTATAATTTTAACCAACATACATTTGGAGAAAACTTTTTATGAATATTCTGAGACCAACTTTCTCCTTGTCTTTTAAGAATACTTCCTTCAAATGAAGCAATTGATTTGCTAATTTCACTATGATAATATTTTGTCGACCATCCGTTTTGGTGTGATGATAAATAAATATCGTTATGATATTGTATCAGATATTCAATAATTGAATGGGCATCAAAAACAAACTCTTTTGGAATTTTGGATTGGATAATGGTTTGAATTGTATTTCTCATTTTAGTATCCCTAATTTGTGTCGGGCGCAACTTTTAATAGTTTCTCTGCTCTTTTGGCTTTGCAGGTATTGCCTTTTAACGTGAATGATTCTTTTTTAACTGCCTCTATTATGTAATCGGTTCTTACACTTGCACCCAACGGATGGCGCTATGCTGCGTAGCGCATTAATATTACATATATTTCTGGTTACAAATATATTAAATTAATAAGCGTAATGTTCATATTTACAACAAATTGCGCTATGCAGTATGAGCGTGTGTTAGCGTTTCGTGCTTTTATGTTTTGAGAAAGTCTGTATGTAAGTTTTCTTTCATTTATTTCACCTTGCGATACTGATCACTTAATTGTAAAATATATGAGTATTAAAACTGGAATACATTTGTTACAGCTCTTGATAATTTCTTTGCAATTGGATTTGTGTTTCCTTCAATAATTGCATGAGACACATTTTTTTTTGAGGGTTTATGAAGACAATTGTATCCTTCAGCAATAGGGGTTGAGGCAGAAAATTCTGCTAAATCATTTTTTGGATATTTTGCAATTACTTTTTCAGGAGTTGTTAGTGTAGCAATATTAACAGAAAGTCCATCTTCACCCTTATTTGTCTTAAAATTTGCACTTGAAGGTATTTTTGTTCCATTAATTTCCTTCCAACAATAAGGATTGTCTTTTGGAATTCTTCTATATAGAAAATCACTTTTGGTAATTGTATAATTAATAAGCATATTGTGCATCTTCTATAAGTGTTGTGAGTTCAGATAATTCAAAAATTTGCCATTTTTTAATAATATCACCATCGTCATTAAAAAGGACAAATATTGACTCACCACTTTGATTTATTTCTAATTCAGCACAAATATAATCAGCATCAAACTCAAATTGAATACCTCCATCTCTCATTGGAAATATATTTATGTTGGTATCATTTGAAAGAAGCCCTTTACTATATATATGGTTCAATATTTCTATTGCTGTTTCAATTGCATTTTTAGAAATAGAATCGGCATTGTATGTATCCCAATTAGGTTGCAGTTCTGAAAATCCATAAATGGTGTCTGTAAGATTGAAATATTTTATTCCATGAAGATTGGTTACTTCAGGTTTATTTCTATTTGTGGGGTTTTCAGAGTCTTTAATTTTTGATAAAGTACTTTCGGATACAAAACTCCAGATAAGCTCTGATGATGATGGTTTAAATTTTTGGTATATGGTATGCTGACTCATTTTAATCATTCTGTATGGGTGAGAATTGATAATTGCTTAGTTTTAATATAATTAAGATTGCTAGTATCGGATACTCTAAACCATAGTCAATACTGTCCATTAATCCATGGGCAATTCTATTTCTAAGGTTGTAACCAGCTTTATCAATCAAAATAAATTTAATAAAAAAGTGATCATCTGGAGAAATAACACCATCTAAATCTTCAAGTATGTGGTCAAGTGTTTTTTCCATTATTATCTCTGGTTGTCTTGGATTAGGTCTAAAAGTAGCGACCCCAAGGAAGTAGCAAATTTCTCTTAATAAATATTCCGCTTTCAAAACAAGGCTGTCTGTTGCACATACAAAGTTAGGGGAATAATTTGTGTCAGCTTTCCATTTTAAAAGTTCATCAAAAAATGAATTGACCCCTGATTCTACCAATTTTATGTAACTAAAATTAAATTCTCTGCCGTTACTATGTCTACTTGCATCTTTTCCAATCCAAGTTTGATTTAGTAAACTAATTATTCCATTTGCCGAAATTTTATTTGAACGAAATGCTTCTATGAAGTATTGAACTATTGTTTGTTTCGCAATTTGCATATGGAATTCATAAGTCTGAAACAATGAAAACTTTTTTCGTTCCTCTTCGGTATTGTATTTGGCTACAGTATTCCCAAATTTATCTTGAATACTAACAGGTATCATATTCTGCAACAAAGCTTCTTTAAAGGAATCCTCACTCCATTTTTTGATATCATCCAACGGTCTAATCATTGGTGTAAGAAATAATGTTTTTATTATTTCTTCTTCATTTTTTTCCTTTACTTCTTTTTTTATTAGCTCAATGATTCGTTTAGTTTCATCTTGAGGCATTTCTTGCCGTACCTCCCCTAAATTAAACTGTGTTCTTAACAGTTGGTATTCTTTTTCTAATCGATTTAAATTCGCTTTATCTTTTAAACTTTTGTATATTGACATAGCTTTCTCTACAAATGACAAAGAAGCAAGATCGTTTTTTCTTTCTAGCGAAAGTTTTTCGTATTGTGTAGCTTTGAAGTAAAGCCAATCTTTTATTTCAATATCCAACTTCCTACATAACTTTATTGAAATGTCAGTAACGTAAATCGCTCCCCATAGGTTAGAGTTTGCTAGAATTTTTGCGGCTTCCCAATTCTTGTCAATAAATTTTTCTACTGGGACAATTTTTCTAAAATCTTTAAAATACTTAATTGCAAAATCCGTGAAGTCAATAATGGCACGGAGAGTTAAGTCGTTTGTAATATCCCAACTTTGATGAACTTCAAAAGTGTAAACGATTAGTTCTTGAAATATTGATTCTACATTTGTGTTGCCTTTTCTGTTATTTGCTATGTACAATGCATTTGATAGAACATTATGAGAATAAATAATGTAGTTGTTGTCGCTATCTTTTGATTTTTCAATGTATGTTTTTAATAAATCAAAAAGACTTTTGAGTAATTCAATTACAAAATCATTATTCTGTTTATTTTTCGAATAGAATAAAACTAATCCATATTCAGTTTTTGCGTAAATATTAATGCATGTTTTAAACCTTTTGTATAAATAATTAAAATCTTCCTTTTTAAAATCTCTTATGTCAGGCCATTCAAATGGAATTTCGCTGCCATCCTCCATTTTCCGAGTTCCTGCGGCTCGAAAAGAAAGTCGCTTTTCCGGTGATTTGTTAAAATGAAATGCTTGCCTATCTATTTCAGCATTGCGTTGTAAATTGAATAACTCTAATTCTGAAAGTTTATCATTCACTTTTTGAAGAGCCTTATTGATGTCATTCTCCTGCTTTACATCCCATCCCTTTTCATCTAAATCTATATAAAACTGCTTTAAAGGATTCATTTATATAATTAATTTGATACAAATATATTCAATTAAATCGGTATTGCGATTTTTTGATTATTTCGTAATTAATCAATGAGTAATAATTTTAATTCAAATTCTGCTATTTATAGTTTTTCTCAAAAGTACTGATTCTGTTCTTTCATGTTATTTTACTTCAAGTTGACGAATTTTTGGTCAACCTATTTTAGGACGACTCAGCATGAACGCTAACGTTTTGAATATGGTGCGTTTGGCATTTTGAAACGCTTAATTTTCAATTTAATACTAATTTAATTTTTTGCTAAAAACTTCATAATTAGCACTATCTGCCAAATGCACTATATTTGTTGTTACCAGCCGTAATTATCTTATTATCAGTTCACGTACCATTTCCATACTTGAATTATATTGGTTATTAAGAGCCTTTATTCTGGCTTCTTCCTCACCATTTAATTCATCTCCTTTTTCATTTTTCACTAATAGAATTTCATTTTCCTTTTTTAATTGTTCTCGAATATTAATCAAATCACTTGTTAATGTTCTGATTTTATCTAACTTAATACCTTCTTCAATTGATGTTTGAAGTTGTTTTAATAATTCTTCGTGAAGTCCCATATTTATAATTTAATTTTTAAGATTACTATTTTAACCAAGGTAAATTTTGTTTTTGAAATTCGCCAAATGCTTTCAAATATTCCTTTGCCCATTCAATTCCAATATCGATTTGTTCTTCCAAATTTTCATCTTCATACTCAATTTTGTTTATGTTTTTCACTCTGTGATAAAGGTCTTCAAACATCCAAGTTGCACCTTCTCCTTTTTTTTGTAATACAATGGATGTCAACTCTGCAAATTTTGTGATGTGTGGAAATTCATATAAGTGTCCAGTTGGCTCACTATTCTCAATAATTACAAATCTTGATGAAAGTCCAAATCGTAATACTTTTTGCATCACACTTTCTCCAATAACGTCTGGTTGTTCTTTGATTATGTATGTGTAAAATCCTAAACTGTCAAGGTGAGATTGAATACGTTTTAACAACTTTAGACCTTCACCAGTATCTTTTCCGAGAATTAAAATACTATCTGAGTTTTCAAGCATGGAATTTGCTCTTTCAAAAACACTATCGAAGGCCAAATTTATATTTCTTCCCAAAGATTTAGTGTCAATATTAGAAGGCTCTTTTAGTGTCCACCTTACAAAAATATGAACTTCATCTTCGTCATCCAATTCCTCGTCAGAAAATGGAACGCCTTCAATTGTAAGTCTTTTTATTGCTTTAATCATTGCATTTGCAAAAACAGATGCGTGATATTTATGAAACCAATACTTTGTATAAATATGCTCTTCAATTCTTATAAATAATTCTTCGTTTACTCGAGAAATTGAACATACTGGAAAATTATCTTCAAAAATTTGATAAGTCACATTTTCGGGAAGAGTTGTTAAGTCAATAGAGTTTAATTCAGAAAAACTAATTTCTTCTAAGTCGTTATAACTTTCTTGGTCTGGCATATCTATTTTTGTCTTTTGTTTTTATGGCTGGTAACGGTTTGAATATGGTGCGTGCCGCACTTTATTCAATATTTTTCTTTGGTTTTCGTATTTTCAAATTTGCTAATTCTTTGTCTATGAAACATTAACTGCGGCATGCACTATATTTTTTGTTATAGGCTGTGGTTTTATTCTATAATTATTTTTCCAGTCATGTATTGTCCTTCTATTGTTTCTATTTTGTAGAAAATTAATCCTGAGATAAAGTCATTTTTATTCAGTTGGATGGTTTTTATATTTGAAATTTCAAAACGATTAAGTATTTGTCCAGAAATATTATAAAAAGTCAAATATTTAAATTCGTTTCCAATAAATTCAATCGTACTTATGTCAGTCACCGGATTTGGATAAATTTTAATTCTATTATTTGAGGTTGTAATGTTTTCATTTATACCAACAATTAATGGAAAGCAAGTGTTGTAATTTGGATTCAGGTACAAAACATCTCCATCTTTTTTAAAGCAAACAAGATCCCAAGTATCAAAACCCGTAATCTGAGGTGGAATTGGGTTCAACAGTCCAGCAATACTACCAATTCCTTCAATCCAGTCTGGATACCACGGGTCAATATGATAAACTTTCCGGTAATTTCCATTTATTAAAGTAGAGTCAATACCTGCAATTATCCCATTATAAGATGTGGAAGAGTCACAAGATAAAACTTCAAATTCACTGAATAAAGAATGGATTGAATCGCCAACTTGTTTTGTGAAATCGTATAAAAGTATTTCATGCTGACAATAAATATAACGGAAAAATATTTTCTTGGATTCTTCTCTAAGAGCACCTAAATATGTAGCATTTGAAGGATCTAATGAAGTGTCATTTAGCATATACAATTTGTGATATGGTTTCATATCAAATATAGTATCACCGATTATTCCATATTGACTATAAATTGTGTCTTGCTGAGAATAACTAAAATGAGCATTGTTCCATATTGCGGCAGAATCTGGAAATGGAAAATACTGTTGTCCTTTTACAATAGACAACTGCAAAATAATAATTAGAAATAGTACTGATTTTTTCATGATTTATTTCTTTAAGTTGTTATGCTTCTTTTCTTTACCATAGCCTATAACGGTTTGAATATGGTGCGTGCCGCACTTTATTCAATAATTACCTTTGGTTTCCTTATTTTCAAATTTACAATTCATTTTCTAAGTATTACCAACTGCGGCATGAACTATATTTTTTGTTAGCATGCGTTATTTTTTCAATATCTTTTTTGAACCTATAAATTTTCTATTTTCATAAACAGATATTAAATATATTCCTTTCTTGAAATCAGATAGGTCAATATTTATTGATTCTGAAAAGTCATTCTGTAGATGAGTTTTTCCTAAAAAGTCTGTAATTCTTAATTCCAAGTTTGCTTTTTTAGAAATTTCAATAGTGACTTTTTCTGTTGTTGGGTTTGGATAGATTGAAATTAGATCTTCATTATTACATTGCTCAATTCCCGTCCAAATATATGTGTAGTCACATGAATTAGCAATACCTGTGGAATACAAGCCAATGACACTGTCTTGATAACAGCGTAAACCATTAGAATAGTTTGCGTCACAGACAATTTCGGAGAAGGGAAACCAGTTAAACATATACTGAATGTCGCCAATTCTCTCAATTATTTTTGAATTATAAATCTGAGGTCTGGATTCATCATTCTTGTAATAGGTTACGTAAAGTACTTTTAAAATTGAGTCATTAATTTGTTGAAAGTCTGTCGAGTCTACGGTGATAGTCAATGAGTCAATATCATTTGTTTCATCTTTTAATAGGATTATCCAGCTGTCATTTGTTTGAGCATTAAAATCATAAAGGATTTGAAAACAATTAAAGATTGTGTCTAGAAAGAAAACAGTATCGTTGCGTGTAAATAAATATTCTACATCCGGTCTATCATTGCAAAATATTTTATGTCGTTTAATTATTTTCTTACATAATACATCGTTAATAAGAGTGTCTTTTTCAGATTGAAATTTTATAAAATCAATATTTCCAGAAAAAGCAAATCTTTCATCCCAATGCCATTCTGTTCCAATAGGGGCAAAGTCTTGAGCGAAGTTTTGCAACGAAATTCCAACTAAAATCAATAGGATTAATGTATGTTTCATTTTCGTTTTTTTTAATGCATGCTAACGTTCAAGTATAAGAGCAGTAGCGGATTTAAAAACGATTACCTGTCCGTCACCCATCAAAGTTTATTAAATGTACAGACCTTCGATTTACCACTTCACCCGCTATTGCTTTTATACTATGTTGTGTGCAGTAAATTGTTCTTTCACGGTTTTTTTATCATTAAACATCAAAATATCAATAATTGAAAGCCAAGGAACAAACTCGTTATTAAATTGTCGGTAATCAACTTTTTGAGATTGCACAAAATTAAGTTTTACTCCTTTGTTATTGAAATACTCTTTCTGATATAATTCTTGACCGCCAATGGCATTGATATATTTTTGATAACCCAAATTTTTATTAATTTGAATAAGTCTATCTGCTTTATCCATTCCTTTTGTTTCTGGTGATGAGATAGAAGATTTTGTCCATTGTATATCCTTGTCTAAGTAAGCGTAAACAGAAGTTATTGAACTAATAGCTAAATCGGCTATGTTAGAATATTGTTTTGAAAATACTGATTTGAGCATTTCAAACACAGCATCATAATATGGAGCTTTCTTGTATGCTGTCTCAATTTGCGCAAAAAACTTATCTTGAAAATTTGAATCAATAAGAGGTTTGATTTCACTTATCAGTTTATTTTGGCTTGCTTTTTCAACTGGAATTGTAAATAGAAAATCAGAATTATTAAGCAGTATTCTGTTTCTATTAATCCAACCACGCTTGATGTAATTCACATCATCATAAAATACTATCTTGTCAGTTGATTCAATCAAATGAAAAAAACCTAAGTAAGGAAAGATATATGGTTGCATAATGGAAAGTCGTCTTGGGTAACGCATAAATAAATTCGCACCATTTTTGCTCTCTTCAACAAATTTTAAATTTTTGTACAAAAATTTTGCAGGATTATTTTCATTTACTTCTAATGTTATTTCTTTTCTTGAATGTTCAATAAGTTCTAATATTAGTGTTTTCGCTATGCCTTTCCCTTGATATTCTGGATTTGTCCAAACCATACTAATAAAAATATCTGGGCCATTATCATAATATAGAACATATGAAATCAATTCATTATTTTCATTTTTTTTTACTAATGATTTTCCAAGTTTCAAAATCTTTTGAGCATATTCATTTAAGTCATTTATGTGAATATGAATTTTGTTAATTGGTTTCAATGAATCAGTAATTTCTTCTTTTGTTATAATATTCATATTTTCTCGTTTTTTCTTTATTGCACACAACGTTAAGTATATGGTTTTGTGGCGGTTTTGAAACACAAATCTTTCAACTT
>CAYWRM010000062.1:0-9649 GCA_964460905.1 uncultured Lentimicrobiaceae bacterium
TGAAAACTCATTTGAATGATGAAAATTTTAAAGGTGAAATTCAAGAACGTTTTGACAACTTTATAAAAAAAATAACTGAAAACCCATAGCTAATAGTGAAACCAAGCGATTGCAATACAAAATCAGGAACAACATTATTTCAAACATTTATGTAATTTTTCATCAACAATTCACACTAACCAACCTCTCCAGACTAAGCTGTCATATCTATCCCACCTCAACCTCCATGCCAAAGAGCAAAGCATGTAGGAACCTCACTCTCAACCTCCCTGCCTGCCAAAGAGCATCGTAGGCAGGAACCTTAACCTCAATCCTACAATATACTCAACAATAATTCAAAACATATCTATTTAATTTATATATTTGGTGTCTGCTAGAGAAAATTAACATGACTAACAATTCTGCTATGCTTACTAAATTCAAAGACAAAAAACTAAAAATAATTACCAATACATAATATTTAAACACGACTAAACTATAAATAATCTGCCTCTTTAACTATTTGCAATAAACAATAATGGATGGTGTTTATTTGCTAGTTGCCGGTAATTGCAAACAAAACCACAGTATAAAACATAAATATATGGAAAATATAGAATTGAAAAATGAATTGGAATTTGAGAATGAAGAAATTGAACCAATTAGAGAATCGACAACTGGTGAACTTGCTAAAATAGTTTCATATAATATTGCAAATACAGTCGAAGTCCTCAAATTTAAAATAGACAATGAGGAGATTGATTTGAAACCTGAATTTCAACGTGACTTCGTTTGGGATATTAATAGGGCAAGTCTTTTTATTGATTCACTTCTAATAGGTTTGCCAATTCCAAGTATATTTTTAGGAAAAAGCAAGGAAGACGAAACTTATAAAGTTATTGATGGTCAGCAAAGATTGAAATCGGTTTATTTTTTTATAAAAGGTAAATTTATTACAAATGGTCAAGAATTAGTTTTTGGTCTTAGAAAGTTAGAAAACAGGGATTGGAATGGTAAAACGTATGATGAATTAGATGAGAAATATAAAAGGAGGATTAGAAATGCTGTTCTTAACACGACAATAATAGAGGACATAGACTCAAATCCTACACTAGTTCATGATATCTTCCATAGACTAAATACCGGAGGAATGTCATTAACTGACCAAGAAGTAAGGAACTGTGTTTATAATGGTACTTTAAATAATAAATTAATTGATTTAAATAAAAATAAAGATTGGAGACAGTTATTAGGTAAAACATATCCTGACCGCAGATTAAGAGATGTAGAAATGGTGCTAAGATTTTACGCACTATTAGATTCACTTAATTCTTATAAACCTTCAATGCGTGAATTTCTTAGTAATTTTCAAGATAAGAACAAAAAAGTTGATATTGATGAACGCTTGTTTGAAGACGTAGTAAAGATTTTAAATAACAATATTGGAGTTCAGGCATTTCGGGTTCTAAGTACAGTTAACAAATCTGTTTGTGATGCAGTTATGGTTAGTGTTGCACAAATAATCAAAGAAGAAAAAGACATCATAGATTTGGATAATAATCATAAGCGACTAGTTAAAGACGAAGAGTTCGTCCGATATGTAACATCGGGTACTTCGGCAGAAACAAGTGTTAAAAATAGAATTATAATTGCAAGAAATTACTTTTTAGGTCTAAAATAATGGCATTTGAATCACCTGATATAGACACTTTTAAGCATAATCTTGATTCAACTATCCAAGCAGTACAAAAACATAAACTTGAATCTCATTCAGCAATTAAGATTCAATCATTGTTAAATTTGACTGTTTATGTAATAGCAACAAGATTTCTTGAAGGTTGCGTTAAACACATCGTCTATAATTGTAGTGTTATGCGCGGAGATAACCAAGCAACCCTTGCGACTTTAGAAGACCAACTTAAAGGTTTTAACAATCCAGAATTTAAGAATATTAAAGAATTATTTGAAGATAAATTAGGCTTTGATTTATTATTAGGGAAAGGAACAAAATATGAAGAAAGAGATATAACCTTTCTAAATGAAATTGTGAGAAATCGACATAAAAATGTGCATGCAAGTTCTGACTGTACAGAATGGTATAATCAAAATAAAAAGGATTTGTCAAATTATGAGCAGGAATATGAGGGATTGATAAAAATATTGGAATATCTTGATTCAATAACTTATGATACAGCAAGTGGTCAATTCACAGATTAAAAGCAACATACCGGCAACAATGTATATAAAAAATAAGCGGGATAGTAGTAGCATCAAGGTTTGTAGCCCGGTTCACCTTTCTTTTTAACAGAAAGATTTGTGCTTCGGAAGCGCTTACTTTTCATATACTTAACGTTACAGGGCATTTTTGGACAATACAAGTGCATGATGGAAATACAACTTATAAAGTTATCATAAAACTAAAAAATCCTTAATGAGCATATTAGCCAGAATAAATATTAATGCTTTGAATTGGTTTAAACAATTATATTACAATTCTAGAAAAAGGTTATTCCAGAATCCGAATGAAATCAAAGAAATAACTAAAGAAGAAAATATATTCAGTCTTCATGATGTATTTGGAATAACTAATGAAATTCCAATTATATACACAAGCAGAAACTATGTAGATGAAATATTTAAAAAAGCATTAAAAAGAAGGAAACACATTGTTATTTATGGTTGTTCAAAGCAAGGAAAGACTTCTCTAAGGAAAAAGTATCTAAACGATACAAATTCAATAGTTATTCAATGCACAAATAGTACAACAAGGGAAAATATCTATAAATTAATACTAAAAGAAGCTGGTGTTGAATTATCTCACTCAAAAACAGAAACACTTGGCGGAACGAGGAAAACAGACATCTCTATGTCTGGTGAAAGCAGTGTTTATTTTGCTAAAACAAAGGTTGAAGGTAAAACTAGCATTGAAAAAAATGTGACTGATACGGTTACAAAGAATTATTTTAATATTGATTCATCAGATGTTAATGACATCATAAGAGTGCTTTTAGCTACAAATTTTAATAAGTGGATTGTAATTGAGGATTTCCATTATCTCTCGAGCAAAGAACAACATTTTTTATCAGCAGATTTAAAGGCTATATACGAAAAGACTGATTTAATTCGAGTAGTTGTAATTGGAGTGTGGCTTGAAACTGGTAAATTAACAAAACTAAATGGTGACCTTGATGGAAGAACAACACACATAAATGCAGATATTTGGAGGAAAGAAGAACTATTGAATATAATTCAAGAAGGTGAGAAATTGCTAAACATATTTTTTTCTTTAGAGGCTAAAGAAAAAATTGTTTTTTATTGTGAGAATAATGTAGGATTATTGCATCAAATAACTGAAAATATTTGTGATAAAGTTGGTATTACAAAAACACAATCAAAAAGTTTATTGATTCTTGATGATCCAGAGATTAATTCCCTATCCCAACTTACATCATCTTTCCGAGATAATGATTCTAATAATGGCAATTCAAATGTGGACACACTATTGTTAAAAAGCTTTGGAGTTGAAAACCCGGAAAACTTTGATAAGTTTAACTATCATGGTGGCCCATTTGACATATGGTTAGGAGAACTGAGTAAAGACAGATCTCCTAGATACTCAAAATTTTTAAGAGAGTTTGCTGATGGACCTAAAAGCTATACTGGTGATATATATAAATGGTTAATTGCTGCTATCATAAGAGCATCTCATGAGAATTTACGTAATGGACTAACTGTTAGTAAAATACTAGATCTTATTGAAATTCATTTTAATACAATAATTTCTAAAAAAGATTTACGTTCTGTCCTTAATAAAATTAGGGAGTTTCATACAGAACTGGAAGTGCAGCCACCAATTCTTGACTTTGATACAACTGAAGATACTTTAATGATTGTTGACAGTGGTTTGCTTCTTTATCATACTACTCATTCTGTTCAGAAAATGTTAATCGTTATAGGGTTAGACCCAAAAATAAAATAAACCAAGATGCAAGCTTAGGAAAAATATAGTTCATGCCGCAGTTGGTAGTACCAAGAAAAGAATTAGTAAATTTGAAAATATGGAAACCAAAGAAAAATTATTGAATAAAGTACAGCACGCACCATATTCAAACCGTTACCCAACATAATTTTTGAAAACATATGTGATTACACATAAAAATAATTCAACTATGATATTAAAAATTAAGATGGTTAGAAAATTTTTAGTAACAATTTGCATAAGTGCATCATTACTAAGTTGCTCATCTGATAAAAAAACTTGGGACACTGCCAAAATAAATAATGACATTATATCTTATGAGTATTACATTGATAAATATAATAATGGATATTATGTAGATAGCGCACAGTATCTCATTACTAAAATTCATGAAATAAATAGTTCTTTAACGCCCCCTGATTTAGATAAGCTAATACCACCAGTTAAACCGTGGAACAACAAAATAGTTGATAGCCTTAAATTAACAATTTCTATATCTGCTTCTCAATCAAAAAAGTATAAAGAGAAGCAAGAATCAAAGTATTTGAATATCCTTATAGAAATATTAAAAAATATGGGCATTGCTGTTGTCCCTAAAAATGCTAAATGCAATACAAGCTTAATTGTTAAATTAAACACTAAAACACTCGATGCCAGCTATATAAACATGGGTTATTTATACACAGGTTATAAAATGACCGGCACAATTAGTCTTACAAGTTTCGGGAAAAATCCAATCACCTTACATGTAAATAAAGAAGAACCATGTCCGATTCATGTAAGGTATTCGGAAAAAGAGATTGAAAAGTTAAAAAAACCTGATACTAAACTTGAAAGTATAAATATATATAAGTTTATAAAGGACTTTTTATATAAAACATGGGGACCTTCACCCATTTTATGGATTGGCAGATATTATTTTGAACCTAGGTTTTCAGAATTAAACGATAAGTATGAAGGAGATCTTAGTAAGGAATTAACTAATAATATTATTAGAGCATGTTATAGTGAGAAGACTAAAATTAGACAGCAAGCATTGGAATTAGTTTCACGCAAAAACTTTCCTTTTAATAATAAAGCAGTTTTACCAATGATAATATATACTACAAATAAACATGGATTACACCTGTATGTTTCATTAAATCAAACATTACTTGATTTAATAAAAAGACTTGGTGCGTCTACTATCGAAATTACTCCAATCTTAATAAATTTTGCAGAAAGTTATAAAGATAAAGGTAAATTAGAAACTGCAAAACTCATTACTGAAGCTTTAGAAAACATTACTGGAGTCAACTTTAACGAAGACATACAAAGCTGGAAAAAATGGTGGTTTTATAATAAGGGTATTTTATTAGACAAGTAAATACTATGCATAACAATGTAAACATGTCGGTGCAATGGAAATGGGAAATGGAATTTGGAGAGTATTTTACAGAAATGTTTTCTTAGGATACTTCAACGAAAATGAATTAAGAACTAAAGATAAATCAACAAGGTTAGAAACTAATTTAGTGTAAAGTCTAATCTTGAACTTGTGTAAAGGATGTATCTTAACGAACATAATTTTTGACAAAGAAAAGCTTTTTGATTTCAAATTGAAAATTAATTATAATATCCAGATTGATACGTCAGTTGTTATATTGTAACTTTAAAATTTAATAAAAGCCAGCAATGGAAAACGGATATTGAAAATGCTGTAATGGCATGTAATGAAAAAAAAATGATGATTTGTTAATTTTCTAATATATAAATCGTAATTTTAGAATATGGTTTAAAAAACTAAAAACCATGATTAAAAAAACACTAAGCTTATTCATTCTACACTTAATAACAGGGAGCCTTTTTGCTCAAACCCCGTTTATTCGTAATTTTCCAACAGAAGAGTATAGAGCTTATTCGCAAAACTGGGCTATGGTACAGGACCAACGGGGCATTATATATTTTGGTAACCAATATGGGGTTCTAGAATATGATGGTATAACCTGGAGAACTATAACAACTCCCAGCACAGTATATTCTCTTTGTATAGATAGCTCTGATTGTATATATGTGGGCTTAGATGATGATTTTGGATATTTGCAATCTGATAGTACCGGGAGTTTAAAATATAAATCCTTAAAAAATAAGATCCCTGAAGAACATCAGGATCTTAAAAAAGTATGGGATATAAAAACGGTAGGAGGGAAAATTATTCTTTGGACTGTGAACAAAACATTTGTATATCAAAACGACAGCCTTTCAGTATTAACGACTAACAAAAAATCAAAACAACATTTTGTTATACGAGGTAAGTATTACATTTTTGAAACGGAAAAGGGCTTAATGTTTTTAAAAGGAGATAGCTTAATACAAATGCCGGGTGCAGAACAGTTTTTTGAAATTGAGCCTTTAGTGATGCTGCCTTATGGGGATGATGAATTATTAATCGTTACAGATAAAAATGTCGTCAAAATTTATAATCCTAAGAAATCCCCTTGTTTAAGGAAACCTGATGAGTTTGATGCAGTAAACAAATTCTTGGACAAAAACATTGCCTATTATGCTGGAGTCAAATTACCTAATGGATATTTTGCCATTGGTACAAAAGTTGGCGGCATTCTTGTTTTCGACAAACAAGGAAAAATACAAAACCATTATAATAAACAAAATGGATTGCAAAGTAATGGTATTTATTATTTGTTCACAGATTTAAATGGGCAATTATGGGCGTCTCTTGAAAGTGGAATTAGTCTTATTATGAGTAATTTACCCTTTTCAAACTATACTTTCGAAAATGGATTAGATGGTTCAATCTATTGCATACATAAATTTAAAGACAAATTGTATGTAGGTACAAGTAATAATTTTTATGTACAAAATAAAGAGAATAACTTTGAACGTATTGAGGGTACGGAAGGTCAAAATTTTTTCTTGCTTCAGGCAAAAGAAAAGTTATTGTTAGGAAATAGTCCGAACGGTATATTTGAAATAAATGATAATCAAGTTGTACAACAATTAGAGGCTCTTAAAAAATCAGTTCCTATTGTAGCTATAACACTGCGCAAACATCCAAATTATATCATAATTCAGGTAGTGAATAAAGGATTAGCTTTAATTGAATACAAAAATGAGCAATGGGTATTCAAACACTTCATAAAAGGCTTTGATAAAAACACAAGGTATATTGAAGAAGATGACAATGGAAACTTCTGGTTAAGCACTAAGGTTAACGACCAGTTATACAAACTTCGCTTAAACGAAACTCTGGATAGTGTGATTTTTTTACAAGATTTCACAGCTGAACAATACCATTTGCCTGAGGCTTCTGCAAGGCCATACCACTTGAACAATGGCGAAATTATATTTAGTACAGACAAAGGTATTTATCGTTACCTTCCCCATAAGAATTATTTTGAGTTACATCCTGACTTTCCTATGTTTCCAAAGGGCGTAAGTAGGTTTAAACAAGATTCATGTGGCATTATATGTTTTGAGGAAGTGAAAGAAGGTTTAGAAAAAGGAGTATTGCTGCCAATTAACGGAAAGTATGAAATGTACAAAACCCCTTTTTTAAAATTCACGGCAAGCAATATAGCAAACGCGTACGCTCTTTACCCTTTTTCTGACAGCTTAGTTTATTTTGGAACGAATAAAGGTTTATTAGAATATCACCCCAAACAAACAGTTAATTACGATATACCTTTTAATACACTAATTCGTGAAATATTTGTTAATGATAGTTTGATTTATGGGGGGGCTGAAAATAACTCTTCGTCAATGTCTGATAATCCGGTAATTTTAAAATACAAGAATAACAATCTGTTCTTTCATTATGCCGCTACTTTTTACGAAGAATCGGAAAAGAATTTGTTCTCCTATCGTCTCATAGGCTCTTCCAATACCACATGGTCCGCCTGGACAAATAATCACAAAAAGGAATACAACAACTTGCAAGAAGGAAAATATATTTTTGAAGTAAAATCTCAAAATATCTATCGAAAATATGGTAATAAGGCATCCTTTGCATTCGAGATACGTCCTCCCTGGCATCGTACATGGTTGGCTTATACTTTATATGGAATATTAGCAATAGTTTTTGTTTTGATTATTATACGTCTAAACTCAGCACGATTGAAACGGAATAATAAATTATTGAAACAAATTGTAGAAAAACGCACAGCAGACCTTCAGGAAAGCAATGATAAACTTAATTTACTAAATTCGACCAAGGATAAGTTCTTTACCATCATTTCTCACGATCTTAAGAGTCCTTTCAATAGTATTTTAGGATTCACTAATTTATTAGCTGAGGACTATAATAAATTTGATGAAACTCAGAAAAGAAAGATTATAAGTTCGCTGAGGGAATCATCCCAACTTGCTTATGAATTGTTGGAGAACTTACTTACCTGGGCTCGAACACAAACAGGAAGAATCGAAATCAATAAAGAACTGCTTAACTTAAAAGAATTGGTTGAAACCAGTATTGCTCCCTATAAGGACAATGCTTCCAAAAAAAATATTGAGATAGCAATAAATATTCCTCCCGATACCAAACTTTCGATAGATAGAAACACCTCAATGACATTTATCGCGAACCTGGTAAACAATGCTATCAAGTATACTCCTGAGGGGGGAACTATTACAATCAACTATCACGAAAATGAAGATAATATTGAACTGCACATTATTGACACAGGTGTTGGCATGACTTCAGAAGTTATTGGAAAATTATTCAGGATAGACGAGGATATATCAACCGAAGGAACTAACAATGAAAGAGGTACAGGATTGGGTCTTATACTTTGTAAGGAATTTATTAACAAAAATGGCGGGGATATTTCAGTAATAAGTGAAGTAGGAAAAGGCAGCGAATTTATCATCACTCTCTCTAAGTAAAATTATTCATAATTTTAGCCCTAGCATTGAATGACGTTGTATAACAACAAATAGTGCATTTGGCAGATAGAGCTAAAAATGAAAATATTAGCATTAAATAATATTAGTCGTAACTTGAAAACAAAGCGTTTCAAAATGCCAAACGCACCATATTCAAAACGTTAACAACAGTTAGAAATCTACACAAAAAAAACAGAAAACTAATGCAACATAGTAATAAACTAGGTGAGAAGTTATCAGGAAGGAACAAGGAGGAAATGCCAAACATAGCTTTCCATATTATGACAACCATAATGAAATTAGTAGATTTATTAGGGAATCGTTCAAGCAAAAATTTTAAAACACTTAATCTAAAAAAAGGGCAAACGGTTATTGATTATGGTTGTGGTCCTGCTCGATATATCAGGAATGTTTCTAGCTGTGTAGGTGAAGAGGGCAAAGTAATAGCCGTAGATATTCACCCACTTGCCATTAAAAAAGTAAAGTTGAAAATTGAAAAGTTCAAATTGACAAATGTAAAGGCAGTTTTGGCTAATGGATACAACACACCTATTGCTAAAGAGACTGCTGATGTAATTTACGCTCTTGATGTGTTTCATATGATAGAACATCCGAAAAAGTTTTTAACAGAATTAAGTAGATTACTAAAACAAGAAGGAAAAATAATTATTGAGGACGGACATCAACCACGTTCAGAGACAATTAAAAAAATAAAAAAATCAGATGTACTAACAATTATTCAGGAAACTGAGTTCCATGTAGAATGCAAGAAAAAAGACTCATAGGATTTAAAGAATACTCAGTGGGTAA
>CAYWRM010000063.1:0-9526 GCA_964460905.1 uncultured Lentimicrobiaceae bacterium
AAAGAATAATATTAAAAAGAAAGAATGGTATAGTTTGATTCTCATTGCCGAGAAGTAATCCTATTTTTGTACTCTCAAGCATACCTTCACTAAAAACAAAGAGTTTTTCAGATGGTACTCCCCAATTTAATGCTTCAATTAAATATACAAGTCCAAGAGAAACTACAAGTGGAACAATAATAGCCGGAAAAATGTATTGCCATTTTTTTAACCCCCAACCTATATTTCGAAAGCCGGTCTTTTTAAAAATTATAAAAACTACGGCAACAATACCTGGAAACAACATCAGGAGTGGAAATAGTTTTGATTCGACTCCTCCAGTGACATAAATTAAATACTGCCATCCATAACTTAGAATAAAAACGATACTTAAGTACAGCCAAATAGTGTTTTTGTTTTTCATGATATCTTCATTTTATATTAAATTTCTATTTGATGATAACGTTTTGAATATGGTGCGTGCCGCACTTTATTCAATAATCTTCTTTAGTTTCACTATCGTTCAAATTTACCAATTCTTTTTTTATGTACTACTAATGGCGGCATGCACTATGTTTTTTGTTACCTGCTGGCTTTATTAATTTAATCATATTAGAAAACATATCCCATTGTATTTGGCACAATATTCACTATTATGTGAAGCAGGACGGGATAAACTAACGAACCTGTACGTTCTTTTACAAGTGCAAATACAAACCCCAAAACTCCGGTATAAATAAAAAGAACCCAATTCATAGTCATTGATAAATCATTTTTAATATTCAATCCGTGAAAAAGTCCGAATAAAACCGCTGTTATAATTACTCCCATTCCAAAGTAGGTTTTTCCGATTTTTAAATTACTTATAAAAATCATACTTAGTAGTGTTAACAAAACTCCCCTGTCAGCAATTTCTTCAACAATTGAGGGCATTATTAATTGAAACATTATATTTTCAATACTTGCTTTATGCCTTCCTATGAAAAAACAGTATCCAATCATAAAAATTAGAATAATAATCGTTGTCTTAACTGCAAAACTCCTGGAACCCTCCTTTTGGACCAGTGTAAGTCCAAACTCCTTTAGTGGAATTCTTTTATATGATAATAAAAAAACCGCAGCTAATACATAACTAAAAATTTTCCCGGTCCAATTCTTTTTTAAATCAATAAAGTCCAGATATTCAAAATGAATCGGAAGAACTATTACTACGTGATCTAAAATCATATACAAAGCAAATACTATCAAATAATGTTTTTCCCAATTATCCTTTTTCTTTCCTATTATCAGCAAAGGTGAAATGAGGATTAAATACGCTAATGGTTCAATTAATATATTCATTTTATCTTTTTTTCAAGCTTGCAGTTACAGGATTGTCATTTGAAATTTCATTTGAACTTAGATAAATCAGAAATTTAGAACTAACCCAATCCCATTATTTGTTGTACCAAAAGAAAGGTTTGAGTTATTTTTTATTCTGTTCATAGTTTGCTTACTATTAAAAGATTTAATAATCCCATATATTAATAATGGTATACCAACATTAGTTATTATAAATCCTGGTGTCACTAATATTAATTGAGCAGGGTCTCCGCCCTCTAAAGAACTTGCGCTATTTACCCCTAAGATTAATAAAGTAGCTCCAACAGGAACTAATATGGAGCCAGCTATAAGCGGCCCCAAAGCCCTTTTGTTTTCATGTTCATAGTAACTATAATCATGACCCTTATAAGTAAAAGAACCATTTTGAAAATCAAGGTTGTTATGATACAGGTTAATTTTGTCTAAACTTAATGTGATATAATTCCCATCTTTTGTTATTGCATATGCTTGAACTGAGTCAGAGATGAAGTTTTTAGTATAATATACTACATTAATATTTTTCACTTCAGTAATTGTACATCGCCGGATAATTTTTTTGCTTATTGAAGGATAGATAATATCAGACTGTGAAAACAGCAAAATAGTAAAGAAAAAGATTATGGTTGATAAGGCTATCTTTTTCATAATGTTAGAGTTTAATTTAGGAATTTGTAAAGTTACTAAAATAGATGAGTATTGTTAAGGGGTGTTGTAGGTTTGGGATTTTTGTGGTGGGGCTTTAGGGTCGGCGTATGTGTATGGCAATGCGGAAATAAAATTATCAGGAAGCAAATAGTTTGGTTAAGCTACTGTATTATTTGGGATTATGGCAATGCAGTTTGTTTAACCAGACTATTTTTTTGTAGGGTGGCATTTTATTTTTGTGTTGACTTACTCATACCTGTTGTTACTGGATTTGAATTGGAATATGGTGAAATACTGTACGGGTGAAATGAATGTAGCGGAATGAATGAGACTGTACTGTATGGTTTGTTATAACTGATGTGTCTGTTTAGTTACTGGTTTAAAAGGGCTTTAGGGGGGCTGCTAATGCTTCTCTGTGTGAAAGCAAATAAAACATATTGGGTTGGAGCTGCGAGCGGTGGGATGTTTTTTTGTAGGGTCAGCGTTAGCCGGTTATGGTGAGTCGAGGGCTATTTTACATAATAACATTATAGGACATAAGCCGGTCATGGTGGGTTTTTAGTGTTTGTACTATAATACCTTATTATGTAACTTCTTGGAGGCTAAATATGCTCTGTGTTAGATAGGGCACAAGTCTCGCTTGCGCACGGGCTTGATTGGAAGTGAGCTAGATGAGGGTTTTTAGTAAAGCACAAGTCGCGCTTGCGCTAGTTGGAGGGGTTTAGTTTGCAAGTCAATACTATCTATAAGAATAGTCTATGCTAATTTATACTAACCCATCATAGAATCTTGTAATATTATATGCATCTTTTGCACCTACTATTCTTCATAATTTAGTTCTATAGCTACGGCTATGTAAAAAAATTATTCATCTATTAGGCATAAAATATACTATCTACTAAATACAAAATTCTATCACGGGTTAGTATAGTTTTATACAAATAATATTTCTGTCATTCATTATGGAGAAGAATAGAGATTTTGTTTTGTACAGATTCCCAGTTTCGGTCACGGATTTTCTTTTTACCACCTTTAAATGGAGCTTCTGTTCCATCTATAGTTTTTGAATGTAATATATTTCCATTTTTGTTAAATACTTCCCTTGTAATATCATAGGAAATAGTTGTTTTTAACCCACCCATAGCTGCCGTATGTGAGTCAGATCGCCAACTATTAATGGTAAATAGTAAATACCTGTCAGTTTTAGTATCTTTAAGGTGGTTAATGATTTCATTTTTGGACATGTTATATTTTGTGTGTATTAACTGGCAATTAAGATTTTCTTTCATTAATTCTGAGACAACAATGTCAGAAAAATCATCTGAAAAATTTTGACCCGTTTTATTAAATAGAGGATATGCTACAGGAATTAAGCCATACGAATATCCTAGGATTGTCTCATTCTGACTCCCATCCAATATCATTTCTCTTTGATCATATGTTGCTACTGAATATGACATTTTATTGTCCTTATCTGTAATATCAAAATTCTGTGCCTGTGCTATTATTGACCCTGTTACAAATAATAACAATACAATAAGCTTCTTCATTATTTTTGGTTTAAATGAATCGTAAATATATGAAAAAGTTCTTTATTAGCATATCGGTTTGAGATTTGGATGAAGATGTGGAAGATTTAGTCAGGGAATAAGGAGTTTCCTTAATCCTTGACGCAAAAATCCCGCCTGATTGAAACGTAATCAAGTTGAACACATATCACTGTTCTTGTTGCAAAAAGCAAATCAGTCATGATTTTATGCTAGTCGTCGTTATTCGATCACCCAGAGCTACTTCATCTTATTGAAGAGCTCGAAAAAGCACTTCCATTATCTGTCGCTGCTTATTGCTAAGCTCGCCTGCTGATCAGTCGGGCTACGGCTTATTGTTTATTGAGCTTCCGGCAGGCAGGAAGCCTTGTGTTTACAACATATCCGCTATCACAGAATACTGAATACGATAGCTGACCCTCCCTCAACTCGCAGTTGGCGAGCGTTGTTGGCAAGGTCGTAATATGTAAAATAAAGTTCTAATTGTTGGGATTCAGTCCAACACTTGCTTCAAACTTGGCTTATCATGCCGTTTGAAGCCTATTTATTATAAGCAGTTTTTGTTAGTTTCTCATTATGATTTATTTACAGGCAAAGTAAAATTGAAATCACTTCCTTTTGCTTCTTCGCTTTCAACCCAAATATTTCCACCATGTTTTTCCACAAATTCTTTGCATAATATTAAACCAAGACCTGTTCCTGTTTCATTTTCTGTTCCTTTTGTTTGCGTGTTCTCGCCAATATCAAATAATTTAGTTTGTATTTCTTTTGGAATTCCAATTCCATTATCTTTTATCTTTATTTCTACAAAATCCCGATTGTTATTAGTTTCTATTAATTTCGCTATTACTTTAATTTCGCCACCTTTAGGTGTAAATTTTATAGAATTTGATAATAAATTCCTGATAATTGTTGAAAGCATATCTTTATCTGCATCAACAAAAATATATTCAGGTAGCTTATTTATTAATTTTATTGACTTATTTTCAGCCGATTGGTTTAATAATTCACTTGTTTCTTTGAATAATAAATACATGTTTATTTTTTCAGGTCTAAAATCAATAGTTCCCCTTTGCGAACGAGACCAATAAAGCAAATTTTCAAGCAATTTATAGGTGTGTTTTAGTCCTTGATTAACAATACTTATAAATTTCTTCTTTCTTTCTGTGTCATATTTATCAAATTCTTCATCTAATATTTTTGAAAAGCCAAGCATTGAATTAAATGGACTTTTTAAGTCGTGTGCTATTATGGAAAACAATTTGTCTTTGGTGGCATTAAGTTCACTTAACTGTATTACGTTTCGTGCAAGTTCACCCTTACTAGTAACTTCCTTATTAAACTCTATGATATTTCGATATAAATAGTAGAAAAGTACAAATGATAAAATAATGCAAATAATAAGTATTAATTCTGCAGAATGGGAAATTGAATTATTATAAGTTTTTGAAGGTGTGAATAATACTAGCCATTCTCTATCAGCTATATTAATAATTTGTTCATAATGAAACTCTTCTGGTATATTCAATTTAGTATCATCAGTTAAGTCATTATTTATGTCCTCATTTTTTTGAAAAAGAAGTTGATTGCCTGTATTAGCTGAGATATCATAAATAGTCAAATTGTATAATTCACCAGGCATATCTTTCAAAGCATCCTTAATTATATCTCCAACCCTAAATACTCCAAGAATAAAACTTTTAAATTCATTGTCTTTTACAACTCGACTAAATGCCAATATGCCTTTTTCATTGCTTTTTTCCTGTACCAGTTCAATTCTTGAACTAAGCACCATGGAGTTAGCATTGCTCGCCTTTGGAATTGCATCTTGCAAAAGAGGATTCGATCCAAGATCAAAACCAAGGGCTTTTTCGTTCCCTTCAAACGGCTCTAGATAAAACACGGGATAATACATTTTCCTCCTTTTTACAGGAACTAAATTTTTATCTATTAGCTCTTTAATTTGAAATTCCAGTAGTCCTTCTTTTTTGGCAGCTAATTCATAATAGTTTTTGTTTTCGTATTTTACCGTTGGTATCCATTCAAGTGCTTGAATACTTTTTTGTTGACTTAAAACATTAGATGTGAAATATTTAAACTGTTCTCTTGAGATAGTGTCAGTTACAGAAAAAAAAGCATTAATATAATTTAACGATTCGAGATTTGTATCGATCTCTTTTTCTAAATCCGAGCTTAGTTCCTTTGAAAGTGATATAAAATCATTTGTAAATATTTCTTTTGCTCTTTTAGCCATTGTAACATAAATGCCAATTGTTAAGATAATTTCACAAATCAATATAACTGCCAATATTATAATTTGTTTTGCTGAAAAATTAGCATATTGTTTACGAATATTCATGTTGTTATTTTATGTGTGGTAACATATGAGAATGTGTAAAATTACATATATTTTTTCATTATCTAAATGAAGCAAAGTACATTTATTACTCCATATAGGTGTGTATTATGTACTTTTTCTAATCATGATGTATTCATTGAATATGAGTTTTTTAGCAGTTCTCAAATATAATGAATATTTTATTATTGTTCGTGTAGTTTATTTCTTATTTAAGTGACTGGGTTTATTGGTTTTTTGCATTTACTAATAAGGTATAGGGTATGCTGACGGATGGGGGTTGTTGGGAGATTTAGGTTGGGGGTAATCTGAGATTGTAAGGTTTTGCGAATGGGTGCCAGTGGGCTTTGAGGTAGAATAATAATATGGGAAAATAAGGCTTGTGGAGTTGTCCTATTGTTAGTGAAGATTATAACTCTATATCATCTATATACTCCTCCTCTTCAAAACTAAATTCTGCGGAGATGGCTTTATGATAACGGCAATTGGTTGAAACACATTCTGTATCGAAAGGGATGTCATCTATATATTGGTCTTCTTCGAAAGTAAATTCGGCAAGGTTGTTTTCGGTGATTATTTCATTATATATTTCGGTTGTATTGAGTGGTATATCGTCTATATATGATTCTTCGTTGAAGGTAACTGGTGGTAAACTTAAGCTGGCTGAGAACATAATTGCTATTGCGATTAGCGCTGTTATTTTAGTTAATGTTTTCATCTTTTTGCGTTTTATGTGTTATAATCTATTGGCAAAAATAGGGCAAGAAACAGCATTGGGGAAGAGTTATTAGGTGAATGGGGGATGTTTTTCGGTAAGTGGGGGATTTGGGTTAGGTATTGCAAATGCTCACCAGCGGTGAGGAAGACTTGACTAGATGGGGTAGCGCATTTAGGAAACTACGCTAAGGGTTGTATATTTTTTTCATTCTTTACTTAGATATTTATTGATTTTCTGCTTCAGTTCTTCTACATTTATTGGCTTTGAAATATAATCATTACACCCTGCTTGTAGTGCTTTCTCTTCATCACCCACGAGAGCATAAGCCGTTTGTGCAATAATGTATAATTCGGGTCTGAATTTTTTAATCTGTTTTGTTGCTTCAAAACCATTTAGTACAGGCATATTGATATCCATTAATACCAAATTAATATCTGTATTATTCTTCAAATAATTAACAGTTTCTTCCCCATTGGTAGTCCGTATTATCTTATTCACATCTCTTTCTAAAATGATCTTAAAAAATTCAAAACTGGTATTATCATCTTCTGCTATTAGTAGGTTAATTTGCTTATCAAACACTTTGCTTATGTCTAGATTATCTTTTAAAGGAACAGACTTTTCCTGTTTTTCAATCCATGGTAGTGTGAAATAAAAGGTTGAGCCTTTTCCTAACTCAGATTGAACTCCAATATTGCCACCTAACATCTTAACATAAGTCTCTGTAATTGATAGCCCTAATCCCGAACCCTGTCGTGCATGGGCATCGGTAATATCAGCCTGTTCAAATCTATTGAAAATGGATTTAATGCGATCTTCAGGGATCCCTATTCCAGTATCTTTAATTTTAAATTCAAACATTGCTTCCTTTTTTCCGGAGTAAATCTCTATACTTCCCTTATCCGTGTATTTAATGGCATTTTTTATTAGGTTGGTAATGATAGAATTAAGCTTTACTTTATCGGTAAGAATAAAGGATTCTTGTTTAGGAAGTTCATTTATAAGATTGAATTCTATTCCCATGGCACTAGTTTCCCCATTAAAAAAGTCATATTGAGTTTCTATTTCTTTATTAATATTAACAATAGATTTCGCTATTTCTACCTGACCGGCATCGATCTTCGAAACATCAATTATATCGTTCACCGTATTAAGCATCCGATTACCACTTTTCTTTATAATGTTTATATACTTTTGTTTTTCTTTTCCCGAAAGAATTGGATTAGAAAGCAGGTCAGTAAATCCAAATATTCCATTCATAGGAGTGCGGATTTCATGACTCATATTTGTCAGGAATGCTGATTTTAGCTGATCACTTTCTTCCGCTTTTTCTTTGGCAATAATCAATTCTTGTTCAATTTCCTTTCTGTTACTAATTTCGTCAATTAGTTTCGTATTACGTTCATCTAATAATTTGGTCCGCTCAATTACTTTAGCTTCTAAATTTTCATTGATTAAAGAAATTTCATTTTGCCTTTCAATTAATAAATTTCTTTGATAAAAATCTTTACGTTCCAAAAGCTCAATATTGTATAGAGCGATCAGACTTATAATATTAGCCGAGATATAAAAAGCATTTATTGACACCAAATATTCAAATTGATTATCGTATAAATCATGAAATAGAAAAATGCCGATATTATATAAAATTACTAACAAGATTCCTGGGATCAATGCTGCAATAAAACGTAGTTTAATAAAAAAATATCCGGCCATAAAAATCAAAAACATCCCTCCGTAATAATATATATTATCTTGGTTTTTTATCAACATATAAATTATACCTGCTCCTGCGATAAAGAAACATATTGAAAGAAGCACCTGCCAATATTTTTTAAAATGTTTATAGAATGAAAACACGAACACACTAAACAATAAAGGAAAAACAACAATGTATCTTATCACGAAAAAACTCTTATAGAATTCCTTTGCAATTGTAATATCCAAATAGCCAAACGCTGAGTAAAGAAAGATGACAGTTATAAAAGAAATCCGGAGTGCAAGCAGTGAATTTTTGAAATATTCATTTCTGAACTTTTTTTCGATGTTTTTATCAGAAAAATTCAATGTTATCTTGCTAATACTTATCAGATTAGCGTCATTATAAATATTCTTTAAGAAACTATATTTCTTTGTCATATCTTTAGTTTTAGCTCCATTACAATTTTTGCGACTATGCATTTATTCCTACTTGATTCGCAATAATTGTGTTCGAAATAATAATCTAGAAATTGCGACACATCAATGATAATTTCCAAATTTCTATTTCACATTTCTAACTGCACTCATCACTTTTGACTTTCCCTCATAACCTACTCACCACTTCCTATTAACTTTTCTATTTTTTCAAAAAGTTCCTCTTTTTTTATCGGTTTTGAGATATAATCATCGCAGCCGGCAGTAATTGCTTTTTCTTTGTCGCCTTCTAAAGCATAAGCTGTTTGCGCTATGATGATTATATCTTTGTTAAACTTCCGTATTTGCCGGGTGGCTTCGTAGCCATCCATTTCGGGCAATTGAATATCCATAAGCACTAAATCGATATCAGGATTATTTAGGCAAGCTGCCACCGCTTCTGTTCCTGTTCTAACACTAATAATTTCTTTCTCAAATATTTTAACAGCAATCGAAATGAACATTTCTGATGTTTCATCGTCTTCGACAATTAGTATTTTCAGCTTTTTTACAGGGGTCACTTCAGCAGGAGTTAAATCTTCATTTTTTGCATTTTTTTCTTTCATCTTTTCGCTCGTGTACGGAAGGGTAAAATAAAATATTGAACCTTTACCTTCTTCGGTTTCAGCCCAAATCCTTCCTCCGTTTTTTTCTACAAATTCTTTGCAAAGTACTAATCCTAAACCAGAACCTTTTTCGTTTGCTGTCCCTTTCGTTGTTATATTTGTAGATATATCGAATAAC
>CAYWRM010000064.1:0-8430 GCA_964460905.1 uncultured Lentimicrobiaceae bacterium
TATTAACAGTATATGACTGACAGTTAGTTAAGTAAAGGTTTTCAAAGAGGAACTATATAGGCTAATGACCGAACAACAGTAGTTGCTGAGCACCAATATTGATACCCGATTGTAAACATTCGAATTCATCAAAGTATATAGCATACCCTTCTGAGCTGGAAAAAGCAACCATAGGATTCCAGTTATCGGCAGTAAAAAGAAAATTGTAATTATCAGTCACTATAGTCAAATAGTTACCATAGATATCGCTTTGACCATCCATAAAGATATGGTCTGCTGAGCCTATAATCGGAATATTGTCTGTAAATTTACCTGAAATAAGATACCCTCCACAACCATCTACCACTTGATCAGTGAGAAACAATGATAGCGGAAAAGCATCACAGGATGAATTAAATTGATTGCTAGCACTACTACACAAAACGTCGTAAAGTCCAATGTAATTGGTTGAAATGGGCAGGGAAGCCGCACGGCAAGCGATAAATTCTAACCATAAAGACACCTGACGGGTTTTTGAAATTTGTAGCATTTATCGATCCTGCTCACTTAGTGTTTCTCCCTCAAATCATACACCTTCTTCCCGCCATAGGCCGCTCCCAGCCCCAGCAGGATGAACAGCCCCCCGCCTATGGGTGCGCCGCCTCCTACCGGATCGCCGCTGACTTCTGGGTCGGTTGGCGGTTCAGGCGGTTGGGCGTTAAGGTTCAAGCTCAAGCTAAGCATCAGGATCATAAGCGTGGCAATTCCTATCTTTATCTTTTTCATCTTCGTTGGTTTTTTATACATTTCAAAACTGTTTAAACAGTATTTAAATCAATTTACTGAACAATTATCTTTTTTACCACGCTGTGCTCAGCGTTACCAAAACTCACCAAGTAAACTCCCGGAGAAACTTGCAATTCGATGGAGGTGATACCTTGAATGTTTACCTCTTTGCGCACCACCTGACGACCAGCCAGATCGGTGACAGTTACCAAGCCAGATGCTGAGGAATTCGTAGGATTAAGGTAAAGTTTTTGTCCTGAATTGTAGATGGTAACGACTTCTTCAATTTCCTGATTAGGTAATCCTGTAACGGATAGGTGCAACAAAAAGCGGTGTTCACTATCGGCAGGATTCCAGTTGAAAGTGTAGTCTTTTGTTGTTAAATCGGTAAAGGTATTTTCCTGGGTATCCTCCAGCAACGCCCCTTCCATTCCAGCAATTTCTTTCAGGCTAATACTGTATTCACCAGTTACGCTGTTGGAAAACCCAAGCTGAATGGTGGGTTGCATCGGACGCACGTCAATGCTCAATCGTCCATCGGGACATTCGCTATAAAGTTGCGAAACGCCATCAGTTGAACTGAATAGCTTCCATGCATCATCGGCGAGTGTAAATCCGGCGGTGGCTTGTTCATCAAATTCCAACCTAAACTCATCCGAAAATTCGCCATAGGAAGCCTGTAATATTAACCCGTTGCTGAGCGCGTTGTCGCTTTTGTAATATGTTCCTCCATGCGAACGGTTGGCGTTTTGTAGCGAAAATGTAGTGCTGCTGGCGGTATATACAAAAAAACCCTGCATAGGAGCAATAATGGCATCTGTGGTTGAAACGTAAATAGAACCGGTCGGATTCCATAAGTAGGCCGCACCATAGGTAGGTTGCAAGGTAGCCCAGTCGATGGATGAAGGATAGGGGTTGCCCACCAAATTAAAACCATGTTGATCACCGGTTCCTGCTGCCGTTAGCACCAGCGACTGGTTGCCGGTATTGGGTGTTCCGCTAAATACATGGGTGGTGTTCTTGGCTATACCCCAAAGGTAGTAGCCCGTTACAGGAATAAGTGCCTGACCAGTAGCTGTAACATACGACCATTCTTGGTTGGGTTCGCTCCACTCCAACAGGTAGTCGCCAGTAAACAAGCCTGAAACAGTGTTGTTATTGGGAGGCGAGATGATGTGGTATACGCCATCGGAAACATCCAGCTCATTGGAAATGGTGCCGCTGTTGGCGATGTTGCCGTAGGTGATGAGTGAGCCACCTGAGTTGATGGTGAGCGAGCCACCGGACTGGACTTTTAAATTACCAACGGTGGTTGATGTTCCTGAGGCAAGAATAGGATCGCTGACCACATCCGGAATATCGATGTTGTAGGTGATATTAGGAACTACATCCCCATCCCAATTGCCAGCAGTGCTCCAATCTGTGCCTTCAAAACCATCCCAAATAAGTATTGGAGGTGCGCCAGGCGAAGCCCAAATGGCATTGTATATGGTGCCATCCAAAGTGCCGTCAGTTTTGTTATCTTCAAGTGTTGTTCCACTACCGGCATCCATATTATAATAAGCTACCAAACCCGTTTCGCTTCCAGTCAACCTGTTGTGCATGTTGTCCAGAATCTGTGCTTGCGTTCTTGCCGTGTTCCAAATACGGACTTCATCAATTTCTCCAGAAAAATAATAGTGATTGCTTGAATAAGGAATAGCCCCTATATATGTATTTCTATTAAATGTAAATGATCCCGCAGGATCTGAACCACGATTATAAACTTCTTCACCATCAACATACATGATAATATTGGTATTTATTTCCCTAACACCCACAACATGGTGCCATAAACCATCATCAACATCTGTTGTAGATGGCGAATTGTATCCTGTATTGTTTACATACATCCTTAATTGACCTGAGCTATATAATTCGAAACACCAAGCTGGCGTAGAACCATAGTTTCCAATAATTGCTTGTCTACTAGTATAACTGGTTTTAATCCAAGCCTCTATTGTGTAGCTACCTGTTCCCAGTTGATCAAGCTCAGTTGGGCTTCCTAAGTTAACATAATCACCACTCCTGTCGAAGCTAAGGGCGTTGTTTGGCATATCGGTATTATTTGTTGCTTGGGTATTGGGATTATTTACAGCCGTGGAGGTTAAGTATATTTCACTTCCGGGGCTTGCATTGTATTCAAAAACCTGAAACGTATAATCGGTATTGGCAGCGAGACCAGTTACAGTAAGGCTTGTACCACTTCCATTAAATACACAATACCATGCGGTAGTTCCAATCTGAGTTCCACTACCAAAGGTGGCATTGGCTGTATACGTTGTATTATCGATTGGTGCTGTGGTTCCAGAACTGGTTTGTTTGGCGAACACCACACGGTTTGCTCCATCACCGAGCGTCCAGCCGAGGGTCATTTGTGAGCTATAAATATCGCTGAATACAATGTTAGTAGCCTGTGTTGTTGGCGGTGACAATGTGCTGGTGGTTTGATTCTTTGGATTATCGGTTGCGCTCCCGATATTATACCGCTCAGAACTGCTCCCTCCGTTAAATTCACATACATGTACCTGATAGGATGTGTTATCGGTAAGCCCTGCAATAGAAACACTGGTGCTTGTCCCGCTGTAAACACAAAACCATCCACTTGTTCCAATTTGTGTTCCACTTCCAAATGTTGTATTGGCAGTATAGGTGGTATTATCAACGGGGCTTGCTGTTCCAGTGTTTCCCTCTTTAACAAACACTGCTCTATAGCTGCCATTTCCAATTGTCCAGTTAATGTTCATTGCACTCATAGTAACCGAAGCAAAAGTAATGTTGGTGGCTTGTGTGGCGGGAGCCACGATTGTCGATGTGGTTTGCGTTTTGGGGTTATTGGTTGCACTGGTTGTATTATACATTTCATATCCGGCATCACAATCATAACTGCATACATGGGTGATGTAAGAAGTGCCTTCAGACAACCCCGTTACATAGACGTAGGTGTTAGATCCATTGTAAACGCAATACCAGCCTGTACTTCCAATTTGTTCACCATTGCCAAATGTAGCACTTGCTGTATAAGTTTCATAATTAGAAGGAAAGGCGCTTCCCGTGCTAGCTTGTCTTACAAAAACTGCATTTTTATAGCCATTACCATCTGTCCAGTTAACTTTAAACCGATCAGTGTACACATTTGAATAAACGAGATTAGAAGATTGCTCATCCGGTGCTGCACTGTATGGGGTATATACCGTCTGTAAATAGGGATAACCACAAATTTTATAAGGTGAACTAGATGTTATGGCCCACATTGTTGAGAAATTCCAACCCGCATTGGTGAAGGTTGACTGGGTTTTCATCTCTGCGGTTGTTTTTGGTGTTATTCCGGAATATGTGGTGGAATACGTAGACTTTTGGTAGTCATAAAAACAATTAGAAAAAACACCTAGGTAATTACTTTGAATAAATGGTCTATTACCACAACTGTAGCAGTTAGTGCACGTAAATGCATCCCCTGATCCGTAAATATATACAGAACTGATAAAGCCGCCCCCACTAATGTCCTGCACATCTCCTGTGGCAAAGCAATTTGTTACCGACTGAGTAGAACCGTAATCGAGATATATCCTGCCAATAAAACCTCCACAATAGTATCCTTGAACGTCAACATTTACGTCTCCGGTAGCATAGCACTGGTCAATGGATATATCATATATTATTCTACCCATAAAGCCGCCATAATAATAATCGTACTCTCCACCATTGGAATTGACATCTACATCTGCCCAGCAATAAGATATCGAAGAGGTGTGGTATAAACCCCAGTCACTTCCTATAAAACCTCCTACATGATCATGGCCTGTCACCGTACCACTCGTACCGCAATATGTGGCTATGCTTTTATCAAAACGACCTGCAAGTACACCCGTATATGTTCCTCCTGTAACATCTGCATCAATAATTATAATATGGCTAATTATTGCACTATCATCGTAGGAACCACCTACATAACCAAAAAATCCAACATCCTCTCTATCAGGTCTGTTGATATAAAGGTTAGTGATTTCATAATCCTGACCATTATACGAACCTATAAATGGAACTCCACTATTAACAGGGAAGTCCCAATACTTATCACGCCCAATCGGAATAAATCCTTCTCCGCCGTTATAAAAATCCCCACCACTTTCAAAATCGGAATCTAAAAAGGTGATGTTGGCGATTTGTTTAAAGTGCAGTGCCCAGTCGTCGGAATGTTCACTAAGGTATTTCAAATCAGCCTTGTTGGCAATTTGATAAGGAGAGCCGGTAGTGCCGGAACCGCCACTGTAACCCTGGGCTAGAAGAGGCAAGTAGCAAGTTGAAATAATTAATAGTGAGAGGAGAAAATACTTCATGGCTTTTAGCTTTTAGTTTATTAAAGCACGAAATTAGGGGATGCGCCACCCTAAACCAAAAAAAAGCGCTTGAAAATACTTCACAAATACTTCACATGACCCTGTATTATAATCCTATAATATTACTAAACAATATTTTAAGCTATTCATATATAATAATGATAATATGTACAGCAGTTTTTGATAATTAAGAAGAAAAATAGTGATAAATAAAAGAGATTATGTGCTAATTGATATCTGGATTACCCGCATCGGCTGCAGTATCGCCAGCAAAGCGGCTTAGATAATCATGAAGCGACTCAGCAGTGTTTAATCCCAAACGGGCACGCAAACGGTGGCGAGCCATCTCAACAGACCTATAACTTTTACGCATAACACTCGCCATTTCCTTAGTGGTTAGGCTGCTAAGCGAAAAATAAGCCAATCGCTTTTCGTTAATCGACAAGCCCGGGTGAGCTAATTCCAGTCGATGCATAAAGCCTTTGTGGGCAGTACCGTACATCATCTCATATTCGCTCCACCAGTCGTTGCTATTACGCTGGTCCAATTTACGGGCGGCTTTTTCCAAAAGCAACAACGTTTTTTTCTTGGGCGCGCTCTGTATCGATTCGTACACCAATGCCTGCAGTTCGTTGAGCAGCTCGTTAACACCGGACAAAGCTAACATCTTGGCATTTAAGGTACTTTCGCTGGCTTTAAGCTCTTCTTCCAACATGCGGCCTTCAGCCTCGTGCGCTTGTATAGCCAATTCATTATTTCTAATGGTAAGTTCATCTGACAGGGCTTTTTCACGACTTAGTTTTTGATCGACAAGCCTAAGCCTGCGGTGTTGTCGCATACGGAAATAGATAACAGAAAGCAGCATCAACAATAAAATAAGAGCCGCCAACAGCACCTGCATCATGGTTAGCAAAAAATACTGTCTGGTATGGGCATCAGCAAGCTTGGTTTGTGACACCTTATTCTCCTCTTCCAGAAAAAGCTCCTTCACCCAAATTGACTGCAACATCACATCTTGATTATTCTGTAACGCCAGAAACCGGGCTTGTGCTTGTTTAAACCTCACACTATCGCCCGTTGCCTGGTATATGCGCATAAGGTTCTGAATACCCAAACCCACAAAAACAATATTGTTTCGCTCAGCAGCCAGCTTGATATAATCCTGTGTTTGCCGCTGCGACTCTTGCACCTGCCCCAACATATATGTGGCATAAGCCATATTTGACATGATGGCAAGTGGATCAATGTCACTATACCGCTTTGAATACGCAAGTGCTTGTTTCAACATCACTTCAGCCTCGCTGTATTGCCCTAGCTCTATGGCCACTGCTGCTTGAATATTTAGAGCATTGGCGAGCATTACAGTATCTTTGGCATCAACAGAAAGTTTGTAGGCATATTGGGCATAGCTGTTGGTGGAATCAAGAAAACGCTGGATGCGAAAATTATGAAAAAACACCTCGAAATAGGTGGCAGCCTTGCCGTGCAAAATCTCAGCCAATAAACGTTGATCCAGTTTGGTTTTTAAAAGTTGTTGAGAACGGTTATAATAGACTAAAGCCTCTTGATAGTTGCCAGTATTACGGCAAATATTAGCAATACGATTCATAAGTTTGCTCTGTCCAATAGTATCGAATTGCTGTTGCAATATTTCAATAGAATCGAGCATTTGCCCTAAGTTTTGATAGTTGCCTATAAGTGCAGTCAATAATGAGTCGGATGCATTAAAACCAGAGGTAATCGTTTCCGACATGGCTTTCTTATCAGGCAAATCGGCGTTCTTATTATGGCAGGAAGTCAAATACAAAAGATGCCACAAAACGACAAACAAAGGAATGATAATCCATTTGGAATTGGTATTTCGATGTATGATGCTGCCCATGGATAGTCGTTAATACATGCAAAGGTAAGGAAAAACGTATTCGTAGGGAAAAGTGACTATATTCAGGCACAACAACCCCGATCCCCGATTTACGATCCACAAAATAAATTAACTTTGCTTGTCGCGATTGGATAGCGACTTTTATATCAATATTTATGTGTATGGAGAGGATAAAGCCCTTAATAATATCTGATTTTACTGAAAAACAGCGCTTGGTGTATGAAAAAATTGTTCGTTCGAGGCCATCGGTAGCGGGACCGTTTCTAGCATGGTTAAAAAGTCCTGAGCTTGCCGATAAGGCGCAGGCATTGGGGGCTTTTGTTCGGTTTCACTCCTCGCTGCCTCCCAAGTTAAGTGAGCTGGCTATTTTGGTGGTGGCAAGGCATTGGGATTGCCGCAGCGAATGGTCGATTCATCTGCCTTTTGCACTAAAAGCCGGACTGGAAAAGAACCAGATAAACGCCCTGAACAGAAAGGAAACTCTGCAATTTAGCAATCCGGAAGAGTCGATTTTGGTAACCTTCATCAAACAGTTACTAGAGAATCATACCGTGGATGATACTACCTACCGGCAAGCGGCAGCCGTGTTTGACGACCGGACTATGGTGGAGCTCACGGGTCTGGTCGGTTACTACAGTCTGGTAGCGCTCACACTCAATGCTTTTCAAATTGCGGACACTTCTGAAACACCCCTTGAGGGGATGGAGCTCATTGTTACAAGTGACTAAAGTCAACGATTAACATACATATAGCCGTCAGGTTTGCCATTCGAGTTGTATGATGTGAAGCAAAAGCTTATAAACAAGGCGCTGGGCAGTTAGGATCATAGGACATACCCCGGAAAATCAATAAAACAAACTACCTTTTACCATTTACACATTGCTCAGTTCTTCCATTAATGCTTTTCTTTTAGGGTATTCAGTCCTTAGAAAGGAGATGATTTGATTAGCTCTGTCTCTTGCTCCAAGCTTAATAATCTTCCGTATATATCGACACGCATTCTGGTAATGGTTTCTCCCCATGTTGTTTTCCATGTATTTCAGAATACCATTTGCATATAATTCAACTACCTCATTAGTGTAATTCTTGGAAAGATATTTTTCGTATTGGTCAATTGTATTTAAACTGGGTGATTTTTTGACCATTTCTAAAAGTCGGCTCCACCATTCTTCTTTTATGAAAATACTTGCAATCAAACCTGTGTCAAGCCATCGTTTTTTAGTTGTAATATCCTGTATAACCGATTCAACAAATGATTTCCATTTTTCAGGTTTTACATTTTGTTTTAGTATCTGGTAATAATCCTGCTCACGCCTGAAATTGTCAATAAACAGCATGCGAGCGTATTCAATTATTTTATCAGTATCGTTTTGGGCTTGTGCTATTTTTAACAACCAGTCGTAC
>CAYWRM010000065.1:0-8246 GCA_964460905.1 uncultured Lentimicrobiaceae bacterium
TATTTTCAAATTTACAAAATCATTTTCTATGAAAATGAAACTGCGGCATGCATTATATTTTTTGTTATGCAAAGTGCTTTATTTTATTTTCATTTTCTTTTGAGACGTTCCATCATCATAGATTTCTATAAACGGGATGCTATTTTTAGTCTTTGTGATTTCTCTGCCTAATAAGTCTACTATTTTTACTAATTTCCTGTTGGGGTTGGGAATCTGGGTTTCTATTAATGATGTGATAATACCATTTTCATCTGTTTTGATTAAGACTATAAAATCTTCATCGTATACTCCAGTAATAATGTAACCTCCATCTGCAGTCTGTCTAACTGATGTTCCACTATCATGATTTGTCCCACCATATGTTTTAGACCATAGAGTATCCCCATTAGAATCTGTTTTGATTAAATATACATCACGAATACCATCAGACATTTCGGTGTAACCGGTAATAATATAACCTTCATCTGTAGTTTGTTGAACTGATACTCCACCTTCATTGTTATCCTTTCCATATTTTTTAGTCCAAAGAGAGTCTCCATTTGAGTCTGTTTTAATCAAGAGTACATCCTGTGAATCATCAGTTAGTTTCGTATAACCGGTAATAATATAACCTCCATCTGTAGTTTGTTGAACTGAGCCTCCTCCATCTCCATCATAATCACCAAATGTTTTATTCCACTCGGGTTCACCATTTATATCTGTCTTTTGTAAGAATAAACAACTATACCCAGTTTGATAAATAACAGAAGTCCCAGTAATTATATATCCTCCATCTGTAGTTTGTAGAACAGATGCTCCATAATCATCAGTATCACCTCCATAAGTTCTACTCCATAATGTATTCCCTGTACTATCAGTTTTGATAAGATAAATATCAAAATTGTCAAATTCTGATCTGGTCTTACCTGTAATAATAAAACCATTATCAAAAGTTTGCTGTACCGAAGAACCCACATCCATTTTATCTCCACCATAGGTCCTTGTCCACAGGAGGTTACCAGAAATATCAGTTTTGATTAATAATACATCGGGTAGAGAAATATCTGGATCTGTCCACCCTGTAGTAACATAACCTCCATTGATGGTTTGAATTCCGGACGTTCCATAGTAGTGTTCTGTTTCACCAAAAGTATTAGTCCATAAAGTGTCACCATTATTATCAGTTTTAATAATGTAGATATTTTGGTCATAACTGTTACAAAAAACAATATACCCATTTTCAGATATTTGTTCAACAGAGTATCCACCACCATGACCATAAGTTCTTTCCCATCCTTGACCCAAAATGGAAACTGGTATTAGAAATAATAATAAATGAAATGTTTTCATATTTTTAGTTTTATTGAAAGTATATTATTCATTGTTCGAGTTTTTCTGGCATTTTGCATAACGTTTGGCTATGGGCAGTAGCGGCTTTTGGTCTGAGCTTCTGTCCGGTAGGACAGATGGTCTGATTAAAACCGTAACTGTCCATGAAACTGAAGCCCCGCTATTGCCTATGAGCCGTTGTTAACTGCTGGCCTTTTTTTAGTCTTCATTTATATTCTCGAACGCAAAACATTTAAATTCATTATCATTTCTTTGGTCAATTCTGTTTAATGAACAAAAAATTTCTTCTTTTGAGTCGTCCTGTTTTTTACAAATCAGACAAAGGTCTGGTTTTGGTATTAAGTCAGGATTTATTTCCGTTCCATCATCATCAAAAAAAGGTGTCATTGTCAGTATATTTAAAATTCAGTTCTTGTTTTAAGAGTTCGGAAACATTATAAACTATTGGACATATTGCATAGTTTTCTATAACTCCAAGTAGTCTGGAATTGAAATTGTCTTTGTGTAAATATGGATACGAATTACATTCTTCTGGTCGTAATTCATAAATTGTACATTTTTTGTTAGTCAAAAATTGACATGGTTTTGAATTCAGATAAAACTTGTCTTTGTCTCCAAATTGGTCAGGATTTGTTGATTGGTTTATGAATTCATTCTTGTCAATGTTGAGATGTTTAGTTAAACGGTCAATTTCTTCTATTTGAAAACAGGTTTCTAATTCAATACAGCAATTTGCACATTTTGTACAGTCAATATATTCAAGTACATTTTCATACAATTCATGAACTATTTGGTCAATTTTATCAGAGTCTTGGCCTTTTAAAAAGCTCCTAAATTCGAAATTTTCCTGTTCTCTAATTTTAGAGTTTCTTTTAATGATATTTAAGTCTAATATTATTTCCATATTGTGTTCTTGGGGCTTGCAGTTAACGGTTGCGCTATGAATAGTTGCCGTTTGCGAAGTAGGTTCTTGTCTGGTTTTACCAGACTTGAAACGGATTACAAATGTTGATTTTACTACTATCACGGCAATTATTTATGAGCGTTTGTTATATGCTGGCTGTTTTCTTCTTGTCAATTCTAATGTTTAAATTTTATTGTAATGTTTCTTGGTCATGGCGAAGGAGCGGGACGGGCTTGAAGGCTCTTTTGGCATTCTTGAATTGCGGGTAAGCCTCGTGTGAATGCCAAATGTGCCTGAAAGCGAAGGGAAGGTGTGCGGTTGGTTTATCATTATTTTCCTTTTATCCGTTTAATTTCCTTGTCAAAGTCCGACTCGAAGTCTTCATCCTGTATTACTCTGAATTTTTCAAATTGTTCCGTTGCCAGTTTCTTTGCTATTTCAGCCGAGATTGAACCTGCATTTTTCAATACGGAATAGTCATTAAATTGTAAAAACGCATCCAGTTTCTCAACCCAATCTTTCATGTTCATTTGTATTTGTCTGGCTGCCTGGTTTTCGGCATAGTCAAGATACATCGTTACGATTCTATTGAGTTGGTCAATTTCTTTTTTGTTCAAATAGTTTTTGGCAATTGAGACGTCCGATTTTAAGACTTTTCCTTTTGGCGAATTTTTCCATGTTGTCAATCCCATGTTTGTCAATTCTGCTTTTGCCCTTGATGAGATTATCTCGGCAGCCGTTTGTCCTGTAATTGCCCAATGCAATTTATTTTGAACCGTTTTATAAAACACTTGTGATATTTCAGCTTTCGGTTGATAATCAATACTGCATTCCGCATAAATGTCCGTAATTTTCTGATAAAATCTTCGTTCACTGGCTCGGATTTCCCGTATCCGTTCCAGTAATTCATCAAAGTAATCTTTACCAAAGAGTTTCTTTCCTTGTTTTAGTCGCTCATCGTCAAGAACAAATCCTTTGATTATAAACTCTTTTAAGGTTTTGGTAGCCCAAATCCTGAATTGTGTAGCCTGATGTGAGTTTACCCGGTAACCAACCGAAATAATTGCATCGAGATTATAAAACTCAAGGTACCTGCTTACTTCCCGACCAGCTTCATTTTGAACTGTTCGGGTTTTCCGAACAGTTGCCTCTTTTCCCAATTCCCCACTTTTATAGATATTTGAAAGATGCTCGCTAATAGTTGATTTTACTACACCAAACAGTTCGCCTATTGCCCGCTGTGTAAGCCAAACGGTTTCGTCTTGTAGGAATACTTCTATTTTAATTTCTCCTTGCGGTGTGGTGTATAATATGATTTCTGAGTTGTTCATCGTTTTAACTTTCGAATTATTTCAATAACTATTTTATGATTCATGCAAAAGGAATTTTTCTACAAATTCATCCATCGTTTTTTTACACAAGTCAATTTCTTTTTGTTTGTTCTGAACTACTTCCAAAATGCCTGTTTTCCCACATTCAATTAATTCTTCATGTAATATTCTATATTTCTCTAAAACGCCAATCAATTCATTATGGATATTGAGCTTTTGAACAGGAACGACAACACTTTTAAGTTTTATTTCTTTATCATTTATGTGTTTAATTAGTTTTTGTAAATTCAATACTGTTTTCACAAGCTTTAATCTATTATTTGTTTCAGATTGAATTTCATCGTCCGAATAAATCATTGCAAGTTTATCGCTCAACATGATTTCTTTTATTTGAATTTTCCAATTGTCAATGAGGAAATGAGGTAAGATATCTGGATATTTTTCAGTAATTCCAATTAAAATGAACTCGTATATTTCTTTTAATTTTTCCAAATCATCAGTGGAAATGTTTCTGTTGTGAGCTTCTTCTCTCCTAATCAAATTAAGTTCTGTTATTACTTCTTCAAATCTAATTTTATTGGAAAATAAATCAGAAAAATCTTTCCAGTTAGTGCATATGATTTTCTTTAGTTGCAAAACAAAAGTATATTTAATTAGTACATCTCCATCCTCAATCTCAAAACCAAACTGATTGGTGTATGTGCCAATAACACTTTCTCTAAGTTTTTTACCTACCGAAAGAATAAACCAGTTTTTTCCATGTTTTTTTGATAATCTATCAACGATTATTTCCCTTAGTGCATTTTCAATTTCTGATATTTGTTTCTTTGCTACACTTAATCTATAATCCTCTGTGTTTTCCTGAAATATTGAACTTTTCATCCAATCCAATGAATTGCCTTGACCCATTAAAGCCGCTACATCTTTTGATGAAATAACATACATTAACTCAATGTCTTCATTATCGAAAGCACGGACTGCATAATAGTCGAGTTGCATATTTTTGAAAGTATCATCTTTGAAAAACCCATGTATTGCTGCCATGACAGCGCCAGCCTCAATTTTTACATCAATTGAATTATCTGATTTTGCATAAAATTGACATTCTAAAGTTTTATTGTTTAGTAAATCAATTTTCTTGACATCAATGTTAGATACTTCTTTGTTGACTATATTTAAGTTTTGAAGAGTAGTTTTAAGAAGGGATAGAATTTCAGGAATAGAAAACTCTTTATCTTCGATTTTAGAATTCTCTTTTTTATTCATGCAGCACCTTTTATATTTAAGCCCACTACCGCATGGACAAATATCATTTCTTCCTATTTTGCTTTTTTTTGAATTCATTTCAAGTTTACGAGTTTTCCACAATTTTAATTTCCTCCTCAGTCAAACCATACAGTTCATAAACCATCTGGTCGATTTCTTTGTCGGCTTTTTCTATTTCGGATTTTAGGGCTTGGGCTTTTTCTTTTTGCTCATTGAAATATTGCATCCATTCAGCCTCTTCTGATAAGCTGACTTTTATTTTAGCTTTTTTGAGTTCTTTGAGGAAATCTTTGAATTCTAACTCGTTCCAATTATTTAGTTTTTTTGTTGTTTTCTCAATTTCAAATTTGCTTAAAAGCAAGCTAATAAATTGATTTTGTATTTTTTGAAACTCTTTTGTCTTTATCAAAAGGAACTTAGTTTTCTCATTTAGTTGGCTTGAAACCGAAGTAATACCTTTGGGAATTGGAAATGATGCAAGCTTGTCTAAGCTTATTTTCGCAAATACTTTCCCTTTAATATCATGTAACAAACGATAAAATTTAGTCGCTGGCTTAGAATTCAATACTGCTAATAATAATTCTAAAGTGAATCCTTTTTCCTGCTCATAGATTCCGTGAACAAGAGTATCAAAGTAATAGTTATTTTCGTCAATGCAACCTATTAATGAATCTCCAGTTTTTCTAACAACAATTTTCTTTTTTTCAAATAGTTCTGGAGTCCGTAAGGCAAAATCAATTCTATTTTGTTTATTCATTCCTCCCTTTGACTTTACATCATCAATACTGATTTTCTCTCCAATGGTTGAATCGTAATTGATATATTGACCAGACCAAGAAATATTGTAACGAGATATTTCTTTTCCCCAAATAATTGGTTTGTGTTTTTCCGTTTCTTTACTGTCTGAAATTAATATGTGCTTAATGTTCCCAGGATTCAAACCATTTTTTAGCTTGTAAAAATCTTTGACTTGATTCAATTTATGAAGTTTCTTTAATATTGACTGAGAATCAGAAGAAACAACAGAAATCTCGCAATTTGGAATACTCAAAAAGAAATCTTGTGGTAATTTATTTTCAGTTAGACCAAAATTTGAAACGAAATTCTGAATTTTATCAGCAACGGCTAATCGTACAATATTTTTTATATTAGGTTTTTGTTTAATCGTAAACTGTAACAACAAACTACTGCCCACCTCAGCATCTTCGAATACTTTTTCGGTAATAGTATAAATCTCGTTTAATTCAGTTTTTAGGATTAATTCTTTCCTGATTGCTTCGTAATATGAATTAAAAAGTAAAGATTTCGGAATTATAAAGTGGACTATTCCCTTGTTAAATACTTGAAGCATCCTTTCAATAAAAAGGATATAAAGATTTGTTTTATATTGCGTTAATGGGAAATGCTCGGTATAATAGCTTTGAATGTTTTTATCTATCAGAATTCCATACGGTGGATTTCCAATTATTACATCAAAACCACCATTGGTAAATATTTCAGGAAATTCGTTTTGCCAGTTAAACGCTTTTTCTCTGGCAACTTCGGGGTTATCAATAAGTGAGTTACCACATTTTATATTATTGCTGAGTGTGTTTAATTTTCGTCCTTTTTGTGCTGTGCGCAACCATAGCGAGAGTTTTGCAATTTCAACAGATTCTTCATTTAAATCAACACCAAAAATGTTTTTTTCAAGTATGTTGGTGGTGATATCGGAAAAAATGATTGCCCCATCAAAAAGTTGTGCCCGCAATTCATCAATCTTACTGTGTTCGTTTATTAAAAATTCTAATGCCTGATTTAGAAATGCTCCGGAACCACAAGCAGGGTCGAGAATTGTTAAAGTTAAAAGCCAGCTTCTGTATTCATCCAGTTTTTTGTCAAGCGTTCTAACAATGTCTTTTTTACGGTTTTTTCTTCCTTTTGCATATTCTTCGTCAATGATTTTTAGTTCAGTCCGTTTTTTGTTGCAAAGTTTGCCAACAGTATTTTCTACAATATATTTGGTAATGTATTTTGGGGTGTAAAAAATTCCGTCTTTCTTTCGTTTGGTTTTTTGGTTGTCAATTTTCTCACCCTTTATTTCAGCCTGAACATTCTCAATTTCGCCCAACGAATGCTCAAAAATATGTCCAAGAATATTTACATCAACTACATTTTCATGTTCGTTATTATCTATTACTTCAGGGTTAAAATTGTAGCCGCTAAGTGTTAAGGTATTTTGGTTTAAAATATCATCACCAATCTTAAGGCTATCCAATACATCATCAGGAGCAAACAACCCTCCGTTGTAAGCAAATATTTCATGTTTTTTACCTTTCCATCCCGTATTCAATAAATGAAAATATTTTTTATACCTGTCATACAAATGTACATTATCACCCCAATCTGATTGTTGCTTCCATTGTTTAATAATTTCGCTAATTGAATTTGGAGGTAATAATTGTCTGTCTTCTGCAAAGAAAATGAACAGAAAACGATCTAATAATTTTTGAACCTTTTTAAATATAAGTAGTTTATCTCTTTCTGGATTATTTTGTTTAATGTTTTCAAATAAATCATTTCTAAACTTTGAATAATCTGCATATAGTTTTTTAGTAATGTTCTCTTCCTGCAATACCGATGAATCCTTTATTTTTAAAGGTAAGTTGTTTAGCAGGTTATCTTTTGCCAAGCACAGCCAAAGCAGAGCAAACTGTTCTTTTGTTAGTTTGAATAAATCAAAGTCGATGTGGTCAACAGCATTTTGTATGTAAAAACGTAGTTTCTCGAAATTCGATGTGATTACATAAATACACTTCGGATGATGGTTTTTGTATCCGAATGCCTGAGTTTCAATTTTATCTAAATCGGTTGTTTCTGTTCCCTTTAATTCAATCACTGCTATTGCATCTTCACCTTTCAAAATTGCACCGTCAGCTTTTTTGCTGTTCGATATGTTCTTTAATTCGGTTGTAAGGTTAAAATTGGGTTCGGGATTTAAAGTATAGTCCAAAATATTTACAAACAGCTCCCTTAAAAAACCTTCCTGAAATTGTTCTTCCTTTGAATTTCTTATGTTTTCTTGTCTCTCAGGATTACCAAAATAGTATTGAAAATCAGCATACTTTTTGTCGATTAATTCCGAGTCAAGGTCATTTAAATATTTCTTTTCTACCGATTTTTGAAATAAGCTCATATTTTGGTTTATCTCTATGTATTTAAATTAATTCAACTAAAATACTACTTTCCTTTTAGTTCTAATCTGGCAATTTGCTCTAAAGTGTGTGCAGGCAAAAAAGCATGTGTTTGACAGCGAAGGGACGGTTGCAGGGATGGGCTGAAAACTCTTGCTTTGTGCGTTGGCTTTTTTATTCTTTTCTTTTTTTGATTGCAGTAAATTACTCCTATTTCGGTCTTTTTTCAGCTTGCATATAACG
>CAYWRM010000066.1:0-8217 GCA_964460905.1 uncultured Lentimicrobiaceae bacterium
AACCGTTATAGCCAATGCAAAAAAAATCGTATATTCGAAATAAATCACAAAAACCAATCATTTTATGAAAACACAGAAAAAAACCAAAGAAGAGATAAGTAATGAATCGGAGATAAAAACCGGAAGTTTTTCTCATAAATCTCTTATCAAAAAGCATCATATTTTTATTGTGTCTGCTATCACCATTGCTATTCTATCATTAGGTGGGTATTTTTATTATAATTACTCTGCTAAGCAAATACGAACAGAAAAAGAAAACGACCTTCTAGCAATTACAAAATTAAAAAACAATCAGATTGTACAGTGGCGTAAGGAACGGATTGCTGATGCGAAAATAATTACGAATTCCCGCTTTTTCGCAAATGGCATAGAAGAATGGTTAATTGATAGAAATTTAAACCAGCTTAATGATGATATACTTGAACAATTACAATCGGCAATTTCAAATTATGGTTACGAAGATATTTTTCTTGTTTCAACAAAAGGAGAATTTTATCTTTCAGTACTTCCAAACCTAAAAGAAATTGACGACGTTACAAAAACAAAAATCTTACAAGTATCCAATAAAAACGAAATTTCTTTTACTGATTTTTATTATTGTACGGAGCACCACACAATTCATTACGACATTATTGCCCCCATTAAAAATAATGACAACGACATTATTGCTTATCTGGTATTCCGTATTAATCCTTACGAATTTTTGTATCCTTTAATCCAGTCATGGCCACTTCCGAGTAAATCTGCGGAATTACTTCTCGTCAGTAAAGATGGAGACAGCGTTTTATTCCTGAACGAATTGAGGCATCAAAAAAACACGGCATTACAGCTTAGGATTCCATTGATAAAAAATGATTTACCAGCAACACAAGCAATATTAGGCAAAACAGGTATTTTCACAGGAAAAGATTATCGTGGCATCGAGGTCATTTCCTGTCTGGCTCATGTTCCCAACACCGATTGGTTTTTGGTTTCAAAAGTTGATAAAAGTGAAATTTTCAGTGAAATAAAAACCAGCGCCAGCATAGTTTCCATAATAATATTAATGCTTATTCTTACCTTAATCACTGGAATAGCATGGATTTATCATTTCCGCCAAAAAAATATATATAAAAATTTATGGCAGACTCAGGAAGAATATCGTACCATATTATACAGTATAGGCGATGCTGTTATTACAACCGACACTAACGGATGTATAACAAATATAAATAAAGTAGCTGAAACACTAACTGGCTGGGAGGAAACGAAAGCAATTGGAAAAAGATTAATTACTGTATTTAATATTATTAATGAAGTGACTAGAACTTCAGTTGAAGACCCGGTTAATAAAGTTTTAAAAAACGGGCATATTATTGGGCTTGCCAACCATACCATTTTAATTTCAAAAAACGGTACTGAATTCCAAATTGCCGACAGTGCTGCACCAATAAAAAATGTAACAGGTGAAATAAAAGGCGTAGTGTTTGTTTTTTCGGATGTAACAGATAAGTATGCCGCACAAAAACATTTAAAAAATGCTAAAGAAAAAGCCGAAAAATCTGACCGTTTAAAATCTGCATTTCTTGCAAATATGAGCCACGAAATCCGCACACCCATGAATGGAATTCTTGGTTTTTCAGATCTTTTAAAAGAACCTGGCTTGACAGGAGAAACGCAGCAGAAATATATCCGAATTATCGAAAAATCTGGAGCAAGGATGCTCAATATTATCAATGATATTATTAGCATTTCAAAAATAGAATCAGGTTTAATGGAAGTTAATTTGGCAGCGTCCAATGTTAACGAGCAAATCGAATATATTCACACTTTTTTCAAGCCCGAAGCAGAAGCAAAAGGTAATACACTTTCGTTCAAAAATTCATTACCATTAAAAGAAGCCATTATTAAAACCGACAGAGAGAAACTATTTGCCATTTTAACAAATCTTGTAAAAAATGCCATTAAATATACCGATAAAGGTTCAATTGAATTTGGCTATTCAATTAATGGGGAACAATTTGAGTTTTATGTAAAAGACACAGGTATTGGTATTGATAACGATAGGCAAATAGCAATTTTTGAGCGATTTATTCAAGCTGACATCGAAGATAAAATGGCAAGACAAGGAGCGGGGTTAGGTTTGGCGATTTCCAAAGCTTATGTAGAAATACTTGGGGGGGAATTGTGGGTTGAAAGTAAAAAAGATATCGGCTCTACTTTTTATTTTACAATTCCTTATAATGCTGAAAAAATGGAAATTTACCGAAATACTGAAAACCAAGAAACTAAAAATTTGACTAGTCCAATTAAAAAACTAAAGATATTAATTGTAGAAGATGATGAAACATCGAATCTATTTCTAAACACGATTTTAAAAGAACAAAAAACAGAAATAATATGTGCAACTACTGGAACCGAAGCTATAAAATTATGCCGTGAAAATCCTGATTTGGATTTAATATTAATGGATATTAAAATGCCGGATATGGACGGATATGAAGCAACCAAACAAATACGGGAATTTAATAAGGATGTTGTCATAATTGCTCAAACAGCTCACGGACTAGCAGGAGACAGAGAAAAAGCAATGGTAGCAGGGTGTAATGAACACATTCCAAAACCAATTGAAAAGAAAAAATTGTTGTCATTAATAGAGCAATATTTTATTAATTAGACAAAGTTTAAAATTGATAATCGAATGAAAAACACAAAGCACATGGCTATAACAATATATATAGTTTATGGCGGGTGAAGTGCTAATTATGAGCGATTTAACATTAAATAAGCATTGGTGTAAATTGAAAGATTTGTGTTTCAAAACCGCCACAAAACCATATACTAACCGTTAGCTGCAACTTAAAAAATGCCAGAACAATTAACAAAATACAAATTTAAAAGAATAGCAACTGAATCTCTGAAAAATGGAATAAGACTCCATTTTGATTCGATTTTATTATTTAATAATAAGTCTTATCCGACTTCATTGCAGATTTCAATAATTGCAATTGAAGAAATAGCAAAAGCTAAGTGGGTAGAGCATTACTATTATTCGTCTATTTCAAATGACGGATTCCCTGAAAAAGATTTCGAACAGAAATGGCTTAAACTTTTATACTTTCATCCAAAGAAGCAGTATGCATTTCTTGCAAGAGAGTTATTTGAATATTCTCCAAAATTTGTAGATTTTGTTCAGAAAGGGAAATTAGAATTGCATAAGCAAAAAGCGACTTATGTAGGACTTGAAAAAGCAAAAGGAATTATTGATGTAAATAGTAGAATATCGATTCCAGAAAAAGTAAAAGATTCAGATGCAAAAAAAATAATATCATTACTTAATGATGTTTTGATAGAGATTTGCGAGAATAAAATATTTCAAGAATTCTATTTTGGTATCGAAGAAATGGACAAGGTCATAAATGAAAAATTATTAAATAGATTGAAAAAATGGAAATATAAATCGGGAATTAAATCAAAAAAATGGTTTAGTGAATGGACGAATAAATAAAAGCAGCAGCTAACAAAAAATATAGTGCATTTGGCATATAATGCTAAATATGAATATATTAGTAACTAATATAATTAATCGTAAGTTGAAAATGAAGCGTTTCAAAATGCCAAACGCACCATATTAAAACCGTAGGCAATTTTGAAAACAAACAGGATATTAACAAATGGAATATATTAACACAGTAGAAACGGTAAACAAGCTTTTGACTGATAATAATGAATGGATTGTTCGTTATAAAAACTATGCAAAGAAAATCGATTCAAATCAAAAACAACACCAAGAAGGGAGAACAAAATTTCGAATTCTTTCTCCTTTTCACCTTTATACGAGTATTAGTAACTTATTAAAGAACAATGTCCTCAACTACGATTTAAGATTCTTAGGACAAAGCGTTGCAAATATTAAAATCAAACAAGGAGTTGTCATTATTACGACAAACAAAAAAAAAGATTCAAGTAATAAAAAATATTTTCACATTGATGTTCCATTAAAAGTTGAGAAGTGGAATAGTTATAAGGCAAGTAAGTTTAGAAAAGAATTTAAACAATGTGTCAGTGATAGAGGACACAGCCAAGAGCATAAAATAGAATCAGCCTTACTCTCTGAATTTAAAAGAAAAGATAGAAGTACAAAGGCTCTTTGTAACATCCAACCTGTTCTTTTGGCTAGTTCATTTTTTCAAATGGCAACTCCTATAAAAGCGAGTTTACTGGATATTAGTTATTCAAATGATAAAGGAGGTGGAATTGATATTTTGGCGAGAGTAAAACACAAAGATAATAGTGTGAAACTTTGTGTTATGGAATTAAAGGATGAATATAAAAAATCTGAGCCACCTCAAAAAGTAATGAATCAAGCTGTCGCTTATGCAACATTTATTGCTAACTTATTACGAAGTGAAAGCGGTAAGGAATGGTATAAAATTTTTGGTTTTTCAGGAAATGTACCAGAAATTCTAACAATTGACGTTTCAACAGTAATGCCTTCTCCAGGGAATAACGAATTAGAAGATTTTAGCAATGAAAGAATTAAAATTTTAGACGACACATTTATTGAACTTTATTCCCTGTATTTTAAAGATAAATCAAAATATATTGATGGTTATAATTACGAATTCAATGGGTCCTTGAAAGAAGGAATGATGAAATAAAAAACTGCCTATAACAACAAATATAGTTCATGCCGCGGTTTGCAGCATTTAGATAATGAAGTTATAAATTTAAAAATATTGATATTAAAGAAAACTATTGAATAAAGTGCGGCACGCACCATATTCAAACCGTTACCCAACATATAAAAAAAGGAGACAGAATGAAAAAAACAGTATTTACAGTATTCGCAATTTTAGCTATTGTATTGGTAATGATTTCTTGTAATAAGAAAAACACATTTACTGATAAAAGAGACAATGAAACCTATAAAACAGTTAATATAGGTAATCAGATTTTTATGGCTGAAAACTTAAATTTTGAATCTGAAAAAGGTAGTGGAACATATCAGAATGATTCTTCCCTATCAAAGGTATATGGAAGACTTTATAGTTGGAAAACTGCATGCGAAGTTTGTCCTGATGGTTGGCATCTTCCCTCTGACAAAGAATGGACAGAGTTAATAAATTACCTTGGTGGCGACAGTATTGCTGGTGGCAAAATGAAAACACAAGACATATTACTTTGGAAAATGCCTAATACTGGAGCAACCAATAATTCTGGTTTTACTGCTTTGCCTAGTGGATACGGAATTTATTCAATAGTTAATACTGAATTTAATCGAATGGGAGAAAACACTTATTTCTGGTCTTCTACGATTAATGATGAGGGGCATGTGTGGGCACGTACTTTGGATTTCAAAAAAGAAAGTGTTAAGCGAGATTGGTTTAGTTCTTCTGGCTATTATCTTTCGGTCCGTTGTGTCAAGGATTAATTCAATTATTGTTGATAAGTTATACTTCAATTAGCGATTGTTCTGAAAATAAAAGATTTGAGAGTTCCTTTGTATAGAGAAAGGGATAGTTACGTTGGATAATAAAAGCTATACCCAATAAGGGTTTTTAGTGGTATAATGATGATCTTGAAAAAACAAATAAAATAGGTTCTTACAAGAAATTCAATAACGTTTATAATCATGTAAAGAATTTTTTATCGAGGAGATGGTTAAAATGCTTAATAAATATGATTTTAAAAACGCCTTAATACTTCTTGACAAAATCTAAAAATGTGCAGTTGGAAGTAAAGAAATAACCGGATAAAATAGGTTGGTTTTCAAAGCAGCCTATTATAATTCAGATTTATACAATGCTATAAATCACTTTATCTCGTTAAACATCACCGTGAACTTGAAATAAAGTATCAGAATCCCAGCAGGCTATCTTCTACAAGGGAACAAATATTGGAATACTGGCACAAAAACTCTTTCCTGATGGAACCGACTTAGACAAGTACATACCAGGTAATTTCTCAATGGTTTTTAGTGAGACAAAGCATTTATTGGCAACTAATTCCCCAACTATTTACGAAGCAAGTTTTAAGTTTGAGAACCTTATGTGTTTTGTTGACATTCTTACCAAAACTAATGCTAATTGGTATGCTTAATCAATATTTATATTATATTTGTTTACAATACAAATTCTGTTATGAGCAAAGTTTTAAAATATTCTGACACAATTACTAAATTATTTATAACCATAATAGTTTTTTCTTTTTCACTACAGGTATACTCTTCTAATATAAACAAAGTTGATAGCTTAATAAATGTTTTACAATCAGCACCTGATTCTGAAAAGGCTGCCATTCTTAATGCTCTTTCAAATGAAACTCTTCCCGATTCCATAGAATATTCATTTGAACTTGCAAAATCAGCTCTTAAGTTTGCAAGAGAATATAAATTAAAACACGAGGAGTCTTTAGCTTTGTCAAATTTAGGTGATGTTTCATATTTTTCCAATAAAATGAACGATGCTGAAGATTATTATCAACAATCATTATTATTATCTATTGAACTATGGGATACTTCTTTCATGTCAGGATGTTATAATAATCTGGGATACGTTTATCTCGAACTTGCTGAATATAAAAATGCACTTGAGAGTTTTAATAAATCTTTAAAATACGAAAAAGCCTTACAATCTGATAAAAAAATTGCAAGTGTATTAAATAATATTGGCCTTACTTATGATTATCTTGGGAAATATAAACAGTCACTTGAATATTATTTGAAAGCATTACAAATGGAAGAAGATTTTAATAATGATGAAGGCATTTCAAATGTTTCGAATAACATTGGAAATACATATCAGATATGGGGAAATTATGAAAAAGCACTTTATTATTATCTAAAATCTCTTAAAATAAATGAAAAATTAGAATCAAAAAGTGGTATTGCAATAGCATTGAATAACATCGGGATAATTTATCATAGTTGGAAAAATTATGATAAAGCTCTTGAATATTATCAGAAGGCTCTTAATATTGAAGATGATTTGGATAATAAGCAGGGAATATCAGAATCCTTAAATAACATTGCAATTATATACGACGAAACAGGAGAATATAATAAAGCGATTGATCTGTATAAGAAATCATTAGAAATAGAAGAAGAAATTGGTAATAAAATAGGGGTTTCTACCTCACTGAGTAATATCGGGGAGTTTTATGAAGATAGGGGTAACTACAATAAAGCATTTGATTATTATAACAAGTCGATAAAAATTGATAATGAAATTGATAATAGTGCAGGACTTGGACAAACATATAATCAATTAGGAAATCTTTATGTTCGGTTAAAACAATATAATAAGGCAATAAAGTATTATAATCATAGCAGAAATATTGTTGAGCCTCTTAATATATTCGAAACTATTATTGAGAATTATAAAGGACTTGGTGATGTATATTTAGAAATAAAAGATTATAAAAATGCAATCTATTTTATTAATAAATATCATTCGCTTAAAGATTCCATTTTTAGTAAGGAAATGTTGAAGCGACAAAATAATCTTCAGGCAGATTTCGAGATCGAAAAAAAGGAAAAAGAAATTAAGCTTTTAAACTCCGAGAAAATAATAAGAGCCATGGAGATAAATGAAAAACAATCTCAACTTAGAGAACAGAAGACCTTATTATATATTGCGTTTGGAGGAATTGTTTTGTTTATTGTTTTTATTTTGCTTCTGTTTCGCCAAATTAAAAATAGAAATAAAGCGAATAAACTTTTAAATATTCAGAACAAAGAGATTAAGGAAAATCGTCTTGAGTTAATTGCAGCAAAAGAAAAAGCTGAAGAAAGCGACCGCTTAAAATCAGCATTCCTGGCCAATATGAGTCATGAAATCCGCACTCCTATGAATGGAATCCTTGGATTTACTGACCTGCTTTCTAATCCAATTCTTTCGGGAAACGAAAAAGAAAAGTATATTAACATTATAAAGAAAAGTGGTGATCGGATGCTTAATACGGTGAACGATATCATTGATGTTTCGAAGATAGATGCCGGACAGGTAGAAATAACGAAATTTATTGTTAATATTAATAAAGAAATAGAAACCCAATATGACTTTTTCAAAGGGGAAGCTAGTACTAAGGGAATAAGATTCAATCTTATAAATGAACTTCCTATACAAGAATCCTTTATTCTTACCGATAAAGTAAAGCTTAATTCCATCCTTTGCAACCTGATAAAAAATGCCATTAAATACACGGATAAGGGAAGTATAGAGATTTACTCCGGAA
>CAYWRM010000067.1:0-8034 GCA_964460905.1 uncultured Lentimicrobiaceae bacterium
ATTTATTCAAAGAACTTTTATAAATTTACCATTCAAGGCACACACAATGTATATAGTTTATGGCTGGTGAAGTGCTAAATATGAATATCTTAGCATTAAATACAAATTGGTGCAAGTTGAAAGATTTGTATTTCAAAACCGCCACAAAACCATATACTTAACGTTAGGCACAAGCAAAAGAAACGAAACAGAATGACAAATTTGCTACAAGAAAATATTGAAATAGAAAGCCACCGCACAAATTGCACATTTGGTTTTTTGCCGACACACTGGCAAACCCAAAAAAACCAAAAGAGCAATTTTTTAGCCAACGCTTGACAAAAGTAATATTGAATAAAACAAAAAGAATAAGAATTAAATTATGGCATTAGACTTTTCAGAAATATTAGTAGTTGCAGTTTCTTCAAGAGCATTATTTGACTTGGAAAAGGAAAATGAAATATTTGATAAAGAAAATATTGAAAGTTTTAGAAAATATCAACTGGAACACGAAAATGAATTATTGAAACAAGGAACAGCATTTCCTTTGGTTCAAAGTCTTTTAAAATTAAACAAACAAGCTTCAAAACAAATAATAGAAGTAGTAGTGATGTCAAGAAATAGCCCTGAGACAGGTGTTCGAGTTTTAAAAGCTATTGAATATTATGATTTACCAATAACAAGATGGGCATTTTCGGGAGGAGAAGACTTAGCTCCATTTATTGATGCGTTTGACACAGACCTTTTTCTTTCAAAAGACGAAAAGGACGTACAAAAAGTAATTGATAAAGCAAATTGTGCAACAGCTTTAATTTATGACCCGCCTGAAGACTACACGCCAGAAACCGATAGAGTAAAATTTGCTTTTGATGCGGATGCAGTAGTTTTTTCCGAGGAATCAGAACTGATTAATAAAACTCAGGATTTAGCAGCCTTTCACAAACACGAAAAGGAAAACGAAGACGTGCCTTTAAAAGATGGACCTTTCGCTGAACTAATCAGAAAACTTTCGAAAATTCAAGAATATTTGCCAACAACAATTGAATTGACTCCATTGAGAATTGCAATAGTTACAGCGAGAAATGCTCCCAGTCATATGCGAGTAATAAAAACTCTTAGACATTGGGGAGTGTATGTTGATGAAGCCTATTTTATGGGTGGATTATCAAAAGACAAAATTCTAAAAGCTTTTGGAGCACATATATTCTTTGATGACCAAGATACACATTTGGATAGTTCAAGTAAAGTAGTTCCTTCTGGAAAGGTCTTATACAAAACCGATTCCCCAATGAAGAAATTCGATAAAAAGAAAAAGATTGATGGAGGAAAAGACAATTAATAAAGACCAACAAGTAAAATCTAAAAAAAGAATTACTGACCATGGAGAAGTGTTTACTTCTGAACGTGAAGTTAACACAATGCTTGATTTGGTAAAACAGGAAACGGAAAGAATCGATTCTCGATTTTTGGAGCCTGCTTGTGGAACAGGAAATTTCTTAGTCGAAATACTAAGAAGAAAATTAGCGATTGTAGAAAGCAGATATAAAAAAAGCCAACTGGAATACGAAAGATATGCGGTAATTGCTATTTCAAGTATTTACGGAATTGATTTATTGCAAGACAATGTAGAAGAAACTCAAAATAGACTTTTTGAAATTTTTGATAAACAATATACTTCCTTTTACAAAAACAACTGCAAAGAAGAATGTAGAACAAGCATAAGATACATACTTGATAGAAATATTTTAAGAGGTGATGCACTTACCTTGAAAACTGTTGGAAATGGTGATGAACCAATTATTTTTTCTGAATGGTCTGCGGTAAATGGAAGTATGATTAAAAGAAGAGATTTTACACTTGATAACTTACTAAAAGCGGAAGCTCAAAAAGTACCAGGTGGGCTATTTGATGATTTTTATGAAACCGACCCTGCTTTTTTACCAACACCGATAAAAGACTTTCCTTTGACACACTTTTTAAAATTGGCAGAACATGCTTAATATAAATTATAATCCAGATGTATTGTCTTGTCTTGCCAATTTGAGCAATGATGAAGTATTTACACCTCCAAAATTAGTAAGTGATATTTTGGACATGCTACCCCAAGAATTATTTACCAATAAAGAAACAACCTTTCTTGACCCCGTTAGCAAATCTGGTGTGTTTTTACGTGAAATTGCCAAACGGCTAATGACTGGCTTGGGAAATGAAATTCCCGACCAACAAGAACGTATTAACCATATATTTGAAAACCAATTGTATGGTATTGCTATTACAGAATTAACTGCCTTACTCTCTCGTAGAAGTGTCTATTGTTCCAAAACTGCTAATGGAAAATATTCTATTTGCGAAACTTTTGAAAACGATAATGGCAATATAAAATTTGATTTCACAAACCATACTTGGAAAAACGGGAAATGTACCTTTTGCAATGCAAGTGAAGAAGTGTATAGCAGAGACGAACAATTAGAAACTCATGCATATCAGTTTATACATACTGATAAACCAGAAAAGATATTTAATATGAAATTTGACGTAATTATTGGTAATCCACCTTATCAAATGAGTGATGGTGGTGCTCAAAAAAGTGCAAGCCCCATTTATCACAATTTTGTTGAACAAGCTAAAAAACTAAACCCGAGATATTTAACAATGATTATCCCTGCTCGTTGGTATAATGGCGGTAAAGGATTAGATGATTTTAGGGATAGTATGCTTACTGATGACAGAATGGCTGAACTACATGATTTCCCCGATACTTCAGATTGTTTCCCAGGACTTAATATTAGAGGCGGGGTTTGTTATTTTCTCTGGGAAAAAGAACATAAAGGTGATTGCAATATAATTACACATAAGGGCGATTATATTGGTAATCCTGTTGAGCGACCATTATTAGAAAAAGGGTTAAATATTTTCATTCGTTACAATGAAGCAATCAGTATATACAGAAAAACAAAAGCATTAAATGAAAAACCATTTAATGCTTTTGTTAGTTCAAGAAAGCCTTTTGGATTAGCAACAAATTTTTCTGGACAAAAAAAAATTAAAGGTGGCAGAAACAATATAAAATTATTTCGCTTTGGCGACAATGGATTTATTTCAGTTGATAAAATTGAGAAGAATGTAAAGTTTATTGAAGATTGGAAAGTTTTGGTACCCTATGCAAGTCCTGGGGATGATAGTTATCCTCACTTAATATTAAGTAAACCTATTGTTGCTGGTCCTCAAACGTGTTGTACCGAAACATATCTTTTAATTGGACCTGTTGCGTCTAAAAAGCGTGCTAATAATATTGCAAAGTACATGGTTACTAAGTTTTTTAGATTTATGATTCTACTTGCAAAAAGTACTCAGCATATTACAAAAAAAACTTATGTTTTTGTTCCTTCTCAAAATTTTGATGAAGAGTGGACAGATGAAAAATTATTTTCAAAATATGGTATTACAAAAGAAGAGCAAGACTTTATTGATACGTTAATCCGCCCAATTGAAGTAAGCTATGAGTAAAGATTTTTTCCCACAACGCCCAGAGGCTACTCCAACTATTTATGCCTACGAATTGCCAAATGACAGTTCAAGAAAAGGACAGTTAAAAGTTGGTGATACCAACAGAACTGCACAAGAACGAATTAAAGAACAAATTGGAGCTGCAAGGTCAAAGTTCAATATTGTATTGGAAGAATCTGCTATGCGAAAAGATGGCAGTTCTTTTCGTGATTACGAAATTCATAAATATCTACGTAACAAAGAGATTAAAAATACTGATGGAGAATGGTTTACTTGTTCTGTAAAAGAGGTACAAGCAGCAATTATTTCAATCAAAAAAGGCGAACTGAATGAAGAAAACAGAACGCTTGATTTTAAAATGCGACCAGAGCAAGAACAAGCAGTAGATAAAGTAATTCACTATTTTGATAGTTATAAAAAAGAAAATCCAAACAGTACACCTCACTTTTTATGGAATGCAAAAATGCGTTTCGGTAAAACCTTTGCTTCTTATCAATTAGCCAAAAAACAAGGTTGGAAAAAAGTATTAGTACTTACATTTAAACCTGCGGTACAAAGTGCTTGGGAAGAAGATTTATTATCTCATGTAGATTTTGAAGGCTGGCAATTTATTACACGGAAAGGATTACAATATGAAGATGCCGACCATAATAGACCTTTTGTTTGTTTTGGTTCATTTCAAGATTATTTAGGTAAAAACACTTCTACTGGTGGTATAAAAACCCGTAACGAATGGGTACATGCTACCCCTTGGGATTGTGTAATATTTGATGAATATCATTACGGTGCATGGAATGATAATGCAAAAGGATTATTCAATGATTTATATGAAGACGGAAAAGATGAAGATTTAAAATTTGTAGATAAAATTGAAAAGTTTGATGAAGATATTATTCCAATAACAACAGGCTCTTTTTTATACTTATCAGGCACCCCTTTTAAAGCTTTGAGTTCGGGTGAATTTATTGAGGAAGAAATTTTCAACTGGACATACTCTGACGAACAAAGAGAAAAAGAAAATTGGACAGGAGATAATAATCCTTATGCTACTTTACCAAGAATGGTAATGTTAACCTATCAAATGCCAGATTCCATTCGTGAAATTGCATTAGGCGGAGAATTTAACGAGTTTGATTTGAATACTTTTTTTACCGCAACGGGCGAAAAAGAGAATGCCAAATTTACTTTAGAAAGTGATGTCCAAAAATGGTTAGATTTAATTAGAGGTGGTTTTAGAGAAACAACCTTAGATAACTTAAAATTGGGAGCAAAAAAACCTCCAATGCCTTTTTCAGATTCTCGATTATTGCAAATATTAACACATACATTTTGGTTTTTACCAACTGTTGCGGCTTGTCATGCAATGAGAAGTTTAATGCAAGAACGCAACAATACTTTTTATCACGATTACGAAATTGTAGTTGCAGCAGGAACAAGTGCGGGAATTGGTGTTGAAGCTTTACCGCCTGTTTTAAACGCAATGGATAATCCTTTAGAAACAAAAACAATTACTTTGTCTTGCGGTAAATTAACTACAGGAGTTTCTGTAAAACCATGGACAGGAATTTTTATGTTACGTAACTCTTCAAGTCCAGAAACCTATTTTCAAGCTGCTTTTAGAGTTCAAACTCCTTGGGCAATTAAAAACCCAGACAGTAAATCTCCAAACAAAGTGGAGATTATGAAAGATGAGTGTTATGTTTTTGATTTTGCACCAAACAGAGCATTAAGTCAAGTTGCCGATTATGCTTGTAAATTGAATGTAAACGAATCGAATCCAGAGAAAAATGTTGCTGAATTTATTCACTTCCTACCTGTTTTAGCTTATGATGGAAGTAGTATGAAACAAGTTGATGCAGCAGGTGTTTTAGATATTGCCATGAGTGGAACTTCTGCAACAATGCTTGCAAGACGTTGGGAAAGTGCATTGTTGGTAAATGTAGATAACGCTACACTTGCTCGCTTAATGAGTAATCAAGATGCTTTAGATGCTTTAATGAGTATTGAGGGCTTTAGAAATCTGAACCAAGACATTGAAACAATCATTAATAAATCCGAATCCGTTAAAAAAGCGATAAAGGAAAAGAATGATGAAGAGATGACCAAAAAGGAAAAGAAAGAGTTGTCTGATGAAGAAAAAGAATTTAAAAGTTTAAGGAAACAAATTCAAGAAAAGCTAATCAAGTTCGCTACAAGAATCCCTGTATTTATGTATCTGACAGACTACAGAGAAAGGAGTTTAAAAGATATAATTACTCAACTTGAACAAGGTCTTTTCAAAAAAGTTACAGGACTTGATGTCTCAGATTTTGAATTATTAGTAAGTCTTGGAGTTTTTAATAGTGGATTAATGAATGATGCTGTTTATAAATTCAAACGCTATGAAGATGCAAGCCTTGAATACATAGGAATTAATAAACATGAAGGTGAAGAAGTTGGACTTTATGACACAGTATTAAGTGCAGACGATTACACCCAAACTTTTGAAAATGAAAAATAGCCAACACTTAAGCCATACACATTGCCAAGTCGCTCGAAAAGCCAGCCGCACAAGCCAAAACTTGTCAAAGAGTATGTCTTGCCAGCACACCGTGAAAATGAGAATTGTAGCAAATTTGAAAGATAATATGACTGAAAACAAGGAATGCCAGTGCCTAACAAAGGCTATACGTAATTTGGGTAATGTGCTAATATTGAAGTTTTTAGCATTAAATAAAATTAGTGCTAAATTGAAAGTTAATCGTTTCAAAATCCCAAACTACGCATAGCCAAACCGTTAGGGTGCATTAAAAGAAACAATTACATTAACAGTAAAAACTCAATCAAACGAGGCACGAAAAATAAATTTCTAATATTAACTAAATTAAAAGTAAGATGAAAACAGTAGAAAAATCAGGGTTGGTAATAGTAATAATGATTCTTTCCATGATTACTATTTCAAGTTGTACATCACTTGAAGAAAAAAGAGAAAAATTTCTTAAAACATCTAATAATACTAAATATGACGGTTCGAGAGAAATTTTCAACATGTATCTTATTGCGGAAGGAGATATGCTTGTTGTAATAGAGAAATATAAAAATAAGGAGGCTTATAACGATGCAAATAGTAATGCTGAACAAGAGTTGAATAAATTTTTAACTGAAATGCCAAATTCTTTTTTAAATGAAATAAAAGACGATTTGAAATATAATGAACTAGAGATTCGTATTTACGTAAATAATAAAATTCACGGCAAGAAAAAAAGTAAGTTATAATGAAAAGTATTCAATTAGTACAAGGAGGCACAGTAGATGTTAAAGGTGTTTCGCAAGAAGATTATTATTCTTTAAGTTGGGATGGCCTAACTAATTTTGGCTATATACAAAAAGTTGGACTTGATAATTATAATATGTATTTATGGTCTGACGGAGATGGACCAGAGCGAAAAAACGGAAAAAATTATTACACATGTAATACTTTCTTAAAAACAATGAAGAAACTACACAAATGTTACCCCAATATTAATATATGTGTGATATTTATGTAGAAATATACAGCATTTATCTTTTTGAAAATTAATATGAAAAAAAGATGTTTATAATAAATATTTGAAAAAACGAAAAAGAAAAAAATTAATCGAAATAATCATGAATAGTTTATTGAAAAAACATTTTCCAATAATAGCATTGTTTATAACATCGATCATAATCACTATTGGTTTTAAAATTCACTCAACAATCAAATATGGACAATCCGATAACAGTATCGGATTGTATATTGGTTTTACAGCCTTATTCTTTGTCGGGTTAAGTATTTACTTTCTTCCGACAATAATCTCATTTTATCGGAAAAACTCAAAAAGATTGTGGCTTTTCTTTCTAGCAAATTTTCTACTAGGATGGTTATTACTACCCTATATTTATTTGTTTTATAAATCAACTGATTCTAAACAATGAAAATAATAACTATAGCACTACTAGCATTTTTAATAATTATAGAAATTCAAGCACAAACTGACACTTCTGAATTTCAGAATTTTTTCAAAGGAGAAAAGGAAGTGTTTCTGTCTGAAGGTTTACTAAAAGCAAAAGGGCTTAAATTAAGAATGGAATACCCTAAAGCCTGGTCTGCAAGGGAAGGCAAGAGACCGCAAGTATTACAGTTTTTTAAAAGTCCAGAGTTATTTGAAATGGCTTCAATAAGTATGATGCAAATTTCAAAATTATATGACGGTACTGTAGAAGAACTTGAGTACTATTCTAAAGAAATTGCTGATGAATTATTATCAGACACAATGATGAAATCAACATTAAAATTAAATGATGATGTTTTAATAGAGGAATATGAGTATTTTAAAACTAGAATAAGTAATCTAGACGCAGTTTTTTCATCGTGCAAAATTACTACTCCTGGAAATGCGGATATTGGTGATATAAGAATGTATTCTCAGATATATATGCTTATCTATAAAGATTTTTATGTAATAATCCATTATATGATTCAGCAACACTCCAATGAGTCAGAAAATCAGTTTAATAGTAGAATCAAAGAATATATTCCTCTTCTAA
>CAYWRM010000068.1:0-7785 GCA_964460905.1 uncultured Lentimicrobiaceae bacterium
AAAGAGTTATATCTGATATTGAAGGGGCTAGGAAAATCTGGATAGATACTATGGCTCAATTACCCAAAACTGAATTTTAAGAACTTTAAAATAATAAATGATCCAATTATGGAAAATACAACAACTATCAACAACGAAATAAACACCTTAATTGAACCCAAGCCAATGTCTGATTTTGTTGAGACAGCGTATGTAAAAGATATTACCAACCGTAGCCTTACTTATATGAAAGCCGGGTTCCCTGTGCATTTTAGGGGTCCATCAGGAACAGGAAAAACAACTCTGGCCATGCACATGGCAAGTAAAATTGGACGACCTGTAGTAATTATCCATGGTGATGCTGAGTATAAAACTTCCGATTTGGTTGGTAACGAATCGGGTTATAATTTCAAAAAATTAGACGACAGATTTATCCATACTGTGCATAAACAAGAGGAAAGTATGCAAAAAACATGGGTAAACAATCGTTTAACGATTGCAGTAAAAAATGGCTTTACACTAATTTACGACGAGTTTACCCGCTCGCGCGCCGAAGCAAACAACATACTTTTACCCATTTTGCAGGAGAGAATGATGACCACATCGACAGCAAAAAAAGATGATTACTACATGAAAGTACATCCCGAATTTCGTGCAATATTTACTTCAAATCCTGAAGAATATGCCGGCGTTAACCGTACACAGGATGCATTGCGCGACAGAATGGTTACCATGGATCTCGATCATTTCGATTATGAAACCGAGTTGAATATTGCCATGGCAAAATCTAAGCTGGCATTAAAGGATACTGAGATAATTGTTAAAGTTGTAAGAGGTCTGCGCGAATCGGGGAAAACCGAATTTGACCCTACCGTTCGTGGTTGCATTATGATAGCGAAAACACTGGCAACTATGAAAACAACACCATCGAAATCGAAAGATAAGTTCCGGATAATTTGTCAGGATATACTTACTTCGGAAACAAGCCGGGTTGGCTCAAAAACTAACCAGGGAAAGGTGAGAACAATCGTTGATGAATTAATAGATCGGTTTTTATAAAGATACAATACTTTCGCCAACAATAAATCTATAATATTATGCCAAATATACCCCGAGTAAAAGGACTTCAGAGCATTAAATCGTCGCAAACTGCTGTTAAATCCGGAATTCCCAATAAGGAAGACTCTGATTTTATTAAAATGTACGTTTTCGAAAAAGAAAGAGGGCGATTGCAAGCTGAAGAAATAAGGATTAATCAAAGGCTTGAGATCATCCATAAAAGGTTGAAGGAAATTAATGTTTTTGCAAATGAAAAATCAGGAATGAATCGACCTCTATCAGATACAAAAACTAAAAATGCAATCAAAGACGGAGAAAATGAATGGGAAACCATGTCGATTGACTATTAAATAAAATAAATAAATAAACAATTCATTATGTCAGAACCTAATCATTCAATACAGGCAACCGGCCTCGCCGATATACTTGAAAGAGTACTCGACAAAGGAATTGTAATTGCTGGTGATATCAAAATCCAAATTGCCGACATTGATTTGTTGACTATTAAAATCAGGTTACTGGTTGCCTCGGTTGACAAAGCCATGGAGATGGGCATCAACTGGTGGCAGGAAGATACTTACCTGTCGACTAAAGCCAGAGAAAAAGAGCTCATGCAGCAGCAGGAAACGCTGGAGGCTCGCCTGGAAAAACTGGAAACGATGAATAAATCTGTATAATTTGACATAACCTTTAATATTGTGTATCATGAGTACAAAAAAAGATAATGAAAAAAAAGATGAAGCCGACTTTGGTGTTTTTGGCTTGGGAGGTTTGTTTAAAGGGATAGAAAAATTAGTTGACCTGGCAGGAAAACTAGAAGAAAAAGGAGGTATTGCCAAAGAAGGTGAGATCAATTTCGATCATATCAAAAAAGGTATGAAAGGTGTTTATGGATTTACCATCAACACTGCAGGTGGGGGTTCACCTAAAGTAGAAACTTTCGGGAATATAAAAAAAACACCGGAAGGGCCTAAAGTTGATGAAGAACGGGAACCAATGACGGATGTTTTTGATGAAAAAGATGAGATCGTAATTATTGCTGAAATGCCGGGTATAGAGAAAAACGACCTTAAACTTGATCTGAAAGAAGACATTCTTGAGATTTCGGCAGCCAATAAAAACAGGACTTACCGCAAGGAATTATTGCTTCCGATTAAAGTCGTTAGTGAAAACCTATCACACAAATTTAAAAACGGAATCCTTGAGATCAGGATAAAAAAATAAATATCATGGCACTTGCTGGATTAGGAAACAATGACCTAAAACTCATCCTTTTTGGAGGAAAGGGCGGTGTTGGAAAAACCAGCTGTGCCGTAGCAACTGCTTTAGCATTATCCGAAAATTTTAAAACACTGCTCATCTCAACTGATCCGGCTCATTCAGTTTCCGACTGTCTTGAGCAGGAAATTGGGTTTAAGGTAGTACATATTGAAGGCACAAAAAACCTGTCGGCCATCGAAGTGATAGCGGATGATGCTCTTGCTGTTTTTAAAGACGCACACCAAAAAGAACTTAAAAAACTACTCGATACTTCTACAAATCTTGATAATGAAGATATTGATCAAATGATGACCTTATCGATACCGGGAATTGATGAAGTGATGAGTTTTAAAACCATCATTGATTTTATTGAAGAAGGTGAGTTTGAAAAATATGTTGTCGACACAGCACCCACCGGTCATGCCTTGCGGTTAATTTCTTCTCCAAAACTGTTGGATGAATGGATAAAAGTAGCCGCTCGCATGAGGTGGAAATACCGCTATATGATAACCAGCTTTTCAGGCTCTTATCATCAGGACGATGTAGACTCATTCTTACTCAGCTTAAAAAAAACAGTTAAGCGAATTGAAAGCATACTACGCGACAATACTCAATGCGAATTTATCCCCGTGTGCATTCCTGAAGCAATGGCCGTACTAGAAACTAATCGACTGTTGGCCGATTTAACTAAATTAGGAATTTATTCGCGTCAGATGATTATAAATAATATGATGGTTGATGAAGATAGTGAATTTTGCAGAAGAAAAAAAGCAGGACAGGCAAAGTATTTACAAGAGATTACTGAAACTTATAGCCAGCTTAACATAGCTAAAGTGCCCATGTTTCCTGAAGAAATCAAAGGACTTGAAGCGCTTAATCACCTACAATTATTTTTATTTAACGACCAGCATCCCAACCCTTAAACTAAGAACATGACCGAAATAAAAGATGAAATTGTATTGAGAGTAAAAGAAGCACCTGTCAAAGATGTAGGACGAGCCATTGCTCGTATCGATCCTCAGGACATGAGCCTGATGGGTTTGGAAAATGGGGATATCATACTGATTGAGGGCAAACGCCCCACTCCCGTAAAAATCATGCCTTGCTATCCCGAAGACAGAGGCAAAAGTATTATTCAGGTGGACGGTATTACCCGCGAAAATGCCCAGACGGGGATTGATGAAAAAGTTAAAGTTACTAAAACTAGCAGTCGACAGGCCACAAAACTCAAACTCAAACCCAATACCAAGTTAGGTTCATTGTATAAAGCCGACGATTCAAAATATATTGGTTCTCTAATTAGCGGACTCCCCGTTACTAAAGGCGATAAAGTCCGTGCAATTCTATTTGGCTCCCGGTCGGTTGAATATATTGTTACAGGAATTAATCCTGATGGAGTTGTTTTGATACATCCAAATACCACCATTCAACTTGAATCGGTAAAAAATGCAGGGGAAGGCAAACGCAAAATTTCTTACGAAGACATTGGAGGCCTTGGAAACCAGGTTCAACGGATCAGGGAGATGATTGAATTGCCATTAAAATACCCTGAAATATTTGAACGGCTCGGCGTACAGCCACCCAAAGGAGTATTTATGTATGGCCCACCAGGTACGGGTAAAACGCTTATTGTAAGAGCTGTTGCACATGAAACTGATGCTTATTTTATCAACATCTCAGGGCCCGAAATAATGGGAAAGTTTTATGGGGAGAGCGAAGGCCGTATCCGTAAAATTTTTGAAGAAGCTCAGGCTCACGCACCTTCGATTATTTTCATCGATGAGATTGATGCTATCGCGCCCAAGCGGGAAGATATGGGTGGAGAGAAGCAGGTGGAAAAACGTGTGGTAGCACAATTACTGTCGTTAATGGATGGACTTGAATCCAGAGGAAAAGTAATTGTTATTGGAGCCACCAATATTCCCAACGCAATTGACCCTGCATTAAGAAGACCAGGACGGTTCGATCGTGAAATTTCTATTTCTATTCCTGATAAAAAGGGTAGGCTCGAAATTCTTTACATTCACACAAGGGGAATTCCTTTGTCGATGGACGTAGATATGGAAAAAATTGCAGAAATCACACATGGTTTTGTGGGTGCAGATTTAGAAGCATTGGCACGTGAAGCCGCTATGACAGCCTTACGAAAAATACTCCCACAAATTGATTTTGAACTATCAGAAATTCCGTATGAACTGTTAACATCGCTGGAAGTAACCATGGATAATTTTATGGATGCCATGAAAGAGGTTGAACCATCAGCCATCAGAGAAGTATTTGTGGAGGTGCCCGATGTTAAATGGGATGAAGTGGGTGGACTGGATGAAATAAAAAATGCGCTGAAAGAAACCGTGGAATGGCCACTGAAATACGCTGATCTTTTTAAAAAAACAGGGACAAATCCTCCAAAAGGAATCATCCTGCATGGAAAACCGGGTACGGGCAAAACTTATCTGGCAAAAGCCTTGGCGAGTGAAAGTGGAGTGAATTTTATCTCGGTAAAAGGACCTCAAATACTAAGCCGTTACATTGGGGAATCGGAAAAAGGAGTACGCGAATTATTTAGATTGGCAAAACAAGCCTCACCCTGTATTTTATTTTTGGATGAAATCGACAGCATCACGCCACGACGGAGCCACGATGGTTCAGGCTCTGGAGTTATAGAACGTGTTATTGGCCAGTTTCTTACCGAAATGGATGGAATTGAAGACCTGAGAGGGGTCATCGTTTTGGCAGCTACAAACAGGATTGATTTAATCGACCCGGCCTTGCTCAGAAGCGGTCGTTTCGATCTGATTTTTGAACTGCCCCAGCCCGACACAAACACCCGGGAAATGATCTTTAAGATTCATACTCGCAATAAGCCCGTTCACAAGAAAGTAAACCTGAAGCAACTGGCACAAAAAACAGAAGGCCTTACCGGATCCGACATCGAATTTATTTGTCGTAAGACTTCCATGCTTGCCATACGCGAATTAATTGAGAAGAAAAATGGAGAATTAATTGATTCGTCTGATGAAATTGTTCTTTTACCAAAACATTTTGAGGAAGCTATCAATCTGGTATTAACACAAAACTTAACTAAGAAATAAATATTTAAATCATGTCAACAAATAAAATTTATATATATGGGGTTGTACCCAATTTTCACAGCCCCGAAATGTTTCGATCATTGGAAAAATCGGGAATTTATGCCATCGGCTTTCAAGATGTAACTGCCATTGTATCCGATACAGACGATGAGTCTATTGCTGATATGGACAGAGAATCACTTGGGCAATTGCTGGTTCACCATCAAAAGACCATAGAAGATCTTATTGGCAAAGGGTTCAATATGTTAATTCCAATGCGGTTAGGCACAATAGTATATTCGAAGAAGGATGTTGTTAAAGTACTTGAGGTAGGTTATGACTTGATTATTGAAACGCTGAAAAAAATAGAATCAGTAATTGAAATCGATCTAGCAGTTACTTGGGCAGATTTTGGTGGGGTATTGAAAGAAATCTCCCTTGTTCCTGAGGTCATGGAATTGAAAAGTGAAATTCAGAACCAATTAACCGACGCCTTGCAAATCGACCAGGTGAAAATCGGGATGCTGGTACAAGCTAAACTAAAAGAAAAAAATACATCGGTCGAGTTGAGTGTTTTAGGTGCATTATCCTCCTATGGCGTTGATATCAAGACGCATGAAGTAATGAACGACGAAATGATTACCAATTCAGCATTTCTTTTAAAACGATCAAAACTGGACACTTTTTACAATTTTATCGATCAATTGGATAAAGAATTCGAAGGTAAATTAAACTTTAAACTGGTTGGGCCACTGCCATGTTATAGCTTTTACACCCTTGAAATAAGCGAGTTAAACCTAGATAGTGTGCTGAATGCAAAAAACGAACTCGGGCTATCCGATAATTCTTCCCTATCGGAAATTAAAAAAGCTTATCTGGCAAAGGCAAAATTGTTTCATCCTGATACGCAACTTGAAAATGGGGACAAAGAAAGTTTTGACAAAATAAACAAGGCCTATCATGCTTTATTGGATTATTCCGCAGCAGTGAGGCAAACTTCAAAAGAGGAAAACATCGTCATCGTCAATGAAAAAGTAAAAGAAAACTTAATTTTAGTAAAAATAAAGGATTAATATGCAAAGAGACGGCAAATATATATACTGTATAATCGGTACACAATACGATGCCAATTTTGGAACAATTGGAGTAGGTGGGCGTGGTGACCTGGTTTCCACTATAGGAGATGATGGATTATGTATGGTTGTTAGCGATCATCCTTTAAGCAAATTTGTGGTTAACCCTGAAAACATACTAGCTCACCAAAAAGTAATAGAAGCGGTGATGAAAGAATTCCCCAGTGTACTCCCCATCAGGTTTGGCACCATAGCCACCACCCCGGATGAAATACGAAACCTTCTTAACAGACGTTATGGTGAATTTATGGAATTGCTTACCCAGTTTGAGAATAAGGTAGAGCTTAATGTAAGGGGAAGCTGGAAAAATATAGGAACCATCTATCAGGAAATTGATAAAGAACACATAGAGCTGCAAAAAATTAGAAAAGAAATTGAATCTTTAAAAGATCAGGAAAAGCGAAACCAGAAAATTAAAGAGGCTGGTGAAATTGTAGAACTTGCCCTCGCTCAGAAAAAAGAAGACGAAGCTGAACAAATTACTGACGCTTTAAAGCGATCGGTTTTTGAATATAAACACAATAAACCAAGCAACGATTCAATGTTTATGAATACTGCTTTTTTGATAAATGGAGGCAGAGAAACAGAATTCGATAATATTATGGCCGATCTGGGTAGCGAATATCAGGATCGGAGCGATTTCGTTTATACAGCTCCATTACCAATTTTTAATTTTATCGACCTTAAAATATTTCCCGAAAAATGGGAAACCTAGGACAAATTACGAATTACAAATTAAATGTTACAATTTTAAGAATTAAATAATGGAAGAACCAGAAAAAGATAAAGAAGGCATCTACTTATATTGCATTATAAAGCATAACGGCCCCATTGAATTTGGCCCTATCGGAATCGGTACCATTTCCAGCAGGGTATACACAATCAACTACAAAGATTTGTGCGTGGTTGTCAGTAAATCGGCGGTGATGAGATATGAGGCCCGACGGGTAAATGTGACTGCCCATGCCTTGGTTTTGGAAGAAGTGATGAAGCAGTTTACTATTCTTCCTATTCGATTTTCTACGATTTCTGGTTCGTATGATGAGTCAAAAATCGTAAGCATTCTTGAAAAAGAATATGATAAGTTTTCAGATTTACTGGATAAGATGGATGGCAAAAAAGAACTGGGGCTTAAAGTTCTGGCCATAGAAAAGCCTATTTATGAACATATTCTTGAAAAATACGATAATATCCGTGTGTTGAAAGAAAAGTTGGCTAAACTTGATCCTGTAAAAGCACATTTTAAGCTGATGAAAATTGGCGAAATGGTTGAAGAGGCGCTT
>CAYWRM010000069.1:0-7678 GCA_964460905.1 uncultured Lentimicrobiaceae bacterium
TATTAAATATACATATAAAATATGCGCTCCCTAAATTATAATGATGTTTACCTAATTCCCTCATATTCTGAACTTGAAAGCCGTAGCCATGTTGACCTATCTGTTAGGTTGTTTAAACATCCCAAATTTCATACGCTAAGGATGCCTGTTATAGCTGCAAACATGAAAACAGTTACCGGTCCGGAAATGGCAATAACACTTCATAAGCTTGGTGCTATGGGCATATTACATAGGTTTCAGAAAACTCAGAAAAAGTACTTTGATGATTGTAATAAATATTTTATTAATGAATGTCCAGTAGACATTTCTGTAGGTGTGAACAACCTTGATTCGTTGGCAATATTTGAAAACAACCCTAACAACAAGTATTTAAGAAGTATCACTATTGATATTGCCCATGGACATCACATTAAAATGAAACAACAAATAGGAAATGTTAGTAAGTGGATTGCTAATAACGGCCTTACCAAACAGGTTGACATTATTGCAGGTAATGTATGTACCAGTGAAGCAGTTGAGGGATTAGCACATTGGGGGGCTGATATTGTAAAGGTTGGAATTGGACCGGGATCGGCTTGTACTACCCGAATTATGACAGGATATGGAATACCACAGTTTAGTGCTGTACTTAGTTGTGCTGAGAAAAAGAATGAGCTGGGTGTAAAAATTATTGCCGACGGTGGGATTACTTCAGTAGGTGATATTGCCAAAGCACTTGCTGCCGGGGCTGACGCAATTATGGCCGGAAGCTTATTTGCAGGAACGAAAGAAAGTCCCGGCGCTAAGCTTAGAAAAGGAAACTACCCAAATGAAACATACTATAAAAGTTATATGGGTAGTGCATCATATGAGTCGAAACTGGAAACCATTAATAGTGGAAAACATACTGAAGGAGTAAGTATGGAAATACCCTATAAAGGATCGGTTAGCTATGCTATTAAAGATATACACGACGGGCTATGTAGTGCTTTTAGTTATGCAGGAGCAACAAACCTTGAGGAATATTACAATAAGGTTAAGTGGACGAGTTAGTGAATGGTGAATCGTAATTTGATGATTTTAGGCTTATCATAGTTGGGTTCTATTCAATTTGAGAGTTCTCTGGTAAATGTGTCATCTCAACTCAATTTTTATTTTAGATTGAAACTCTCACAGTCCTGCTTCCACCTCCTTAGTTTAATTCTGAGGCATCTATAGGTTGGCTAGTGCGTTGGTATGCTGTGAGAATCTCTTGATTTGTATGACTACTTATTCAATTTGTTTATTCGATACTGTGGTAAGTTGTTCGATTGAGACTCTCGCGGTCGTACCTCCCTCAGAGCTAAACGTTGGGTTTTTTGGATATATATTGTCACACTAACGGTCGTGCCTCCCTCAGAGTTAAACGTGGGGGTTTAATCGATATAGAATGATAATTTCTCCCTCACTTTAAACCGTTTAATTCTGAGGCATCTATAGGTTGGCTAGTGCGTTGGTATGCCGTGAGAATCCAGAACTAATGGAATTAATTGACCACTTGAGACTCTCGCGGTCGTACCTCCCTCAGAGCTAAACGTGGGGGGTTTGTTTGGTTTTGTGGAATGTTGTGCTTACACCTCCTTCGTTTAATTCTGAGGTATCTAAAGATTGGGTTGTGGGCAGGTATGCTGTGAGAATCCGGGACTTATTGATAGCTATTTAACGCAGAGGAATATTTCCGAACTCGGTATAGTTAATCAAATGAGACTCTCGCGGTCGTGCCTCCCTCAGAGCTAAACGTGGGGTTTTTTGTTTGAGTATTGTCACTCTCGCGGTCGTATCTCCCTCAGAGTTAAACGTGGGGGGTTTTTGATTATGTATTGTCACACTCATGTTTGTATCTCCCTCAGAGCTAAACGGGATGATTTTTTTTGGTTATGTATTGTCACACTAACGGTCGTGCCTCCCTCAGAGTTAAACGTGGGGGTTTAATCGATATAGAATGATAATTTCTCCCTCACTTTAAACCGTTTAATTCTGAGGCATCTATAGGTTGGCTAGTGCGTTGGTATGGCACGAGAATCCAAACGCAATTGAATTATTTGATCACTTGAGACTCTCGCGGTCGTGCCTCCCTCAGAGCTAAACGTGGGGAATTTGTTTGGTTTTGTTGAATGTTATGCTTACACCTCCTTCATTTAATTCTGAGGCATCTTTATGTAGGATTGTGCGTTGGTATGGCACGAGAATCCAAACGCAATTGAATTAATTGACCACTTGAGACTCTCGCGGTCGTGCCTCCCTCAGAGCTAAACGTGGTGATTTTTTGATTATGTATTGTCACACTCATGTTTGTATCTCCCTCAGAGCTAAACGTGGGGGTTTTATTTGGTTTTGTGGAATGTTATGCCTACACCTACTTCGGTTAACTCTGAAGCATCTATCGGTTGGACAGTGCGTAGGTATGCCGTGAGAATCCAGGACTGATTGATAACTATTTAACGTAGAGGATTATTTCCGAACTTGGTATTGTTAATCACAGGAGACTCTCGCGGTCGTACCCTATTAAATATGCTCCGCATTTCACAGGGTAAACCTCCCTCAGAGTTAAACGTGTGTCATTCTCATTCACTCCGAAAGTATTCGGTATAATTCTATGTTTAGATAGTAATGATGACCTTCTATTTCTTTCTTTTCCATTACTTGCATATCGCACAACTTGTTGAGGTAATCCCTTGCTGTATTTTCCGCATAAATTCCAGCACTAACTAACTGTTTTACCTTGGTAAATGGTTGAGTAAACAAGAATTCTATAAGACGTTCCGGATTACGGAATTTTCGATCATCTTTCTTTACGAATTCCAGGATAGTGTCTTTTACAGACATGATCTCATTAATTTTATGGAACGTAATATTGGAAGTATTTTCAATGGCTCTCAACATAAATAATAGCCAGTTCTTCCAGTTACCTCTTTGTGATACTCCCATTAAGTTAGAGTAATAATCATCTTTATGGTCCAATATATATCGACTGAGGAACAATATTGGAACATCCAGCAATCCTTTATTAGTCAAATAATGTATGTTGAATATACGCCCTGTTCTACCGTTTCCATCACGAAAAGGGTGAATAGCTTCAAACTGAAAATGGGCTATTGCCATTTTTAGTAAATAATCAATTCTATAATGCTCATCATCATTTAAAAAGTTAATAAGATTGTCTAACTTATCCTTAATTATGGTCATACCTCTTGGAGGAGTATATATAACCTTTCCTGCATTTGGCCCAGTTCCGCCTTGTTTAATAGTTGTATATAAAAATTCAGGGCGAATTCCATCTGTTGTTTGCTTTATTTCTTGGAATACATGAATAAAATAGTCTTGATTAAATTGTCTGTTTTTTTGTAGATAGTTGTATCCAGACCAAAGTGCTTCCCTATATCTTAATACCTCTTTGGATGCTCCTGTTGTTTCAGTATTTTGGTCGCTGTATGCTTTATATAACTCATCATCAGTTGTGAATATGTTCTCAATTGCACTAGAGATCTTTGCTTCTTGCAAGCTTATTGTATTAATCAATAGTCCTTGATTTGGAATTACAACACTCCGTCCATGAAGTCTTGCTAAAGCTGCTTTTGCATCTCCAAGCTTTTCCAGTATTTCAATTGTTTGATATAACTCCTTTCTAATTGGTAATGAGGGAATATTATTCCAGGGAACATTTCTGTCGGGGTTGCTTGGATAAAGTAACTCTTGCATTAGTTAGTCTGATTTTTAATGTTTACTTGAAGCTATACCAAATAGACACCAAAATGATGACTAATTGGTATTATTCCTTAAAAGTACTAACTTTTGAGGAATAAACTTTAAAAACCTATAAAAATAATGTTTAGTTAGATTCTGGCATTAAAAGTATCGTTCAAACATCTTGTAAAAATTAATACAGTCTGTATTTGATGTTTGTGTTAAATGTGGCACAACTCAATGGTAATCGTAGGTTTTTTTGGGAATGTTGATCATGGGTGTGTACCTCACTCGGTATAGTTAATCACATGAGACTCTCGCGGTCGTTCCCTGTTAAATATGCTCTGCATTTCACCCCAGATATGGTCGTTCCCTGTTAAATATTGCTTCGCATTTCACATGGTAAACCTCCCTCAGAGCTAAACGTGGGGGGGTTGGTTTTGTGGAAGAATGAATCCTTCACGTAGTAGGAAGACATAGTTAAAAGTGAAAAAGGAATATTGAAAAAGGGGAAATGGAACACAAGAGGGAATATTGAATATTGAATGCTGATTATTGTGAAGGATGCTCCTTTACCGCTATTTTAACCGTATTTTGGTTTAAATTTTCATCCCAAATTTATTATTTATTTTCATGGGTAAGACGCATCGGCAGTTATGGCGTATGCGTGTTATTACCTACTTTAGCTTAGTTATTGTCCTAAAATATTGGGCTATTTGATAAAAGTCTTAAGCTATGATGTATTGTCAGAATGTATGATAATTTCGTCTCTATATTTTGATAAATAATTCGATAATTCCCAGAGATGATCTCTCTAATATCTTGTTGGTTTAATTCAGGTACAATCCTGCCAATTAATTGATTATGTTCAATCATTTTTGCTCTTTCAATTAATTTTTCAAGAGTCAACTTTGCATATCTGTGAGAATCTTTTGAAATAAAATCCCCAATATCTTCAAGGTCTGAAAGTGATCTGCCAGTCCATATTATTTTATACTAACCCATCATAGAATCTTGTAATATTATATGCATCTTTTGCACCTACTATTCTTCATAATTTAGTTCCATAGCTACAGCTATGTAAAGAAATTATTCATCTATTAGGCACAAAATATGCTATCTACTAAATACAAAATTCTATCACGGATTAGTATAACCATTTATTCAATTTGTTTTCAACTTCTTCAGTTGTATAAACATTTCCTTTTTCAACATCGTCAAGTCCTTGCTCTATTTTGTCAAGAAGGATAATTCTATTGATTAATTCATCAATTGTTATGTTGTCTGGCAATAAATCAATCGTCTTTTTTATTTTTTCCTTTGTTAACATATTTAATCTTTTCTACAAATTTACAATTTTTTTTAATTATTACTTTCATGACTGGATTAAATGTAGTATCTGATTGGATTTGGTATTTTATATTTAGTGGTTTGAGGTGGTCTCCCTATAGCAATTAGCATTAACATCCGCAGTCGGGCCCTATTAAATATGCTCCGCATTTCATCCTGTACGGTCGTTCCTTCCTACAGGACAAGCAAGGTAAACCTCCCTCAGAGCTAAACGTGGTGGGTTTAATTGGTGCTATATGACAATTTCTCCCTCTCCATAAACCGTTTAATTCTGAGGCATGCAGAGGTTGGCTTGTGCGTAAGCATGCCGCGAGAATCCGGGACTTATTGATAGCTATTTAAGTTAGAGGATCATTTCCGAACCCTGTAGAATTGATCACATGAGACTCTCGCGGTCGTGCCTCCCTCAGAGCTAAACGTGGTGGGTCTTTAAGAGTTTTTGTGGTTCGGGACTCTCATCGTTGTGCCTTCCTTAGAGTTAAACGTAGAAGTGATTGTGTAAGGTTGTTCACATGAGACTCTCACGGTCGTGCCTCCCTCAGAGCTAAACGTGGTGGGTTTAATTGGTGCTATATGACAATTTCTCCCTCTCCATAAACCGTTTAATTCTGAGGCATTTTTAGGTTGGCTTGTGGGTAGGAATGCCGCGAGAATCCCAGACTAATTTATAATAGTCAACATTAAGGATCATTTCCGAACCCTATATAATTGATAACATTAGACTCTCACGGTCGTGCCTCCCTCAGAGCTAAACTAGCGGTTTCTTTGGTTTTTGGGAATGTTGTACTGAACTCAGAGCTAAACGTGAGGGTCTTTAAGGGTTTTTGTTGTCCAGGACCCTCACGGTCATGCCTCCCTCTGAGCTAAACGCAGGAGGTTTTTAAGGTATTAATGGGGGCTTATATTTACAACAAGCACAAAAAACCCCGATGATTTTAACGCTTCCGAGTGTTCGTGGCCGTAATCTGAAGTTCAGGCCGGGAGCCGAATTCCGTGATCAACCGAAACGTGTTAAATTCACCAGGGTGATTGGATATTAATCCTTGAATTTTTAATTATTAAAAACCCATTCCAAAAGTAAGCATAATTTTTATCTCTTGTCAAGTAAAAATATATACTTTTTATAAATTAGTTATAACGAGATAATGTCCTAATAATTAGGCAAAACATAGTTTTATTAACTCTCTTGTTGCCACTGTACAATAATATAAGTTAATTATTACACATTAATTTTTTAGTAAAATGATTGCTTTTATATCCACTAACAACAATATTTTTACTCAATTCATAAAAAAACTCCCAGGTGCTTTTCTACATGCTAGTAACCAATATATTAAGTTTAGCTGCTATAGTTTTTTTTATAATAAAATCATGCCAAATTAGAAATATTATTTTTTTAAGGCTGTTTTTAATTATAACATTCTAATTACCCGCCTTTTATTTTTTATCCACATAGCTTGTTAATAAATATTAATGGAAAAGGATACTTTTAGCCTTACCTTTGTCGATATTAATTATCTGGTAAACAGTTTAATGTAGCTGCAGTTAGAGATAAAGATAGAGATACTTATGATGATGGAAGTAGAGATAATAAAGGTCTTAAAATTAATAAAAAGAAAGGAGGTGTTGAACATGGATATACAATAGAAGATTAAGATAATGCAAAAGGTTTGCTATCTACTAAAAATTAATAATAATAAAATTTACAAAAATGAAAATTTTAACAAAAGGCGAAGCTGTAGCCTTCGTAAAAAACAGCATTAATTTTTATAAACTTAAATTTTTTAAGCAATGATACATTATTCATTGAAAGAACGGGTGAATCCACAAGCTCTACTGGATCCACGTAAACAATATGCTTTCGTTCAAAATCAAGGAGCAGTAAATCTACGACAACTTGCTACTAGAATTTCAAGGGAGTCAACCATCAGCATGATGGATACAATGGCAGTACTTGAAGGATTATTGCAGGTTATACCGGATCTGTTAGCCGACGGCAAAATTGTCAGGCTGGGAGATCTGGGTACATTCAGGGTAACAATTTCCAGTGAGGGAGTTGATGATCCTGATGACTTTAACGCTAGTTTGATCAAAGGTCTTAATCTGAAGTTCAGACCGGGAGCCGAATTCCGTGATCAACTGGAACGTGTTAAATTCACTAAGGTTAATGGGAATTAATCTTTGATTTTCTAATTATTAAAAGCCTGTATTTGTAGTACGGGCTTTTTTTGTGCCTGTTAATATGAAAACTATCCAGCAACAAATAATATTTTTAAAGCTATATTTCAAAAATTAAGGGGTTCAGATTTTTATTACTGCTCTTGCTTAAAAATTATAAGTACTTTCCTCATTCTTATCCACAAATTTCTCAACCTAAATTACCCACATGCTGAACATGTCGACGTAAAATAATGGGTGCAGGAGATTCTCGCGGTCGTGCCTCCCTCAGAGCTAAACGTGGTGGGTCTTTAAGAGTTTTTGTGGTTCGGGACTCTCATCGTTGTGCCTTCCTTAGAGTTAAACGTAGAAGTGATTGTGTAAGGTTGTTCACATGAGACTCTCACGGTCGTGCCTCCCTCAGAGCTAAACGTGGTGGGTTTAATTGGTGCTATATGACAATTTCTCC
>CAYWRM010000070.1:0-7620 GCA_964460905.1 uncultured Lentimicrobiaceae bacterium
AGTCACAGACAAGAAACTTCTTCGCAACGGCAACTAATCTTAGCGCAAACCGTTATACAGCATTAGAAAGACCAATGTATGGTAAATCAATAATAATTATTCACTTTTAAAAATTAAAATTATGGAACAAAGTAAAATTGACATTTTTGTATCAACAATGAATGAGAAATTCCCATCAACAAATATGATGGCAGTTCGATCGCAATTAGAAAAATTAGATGACAGTAGATTTGGATTATTACAATCATTAAATTACAAAAATCCGACAACGTTATTAATTGTATCTCTTTTCTTGGGATTTTTAGGTGTTGACAGATTTATGCTTGGTCAAACAGGATTAGGCGTTGCTAAATTATTGACTTGTGGTGGACTTGGTATTTGGACAATTATTGATTGGTTTACCATTATGGGAAAGACAAAAGAAATGAATTTTCAAATGTTTATGCAAAATGCACATTAATTATAAATTGAAATACCTTGCTATCATTTTGATTTTGATTTCAGGGTATTTCTTTCTTTATAATTTTTCAGACTCAATAGAAGGCCATACTGTTTGTGTGTTTAAAAATGCAACTGGAATTCCTTGTCCCGCTTGTGGCTCGACAAGAGCAACTTTGCAATTATTACACGGTAAATTTTTGAACTCTGTTTTAATTAATCCTTTTGGCATTTTGACAAATATATTGATAATTATTTCGATTTTTTGGATGATAATTGACGTAGTAAAAAACAAAGAAACATTTTTCCCATTTTTAAGGAAAGATTGGAATAATAGAATTAAATATTTTGCTCTGATAATTGTATTAGCTAACTGGATATGGAGTATAGAAAAAGGAATATAACGCTGTATAACACGCAATATAAAAAATTGGGCAGAAAGTGCTAAATATGAACATTGTAACATCAAATAAACATAGTAGTAAATTGAAATTTTGGTATTTCAAAATGCCCAAAATTTCATATTGCAACCGTTACCAACAAGCCTAAGAAATGAATGAGAATCAAATGAGAAATTCGCCGTAAAAGAAAATGAAAAAGTAAAAGCATTTAAAAATGAAAAAAAAAACTAAAAAATCATTATTATCGAAAGTTGGTTCAACAGTACTCGGAGTATCAAAAGATGTACTCGGAATGTCAATAGTAAGCATCAGCCCAATTGTCGAAGTAGTCGACTTTGTTACAGGTAATAGTATAAGTGACGCCATTGATAGCTCTGCCAATAAAGCGGCTGATAAGCTGAACGAAATGAAAAAAAAATCAAATTCAGAGAAAAAAGTTCAAAAAGATGAACCAATAAATAAAGTCAAAAAGAATGAATCAAAAAGTGAATATAATATTAAAACTCAAAAATCTATGTATAGCGAAAAATTAGACAAATTAATTGAAATGGCTCTCATGGATGGAGAGTTAACAGAAAAAAAGAAACTAGTTCTTTTTAAAAATGCAGAGAAAGAAGGTGTTGATTTAGATGAATTTGAAATGGTGCTTGAGGCAAAATTATACGAAAAGCAACAAAGTATGAAGCCTGAAAAAACTAAAACTACTGCTGCACCAAAATCAGATAAATTTGGAGATGTTAAAAAATGTCCAGGCTGTGGTTCAATGATTCAGTCTTTTCAAACAAAATGTCCAGATTGTGGCCATGAATATAGAAATATTGAAAATGTAAATTCTATAGAGGAATTTTTTAGAGACTATCAGAAAATTGAACAAAGCGTAAGTGTGAAAAAAACAGGTGGTTTGATTGGGCTTATGGTAGATACAAGCGAAGGGCAACGGCAGAAACTGGTTTTTTCAAAGAAGAAAGAATTTATAATGCATTTTCCTATTCCCAACAGCAAAGAAGACATTATAGAATTTTTAATGATGGCTGTACCACTTGCAAAACCTGCAAAGAAAGGCGGTTTTGGTTTTATGAAAAATGCTGCGGCCAAATTTGGTGATGATGAACACAAAAACTGGAATCATTTAATTGCTGGAGTGTGGATTCAGAAATGCGAGCAAATTATTATGAAATCAAAGTTTACAATGAAAGATGATAAAAGAACTCTTGAAGAAATAATGCAATATGCAAAAGAATTAGGAATAAAATAGAAAAAATGCGTAACTCTAATAACGAATTTGAATTAGAAAAGCAATTGCATGAACAATATGCGATAAATAACAATGCCAACATGGTAAGTATTGTTACATTAATTACTGCTCTACTTGGTGTTATTGGTGTTTATGGCTATGTGTTTGTAAATTCCTCAATAACTTTTGCCCCAGATTTGGGGAACTTAGTTGATAAAGGTAAGTACTCATTGGATATATTGTTGTTTGCAACAATTGCATCATATTTTATCTTAATAATTATTATATACTTGGCAGCTTACTTGGGTACGAATCAGCGTAAAGAACAATTTATTACATATGCCATTCGGCGCAAACATTATGAACAAAGTGGAGCAGACAACGATTATAATAATATTTTTCCAAATAGCTACCACCCTTTCAGTAAAAGTAAGTCTGAATTTATTCAAGGATTGTACGGTGAAATTTGTTGCATATTAAAATTTTTGTTTTGGATAATTACAATTCTTACTCTTATGAAATTGGGGAGTAATATCAACGAATATTATAACAACGGTTTAATAAAAGGATTTGGGTGGGCTTCAATTATTTTATTTTCTATTTCTATAGTAATATCGCAAAGGAGTATTTTTTGTATCATAAAACAATTTTTCGAATCTTATAAAAAAAGAGAGAATGAATTTTTAGATAAAAAATGGGGTCTTAAATATAAAACCCAAAATAAAGGAAAGTTGAAAACAACTTGTTGCATAAGAAAACTCTTTTGTTAATAGTGCGTTTAATAACATTTTAAAAATTAAATAAATATGGGATTATTTGGGGGAAGATCAGAAGGCGGATTAATGGATGTAATCCGCTGTGATGAACAAGAATATCTTGTTTGGAAATGGCGAGGTTCGGGTGAAGCCAATTCGACAAAAAAAGAAAAAGAAATAAAAATCAAGATTTGTCATAGGACAATAATCTATCTGCTTTTTTCTATGACCTTTCGTTTGAAATAACTTTTATGCTTTATTATAATACACATAACTAAGCAGAGGTCAAGGCAGTAACCTTAATCGAAGCCAGTTAAAACAAAATTTACAAAAAATGTACGATGAACAATTAGAGAAATTAATTGAAATGGCACTACTGGACGGTGTTATAACCGAGAAAGAAAGAAAAGTTCTTTTAAAAAAAGCTCAAGAGATGGGAGTAGATTTAGATGAATTTGAAATGGTTTTAGAAGCAAGACTCTACAAGGTTAAGGAATCTAAGCAGAAAAAAGAACCCATTAATAAATGTCCAAATTGTGGGGATACAATTAGTGGTTTAACGCAAATATGTGCCTCTTGTGACTATATTTTACAAAAATCTACGATAGATAGTGATAATGTGTCCAATCTTCACGAGACAATTCAAAAAATTGAAAATTTAATTATTGATATAAAAACATGCCCGAAGCCGTCTTTTGTAAGTAGACTTAAACTAATATTTCTTACATATATCACATTTGGACTTTACCTTGTATACAGACGTATTTTTAAAGAGAAATCTTTAGATAATCTAATTGCAAAATGCGATAAAGAAAAGCGGCAAATTCAAATTTATTACGGTGATGATAAAAAAGTAAAGCTTTTAATTGAAGAACTTGATTTGGAGATTAAGGATACTAAAGAACACCACCACAAAATGAGAGCAAAAGCTAATATAGGTTGCTTTACTATTGTTGCAATTCTTGTACTCTTTTTTATTGGTATAATTATCATGGGTATAATATTAGATGGAAGAGCTAATTAAATATTTCTGAAAAAATATGCCAAAGATGTAATACGACATGCAAAAGAACTAAAAATTAAATAATATGGGACTATTTGGGAAAAAATCAGAAGGCGGATTTATGGATGTAATTCGTTGTGATGAGCAAGAATATCTTGTTTGGAAATGGCGACCTTCGAGTGAAGCCAATTCAACAAAAAAAGAAAATGCAATACGTTATGGAAGTAGTTTGCGGGTTAAAGATGGTGAACTGGCTGTTTTTATGTACAAACAAAACAACGGCACAATGCAGGACTTCATCGTTGGTCCATACGATCAAACAATTAAAACAGCAAACTTTCCAATTCTTACAAGTATTGTTGGGTCTGCTTTTGGTGGTTCTTCCCCTTTTCAGGCAGAAGTATATTTTATTAACCTTTCTGGTAATATTCAAATACGTTTTGGGATACCCTATTTTGATGTTTTCGACCCTCGTTTTATAGATTTTGCTGTACCTATGGCAGTAAGGGGTACTATCACTTTTAATATTTCAGACTACAAAAACTTTATTAAATTAAATCGTCTTATAAATTTTGAATTAGACAATTTTAATAAGCAGATTAAGGATGCTGTAGCAAAATATATTAAGGGTGTAGTTGCAAATATTCCAGTAGATAATGGAATACCTGTATTGCAAATGGAAAGAAAAATACTTGAAATAAATGACTTGGTTGCAAAGCATTTAGGCACTCGCCTTGAAACGGATTTTGGCGTAAATATGAAAGGTTTAGATATTGCAAATCTTGAAGTTGACAAAGAAGCTGAAGGATATGCTGAGTTAAGAAAAGTTACAGCAGAGCAAACCACAAAAACTATTGGTGCTCAAACAGACGTAAATATTAAAAATTTACAAGATACTCAGGAAATAAATGCCCTGAATATGGATGAAACACTTCGTATCCAAAGAGAAGAAGCCCAGAGAGCACAAAGATTGCAAACTGAAGGCGCTAATCTTTCTGCACACCAATTAGACCAACAAACCGAAGTGGCAAAAACTGCTGCTGAAAGTATGGGCAAAATGGGTTCGGGTGGCAGTGGAGGCACTGGAGGTGGTGGCGGGACGATGGATCCGGGTTCAATGATGGCAAGTATGGCAATGGGAGGAGCAGTAGGTTCTGGAATGGCAGGTGCCGTTGGCGGCATGATGAAAGGAATGGACGAACAGAAACAGACACCGCCGCCCCCGCCCCAAGTTCAATATAATATTTCAGTTAGTGGACAACAAAGTGGTCCGTTTGGCTGGGAACAATTACAACAAATGGTGCAAAGTGGTCAAATTATAAAAGATACTCATGTCTGGAAACAAGGCATGGCAAATTGGGAAATTGCAGGCAATGTTCAGGAATTATCATCATTATTTGGTGAAGTTCCTCCACCACCTCCACCCCCAGCACCTTAATTTAGTATTAACTTAAAATAATGTATCATGGATGATAGTAGTTTTTTTTCAATGGATAGGTTGGTTGAATTTGGGATGGGCATGGCTGTTGCTCAACAAATGGTTAAAACCATGAACCAATCGATGACTAATATGTATGTACCGGGGGCAATGAACCCAATGGAAAAACCACAACAGCAGTTTTTTTATGCAATGATTGATGGTAAACAAGCAGGACCTTTTTCTGAACAGGAATTAGCACGCTTAATAGCCGAAAAGAAAGTTGTAAAAGAAACTTACGTTTGGATGCCAAGTTTGCCAAGTTGGAAGATGGCAGAACAAATTCCTGAAGTTTTAAAATTGGTTGCTTTAGCACCTCCACCATTTCAACAAAATAAATAAGATTATGAAAATAAATTTTGTAAGATTTATAATTGGCTTTGCTTTAAGCATTTTGATTTCATATGGTTTTTATGCCTTTTGGAACGTAACAACGAAAGGGTCAGATATGCACTTTGCTGTTGTGGTTAGCAGTTTTGTGTATTCTTTATTTTGTATTTCCAACACTTTAAGTATGGTATACAATTCAAAGAGAACCACTATTTTAATTAGAACAGTATCAGCTATATTTTTTGTTGTTGGGCTAGGTGTTTTGATTTTGTTCTCAATTTATTCATCAAATTTACCAGGTTTTATAATTAGCATTGGAGTATTATTTTTAATATACCTCTTAATTGTTTATTCGTTAAAGAAAAGCAATCAATGAAATTTGCTAAAAATATAAAATAATAATAGTAAATTAATCTTCTGAAAATAATCATTATGGCATTAAATAGTTTTTTAAACAAAGTAAAAGAAAAAGCGACAGAGGCACTTGATAAGAGTAAAGACCAAGCTCAGAAGTCATTTCAAGATACATTAAATGAGCTAAATGAGTTAAAGCCTTTATTATTAAAGTCAGGCTATATTATAGGTGATTTAAAAATTACTTTAGGGTTACCTTTAGGCGTAACAGTAGTAATTGAAAAAACTGAAGGTGGCGTTGTTTCTCTTGAAGTATTACGTGAAAACAATGAGTTAACAAAAACTCAAAAAACCTTAGTAAGTTCATTGATAAAAGCACACAAATTGGATTCGGTATTTGTTAAAAAAGGATATACGATGGGGCAAATTGAGGTTGGCTTAACAATACCACCATCAATTAACTTTCATTTAAACTCTATTGATTCACGTTCTTTTTCTACTGCTTACACATCTTTACCAATTGGTAATGCTGACAGCGGACAAGAATTAGTGAACTGACCTTGTGCTGATATAGATAGGTTTTTCAAAAAAATATTACAACAATGAAAATCAAATTTGAAATTGTCATAGTATTACTTATAATTGTCAATAACGCAATAGCGCAGGTGCCAGTAACGCACATTGCCAGTAAAGAATCAAGCATGCAGATGTGGAGCGATGTCGATTGGTATGAGATAGCAGGTCTTTCGGTAGATGTAAACGCAACCAACTTCAACCTGAAAACGGGAGACCTCGTGATGAACGTTGAGTACCTACGAAACCCGACCTACTCCAACGAGTACTACACACTCGACGATAAAACAGTGGATGTCACCGAACACGTAAGAAGGTGGAAGTGGTTTGGAGGTCCTCCGTTACCGAAACGCCTCGACACGGTGATGGTTTTCTCAACGGTCGCAGTGATCACCGCAACGGGAGAGCAGATCCGCCTGTCGTTCGATTTCAGCAAGAACGGACTCGAGTATATCTACATGAAAGTAGTACCAGTGAAGTCACGGAATCTGATAGAGAACAAGCAGACCATACTCGTGAACGGAAAACCCTACACATTCGCAAGCGTCAACAACATCACGGACTACATCGATATCGTACTATTGCTGACACCCAATGACATGTCACCGTGATTATATTCAAACGTATTTATTGTAGTTATTTAAAGTTGCTGCAACATAGAATTATTGCTTGTGTTGAAAAAACAGAGGGGAAAATCGGATTATTAAAAACACTACCCTTTGCTGTAAGGCACATTGTCAAAACGCACAAAGCCAACGCTTGACCAAATTTTGCCAAAGAGCCTTCCGCCACAGTCAAACGGACAAGTGGACAAGTGGACAAAAAATAAATACAGCAAATTTAATGACAAAAGGAATGAAAAGAATAGAAAGGCCAGTTGGTAACAAAGGCTATACGTAATTTGGGTAACATACTAATATTGAGCATTATAGCATTAAATAAAATTGGCGGTATATTGAAAATTAATCGTTTCAAAATCCCAAACTACGCATAGCCAAAACGTTACAGGGCATATTGACCGAAAAAATAGAACCTTGGGTTAAAAATGAAAAAAT
>CAYWRM010000071.1:0-7316 GCA_964460905.1 uncultured Lentimicrobiaceae bacterium
TTGATTTTTTGGTTACTTTTTTATCAAGAAAAAAGTTACAAGAAATAAAATGCCGATATCAATTTGAGGAACTTTCATGGCATGGACTATGGCATTTTTTTCTTCTTTGTTTTGTGTATCAGCATTTGCACAAACTCCTAACTTCAATAATGCTATTAGCATTAATACAACATTTACTAACGACTCGGTCATAAATCCATTTTCGGGAGACACAGTAACCGGAATTGGAATAAGTGGCGACATTGTTTTCAATTCTGACACGAGTTTCGTAAGGATGATTGTCGACGACGGTTCTAATCAATACCTGATTTATGAAACATATCCTATGCTAAGTCAGGATAGTATTTTTAGTTTTGAATATGAGTGTGAAGAAAGTTGCTTCTTTGACTCCTATATTCCTTCGGATATCATTTTGCAAGTAAGTGACGCTTCACTAATCATTGATGAAATCAACTGGAGCAATATCTCCAATCCTGATGCCCTGAACCTGCAGTATTCGGCGAAAAGCAACAAAAATAGTGAAAAGTTAGCAGCAGTTGTTAGCTACATTGATGAAAATAATCTAATTTGGATTGCAGAAGAAACTGAATTTTCACAACTCAGATATTCGGAAAAAGCAATTTCATGGGGCAGTGACTATAGGTCATTTGGATTTGAGTTTTATTCTTATGGGTTCTATTCAGTTTTTGGACCATCATCAAGTAGTTCTGTGATGAATTATGGATATGCTGACAATTTTGATTGGAGAAACAGGCACAATTCAAATATGGAAGACTCCCCATATTACAACGCTGGAGGCGAAGGATGGGTAACTCCTGCTGTATGCCAGGGATTAGGATGCTGGTATAATAATGAATTTTTGTGTAATACAAATCAAAATGAATGTGACGCACTAGGTGGAATATATCGTGAAGCCGCAACTTGTTGGATATTTGGCCCAACTGCGCATATAGAAGCACTGACTAATCTATATTACAATGAATTTATTAATGTTGACTTATCTGAGCAATATATTGCTTGTGAAGAGAATACTGTAGGCAGAAACACTATCTACAATGCTTTGAAACACTATAAAAATGAGGGTGTTCCTGACGAAGATTGTCTTCATTATTCTGCATCACTTGAAAACTGTGATGATTTATGCACTTCCCCGTCAGAACGTATTTGGATTGATGATTACACAAGATATATTAACCCTACGGATGAGGAAACAAGGCAATATTTAATGGAATATGGATCTGTAACGGCTGAATTAATATATTTTCCATGGGGCACAGGCGGACATTCTATGGCTTTAATAGGTTGGGGTGTAATTGACGAGGATGCGTTAGGCGTAACAGGAATAGGAACACCAATAGATGAAAGCTGGTACGGAACAACTTATTGGATTTTTAAAGAATCGTCAGGACCAGGAGTTCATCATAATGGATTTAGATACATTATTGACTGGGATAATAATTCAAACATATATACAATTGATCGCCACATAGTTAGGCTTAATCGTAATGATGATGATGTAAACTGTTTTGATAAAGATGGAGATGGTTATTATTTTTGGGGTATAGGCAACAAACCTTCCTATTGCGATGATTGCCCTGCCGAACCTGATGGAGATGATTCAGATCCGGGTCTTGGACCGATTAATGAATTTGGAGCTTGTGCAATAATCAACTCATATAATGCTAACTTTGAAAACAGTTGGAATAACTGGGTACAAGTAGGTGGTGATGATTTAGATTGGTGGCGACATGAAGGACCTACCGAAACTAATAATACTGGCCCTGAAGAGGCACAAGACGGTGATTTTTACATTTATGTAATGTCAAATTGTAATGGTTGTTACCCTTTTAAAGAGGCAATTATTGAAAGTCCACCTATTAACCTTAGTAATTTTTGTGAAGGACAGATCGATTTTCATTATCATATGGATACATACAAATGGGGTAATCCAGTTGAAAATGAACTAATACTACAAATTAGTTATGATAATGGAGCTACATGGGAGAGTGATTTTTGGAGTATGGCGGGAGATACTGGAGAAGAATGGCAATTTGCTTCATTGAAGTTTCCGAGTACTGTTACAAAGTTTAGATTTATTGCTATAACAGGTGATACATATATGAGTGAAATGGCACTCGATAATATAACCATCAGCCCATCGCAAAAAGAAAACACCCCAATTGTTATAAGCACGGACACACCATGGAACGTTGATCAAACAATAAACAGTGATGTAATAATTGAAAATGGTGCTACTTTAACAATTAGCAATTGCAATATCTCAATGCATGAACAAGCCAGAATTATTGTTAAAAATGGCGATGAAACAACTCCCGGTTCAAAGCTTGTTGTTGATAATGCAACTATTAAATGTCAATGTGATCATTCTTTTTGGCAAGGCATACAGGTTTGGGGTAATAGAAATGAGCCTCAAATGCCTAAACAAAATGAACACCTACAACAAGGCACAGTCGAGCTCAAAAATGACGCAACTATCAAAAATGCAATAATCGCTATTGATTTATGGGAGCCTGATAATTATGCTTCTACAGGTGGTGTTCTTACAGCTGAAGATGCATTTTTCCGAAATAACAAAAAATCAGTTCACGCTTTATATTACACAAATTTTAACCCCTACTATCCGGAGGTTGAGTGGGATTGCTTCACTAAATTTAAGAATTGTTCTTTCGAGATAACTGATGATTATCCTGAAAAAGAAATATTTTATAAACATGTTGATTTGGCTCATATAAAAGGAGTGAAATTTTATGGCTGTGACTTTAGTATTTCAGAAAACGCTAATGGTATTTTCGAATGGAATTATGCGATTGCCGGGTATGATGCAAAATTTGAAGTAAAAGCAATATGTAACTCTCAACAACTGCCTTGTCCTGAAATCTCACTTGATAAAAGCACTTTCACTGGTTTCTATAGTGCCGTAAATGCCAATAACGACGGACAAAGTGCAGTAACTTTCAGTGTTTCGCAATGTGATTTTATTAATAATGAAAATGGAGTATTAACCTCAAATATGGATAATGCTACTGTTCTTTACTCAGATTTTGAAATTGGAACTTCACATGGTTGCGGAGCTGGTATTCATTCAGACCGCGTTAATGCATTTACTTTTGAAGAAAATGACTTTAGCAAATATGTAAATGCTCCTTTAGAAGATTATTATGGGATTACAGTTCTTAACTCAGAAGATGTAAATGAGATTTACAGAAATACATTCAACGGACTTAGTTTTGGCAACTACTCTGATGGGCAAAATTGGATAGAATTGCGTAGTCAAGGTTTAGCATATTATTGCAATGAAAATACTAACAATTATGCAGACTTTTATGTAGAAGATGATTTAGATTATAATGGTTTTGGTATTCAGTCAGGTCAGGGAAATGAAAATCTTCCTGCCGGCAATACATTTTCTACAAGCGGAGCCACATGGCATTTCTACAATGGCGCCAGGTATGATATTGACTATTTTACTAATACAACTAATAGTAACATTAGTCCTGAAAAAATAACTGAGAATATAAACTTACATCCTTTATCAACAACTAATACCTGCCCCTCAAACTTTAGCGGCAACCCGAAACTAAGGCTTATTGTAACAGCGGAAGAAAAAACAGATGCAGAGTTGGAATATTACAGTAGCCTTACCGATTATAACAGCACTAAAAGCCTTTATGATAGTTACATTAACGGTGGAGATACTGAGGATGAAATTAATGATATTCAAAGTGCACAACCAGAAGACATGTGGGCTTTACATGCACAACTGTTAGGTGACTCACCACATTTATCCTTCGAAGTACTTAAAGAAGCTTCCGACAAAACTGATGTGTTTACTGAATCTGCTTTGTTTGATATACTGGCTGCCAACCCGGATGAACTAAAAAAAGACACTTTAATTAGTTATCTTGAAAACAAAGAGGATCCGCTACCGGACTATATGATTGCATTACTCGAACAAATTGCCGAGGGTACGACCTATAAAACTGCTTTACTTAATCAAATGTCTGAGTACAAACACAATTATGTACGTGCAGCCAACCTTATAGTTAGAAGTATATTAAATGACAGTATTATGGATTATACTGCATTACGTAACTGGCTTGATAATATTGGTGGTATTAATTCCGACAGGCGTATTATTTCTTCATACATCGAACAAGGTAACTTTACAGATGCCTTTACGCTTGCAAATATGTTACCTTCGCTATACGAATTACAGGGAAATAACTCTGTGGAACATACATATTATATTGATATGCTCAATCTGTACCAAACAATACACCAGGAGGGTAGAACAACATATCAGTTAAGCAATAATGAAAAAGCTTACATTGATAATATTGCTCAAAACAGTAGTGGAATTGCCGGTTCACAGTCAAAAAGCATATTACAGGCAGTGTATAAAGAATATTGTGATATTTGTCCAAATGTTGGTAATTCAGCAAGTCATAAATCAGACAGATTTATTAGTAATGATGATATCAATAAGATATATGGTTTGGATGTTTCGGCAAAACCAAACCCTGCAAGTTATTGGGTTGCCTTTGATTACACTTTACCAAAAGGACACGATAAGGCAACTATTTCTCTAAGGAACATATCCGGAAAGATTATTGATGTAATAAAAATTGAAAAAAAGCAGGGTCAAGAACTATGGAATATAAGCCATATTCCATCAGGGGCATATGTTTACACAATAGAATCTTCAGGCTTCACAAAGTCTGGTAAACTTATCATTACAAAATAATAAGTAATTTTACAGTTGTCATCGTAGTAATTGCTACGATGGCAACTATTAAAAAAATCATGAAAAAATTCACTCAAATATTCATCATCATTTTTTTACCATTATCATTTTACGCCCAGCTCCAAATAGACTGGCAACAATGCTATTGTAGCACTGATGATGATATTCCTCATGGAATTTGTGAAACCAATGGTGGTTTTCTTGTAATAGGATTTCAGGATGGAGATGACGGACAGGTTACCTGCACAAATGGAGGAGCAACCTGGCTGATTAAAATAGATTATAACGGCAATCTAATCTGGCAGGAATGTTATACCGATATTGGTGGTATGAATCTATCTGAATCATTAACTGATTCAGGAAAATATTTTGTATGTGGCGGATGTGGTTTGGACCCATACCCCGATGTGCGTAGTCTGGGTATTGGAATAATTGATAGTACCGGAGTTTTTCTATGGAAGAAAGCATATGGTAACGAAAACGGAATAACTGGTTACGGAGAGTTTGGATCACCAACCAATGACGGTGGTTTTATTGGTGCAACAGATATTTTCTCTCAAGGTGGGGATATTTCAAATTGGTATGGGAGTTTAGATGGATGGATGGTAAAAGTTGACAGTACTGGAAATAAAGAATGGGATTTTACAGTTGGATCATCTAATCAGGATGGCATATATGGAATTATCCAAACAAATGACAATGGATATCTTGCTTTACTCTCATCAGCCTCTGATGGAGTTTCAGGTAATATTGACTGTAATACAGGCAGTCCGTCCCAATTTGATGCAGTGGTTTTCAAAGTTGATTCAACTGGTTATCCAGAGTGGCATAAATGTTACGGGGGTTCTCAAGACGAGGCTTTCATTAATGCTATTAGTTTAAATGATGGTTATCTAATTTGTGGGGGTACTTTATCAAATGATGGTGATTTAACAGGTAGCGGATGGCATGGTGAAGCAGACATATGGTTAATGCGTACAGACTTAATCGGGAATGTATCATGGCAGCAGTGTTACGGTGGATCAAAGTGGGATTGGCCCAGAAAGCTTTTTCAAACCTCAGATGGTGGTTTTATTATATTTGGATATACAGAATCAAATGATGGTGATGTTTATGGTAACCCATCTTATAGTGATCGACCTTCAATTTGGATATTTAAAATTGATAGTGTTGGTAATATAGAATGGCAACAATGTATCGGTAGCCATGCCAAAGAAAAAGTATTTGATGTTGTCCAGCACAGTGATTATAATTATACCATTGCAGGGAGTATGACTTTTAGCCCATCATACGATGTAGATTGTTCAAATTTTATTTACGGTTCAGCAAGAAATTATTGGGTGCTAGGCATATCAGACACAACTGTTAATACAGTAGAAAATAGTATTAATAATAAAAACATAGCAATTTATCCCGTTCCAGCAAAAAGCACATTGAATATTGATTTACCTAATAATTTTGACTTCAAAAATACAATTATTGAAATAATTGATATCAATGGGACTACCGTTTTATACTACCAACCAGACAAATTAAATACTCATATAGACATAAAAAATATTGTCCCAGGACTTTATATAATTAAAATACAAAATAATAAGACTATAATTACAAATAAGTTTGTTAAACAATAAATCCGACCCTTCACAGTCATACACATTGCCAAGTCGCACATGCCTACCTGCAAAGCCTAAACTTGTCAATAAGTATGCCTGCCCTACCGCACGGAAAAAACGCTCAGTTGCTAACAATGTATATAAAAAATAAGCGAGATTGCAGTAGCATCAAGGTTTGTAGCCCGTTTCACCTTTCTTGTAAGTTGAAAGTTTTGTGCTCCGAAATCGCTTACTTTTCATATACTTAACGTTGTGTGCCATAAAACACAGTCATATCCTGATCAAACATGCTAACCCGATTAATTTAGTATTTTAGTGACAGTATATAAGAAAGTGAAAGAGTTAATTGAACACTACTATATAATTTTCTATACAAAAACCAATATTAACTAAAATGAAAAATCTATTGATCAAATTTCTTTTTCTACTCCTGACTTGTGTATTCCTCAGTAGCTGCACCGAAAAGCCAAAAGTTAAAAATATTGAAAAGCCCAATATCCTATTCATCACCTGCGATCAGCGAATGTTCCAGTCGATACAAGCGAAAGGATTTCATCAGCCAGCCATTGATCGGCTTTCGGACCGTGGAGTCTCCTTTATGAACCACTATATTTCTGCAGCGGTATGTACGCCGTCGCGTGGAGTGCTATACAGCGGCCTAGCTCCGCAGGTAACAGGAATCCAGGAGGAGATGATGTTCGGTTGGACGCCAAGCCTCCCCACAGACAAATTATCCATCGGGACTGTGATGAAGCGACTCGGCTACTCGACGGCGTACTTCGGCAAATTTGAACTAGACAGTTCCATCGTATTCCCGGAACCAGGGGTGAACTATACCAACAAGCTTAAGAGATACGGGTTCGACGAATGGCAGCCTTACGGCGAGGTGACAGGAGAAATGAACCAGGGATACGAAATGGACGGTATCATCGGTG
>CAYWRM010000072.1:0-7304 GCA_964460905.1 uncultured Lentimicrobiaceae bacterium
AATATTAAATTATGGGATAAAGTTAATGATAGATATAGTTTTTTCTTTGAAGAACATAAACCCGTTCGGTGTGTAATTCCGACACGTGAATTACATTTTGGCTGTTTGATTGAAATTGAAGCTATGGCTATTTTAAATGATTAAACAACTGTGTACAACACGCAATATATAAAATTGGGCAGAAAGTGGTAAATGTAAACGGATTAGCATTAAATAAACAAAGAAAAATCAATAAGGTTAGAAACTAATTTAGTGTAAAGTCTAATCTTTAACTTTTGTAAACTATGTATCTTAACGAACAGGCTGAAAAGGAAGCCTAAACACTAAAAAGAAACGCATTATGAAAAACTTAAAAAAAATTGAATTAATAGCAATTCTTTTACTTTGTATCGGATTCTTATTCTCTTGCAACAAGAATAATGATGATGCTGACAAGAATAAGATAATATATGATAATCTCACGTTTGCTTGTGATTCCATCTTGCAGAATACAAAAATAACAGGAATGGTGGCGGCTGTATGGGCTCCTGATAAAGATCTAGAATTTTTCTACACAAATGGAGTAGCGGATATAGAAACAAATGAAGAAATGAATAAATATTTTTATTTCAGAGTGGGCAGTAATACAAAAACCATGGTTGTTACCCGTCTGCTACAACTTGTAGATGAAGGGAGAGTTTCTTTGGATGATAAGTTAAACCTATTCTTTCCTGATTTTCCTAACTCGGATTCAGTTACAATTGAGATGATGACCAATATGACATCCGGAATCTTTGACTATATGGATACTGACGAGTTTAATTATGAAATGGATAATAATCCAACACGGGTGTGGACAAAAGATGAATTAATAGATTTGGTACGAACTAAAGAGTACCATTTCACCCCGGGTGAACGATTCCTCTATTGCAATACTAACACTCAATTAATTGGAAGAATAATTGAAATAATAACAGATAATTCTTTACAAAACGAAATAAACCAATACATTTTCTCACCGCTAAAACTTGATAATACTACCTTTCCTGTTTCCGGCATAACTATGCCTGATCCTCATCCAAAAGGATATTTCATTGGAGATTTCAATCCTGACTATCCCGAGTTTTCTGAACATTTTGATATTTCGTGGGCTCAGGCTGCAGGTTGTGCTATCTCAAATATTTATGATCTTAAAGACTTTGTAATTGCAATGAATAACGGATATTATCTTTCAGACAGTTTACAAAATATACGTATAAACCACAGAGTTCAAGTTAATGATTTTGTTTATTACACCATTGGCGGATTTTATTTTGAGGGATACTTTGGGCATGGTGGAGATATTGCTGGATTTTCATCAGCAATGTTTCATTCAATGGAAAAAAACTGTACAATAGTCCTTTGGTATAACTCCTTACTGAATGAAGTTCGCCCAATGCATCAGGTTCTGAAATTTGATGAAATAATCTTTTGTAAAGAAGAGAATTAATGTTATGTCAATGATTAAATGTCGGATAAAGTTAATTTATTATCTAATTAAACAGTTGAATGGAGATAAAATATTAGAAGCTAAGATTTATCCTGATTTAGAGAAAATCGCACAAAAGAAATCAAAAATAATATTGAACGAATTAATAAAGCCCAGCAGGTAACAATGTATAAAAATAATAGCCGAGATAGTAGTAAATTCAAGAGTTGTAGCCCGCTTCAACTTTCTTGTAACTTGACAGGAATGAAGCCCGAAATCGGCTACTATTCTTATACGAACCGGTACCGCCAATTAGATGAACGACTCAATAAATAATAAAATATTGACCAAATTATTTATCATGTCGTCAATGTGTATCGAAAAATAATAAAACATATAGAATATAATAAATAGAGTAAACATTCAAGAAATTATTGAAAATCAGTTTTGGTTTACAATTAGAACATTAACACAAAATGTAATTCAGAAAACTTTTTTCACAGTTTTTTAGTGACAAACTCGTTTCATCACAAAATTTTGCTTTCTGAGATTTAATTGCAGAATTTTGTACTATCAAGTTTTAACAATAAAAAAAATAAGAAATTAAAAAATTAATTGTAACTTATTTAAATTATTTTACGTCCTGCAATAAATAATATCCAACGAATAAAATATTATGGAACTAATAATCAAGAACTTATCAAAGACTTATACCAATGGAGTACAAGCGCTAAAGAATTTAAGCCTCGAAATACCAAAAGGCATGTTTGGTCTGCTAGGGCCGAATGGAGCAGGAAAATCAACGCTTATGCGAACAATTGCAACCTTACAGGAAGCAGATAATGGAGCAATCGACTTCAACGGAATAAATGTATTAACTCAAAAACAAGATGTACGAAAAATATTGGGTTATTTACCACAACAATTTGGTGTCTATCCAAAAATTTCGGCACAAACTCTTCTCGACCATTTTGCAGCACTTAAAGGGATAAGCAATAAAAAAGATAGAAAAGAAGTTGTTGAAAGCTTGCTGCACAAAACAAATCTGTATGAATCGCGAAGCAAAAACATTGGCGGTTTTTCGGGAGGAATGAAACAACGCTTTGGAATAGCACAGGCTCTGATAGGAAGTCCGCAATTAATAATTGTAGATGAACCAACATCGGGCCTTGACCCAACTGAAAGAAACCGATTTCATGATTTACTTTCGGAAATAGGCGAAAATATTATTGTTATTTTATCAACACATATTGTTGAAGACGTAAGCGATTTGTGCAGCAATATGGCAATTATCAATCGTGGCGAGTTGAAATTAGCCGGTAAACCAAGCCAACTAATCGACAATTTGAATGGGAAAATTTGGGAAAAACGAATTGAAAAATCATCCATACAAGACTACAAAACAAAGCATAATGTCATTTCATCACGATTATTTGCAGGAAAACCACTTATAAAAGTACTCACAGATAAAATTCCAGACTCAGAATTTGCCTCTGTAGCACCAAATTTAGAGGACGTGTATTTTTCAACAATTAATTAATCATTCAAAGAACAGTACATATGTTTTTACAAATTTTTATTTTCGAATTAAGATACAGGCTTAAAAGACCTGCAACATATATATATTGGGCCATATTATTCTTAATGGCGTTCTTGTCCATAAATATTTTGGGAGGAGCAATTGATGGAATGAATATAAACATGGGATACTCCGGGAATGTGATGGCCAATGCTCCAATAAATGTATATGTAATAACTACTTTTCTAACAATTTTCGGAATACTTATAATTTCAGCAATAGTAGGAAACCCTGTTTATCGTGACTTTGAGCACGAAACTCATGGCTTATTTTTCACTTATCCCATAACAAAGGCCGACTACCTATTCGGACGCTATTTAGGTTCTGCCGCCATTTGTATTTTAGTATTTACTGCGGTTAGTCTTGGACTCTACATTGGAAGCCTTATGCCATGGCTTGATCCCGAAAAAATCGGAGCGAATAAATTTATCTATTATATTCAACCATTTTTCATTAATATTATTCCAAACATACTAGTTTTTGGGGCAATATTCTTCTCTCTGGCAAGTTTAACACGCAAAATATTAGCCAATTACGTAGGAGCAGTTTTCTTATTTGTTATTTATGGAGTCACATCAAGCTTGCTGTTAGGTATTGAAAATAAAACACTTGCAGCCATACTCGATCCAATTGGAATGACACCATTATACGAAATTATCAAATATTGGACTCCTGCAGAAAAAAATGCACTTACCATACCACTAGATGGGTTACTAATCGCCAACAGACTCGTTTGGCTACTCCTTGGAGGATTGACACTATTTTTTACTTATAAAAGATTTAGTTTTGGACAATTTACCAAAGAAATAAGTTTAAAAAGGCTTAAAAAAACAGTAAGTAACTCCACAGAAAATGTGCAAAATAGTAATATCGCATTTTATTTTACCGAACCAATATTCAATAAGCAAACAAATTTCAGAAATTGGCTACGAATAACAAAAATTGAGTTCTTGAATATTCTTGCAAATCGATATTTCATTGCCATTCTATTTGCCGGTATTGCTTTCCTTTTTTCTACGAATATTAATATAGGCAGTCTTTATGATACAAATACATATCCTGTTACTTATCAAGTAATTGAACTATTAAATAGTCAATTTTTCATGTTCATTTTAATCATCATCACATTCTTTACGGGCGAACTTATCTGGCGCGAAAGAGGGAGTAAATTGAATGAAATATTTGACGCTTTGCCCCTTAAAAACTCGTTGACATTAACTGCGAAATTTTCGGCATTAGTTTTTATCGAGTTCTTTATAATGTTTGTAATTCTATTAACAGGTATAGTTATTCAAATTAACAGTGGATATTACAACTTCGAACTTGATGTATACTTCAAAAGCTTATTTTTGATTCTCCTACCCAATTACATTTTGTACACCATGTTGGCATTTTTTATTCATGTTTTAGTAAACAACAAATTTTTTGCTCATGCGGTGGTCGTCATTTTTTTCTTATTCAATTTTATGATGGCTCCAAGTCTATTCGAGCACAACTTATTTATTTTTGGAGCAAATTCTAGCATTCCTTATTCCGACATGAATGGCTTTGGAAATCAAGTTTTTTCTTACACTATGTTTAAGCTGTATTGGTTTGCCTTTGCAATAATACTGATGCTTTTGGCCAACTTATTCTTTGTACGTGGCACCGACACAAGCATGAAAACAAGATTAGCTATTGCAAAAAAACGCATCAATAAACCAATGGCTATAAGCATTGCTAGTGCACTGATTGTTTTTGTTTTTATGGGAGCTTACATTTTTTACAACACAAATGTGTTAAATGAATACACTACTAGAGACCAAGATATTGAACAGCAATATAAATATGAAATAAACTATAAAAAATACCTAGACAAAGCGCATCCTCGCATCACAGATGTGTACATAGAAACTCATATTTTTCCACATCAATTAAAACTACATCTTATTGGGAATTACAAATTAAAGAACAAGACCAACAGAGATATTGACACCATAATGCTCAATATCAATCATACGAATAAGATCAATACGCTAAATTTCAGTAGGCCGTTTGATATAATCAGTAATAACAAAAAAGACAACTTTAAGCTCATCGCCTTTAATCCACCAATATCGGCCGGCGATTCCATACTTTTTGATTACGATATGCTTGTAGAAAGCAGAGGATTCTCAGCACTTGGAGGCAATAGCCGTATTCTCACCAACGGCACATTCATCGATTCGCATATGTTTCCTGGTTTTGGATACGAAAAAGGGAATGAAATTGTTGATCGCAAGAAAAGAAAAGAACTAAAACTACCACCAACAACAGGAATGCCCGAAATGAATGATAGCGCTGCATTAATGAATAATTATGTAAATAGTGATGGCGATTGGATTCATTATGAAGCTATAGTAAGCACTTCATCGGATCAAATTGGAATAACTTCTGGAGATTTAGTTAAGGAATGGAAAGAAGGTGATAGAAATTATTATCATTACAAAATGGATCAAAAGGTGCTTAATTTCTTTGCATTTATATCTGCCAAATACGAAGTAAAAAAGGACAAATGGAATGATATTCCTGTGGAAGTTTATTATCAAAAAGGACACGAATACAATGTTGATTATATGCTAAAAGCCATGAAAATGTCCTTAGAATATTATTCCAAAAATTTGAGCCCCTATCAGTTTAACCAATTACGAATTTTTGAATTTCCTCGATTTTCATCTTTTGTGCAAGCCTTCCCTGGAATGATTCCATTTTCAGAAGGTTTTGGATTTATTGCAAAAATTGATACCGAAATGGACGCGTACAATTATCCATTTTTTATTGCCGCTCATGAAACTGCGCACCAATGGTGGGCACATCAAGTAGTAGGCGCGGGTGTGAAAGGCGCAACAACAACAACCGAAATGCTTGCTCAATATTCAGCACTTATGGTTGTTAAGCAGGATTTAACAAAGCCCAAAATGATAAGGCTTCTGAACTTTTTCCTAAACGATTATTTACAGGGCCGTAGCACAGAAAAAGACAAAGAGTCGACGATGTTGCTTAATGAAAATCAAAGATACTTGAATTACGATAAAAGTATTTTAGTGATGAATACTTTGGCGAATTTTATTGGAGAGGATTCTATAAATTCGGCATTGGCAAGTTACATTAAGCATGTGGCGTATCAAGAACCACCGTACACAACGTCGGCAGAGCTTATTGACCATTTTAAACAAGTTACACCTGATTCTTTACTTTATTTGTATACCGATTTATTCGAGAAAATAACATTCTATAGCAATAGAACAGATAAAGCAGAGTATAAAAAACTCGATAACGGGAAATATGAATTAAATCTGAGCATCGAAGCAAAAAAATTCTATGCCGACAGCATTGGAAATGAAGAACAAACTCCTGTTGATGAATGGATTGATGTAGTTGTTTTTGCAGAGGATGCCGAAGGGAAACCTGAAGAAGAAATTTATTGCAAAAAACACAAAATAAATCAGGAAAAAACACATATAAGCATCATTGTAGATCGAAAACCAATAAAAGCAGGAGTAGATCCTTACTATCTATACATTGACAAAATAATGGTCGACAATGTAATAAATGTAATCGAAATAGAGGAATAATAAACAGTAAAAACTTAGTTGCACAACAATAAAAAGGCTGTCTTCGTTTACGAAAGCAGCCTTTTTTGTGTTGATAAAAGCTATTTAAATTGCTGCATGTAAGATGCAAATGCTGATTTCTTTATTAAGCTAAGTAACCCAAATGAATATTTACAATTACATAATGTGACTTTTAGAAAAAAAAGATGGTATATTGGAAAAGAAATTAGAAATATGTTTCAAAAAGTTCTTGATTACTATTTAAAATTTCAAAATAACAGAATTAAACATGATGACAACTTGGACAATATTAATGAAGTTGAATTTGTATTTAGCCTTTCGATGATTTTTATTCGAGTACTGATTTAATCTAACAATAAACTGGCGGTAACAGCGGTTCAAATTAAAGCGGGGTTTTTGGTGGTTTTGAAACTTATTGCTATCTTCAAACTTTATTAACGGTGATAGGGAAACAAGGCGGAAATCCCCGCCAAAACTTAACCGCGGATCATTAGCCACCATTAAAACCCACCCACAAATAACACATTTGCAATTACTCTCCAAGTGTTTATATCTTATGGTGTTCATGAATGTTTAACATTTCGCACATACCAATACTCAATTAAAAATTGCAAAAGAGCTATCTTTTAACCATCGCTCTTATTGAAATTCTAACTTTAGTATATGGCAAAAAAAAGAAGACCAC
>CAYWRM010000073.1:0-1696 GCA_964460905.1 uncultured Lentimicrobiaceae bacterium
AACTGGCTTTTTTTAAATGATGAGATTGAGGAGTAGTTTATTAGGTACAAAATCGTTTAGTTATTTTTTGTGGAGATTCTTCACTTCGCAAGCTCCATTCAGAATGACAATGTACTTCATTCAATTACATTCTATTAAATAATAGTATTATATGCAAATATTTAACACTTTCAGCAAAGAACTTGAACAAAAGTTACTTCTCTCTAAGCTGCCCGGTTTACCTTCCCAACTCAAAATGGCTCCCGTTACACGATTGGAAGAGCTTAAAAAGATGAATTTGTCATTGGAAGAAATGGGAAATATTGCCAGAAAAAGTGCTGTACTTATTTTATTTTACCCTAAAAATGATGAGACTCATATTGCTATGATCAAACGTGCTACAGACAATACTGTTCACAGTGATCAAATTTCATTTCCCGGTGGAAAGGTTGAAAAAAGCGATACTTCATTAATTTATACAGCATTACGAGAAGCTGAAGAGGAAATTGGGATAATGGCTGACTCGGTTAATATAGTTGGCAACCTGACTAAGCTCCATATCCCTCCAAGTAATTTTGATGTGTATCCGTTTATTGGGATTACTAATAATACTCCTCTATTTAGCACTAATTATGAGGTTCAGAAAATATTAGAAGTTGACTTAAAAACTCTTCTCAACCCTGCAACTTGTACTTATAAAAAAATACAGCATCGCACAGGAAATGACTTTGTAGTTCCTTGTTATTATATTCAGGATGAAGTAGTTTGGGGAGCTACAGCTATGATTATTTCGGAATTACTTGAAATAGTGAATGGTGATTCGTGATTTGTGAATAGTGAATCGAGGATTACATATGGTATTTGATATTTGAATTTATCTTTTCAAAATGTCCGAGCGCTACTTATCAATCAGACAATATCCAATCAAAGCTTCAGTACATTACCTCGACTTGTAAGGGATATAATCTATGCAATTTATTCTTTTATCTACTATAGACAAAAGTGACCTATTAGTTTGCTGAAGCTACTTCAATTTTGGCTTTGGTTTAAGGAGATACCTCGTCGCTTTGCTTCCCTCGGCATGACAATGTTTTGTAACAGCTTGTATATTTGTATTATATGATCCTAATTTTTTAATGTTGAATATTGAACACCGAATATCGAATGTTGAATTGAATTCAGTGCTTCATTCATTATTCGATATTCAGCATTCATTATTCGATATTCTTTTTGTCATCATACTATGTACGTGTCCGCCTGAGGAGGATGTTGAGTCTCGGCATGACAACTATGTATAACACCATAGACTAATAGCAACTACGCTTGTGCAGTAGGTCCTCCAAATGTAAATGGAGGCATGCCTCCATCTTTTGATTCTTTTATTGGACCATGCATTGATTCAAACTTACGAATATTATCGTTTAAGGCTTTTGTAAATCGCTTTGCATGTTCAGGTGTTAGTATTATTCTTGATTTAACTTTAGCCTTTGGGATACCGGGTAGCATCTTTACAAAATCTACAATAAATTCTGCATGTGAATGTGTTATAATTGCCAGGTTAGAATAAATTCCTTCAGCTACATCTTCACTTAAGTCGATGTTTATTTTGTTTTTGTTTTTATTTTCGTCCATGGTTGATGTTGTTAGATGTTTTTGCAAAGGTAGTTTTTTTTTGGTTGGCGGTTAGCTGTTGGCGGTTGGCTATTGGCTGTTGGCT
>CAYWRM010000073.1:1796-7214 GCA_964460905.1 uncultured Lentimicrobiaceae bacterium
TCAGTAAGCACTTTATCTCTACGCTTTAATGATGAATTCTCATCTCGCAATTTTCTGGCACTAACAATCTCTCCTTGTGTAAACATATCAGAATCACCTGGATCAACGACAACCTTCATACCAAAGATATCATCATTAACTTCCTGGAAATCTACTCTGTTAACAAGCTCTCCTTCCAAAAAGCGTGTATCTCCTGAATCAGCAACCTGAACTTTGCGCATCATCTGACGAACAATAGTTTCAAAATGCTTATCATTAATTTTCACACCCTGTAGACGGTAAACTTCCTGAATCTCATTAACAATATATTCCTGAACCTTAACCGGTCCTTTAATGGCAAGAATATCAGCAGGAGTCATAACTCCATCGGAAAGTGATGTTCCAGCTTTAACAAAGTCGTTCTTTTGAGCAAGTATTTGTTTTGAAGTTGAAATAAGATATTTCTTCTCCTCCCCTGTTTTTGATGTGATAATAACCTCACGGTTACCACGCTTTAACTTGGGGCCAAAACTTACAACACCATCAATCTCACTTACAACAGCAGGTTCTGAAGGATTACGTGCCTCAAATAACTCGGTAACACGTGGAAGACCTCCTGTAATATCACCAGATTTCCCGAATGCCCTTGGTATTTTAACCAGCACTGCACCAGCAGTAATGTTACTTCCCTCATCCACAAGAATATGTGAACCTACAGGTATATCATAGGCACTTACTACAGAACCATCTTTTGCAAGAACTTTAATAACCGGATTTTGATTTTTAATTCTAGAATCAACAATTACCTTTTCAAAATACCCTGTTTGCTCATCCGATTCAACTCTAAATGTCACACCTTCAAGAATATTCTCAAAAGCTATACTACCTGAAACTTCTGAAAGTATAACAGCATTGTAAGGATCCCAGTCGGAAATAACATCTCCTTTTTTAACTTTGGCTCCATTCTTTACGTAAAGATTTGCTGCATATGGAATATTACCTGAAGCAAGTACCACACCTGTTTCGGGATCTAATAATTTCATCTCAGCAGAACGTCCGATAACAATCTGATATTTTTTACCTTCAGCATTTTTAGAATCAACACTACGAAGCTCATCAATTTCAAGAATACCATCGTAATTCATCTCAATTTTTGATGTCGCAGCTATATTAGAAGCAGTACCACCCTGGTGGAAAGTTCTTAATGTAAGCTGTGTACCAGGCTCTCCAATCGATTGAGCAGCAATCACACCAACGGCCTCTCCTTTTTGTACCAATCTGCCTGAAGCAAGGTTACGGCCATAACATAGGGCGCAAACTCCTCTTTTAGACTCACATGTAAGTACTGAACGTATCTCAACATTCTCAATTGGTGATTCTTCTATTATTCTTGCAATAGCTTCGTCAATCTCATGACCAGCATCGATTATCAGTTCATTTGTAAGAGGATGATAAACATCATGTAATGCAACACGACCTAATATCCTATCATATAAAGTCTCAACTATTTCCTCATTCTTTTTGAGTGCCTTAATAGTTAATCCTCTAAGTGTACCGCAATCTTCTTCGTTTATAACTACATCCTGTGCAACATCTACCAATCTACGTGTAAGGTAACCAGCATCAGCAGTTTTAAGTGCAGTATCAGCTAAACCTTTACGAGCACCGTGAGTTGAAATAAAGTACTCAAGAACCGATAGTCCTTCTTTAAAATTAGAAAGAATTGGGTTTTCAATAATCTCACCACCTTTGGCACCTGATTTTTGTGGTTTAGCCATCAATCCACGCATACCACCAAGCTGACGAATCTGTTCCTTAGAACCCCTAGCACCGGAATCAAGCATCATGTATACAGGATTAAATCCCTGATCATCGCTCGACAACTGCTTCATCAATGTGTTGGTAAGTCGTGAGTTAGCATGTGTCCAAATATCAATTATCTGATTATAACGTTCATTATTAGTAATGAAACCCATATTGTAATTACCAAGAACTTCTTCAACCTCCTCATTTGCATTAGCAACAAGAGTTTTCTTTTCATCGGGAATATTTACATTCCCAAGGCTAAATGAAAGGCCTCCTTTAAATGCCATCTCAAATCCAAGATTTTTAATATCATCAAGGAATTGTGCTGTAATATCAGTACTGGTTTCCTTAAGAATTTCACCAATAATATCACGAAGCGATTTTTTAGTTAATAGCGTATTTATAAAACCATATTCTTTAGGCACAAACTGGTTAAACATTACTCTACCCACTGTAGTTTCAATAATCTTATTAACAATTTCACCATTCTCTTTCACATCAACTTTAACATTGATTATTGCGTGGAGATCAATTTTTTTGTCGCTATATGCTATATCAACTTCTTCAGGCGAATAAAAAGTCATACCCTCTCCCCTAACGGGATGCTCTTCAGTACTTTTTCTGGCTTTTGTAATATAATACAAACCAAGTACCATGTCTTGAGAAGGTACCGTAATAGGTGCACCGTTTGCAGGATTCAGGATATTATGAGATGCTAGCATTAGAATTTGTGCTTCCAATACAGCAGCATTTCCCAATGGTATATGAACTGCCATCTGGTCACCATCAAAGTCAGCGTTAAATGCAGTACATACTAGTGGGTGAAGCTGAATAGCTTTTCCCTCAATCAACTTAGGCTGAAATGCTTGTATACCTAAACGGTGAAGTGTAGGAGCACGGTTAAGCAAAATAGGATGGCCCTTAAGGATGTTTTCTAATATATCCCAAACAACGGCATCTTTACGTTCAACAATTTTTTTAGCTGACTTAACGGTTTTAACTATCCCACGTTCAAGGAGTTTTCTGATAATGAACGGTTTGAATAACTCAGCAGCCATCCCTTTAGGGAATCCACATTCGTTAAGTTTCAAATCAGGGCCAACTACAATTACTGAACGTCCTGAATAATCAACACGTTTACCTAGTAGATTCTGACGGAAACGACCTCTTTTTCCTTTAAGGCTATCGCTTAACGACTTAAGTGGTCTATTAGAATCAGTTTTAACAGCACTTGATTTTCTTGAATTATCAAATAATGAGTCAACAGCTTCCTGAAGCATACGTTTTTCGTTACGCATAATAACATCAGGAGCTTTTATTTCTATTAATCGTTTAAGACGATTATTTCTAATTATTACCCTACGATAAAGGTCGTTAAGGTCGGAAGTTGCAAACCTACCACCATCAAGCGGCACAAGAGGCCTAAGCTCAGGAGGAATAACAGGGACAATTTTTACAATCATCCATTCGGGTTTATTTTCTGCCCTTTTTCGAGCATCTCTAAAAGCCTCAAAAACCTGTAACCTCTTCAATGCGTCAGCCTTACGTTGCTGCGATGTTTCGGTATTTGCCTTATGGCGAAGATTATATGATTCTTTATCAAGATCTAGTCGCTGCAACAAATCATGCACAGCTTCAGCACCCATTTTTGCTATAAATTTATCAGGATCATCATCATCCAGATATTGATTTTCAGGAGGCAATGTTTCTATGATATCAAAATATTCTTCCTCAGTAATGAAGTCAAGGTAATTGATACCATCAGCTGCTTTAATACCAGGATTAATTACAGCATAACGCTCATAATAAATTATCATCTCCAACTTTTTGGTTTGGAGACCAAGCATAGCACCTATTTTATTTGGCAGTGAGCGGAAGAACCAGATATGAACCACTGGCACTACAAGCTGAATATGCCCCATACGTTCGCGGCGCACTTTCTTCTCAGTAACTTCAACTCCACAACGGTCGCATACGATTCCTTTATACCTTATCCTTTTGTATTTACCACAATGACACTCATAATCCTTAACCGGACCAAAAATACGCTCACAAAACAAACCATCACGTTCAGGTTTGTATGTACGATAGTTTATAGTTTCCGGTTTCAGGACTTCACCATGCGAACGGTCAAGAATCGATTCAGGCGATGCAAGGCTAATTGTAATTTTATTAAAACTACTTGGTATTTTGCTGTCTATTCTGAAAGCCATATATCTCTAGTTATATATTATCAATAAAAAAGTAAAACAGTTAATCGAAGCTTAGTTCAAGACCAAGACCCCGAAGTTCATGTACAAGTACATTAAATGATTCGGGAATACCTGGTATAGGCATAACCTCTCCTTTAACAATACTTTCGTAGGCTTTTGCTCTTCCTGTTACATCATCAGACTTAACAGTAAGAATTTCCTGCAGAATATTTGCAGCACCAAATGCTTCCAATGCCCAAACTTCCATCTCACCAAAACGCTGTCCACCAAATTGTGCTTTACCGCCAAGAGGTTGCTGCGTAATTAATGAGTAAGGACCTATCGATCTTGCATGCATCTTATCATCAACCATATGGTGAAGTTTCAGCATGTAAATATATCCAACAGTTGCGGGCTGATCAAAACGTTCACCAGTACCACCATCATATAGATAGGTACTACCATTTTCAGGTAATCCGGCTTCACTTAAATAGCCGTTTATCTGGTTAACCGTGGCACCATCAAAAATTGGAGTTGCAAAACTCTTACCAAGTTTCTTACCAGCCCAACCAAGAACTGTTTCATAAATCTGACCAAGATTCATACGAGAAGGCACACCCAATGGATTAAGAACAATATCAACAGGAGTTCCATCTTCAAGGAATGGCATATCTTCTTCACGAACTATACGAGCAACAATACCTTTGTTTCCATGACGTCCTGCCATTTTATCCCCCACCTTTAATTTACGCTTTTTAGCAACGTAAACTTTTGCCATTTGTACAATACCATTTGGAAGCTCATCACCAACAGATGCTACAAACTTTTTACGGTTATATACTCCTAAAAACTCTTTATATTTAATATTATAATTATTGATAAGAGTCTTTACAAGTTCATTTTTAGCTTTATCAGTAGTCCATTTGTCAGTGTTGATATTTATGTAATCAAGATTTGACAGAACTTTCTGTGTAAACTTAGTTTTTTGAGGTACAACACTATCTCCAAAATTATTTGTAACTCCCTGCGAAGCACGATTACTAACCAATACTGCCAGCTTTTCTATAAGTCTTACTTTAAGATCTGCAAATAATCCATCATACTCAGCTGTAAGCTTTTCAATAATATCCTTTTCCTGCAATTTAGCATGTTTATCTTTAAGGGCTCTTTTGAAAAGATTATTACTAATAACAACACCTTTCATAGATGGTGGAGCTTTTAAAGATGCATTTTTTACATCACCAGCTTTATCACCAAATATAGCTCTCAACAATTTTTCTTCAGGTGTAGGATCACTTTCACCCTTAGGAGTAATTTTTCCTATAAGAATATCTCCTTCTTCTACCTCTGCTCCTATTCTTATTAGGCCATTTTCGTTAAGATCTTTTGTAGCTTCAGCACTAACATTCGGAATATCATTTGTAAGTTCTTCTATACCACG
>CAYWRM010000074.1:0-7048 GCA_964460905.1 uncultured Lentimicrobiaceae bacterium
AAATTAATTTTCCCGGTTTGTAATTTTCCCCAATTCAATAAATTATCAAGCAAGGCAAGTGTATGTTTTGCTGTTGTATTCATTAATGTACTGTACTTTAAAGTTTTTTCAATATCTCTTAGGTTTGCATCGTTCATTAACAAATCGGAAAAACCTAAAATACTGTTAAATGGACTTCTTAAATCGTGGGCAATTATTGAGTACAGTTTGTCTTTGGTAGCATTAAATTCTTTTAATTCTGCTTTGCTTTTCATTAAGGCTTGTTCGGCTTTCTTTCGGTCTGATATATCTCTGTTGCTTCCCCTTACTCCCAATAGTTTTCCGTTTGTAGCTATAACATTCTGACAGACATGTCCAATCCAGCGGATTTTTTTTTGCTTTGTTATTATCCTAAATTCAGTCTGGTTTCTTTCCATATTTTCATCAATATCATGCTTATGATTTTGAAAAATATTTACATCGTCAGGATAAATTATTTCCTGCATAAGCTCCTTATTATTTAGAAAATCGTCCGGTTTATAGCCTGTAATTCGTTTGCATGACGGTGAAATATAAACAAAATTACCGTTTGTGTCAATCCAATATTCCCAGTCGTTAGCATAATCGGCAACAGTTCTGTGTTTTTCTTCACTTTCTTCAATTTTTTCTTTGGCAATTATTAATTCTTTATTTTTCTTTTGAAGTTTAATTTCATCATTTCTGAGATTAGTAACATCATCAAAAATTGCAATAATTTCACCTGTTGATAATTTATAAATGTAGTTTTCTCGCCAACCTTCTCTTTGAGTATCTTTATAATGAAAGGCAGGTAAAAATATATCCTTGTTTGTTTCATTTACCTTTTGTAAAGCCTTGAAAAATGGCGTTTTATTCATGTTTGGGAATTGGGAAAGCAATGTTTTTCCTATTACTTTATTATGAAGTGTATTTGTTATTTTTTCTGCCGCTCTATTAAAATCAAGAAAAATAAAGTCATTTCCGTTTTCAACTGGTAAATATATTGCAACACCTGCTTTCATGTTTTCAAACATTTTGCGATAGCGTCTTTCTGTCTGTTTGCGCTCGGTGATGTCATTAAAGCTCCAGACCCTCCCATTAACAGAGCTACCCATCAACAAAGGATTAGACCTGCGCTCAAATATCCGTCCATCCTTAAAGTAAATTACATCATAGTCTGATTTCGAACTTTTATATAATTCTTTTACTTTGTCTATAAAAAGATTTGGTTCGCTTAACTTACTCAGAACAAAATCAAGTAGCTTAGTATCGTCTGTGGAGTTAATTAGTTTTGACGGAATATGCCACATTTTATTGAATTTAGTATTTCTGTGAATCACCTTACCATTATTATCTACAACCAAAAGTCCATCGGCAGTAGATTCAAATATGGCTGTTAAAATAGATTCACGTTGCTTTAATGCTTCCTCCGTCTGCTTTCGCTCAATACAAATACTCATTTCTGTGGAAACCATTTCCAGTAGTTCAAGATGAGTCTGATTATAAGCCTGGGGATTATCATAATCCTGCACTACCAGCACGCCAGAAACCTTCCCTCCAATTATTAAGGGCACCCCAAGCCAAGCTTCTGCCGTGGTACCTATTAATTCTATTTCACCAGTATTGGCCAGATTCAGTATTTCTGCCTTTTTCAGAATTAAGGGTTTTTGTTCTTTAATCACCCGACCTGTCAATGATTTACCAGATGGCCATTTAGGGATTTGATCCTTTTTATCTTTTTCAAAGACTGCTGAGAATTGGTCTGTTTTTTCATCATAAAATGCCACATAGAAATTTTCAACGTTCATTATACGACCCAGCGCCCCTCTGACCATTTCATAAAATTCTGAAAGGTTGTTGGTGCTAAATACGATTCTAATAATTTCATACTGAATGATTTTTATTGCCTCTGCCTGCTTGCGCTCTGTAATATCGGTGGCGATACTGAGAATAGAATTGGTATTGCCCCATTTTGTTAATTGAGCAAATATTTCCATTGGAAAAATGGAACCATCCTTTCTAATGTGTTCAACCTGAAAATTTGCTTCACCTCTTTCAGATATTTCCTTCATTCTAGCAGGAATTAGTTTTGTCGTTTCCGGTGTATCAAGTTTATCTAGTGGAAGAGCAAAAAATTCATCTCTGGTATAGCCATGTATATCAAAGGTCTTTTGGTTTGCATATATAAAATTCCCATTAAAATCATGAATAGTAATTGAATTAGGGGCAATATCCAGTATTTTTGCCATCCTATTGATTTCCTCTTCAGCTTGCTTACGTTCGGTGATGTCTCTAATTGATATTAGACCTGCCAATCTGCCTTGATATTCAGTTTTGACACCGATTGCACTTACCCATATTTCTCTCCTATCTTTGGTAAGTGAGCGGAATTCATTTGTTTGCTGTAAATTATTTTTAAACATATCTTCAGCAATGATCTTATAAACAGCTTCTTTATCTTCCGGTAAAATGAAATCAATTGGATTTACATAAACTGTGTCTTTTTCAGAATCGAATCCATAGATTTTTGCAATTGCTTTATTAGAAATTACTACTTTCATTGTTTCAGCATCAAGAACGAAGATTCCATCACTAATATTATCGAATAAAACTCTGTAGTTATGTTCGCTTTTCTTTAATTTATCTTCTGCCATCTTGCGCTTGGCGATGTCTCTAATAGCGACATGAATTATAGTTTTGCTTCCAATCGTATATTTGCGAGGAGTTGCTTCAGCCCAGAAAACAGAACCGTCTTTTCTCACAAACTTTGACTCTACATTTAACATATCTGTTTTCTTCATAGCAGCCAACACTTGTGCGGAATGTTTCAATTCGGTCTCGTGATGTAAGTTAAATACCTTCATTTCGAGCAGTTCTTGTTTTGAATAGCCAAACTCTACTACTGCCTTGTTATTTACATCCAAGATATTCATATACAAATCATGGATAATAATTGAATCGGGTGAAAATTGAAAAATCTGTTGGTATCGTTTTTCATTTTCATCAAGCTTCTGATCCAATCTCAGGCGGTTGGTGATATCGTGGATATTCATGATAAAACCAGCAATGGCCGGATTCTTAAACTGGTTCTTACCTATGCCCTCCAGTACCTTCACGGAACCATCTTTATGCAGGATATGGAATGAATTGGGAACTATAACCTGTTCTGTTAGTATTGCCTTGCCATAATCAACTATTGCCCTGGGTATATCTGCCGGGTGAATATACTGAAAGCTCTTTTTACCAATCAATTCATCGGGTCTGTATCCTAGGATATTTTCTACGGACGGACTTACATATTTAAAAGTTCCAATTTTATTCACAATCAGGATGATGTCCGAAGTGTTTTCAATAACTCCCTTAAAAAATTCCTCACTTTTTTTCAGCGCCTTCCTGGTATTTTTATCTGAATTTTCAGAAGATTTCAGAATTTCGTTTTGCTTTTGAAGTTCAGCAATCTGATTTTCTAATTCTTCGTAAGACAGTTTATTAGTCATGGAGTTTTTTTTATTTTATTAGCTCTCAATCTAAATAATTACTATAAATATATTTAATTTTTCACCTTAGCCTCGGAAATTAATCGAATACTCTGATGCATAGAATATTGTTTCTATAAGTATTTTTTTATCATTTGCTTCAATTCATTAGCATTTATTGGTTTCGACAAATAATCATTGCAGCCTACAGCAATTGCTTTTTCATAATCACCACTTAAATCATAAGCCGTTTGCGCAATTATAATTACATCTTTATTGAATTTACGAATCTCTCGGGTTACACTATAGCCATCCATTTTGGGCATTACAATATCCAAAATAATTACATCGGGTTGTTCTTTTATAGCAATTTCAATACCTTCCTTTCCTGATAAGGCTTTGAAAATGTTACATTTACTGAAATTATCATCTAATATAGCTTGGCAGGTAATGAGATTCTCATTCTTGTCATCGATGATAAGGATATTCTTCATGAGGATATCTTTTAAAAGTATTATTTATAGTCAGGTAGTATAAAGTGGCTCTGGTTTAGCATAGTAATTTAAATTTAGTAAACCTATCAGAATTATTAGTATATAGATATTCTTTAACCGACTCCAAATATATAAATTAAATAGATGTGTTTTGAATTGTTGTTGGAATATTTATTGAGAGTGATGTTTCTGCCTACGATTCTCTTCGGCAGGCAAGAAGGTTTAGGTTAAGGCTGAGGTTGAGGTTGAGGTTGGAAGTTGAAAGACGGGAGACGGGATTGTAAGGTATTGTAAATGAACGCCAGTGGGCTTTGAGGTAGATTATTATTACTTGGAAAATTTGGTTTGTGGAGTTGTAATAATGATAGTGAAATATTATAACTTTATATCATCTATATATTGCTCTTTTTCAAAATTAAATTCTACTGAGATAGCTTTTTGATAAAGGCATACGTTTTGAATATGGTGCGTTTGGCGTTAGCACCGCTTCATTTTCAAACTACGACTAATATTATATATTGCTACAAAGTTCAATTTTAGCACTATTTGCTAAATGCACTTTATTTTTTGTTAGCTGCTGGCAATTTTTGTTTTCCTTATTACTTTTAATGTTATAATTAGTAGAAATACAATACATAGATAAGCAAAATAATTCCCTAATATTGAATAAATTGTTGTTTGTCCCCGTGTTGGTATGTCAGAGTATAGAATAAGGTCATCGGTATTAAAATAATCCATAGATGACAATATCTGTCCTTTATAATCAAAAGATGCCGACAATCCACGTGATGCAGCTCTGACCATGTTAAAACCCTGTTCAATAGCTCTTGCCGATGCAACATAGGTGTGATAAGGTGTTATCTCCTGCCAATCGTTACCAGGCACCAACATAATATCAATATTCATTTTATTAACCTGACTTATTAAGGAAGGAAAATCCATATCGAAACATATTGTCGAACTTATTCGTCCGTAGGGAGAATCGAAATATTTGATAATCCCATCACCATAATTTCCTTCGCCAGGTGTAGGTTTTGCTTTATGATATGTAAATAAAACTTGCCCTTCTGGAGAAATCCAAATGATTTTATTTTCTGGACGTACTTCTGGGTAATCTTTTGGGATTACCTCCATTGGAAGTCCTAAATAAATACTTTCTTTTTTGGCAATAACTTTTGCTTTTTTAATAAACTCATCTTCTAAATCCTTATTTATACTTATAACCGTTTCAATTCCAAACACAACTTTGGCACCAGAAGAAGAAGCAATCTCACAATTTGTCAAAAAATCATCATTGGCTTTTTCAGCAATAGAATCAACATTCGCATTATGACGGTTTTTTAATGCAGCTTTGCTAATATTTATTGAAGCAATCCTTACAGTTTCGTTTTTATCATTTATAAACAACCTTGATTGCCCAAATAGTATTACTGCTAAGAAGGGAACTCCAAAAATCAGAAATGCTAGATTGATCTTACTTCTTTCAAAAGAATAATCCCAAAGCCAGTTGATTATTGATGATGTCCAAGTAATAATGAATACTAAACCCCATATTCCTGTAACTGAAAAAATTTGCAATAATGGTAAAGATGTTTGTGTATGTGCCAATGTACCATAAGAACCTGAAGGATTAGTTGATACGACAATAAACTCCATTAACACGTATGCGGACGGAAAAACCAGTGTTGAAATTATTCCTTTTATTTTTTGAGTAAAAACTCTATCTAATAAAAAAGTTAGAGCGGTGGACACGCTCATTATAAACATAATGAAATAATAGAAAAAGCCAGACATAGGTATTATCCCTTTCCAAATGAATATATTTGATATCCAACCAGCCAGAACTATGAACAAAAATCCTTTAAAGGTTTTGTGAAACCTATAAAAACGAATTAAAAATATAGGAGCTATAAATGCAGCTATAGGTATAATCCATCTTCCGTTAAAAAAGAAAAGGAACACAAACCCAATTATTAAGTAAATATATGATTGATATTTTTTTAAACTTTTAGTATTCATTTTTTATGCTTTTTTAATTTTTAAGTAATCCCATTATTGTGCAGTTTACCTGCTTGCAGCTAACGGATGAGTATGTGTAAAATCACATTTATTTCTTCATTATCTAAATGTAGCAAACTACATTTACTACTCCATATTGGTGTGTATTGTGTACCTTTTCTAATTATTATGTTTTCATTGAATATGGGTTTTTTTAGCAGTTTTCAAATGTAGTAAATTATTATTATTTGTTGAAAAAATATTGAGTTTTTAGTAAAGCACACGTCACGCTTGTGCACAGGCTTTGCTGGAAGACTTGCCTAGTTGGGGTTATCATTATGCAATATTTTTCATTTTAAACAGAAACTATAAACAATATCATTAACCATATCTACATTATGCATCATCCGAAATTTAGTTGATCTCACATACTGAAACCCGACTTTCTCCATTTTTGAGAGAGCAAGCTCTATGTCAACATCACCAGGATGAGGAATTGCAGCCGGATAAATGCAAATGATTCCATTTGGTTTTAATACACGAAAGAAATATGAGAAAAGTAAATCCCAATCTTGTACATATTGTAAAACATCGAAAACAAAAATTGAATCAATGGTTTTGTCAGATATAGTAGTTGTTATTTCTAAATCGTCAATTTTCAGAAACTTAATAGCATCAGTAGTTGAAAACAGGGGAAGTCTTTCTTGAAGAATAGCCATTGCATTTTCGTCACATTCAACCGCATAAACACATCCCTCCTTTCCAACAATCTTAGATAAAGGTATTGTATATCGACCTTCACCACATCCGAAATCGATTACATAATCTCGATGTTTTACTCCTAAATCCATGAGCATTTTTTCTCCTTCACTTTGCAACCACAAAGTTTCATGCTTTGACATTTCCATCACAAATCTCCTGTTTTCCAATCAATATTTATTAAAAAATTACTAACCTAAGGTCTAATTACTCCATCATTTTTATACATATCTACTATTGACGGGGCATGCTTGCACACAACGGTTTGTGGTCGAGTAGGCAAGGGGAATTTCACCCCGAGCCTCTCACAGAACCGTACGTGAC
>CAYWRM010000075.1:0-6887 GCA_964460905.1 uncultured Lentimicrobiaceae bacterium
TTTTCAAATCAAAAAAAAATAAAGTACAACGGCAACGGCGCATAGCAGAGCCGTTACCCAACATAATATAAATAGGCCTTGAGAGAATAAAACGAAAACTAACATTTTAAATAAATGCTTATGAAAACTTTTACTTTTTTTGTATCGTGCCTGTTTGCTACTGTAGTATTGCAGGCACAGGATTACCAGATCAGTTTCACCGGATCAGGACAAAGTACTTCCGTTGACAGTATCCAGGTTAAAAACCTGACACAGGGGACAACGGTAAGCCTTAATGGTGATGATGTTTTATATTTAGTTGGAGCAGTAGGAATTAATACACTAACTGACAACCAAAACACCGTAAAGATTTACCCAAATCCAATGGTTGAATCAACCTTCGTTGAATTTACCAATCTACAAACAGAATTAATTTGCCTTGAAATATTTAATGGAATGGGTGTATTAATTGCCAAACAAAGAACGCTGGTTCAGCAAGGCAGGCAAAGAATTGAGATTTCGAGATTGAATGCAGGAATTTATACTGTTAATGTAAGTACTGCAGACTGGAAATATGCAACAAAACTTATTTCATTAGGTAAGAACCCAGGAAATACTATAATCAAATATCTAAGCACTGATGATAGATCAGCACCTGAAAACGCTTTAAAAAGCACAACAGACCTTATTCAAATGCAATACAATGATGGAGAAATGCTTCTCTTCAAGGCTTTCTCTGGAAATTATGCAACTGTACTCACTTTGTTACCCACCCAAAGCCAAACAGTTAATTTTGAATTTATTTCATGTTCAGATGAGGATGGAAATAATTATGCTGTAGTAACCATTGGCTCACAAACATGGATGGCAGAAAACCTGAACTACGAAACTGAAAATAGTTGGTGTTACGATAATGATGGCAACAATTGTGATATTTACGGTAGATTATATAATTGGGAAACTATGATGAATGGTGAAGAAAGTAGTGATGAAGTACCAAGCGGAGTGCAAGGAATATGCCCTGATGGCTGGCATGTACCAAGTGATAATGAATGGAAAATCCTGGAGATGTACCTCGGTATAAGCCAAAGTGAAGTTGACCAAATAGGATGGCGCGGAACAGATGAGGGGGGTAAATTGAAAGACGCGGGAACAGTGCATTGGACCCAACCAAATACAGGTGCAACCAATTCAAGTGGTTACACAGCGTTACCAGGAGGCTATAGCGACATGAATGGGGATTTCTTCAATATTGAAGAAAGCGGTTACTGGTTGTCAGCTACGAAAAGATACGCGACAAGTATGTGGCGTCGTAACCTCTCCTCCCTTAATGGCGGAATAGGCCGTAACGACTGGCATATAGTCTTCTGTTTCAGTGTCCGATGCATGCAGGATTAGGCTATTTGGAGTATTCTGTTAAGTCTGGAGCAAATTTTTATAATATAAAATTTGATAAATGAATCTATTGAAAAATACAATAAAGAAATTACGTTGGGTAACAACAAATATAGTTCATTTGGCTGTTGAGTTAAAAAAATGAAAATTAGCAAACTAAATACAAATAGGAACTGTTTGAAAAGATACGTTAACTAAGGCCAAACGCACCATATTCAAACCGTTAGCGGCAAACCAAAGAAACAGCTGAGAAGTCAACTTAAGAATGGAACACATTTATACGATAATAAACGGACATGTAGAGATTGGTGAAAAGCAATGTGATATTCCTTTTGCATTGGTGTTCAGGAGTAATGGGGTTTTGTATATTGAATCATTTTTCGAAAATGCAGATTTTTATGATAGCGTTAAAGAACTGAATTACTACAAATTAATTGGAAAAACTGAAAAAGGTTATGATATTGAGTGTGACGGATTATTTTGCACACAATACAAGTACAATAACCAAAAAGTTAATTTCATCTGTGAAAAATCTATAAAGCTTACTAATAATCAAGATAAAGGTCCACAAGTAGAGAACTCGATTCCTGTTGAAACACCAATTTATTTTTCAGAGCTTGAAGGTTTAAAAATGCATTTTGGAGACCATACAACAACAGAGCAATATCGGAATTCAGGAAAGGTAGACAATCTATTAAATATTGATTTTGACCATACAGATTGTTCGTTTTTGTTTAATCATCCAGATTTCTTAGGGAACCATTATAAAATGGTATTTGTTAGAAACTCAGATAATAATAATATTCGGATTGACTTTAGAGATTCTAAAGGATACAGCAAACTGACTTATAAGAAGTACCAAATAATAAAAAATGATTTGTTAGATTTTATTTCTTTTATTAATGGTGGTCAGGTTAAAATTAGAAAGGAATTCTTGGGTGAGACTTTAACAATTAAGTCAGCAAATAGGGGATTTGATGCTCAGTCTGTTATAATTTATTCATTTAAGCAAATGTCTGAATTTCATTGCAATAACTATTTGCCTATTGATAATCATCATTCTTATACCAGTGAGATATTTCATAAAGCCTTTCTTTTTGGGTTTGACAAATTTTATCATCTAAACAAAAGCCTTGATTTTAGTGGTTTAATATATTCGCTAAATTCAACAAATAATATCGGTTTAGACGAAAGGTATTTTATTTTAATAACAGCATTGGAGCGGATTAGTAAAAATTACTCTAATAACAATTCTGACACATCTAAACATCTGATTGATAAGAAATATTTCACAGACATAATAAAGCCCGAGCTTAAGGGCTTATTTGTAAAACATAAATCAGAAATAAATAAATCGAATAAGTCTGCATGGGATATCTTTAATTCAAAAATTGGAAATTTTAATAGGAGAAATAATGCTGAAACATCCCAGAAATTATATGAACTTTTAAATTATGCCAGTATAGATATATCCACATCAGTCATTAATTTAGTAGAAAAAGAACGAAATGTAGCGGTACATGAAGGTGTCGTCGGAACAAATGATACTGAAAGAATAAAAAATTATTGGAAATTAGACCATGTGCTAAGAGATATCATTCTCAATTTAATAGAATATAAAGGAATCCGTAAAAAGAAATATGAATATGAAAAGGAATAGAATAGAATAAGGTCAGCCGCTAACAATGTATAAAAATAATAGCCGAAATAGTAGTAAATTCAAGGGTTGTAGCCCGCTTCAACTTTCTTGTAACTTGACAGGAAAGTGTCACGCAGTCGGCTACATATTCTTATACCAACGTTGTAGCCAATGTTAAAAAATACCACATCAAAATGAAATTAAAACCAAGATTTCACATATTATTCTTCATCTATATCTTTTTGGGTGGAATTTTTACAGGAATTCTGATTTATATCTTCTCATACAGAATTGGAAAAGAAACTGAATTGAATTACATAAAAATTATTGAAACGGAAATCATTGATACAATTATCGACATTAGTGATTTACCACCAAAAGATTTTGCATATCCCCATGCTGGTGGCATTCAGAATATTGAATTAAAGAAAATTAAGGAATTTAAAATCCCTTTATACCTTGAATCTTATAAAAATGAGAAAAGAATAAAAATAGGAGAACTGATTTCAAAAGAAAAAGACTCTCGAATAATTGAAATTTCTAATAAAGATGATAAATTCACTATTGAATTAACAAATCTGGTAGAATTAAGAAAACAAAAGGGAAAAGCAGAAGCAATAAAGTGGATAATAGTCTATTTGATAATTGGAACAATAATTTTGTTTGTCCCTATTCAGACTAATAGAAAATTGAAAAGAAAAGAACATAAATAAAAACACAGGCTACAACAACAAATATACGGCATTTGGCAGATAGTGTTAAAAATGAAGATATTAGCAATAAATAAAACTAGTCGCAAGTTGAAAATGAAGCGTTTCAAAATGCCAAACGCCGCATATTCAAACCGTTGTGTTTCATGCTAAGAGAGCACAAATCAACGCACATTTGGCACATTTGCAAGCTCCAACACACATGCTGATACTTCAGCTTGCAAAAGAGCCAAATTTTGCCGACACACTCGTTCTAAATAAATATAATTCTCAAAATTGAGACATATGGATGACTATAATAAATACAGCAGAGGTTCTGAATGGCGAAAATGGGATTTGCACGTTCATACAGCTTCTTCCTACGATGCATATCACGGAGAAGATGCAAATGAACTTTTAGCGCAAGCATGGATTACCAACGAATTTGCTGCTGTTGCAATAACAGACCACTTTTTAATTGATGCTGAAAGAATTAAATCTCTTAGAAAAAGAGTTCCTGATATTACAATTTTCCCAGGTGTTGAACTGAGAACAGATAAAGGAGCAAGTAATCTTCATGTTATTCTAATTTTTTCAGAAAAAATGGACGTTGATAAACTCTCTGAAACTTTTAGAATAATAATGTTCAATCAAAAAGCAAAGGCAAAAGATAGTGATGACACAATTTATTGGGATTTCAATGATATTATAGATTTTGCAAAAGAGAATAATGGATTTGTATCACTTCATACAGGGAGTAAAACTCAAGGGATGGACGATGTGATTACTAATGCTATGCCAGTAAACATGGCAATTAAAACGGAGATTGCAAAACTAACACATTTTTACGAAATTGGAAAAACAGATGATGTTCAGATACATGAAGAAAAGATATTTCCGACAATTGGACATAAGCCGTTAATACTGTGTTCAGATAATCACGACCCAAGAAATTATTTAATTAAAGAAAACCTATGGATAAAATCTGACCCAACTTTTGAAGGTCTGCAACAAGTCGTGTTTGAACCTCAGGAGCGTGTTTCAATACAAGAAAATAAACCTGAAGAAAAACGAGGTTATTATGCAATTGATTCGATTACATTGAATGAAGGAGGTTTCTGGAATCAAACTATTAACTTTAATGAAAATTTAAATACTATTATCGGAGGTAGAGCTACTGGTAAGTCGACTTTGCTTTCGTCTGTTGCTAAAAAAGGTGGTGCTCCGGTTGACAATAGTTTTATTACATCACATGCTGCTAATTTACAAATCAAATGGAAAGATGGTGAAATCGATACACAAAGAGATATTGATTTCTTTCCACAAAGTTATATGTTTGATATTGCATCAGATTCTAAAAAAAGAGATGAATTAATCGAAAGAATTATAGCAGACTATGATACTGAAAGGTTTTATGAAATTTATAAAGGCTTTATAACAACAAATAAAAATCGATTATCTCAATCCATACGGAATCTCTTCAATATTCAGAGTGAAATATCAGTCATTCAGGGTAATATAAAACAAAAGGGTGACAAGCAGGGAATAGAGACAGAACTGAAGAGTATAAATTTAAAAATCTCTAAAAGTAAGGTTGATATATCTGATGAAGCACTGAAACAGTTTAAAGAAATAAGTAAGCTTGTTTTTGAAAAGGAAAGCAGGATAAAAGTTATAGATGATGATATAAATCAATTAAAACATATATCCACTCAACAATTGTTCAATGAATCTTTTCAATACAGTTTATCATCATTGTCAGAAAAATTCAGGAAAGATATTATTTCGGACTTTGAAATTATTAGAAAAGAGGCAGAGAAAAAGTGGAAAGCAATATTAGATTTACGTGAAGTAGAAATAAAAGACAAGAAGGAAAAACTACTTGAAGAAATCAGAATAGAGAAAGAAAAAGAAGCATATAAACTTGGACAGAAGTTAATTGACAGCAATAAGCAATATCAAGAGTTAACGGAGCGTCAATTAGCAGAATCAAAAAAGTTCAATGAAATAAAAACAATTGAAGAGCAATTAAAAACAAAAATCGCTGAGCGTGATAGTTTGAGAATTCATGTTGTTAATCAACATTTAGATTTTAAAAAACAAATTGTTTATTTAAAGAAAAACCTTTCTCTTTCCAGTGGTGGGATTGAAATTAATCCTAAGATTTTTCTTGGTAAGGCTCTTCTAAAAGATTTTTTAACTTCAAGGTTAAACCAAAAAGGAAAGGAGAGGCAAGATTACATTAATAACTTTTGTGACAATTATATTAAAAACACTGAGGACGAAATTGCAACTTTCTTAGATAGAGCTTTAGAGAATAACATTGAGTATAAAAGTGGCAATCGTAATCAAGACGTAACAGTTGAACTTTTATCTTCAAACTGGTTCGATGTCTCATTTGAGTTAAAATATCAAAGTGATGCATTTCAAAATATGTCACAAGGAAAGCAAGCCTTTGTGATACTTAAACTTTTATTAGAGTTTAGTAAAAAAGAGTGCCCAATTTTAATCGACCAACCAGAAGACAGTTTGGATAATAGAGCCATTTACAATGAGCTTGTAAAATACATCATAGATAAAAAGAAAGAACGTCAAATAATCTTAGTAACTCATAATTCAAATGTAGTTGTGAGTGCTGATGCTGAACAAATAATAGTAGCAAACCAACATGGTGAAAAAAATCAGAATAAGGATGGTTACAAGTTTCAGTATGTGTCAGGTGGTTTGGAATTTTCAAAACCAAGAGACAATACGAATAAACTCACTCTTTATGCGCAAGGAATCCGCGAACATGTATGTGAAATATTAGAGGGCGGAAACGAGGCATTTAAGAAGAGAGAACGAAAATATGGAATTAAAGATTAGCTCAGCCCTTCGCATCCATACACATTGCCAAGTCGCTCGAAAGGCCAACACACAAACAAAACTTGTCAAAGAGTATGACTGCCCAAACACACGGTCAGATGCGGAGAATAAAGCACGAAAACACAACAATGTATATAGTTTATGGCGGATTAAGTGCTAAATATGAGCGATTTAACAATAAATAAACCTCAGTGTAAGTTGAAAGATTTGTGTTTCAAAAATCGCCACAAAACCATATACTCAACGTTAGCTGCAATGGAGTATAATTCATACCATCTAGACTGATTCACAGGAAATTAGGGGTGCTAAGTATGACAGGA
>CAYWRM010000076.1:0-6772 GCA_964460905.1 uncultured Lentimicrobiaceae bacterium
GAAGGTGGCAGAGCCCCCATAGGTGGCGGACTGTTAATTCTAATTGGTCTTGGAGCAGCTTATGGCGGCAGGAAGCTATATCAAATGAGGAAAGAAAATTTGGAAGAATAAACTCCTTTCAGGAGACCTTGTACCCAAGAGGTTGAACCCCCCTGTCGGGTGTGATTGTTATTAAACCTTTAAGGATGAAAAAACCTGAAAGGTTAGTATGAAAATATAGGGAATAACAAAAGCCACTCATTTGAGCGGCTTTTTTGCGGTCTGGATGGATAAAACATATAGGCATATGCGACATTTCCCGGCCGATCCATCTGATAGTATAACTGGCAAATTGAAAACTTATTCGTCTTCTGAATCGTCTGGCCCACCAACCTGGCTCCAGTTTGTAACAGTATCGCCATTGATGAATAATTGGTATTTTTCTGCTACATGTGTATGAATAAATATCTCCTCCTGGGAATAATCAGTATATTTTTCCAATGCCGCGGCCACACTCTTCATCACTGTTTGAATTTCCTCCTTGCTCATAAAAGCTGGAGTATACAAATCAACAAAAATGGGACATTTTAAATTATTTGCCTCTAATCCTGGACAATATATGTTTTCGAAATACTGCCAATAATAGGTAATAAATGTCTCGTCAAGCCCGGTTTTATCTGAAACCTCTTTGCTTATTAAAGGTAGAATCTTACTTATTTCCTGGTCGATGGGCAGGCTGGTGATTTTCACCATGGGATCTCCGGTTACCTTTACCTGTGCATGTAATCCCGTTGACAGCAAACTGAAGGTAACCACAATAAGTAATACAAAAACAGGTTTGGCAATACATAAACTGTTGACAACTTTAATTGATCTGGATTTCATAGTTTTTTTCTTTCTTTTTTTTCTAGTTTCTAAAAGTTAAAATTCATTATTGTAAGGACTGTTATTACTATTGTATTAGAATAAAAATAAAGTTTCTTTAGCATACCTTATTTTTTATCATCTTCATAGATTATTATTTTGAAACCTCCGTATTTCTTTTTCTCTTAGTTTTAGCAGTTATAATTTCTACCACTAAATACATGGATGGAACTACTAACATGGTTAGTAGCATGGAGCTTGTTAATCCACCAATCAAAACCCATGACAATCCGTTTTTCCATTCTGCACCCGCACCTTTTGCAAGAGCAATAGGAAGCATGGCAATTATCATGGCAATGGTTGTCATTAATATTGGGCGGAAACGCTGCATGGTTCCTTCCTTGATTGCCTCTAATAGTTCAGTTCCTTTGCTTTTATGATGATTAATATTGTCTACAATCAGGATGGCATTCTTAATTACCAAACCTACTAACATGATAAGCCCCAGCATAGTAAATATGCTCATATTGTTCAGTGTAAGCGCAAGCGCAAGGAATGCTCCAATGATGGCAACAGGAACGGCAAACATAACCACAAATGGATGAATCCAGTTGTCGTACAAGGCAACCATGATCAGGTAAACCAAAACCAAACTGATAAGCAATGCCATTCCCAATGAGCTGAATGATTTCTGCTGGCTTTCCAGATCACCACCCATTTTAACATTCACCCCACGGGGAAGCTGAAGCTTTTTGATCTCGGTTTCAACCTCGGTTCCGACTGTCCCTACGGCTCTTCCAACAACATACGCCCCTATGGTTGCAGATGAGACTTTATTGTTGCGCTCCAACTTAGTGGGGCCAAAAGTCCGGGTTACAGTTGCGAATTGCGAAAGAAGAATTAACACACCTCTGTTGTTTATGAAGCCAATATTGTTGAGGTCGTCAGGATTTGCACGGTTAAACTGGTCGAGGCGAACATTTATGTTGTATTCATTCTCGCCTTCGGTGAATTTGCTATCTGTATTACCTGTGAAGGAATTTTGCAAAGTAGCACCTATTATATTCATCGACAAACCAAGGTCTGCAAGCCGTTTACGGTCAATAGTTATACTGAGTTCAGGGTTGCCGCCTTCAACAGATGATTCCACCTGCGATGTTCCGGGAACAGTTTTTACGAGTTCCCTGACTTTTTCGCTCCATGCAAAGAGCGTATCCAGATTACTGCTTTCTACTATGACCTGAACAGGTGCGCTTGTTCCACCGGATGCACTTTCTATAAATGTTTTTATATCAATGCCGGGCAAAGCTATAAAAAGTTCTCTTTTTATCTGTGTCGAAAAATCAGTGGAAGAGATAGTCCTTTTATCAAGCGGCACCATTTTTACATCTACCTGCATGGCATTCGCCTGTGATTGATTTCCCATTGATCCTGACGATGCTCCGACAGTAGTAAATAAATTTTCTACTTCAGCATGCTGCTTCACAATGTTCTCAACCTTCATTGCTGCCATATTGGTCTGTTCAATGGTAGCATCCTTTGCCAGTTCAACTTCAATAATAAATTCACCATTATCGCCCACACTCACAAATTCAGAACCTATTAATCCCATTTTCATTAAACTGAGCGAAGCAATGATGAGCATAAACACACCACCCATAAGCCAGCGTTTATGCCCAAGTGACCAGTCGAGGAGTTTACGGTAAGTCTGGTCAAACCGGTCGATCCCGGCATCAAACCATATCAATGGGAGATTTCTTTTTTTTGACCTGTCGATGTGAACCAATTTAGTAAAGCGCGAAGCAAGGAAGGGGGTTATGGTAAAAGATACCACCAAACTGATCAGTGTGGCAACAATGATGACTACAGAAAACTGTCTCAATAGATCGGCAACAATTCCGCTAACAAACAATATTGGGAGAAATACTACTACAATCACCAATGTGATACTGGCAACCGACAATCCGATTTCCCGACCGGTAGCTATGGCTGCTTCCCGCGGTGATAGACCTTCTTCAAGATGCGTAAATATATTTTCTAGTACCACGATGGAATCATCCACCAGAATTCCAACTACGAGTGAAAGTCCCAGCAACGACATCAGATTGAGCGAATACCCAAGCACATACATGGCAATAAAGCTTGCAACAATTGAAAGCGGAATACTTACCATTACTATAGAGGCATTTCGCGGACTATGCAAAAAGAAAAGCATGATAAACGACACAAGTATTATTGCAAGGAGTAAATCTTTCATCACGCCATTGGCAGCTTCCAGTGTAAAAACAGATGAATCGCTGCCGATTTTAAATTTTAAATTAATATCGGAATATTCATTGGATAGATTTTTTAATTCGGCTTGCACAAGCTTTGAAACTTCAACGGCATTGCCATCGCTTTGCTTCACAATGCTTAATGCCACTGAATTAATTCCATTCAAACGAGTAATAAAAGTAATATCAGCTGTGCCGTCCACCACTTCAGCTACATCGCTCAGGTAAATAGGGTTACCCGCTGGCGTGGTAGTAATTATTAGGTTGCGCAAATCATCTACCGATTTTATTTTTCCAGACAGGCGTACCAGCAACTGCGAATTATCGTTTTTTATTCTCCCTGTCGGGAAGTCGATGTTTGCCATGGCAATGGCCTGCGTAAGCTGTAAGATGCTGAGGTTAAAAGACGCAAGTTTTGCAGCGTCAACATTTACTTTAATTTCTCTTTTGGTATTTCCGTCAACATCCACTCTGGCCACCCCTTCAAGGCGTGTCAGTGCGGGAGAAACCTTGTTCGTAATTAAATCGGAAAATTCAGTAGGCGATAAATCGGATGTTGCCCCTAACTTTATAACGGGCATTTCATCCAGTGCAACTTTATCTACCGTTGGTTGCATCACACCATTAGGGAGTTTCGAAAAGATGCTGTTCACTTTTCGTTGTGCATTTTGCACACTCTGGTCAAGGTCAGCACCATATTTTAACTGCACCACAATGGTCGAAACACCTTCAAAAGAAGTAGATATTATTTTATCTACATCCGCGATGCCTGAAACCTGCTGTTCAAGTTTCTTGGTTACCGAGTTTTCAACTTCCGTTGGTGATGCTCCCGGGTAAATGGTTGTAATGGTAATGATCGGGGCATTAATTTTGGGAAGAAACTCGTAATTCAGACTGGAGTAGCTGATGATTCCAACCAGGGCAAGGATAGAAAATATAACGATGAATAGCGATGGCCTTTTTACGGCAAGTTCTGTAATGTTCATGACTTTAGTTTTTAACGATAACCTTTGTGCCTTCTTCCAAGTTGATCTGTCCGGCGGTTACAACCTCTTCACCTTCTGTTAATCCGCTCACTACCTCAACATTATTTTCAAGGGTTCTTCCAACAATGATGGTACGAAGCGCAACAGTGCTGTCGGCTTTCACAACATAAACTTTTGCATCCTGAATTGAACCTATAATGGCAAGTCGTGGAATGGCGAGGACGGAAATATCAGTATTTTCCTTGTTATGAATAAATTCGGCACGGCCAAATATACCTCCGATGATAGGATGTTCTTCGGTATTTTCCACAGAAATGCCAATATCAATTTTTTGCGAGGCATCAGCATTTACATTAACGGTTTCTATTGTGCCATCAAAAACAACTTCAGGATAAACATCGGTTGTTACCTTCACTTTCTGACCCATTTTTAAAAAAGTGGGGATCATCTCCTGGTCTATACTGATGTCGAGAATTAATTTTGTTATGTCAACAAGTTGAATAATGGGAGCACCGGGAGATGCAAAACTTCCCTGTTCGGCAAAGATTTTATTGATGACACCACTCACTGGTGCAACAATCTGGTAATTGGCCATCATCTGTTGAAGTTGCAAAACGTTAGTCTGAGCATATTTGACTTGCAATTCGGCACCTTCTACCTGCTGTTGTGTTACTCCTCCTGATGCCAGGGCATTTTTCATTCGCTGTGCATCCAGTTTTGCTTTTCCCAAAGTTGCTTCTGCTGTGTTCATTTGGCTTGCCAGTCCTGAATCATCTATTGTAACAAGCAAAGTGCCTTTTGTAACGAACTGTGATTTCTTCACGTGCAGCGTTTTGATTAGGCCCTGTGATTGTGCACTGAGCATCAGATCTTGTTGAGGAGAAAAAGTTCCACTTTGAATGAGTCGATTGCTCAATGTATCATGTTTTACTGAATAGGTTTTTACGGGGATTACATCAAAAACCTGTTGCTGAATGGCTGTTTCGACCCGTTGGTCAATGGTGTGTTTGTTGCTTACCAGTTTGATGATAATAAGGCCAATGACAGCGATTACAATTACTATGACGATTAGTTTTTTATATTTCATTTTACTTTATTTATGATTGACTTTTTATGGTTACTATTTTGGTAGATTATTTTAAAAATTCTGTCATGCTACCGTTAGCACGAAGAATATCAAGCGATGAAATTTTCTTTCGGAACAATGCAGTGAGAAAAGAAGATTGCGCTGATTTTAATCCTGTGTCGCTGTTGATTATGTCGGAAAGAGAAGCCAATCCGTTTTTATAATTATTCTGCATGGCCTCGTAAACATTTTCTGCAAGCGTGAGATTCTCTTTTTGGTTACGTACAGTTTTTTGATTTTGCAGATATTTATTTACAGCGTTGTTATATTCTGCATTCAGGCTTTTTTCCAATAATTCCTTGTCTAACTGAATGGATTGTAATTCAAATTTGCGTTGCTTCACCTGATGGTGTTTTAGCAAACCGTCAAAAATGGAAATGTTTAATTGTACCCCAATTAAAGCACTATTGAACCAATACATATCATCCCATTTCATAAATTGGGATTGATAACCATATTGCCCAAAAGCAACAAGTGTTGGGAGATATTTTGAATTGATGCCTTTAATTTCTAATTGTTTTATGATTGCTTGTTGTTGTAGCAATGATAAAGATGGATTGTTGCTGGTGGTATTTTGGGAAACAAGCATGTCATTGTCAGTAATGATTTCGTTTAATATTAATGTATCGGCAAGGGGATAACCAATCAGAATTTTTAATTGGTCAAGAGCAAAAGCAAATAGTACTTGTGAGTTGTAGTATTCGGTTTGTGTATTTGATTGTGTTACTTTTAATTGGTCGAGGTCAATTTTACGCGCCATTTGATTTTCATATAGCGACTGCACGACTTTTAAGCTCTGATTAACCATTTCGAGGTTGGCTTGAATTAGCTTACTTTGTTCGGTCACTATAGCTGCCTGCAAATAGGCAGCGGCAATATTGTATATAACATCTTGTTGCATTTTTTCTAATTGCACTTTCGAAAACATTTCAAAAGCTTTTGCTTGCTTAATTCCGACAAAGTATGCCTGATTATATAACAACTGGTTTGCATTGATTGCAAGGGGAATACCATATTGTGTTCCAAATTTTACCGGAATATAAGTACCGGGTTTACCGATTAGATCACCGGGTAACAATTGCTTGGGTATTATTAGGTTGTCAATCAGTTGTGCTGTTCCATTTATTTGAGGTAATCCCTGACTGATCACTTCTTGCACTTGCTGGCGGCTTTGTAACACAGCAATATTTTGTTTTTTTATGTCAGTGTTACCATTCATACCATAAGTAACAGCGTCTTTTAATGACATGTTGTTACTTATTACCTGAGCGTTTGCCTGTACAGTAATAATTAGCAGCATCAGCATGATTAATATTTTTCTTTTCATTGTTTTGTATTGATTTGTTATAACTATTTTGTTCGGAACTGTAAGAACCTATTAGACAAAAAAATGCTCATAACTTATTTTTCATATTTTTCAGATTATTTCAGGTAATTCGGTCTTTTAGCCTTGCGCTATTAATAGTTGCCGCTTGCGAAGTAGTTTCTTATCTGGTTTTATGAGACTTGAAATGGACTGCAAATGTTGAACCTGCCTGCCGGCC
>CAYWRM010000077.1:0-6747 GCA_964460905.1 uncultured Lentimicrobiaceae bacterium
CTAAGAATCGTCACTATGCTCACGTTGACTGTCCGGGTCACGCGGATTATGTGAAGAATATGGTTACTGGTGCTGCCCAAATGGACGGTGCTATTATCGTTGTAGCAGCAACGGATGGTCCAATGCCACAAACACGCGAGCATATTTTGCTTGCACGTCAGGTTGGTGTACCACGCCTTGTTGTATTTATGAACAAAGTCGACATGGTTGACGATGATGAGTTATTAGAACTCGTTGAAATGGAAATCAGAGAATTACTTTCATTCTATAAATTTGACGGTGACAATACTCCTGTTATACAAGGCTCAGCTCTTGGTGCTCTTAATCAAGAACCACAATGGGTGAAGAGAGTTGTAGAACTTATGGATGCTTGTGATGAGTGGATTCCATTACCAACACGTGACCAAGACAAACCATTCCTAATGCCTGTTGAGGATGTATTCTCAATTACAGGTCGTGGAACTGTTGCTACCGGTAGAATCGAAACAGGTATTATTAATACAGGTGATCCAGTTGATATCATTGGTATGGGTGCTGAAAAACTTAAATCAGTTGTAACTGGTGTTGAGATGTTTCGTAAAATACTTGATAGAGGTGAGGCTGGTGACAATGCAGGTCTACTACTAAGAGGTGTTGCTAAAGACGAAATCACAAGAGGTATGGTAATCGCCAAGCCTGGTAGTGTTAAACCTCACGCACACTTCAAAGCAGAGGTTTATATTCTTAAAAAAGAAGAAGGTGGACGTCACACTCCATTCCATAACAGATATCGCCCTCAATTTTACTTCAGAACAACTGACGTAACAGGTGAGATTTTCTTACCAGAGGGAGTTGAAATGGTTATGCCTGGTGATAACTTAACTGTAGAAGTTAAACTTATTGCAGAGATTGCAATGAATGTTGGACTTCGTTTCGCTATCCGTGAAGGTGGCCGTACAGTAGGTGCTGGTCAGGTAACTGAGATCATCTAATAAAGAAACAAATATAAAATTCTAAAGGTAGTGGCTTATGCTTATACCTTTAGAATTTTTTAATAAACACGGGTGTAGCTCAATTGGTAGAGTGGCGGTCTCCAAAACCGTAGGTTGTGGGTTCGACTCCTACCACCCGTGCAAACAAAAACAATAACTACTGAAATGGCAAAATTAGGTATATTAAATTATTTCAAAATTAGTTATGATGAATGGATGCATAAAGTATCCTGGCCAAGTTGGAGTGAGCTGCAGAACAGCGCAATCGTAGTATCCGTCGCTTCCCTTATAATCGCAATTGTCGTTTATTTGATGGATATCACTTTTTCAAGTATTCTTGAGAGATTTTATGGATTATTTTAATCCTTGGAATTAGCATTGTTCGAGTATATATATAATTATTAACTGTTTTAACTAATCACAACCAAACCTGTATAATGAGCGAAGAATCAGGAAAGAAATGGTACGTTGTTAGGGCTATCAGTGGCAAAGAGAAGAGAGTAAAGGAATATCTTGAAAGTGAAGTTAAGCGACTTAACCTACAAGATCATATTACTCAAATTCTTATCCCCACCGAAAAGGTCTTTCAAATACGTAAAGGAAAAAAAGTTAGCAAAGAGCGAAATTATTTTCCTGGTTATGTCCTGATAGAAGCGGTACTTACCGGTGAAATACCTCATATCGTTAAAAATGTTCCCGATGTACTTAATTTTTTAGGTACCAAAGGAAATCCGGAACCCATCAGAGAGTCAGAAGTAAAACGAATCTTAGGAAAAGTTGACGAGCTGGCAGAAATGGGCGAAGAAGTGAATATTCCATTTATAGTAGGGGAAACCGTTACTGTAATTGATGGACCGTTCAACAGCTTTAGCGGAATTATTGAGGATATCAACCATGAGAAAAAGAAACTTAAGGTAATGGTGAAAATTTTCGGAAGAAAAACACCACTTGAGTTAGGCTTTATGCAAGTTGAAAAGGAATAGGTAAAACGAAATTCTAAATTTTAAACGTTGGTTTAAAATGGCAAAAGAAATAAGTGGATTAATAAAATTACAAATTAAAGGAGGAGCTGCAAACCCGTCACCTCCCGTAGGACCTGCTTTGGGTGCTAAAGGTGTAAACATAATGGAGTTTTGTAAACAGTTTAATGGTCGTACACAGGACCAGGCCGGTAAGGTTATTCCTGTTATTATCACTGTTTTCAAAGATAAGTCCTTTGAGTTTATACTTAAAATGCCCCCAGTTGCTGTTCAGATTATGGATGTAGTCAATTTGAAAAAAGGCTCTCCTGAACCTAACCGCGACAAAGTAGCTACCATTACCTGGGAACAGATAAAAGGTATCGCCGAAGGCAAAATGAAAGATTTAAATGCTTTCACTGTTGAGTCGGCAATGCGTATGGTAGCTGGTACAGCACGTAGTATGGGTGTGAAAGTTAAAGGAACATTTCCTTCTGAAAATTAGTTAGCAAAATAGTTAACAGGAGAAGAATATGGCAAAAATGACAAAAAAACACAAAGAAGCTTTAGCCAAGTTCGAAAGCAATAACGAATACTCCTTATCAGAAGCCGTTGATGTTGTTAAGAATATTTCTTATACAAAATTCGATGCTTCAGTTGACCTAAGTATGCGACTAAACGTTGACCCTAGAAAAGCTAACCAAATGGTTAGAGGTTCTGTTACCTTACCTCACGGTACAGGTAAAGAAAAAACGGTTCTCGTTTTGTGTACACCGGACAAAGAGGAGGAAGCTAAAGCTGCAGGAGCTGATCATGTTGGATTGGACGATTACGTTCAGAAAATCAAAGATGGTTGGACCGATGTAGACGTTGTGATAACCATGCCTAGCGTAATGGCTAAGGTAGGTGCATTAGGACGTATTTTGGGACCAAGAGGCCTTATGCCTAACCCAAAAACTGGTACAGTTACAATGGATGTAGGTGCCGCAGTAACAGCTGCAAAAGCTGGTAAGATTGACTTTAAAGTTGATAAATTTGGTATTATTCATTCTGCAGTTGGAAAAGTAAGTTTTGATTCAAAACAATTATTTGAAAACGCAGCGGAATTGATAAATACTATTATCAAATTGAAGCCATCATCTGCTAAGGGGGCATACGTAAAAAGTATAAACCTTTCAAGTACCATGAGTCCTGGAGTAAAGGTTGACGAAAAATCGGTAACTACTGCAAGTTAAAAGAACTATAACTTATGAGAAAAGAAGAGAAGAAAAAACTCATTGATTCATTAACACAGCAGTTAACAGAAAATAATAATTTCTATTTAACTGACATTGCTACCTTAAATGCTGAAGAAACTAGCAATTTAAGAAGGTTGAGTTTCAAAAATGGAATTCAAGTGGTAATGGTAAAAAATACCCTTCTTAGGAAGGCTATGGAAAATGTGGATAAGGATTTTAGTGAGTTATATTCAACACTTGTTGGAAACACTGCGATCATGTTTAGCGAATCGGCTAACGCTCCCGCTAAAATGATTAAAGAGTTCAGGAAGAAGAAGACGCTGCCCTTAATAAAAGGAGCATATATAGAACAAATGTCCTATATAGGAGACGAGCAAATTGACTTCCTAGTTTCAATTAAGTCGAAAGATGAACTAATTGCTGATATCGTTGCATTATTGCAATCACCAGTTAAAAATGTTGTATCAGCATTACAATCCGGTGGTAATACACTAACCGGAATACTTAAGACCTTATCTGAAAAAGAAGGATAGGCAAAATTTAGTAAACGAAAATAGTAAATTACACATTTAAAAAACGATAATAAAATGGCAGATTTAAAAGCATTTGCGGAACAATTGGTAAACTTAACTGTAAAAGAGGTTAACGAATTGGCTGGAATATTAAAAGATGAATATGGTATAGAACCTGCTGCAGCAGCTGTTGTAGCTGCAGGTCCTGCTGCCGGCGGTGATGATGCACCAGAAGAGCAAACAGCATTTGATGTTGTACTTATTGCTCCTGGTCAGTCTAAATTAGCAGTAGTTAAACTTGTAAAAGAACTTACCAGCCTTGGACTGAAAGAAGCTAAAGAATTAGTAGATTCACACCCTAAAGCAATAAAAGAAGGCGTTACTAAAGACGAAGCTGAAGCATTAAAAGCACAGTTAGAAGAAGCTGGTGCTGAAGTTGAGGTGAAGTAATCACCCTTACTGATTATTTATAGCGAACCTCTACCTCTATTTTGGGGTAGAGGTTTGCCTATATGTTCATTTACATCATAATATTTTTTACTTGATTGGTAATCAATCCATTGACAAACTAAAAACTTATAAGTCTTGACTGAAATTAAAACCGGAAGAGTAAACTTCGCCTCCACGAAGAATCAATTAAGTTATCCTGATTTCCTTGATGTTCAGTTGAAATCGTTTCAGGACTTTTTCCAATTGGAAACAAACCCCGAGAATCGTAAAAATGAAGGTCTGTTTAGGGTATTTTCTGAAAACTTCCCTATAACAGATGCCAGAAATAACTTCGTTCTCGAATTTTTGGATTATTTTGTCGATCCTCCGCGATATTCAATGGAGGAAACGATAGAACGTGGCCTAACATACAGTGTGCCACTAAAAGCAAAACTAAAATTATACTGTACAGATCCTGATCATGAGGACTTTGAAACAATCGTTCAAGATGTATATCTTGGTATGATTCCTTACATGACGCCTAAAGGCACATTTATTGTAAATGGTGCTGAACGTGTTGTTGTTTCACAGTTGCACCGTTCACCTGGTGTATTCTTCGGACAGCATCGTCATGCCAATGGTACGCAGCTATATTCGGCTCGTATTATTCCTTTCAAAGGATCATGGATGGAGTTTTCAACCGATATCAATAATATCATGTACGCATATATCGACAGGAAGAAAAAAATGCCTGTTACTACTTTGCTACGTGCCATCGGTTATGAAACTGACAGAGATATATTAGAGATTTTTGATCTCGCAGAAGAAATTAAAGTTAGTAAGGCAGGACTTAAACGTGTTCTTGGTCGTAAACTGGCTGCAAGAGTAGTACGCTCATGGTTTGAAGATTTTGTTGATGAGGATACAGGTGAAGTTGTAACAATCGAACGTAACGATGTTATTATTGAGCGTGAAACTGTTCTCGAAAGTGATCAAATTGACAAAATTGTTGAAGCTGGTGTTAAATCTATTCTTCTTCACAGAGATGACCAGTCGTTGGCTGATTATTCAATTATTTTTAATAGTCTTCAAAAAGATACAACAAACTCAGGTAAAGAAGCTGTTGAGTATATCTATTTCCAATTAAGAAATGCTCTTCCTCCTGATGAGGAAACAGCACGTGGAATTTTTGATAAACTTTTCTTCTCTGATAAAAGATATGACCTTGGTGAAGTAGGACGTTTTAGGATTAATAAAAAACTTAACCTAAACACATCTTACGATACTAAAGTTCTTACAAAAGAAGATATTATCTTAATTATTAAATATCTCATCAAACTTGTTAATAACAAAACTATTGTTGATGATATTGACCATTTAAGTAATCGTAGGGTTCGTACTGTAGGTGAGCAATTATCAAACCAGTTTGGTGTTGGTTTAGCTCGTATGGCACGTACAATTCGTGAAAGAATGAATGTTAGAGATAACGAGGTGTTTACACCAACAGATCTTATTAACGCCAAAACTCTTTCATCAGTTATCAATTCATTTTTTGGGACCAACCAACTGTCTCAGTTCATGGATCAAACTAACCCCCTAAGTGAAATTACTCACAAACGACGTATTTCGGCATTGGGACCAGGTGGTTTATCGCGTGAAAGAGCGGGATTTGAGGTGCGTGATGTTCACTATACTCACTACGGTCGTTTATGTACAATTGAAACACCTGAGGGACCTAACATTGGACTAATTTCATCACTTTGCGTATATGCAAAAATCAATAATTTAGGATTTATCGAAACTCCCTATCGTAAGGTAGAAGTGGGTAAGATTAATTATAAGCATGATCCTATCTATTTAAGTGCTGAAGAAGAAGAGAATAAAATTATTGCTCAGGCCAGTACAATTGTGGATGATTCAGGTCAGTTTGTAAATGCTAAGGTTAAAGTACGTTATCAGGCTGATTATCCTATTACTCCCCGTGAGGAAGTAGGGTTAATCGATATTGCCCCTAACCAAATCGCATCCATTGCAGCTTCATTGATTCCGTTTTTGGAGCATGATGATGCAAACCGTGCTTTGATGGGATCGAACATGATGCGCCAGGCAGTACCATTGCTTAATGCTGAAGCTCCACTAGTTGGAACAGGTATTGAAGGTAATGTTGCCCGCGATTCACGTGTTCTTATTAATGCTGAAGGCGATGGCGTAGTTGAATACGTTGATGCTGATAGCATCAGGATTAAGTATGAGCGTGACGAAGAAGACAAACTTGTAAGTTTTGCCGACGATCAAAAAACATATATACTAACTAAATTTCAACGTACAAATCAGAATACCTCGATTAACCTTCGCCCAATTGTAAGAAAAGGTGATAGGGTTCAAAAAGGACAGGTGCTTTGTGAAGGTTATGCTACAAAGAATGGTGAGCTTGCCCTTGGCCGTAATCTAATGGTTGCATTTATGCCTTGGAAAGGTTATAACTTTGAGGATGCCATCGTAATCTCTGAAAAGATCGTTAAAGAAGATATATTTACTTCAGTACATATTGAGGAGTTTTCGTTGGAGGTTCGTGATACTAAACGTGGTATAGAAGAACTTACAAATGATATTCCGAATGTTAGTGCTGAAGCTACAA
>CAYWRM010000078.1:0-6680 GCA_964460905.1 uncultured Lentimicrobiaceae bacterium
AAGATAAATGCAAAACCTACTTCATAGCTTTGCAATTGCATTGCAATCCATTCGTCATCGGAAATCAGTTTCGAAATTACCGGAAATAAGATGTATTCTTCCCTGAATTTTATGGCATACATTACAAAGAACAAGTCACCAATCTTTCTGTTTAACGACTTCATATCAGGCTCTTCTTTTTTTGTTAATACAATTATGTCCTTTATAATTTGTCTTACATCATCATGATATGACCACATCAACGACTGACATCTATATTCTGGTAATTGCTTTTCAACGTAAGGAAATAATATGTTTTCCTTTTTTATATAGTGAGCATCAAAGGCACTAAGATCTTGTACTTTATATCCAATATCTGTTAGCACATTTTGAAATTGTATTTTAGAATTACCTTTCTTGTTAAGTTTTTTTATAAGAGGGCGGAGGTCAATTAATTTCTTATTTAACTCATTATTTTCATGCCATAATGATGCTAGAAATGGGATATTAGAATAAATAGGGATTTGTTGGTTAATCAACTTCTTATAAAACATATTCAAGATTTTATTAATCCCCGTTTTTAGGTCCGCAAGTTCAATCTTATCTAGCATTAGCTTGTCTACAACACAAACTACATCAAAAGGTTGTACATTATTAATGGCATTCTCATATTCTACTATTAAATCAATCCCTTTTCCATGATTAATTATGGCGATAGCAAAATCGTAAAGTTCATTTATGCGCTGTTCAGTGTTATTAATGTATTCTGACATGTTGGGTATGTTTGTGTGGCATGTTTTACTATGGGATGCAATTTAGTAAAGTTCTTTGAAATAGAGTAACAAAGCGGTAACTGAGATAAGAAAAAAATCAGAATAGTCTCAACCTATCGGGTCTGATTCTAAAACCTTTATTAGACCAGCCGGGTTTTTTCATCCCGTCTGGTCGAGAACATTGTTTTCATTATCCAAATCTATGGGTTTTTCTTTTTCGACCCGACTGGTTGGTAAAAACCAGGCGGGATTGGTATAACCAACCAACATCTTGTATTGTGATGGAAATCTATAACAAGTATGCCGATAGGTGATTGATATTAAAGAAGCTATAAATTCTGGTAATTGCTTTTAATGTAAGTTACTTTTCTTTTTAATTAATTAAGTTTTGTTTTATTACTGAAAATAATTCACTCTTGATAATTGGTTTTGTAAGATGTCCATCGCATCCTACTTCATATGCCTTTTCAGAATCTTCGGAAAGTGCATGAGCGGTTTGAGCAATAATATTAACATTTTTATTGAATTGACGAATTTGACATGTGGCATCATATCCGTCCATTATGGGCATTTTAATGTCCATTAAAACAATATCAAGGTCAGGATTTTTTCGACAATGTTCAACAGCCTCAACTCCGTTTCTTGCTTGTAAAATTTCACAGTTTATTTTTTCAAGCATAGTTAGAAGTAGTAAAGCAGATGTCTCATCATCTTCAACAATTAATATCTTTATACTTTTATTTAGATTATTAATATCTTCAGCAGAAATATCTATTTTGATTTCATCTTTAGTAATTAACTCAGTATTATAGGGAATCGTAAAATAAAACGTAGAACCTTTATCAACTTCACTTTTTACCCATAACTTTCCATCAAGCATTTCAGCATAAGCTTTTGAAATTGACAAACCTAACCCTGCTCCTTGTCTTGCCATTTTATCTTCTATATCAGCCTGTATAAATCGCTCAAAAATAGCTTTCTGTCTATCACTCTCTATTCCAATACCAGTATCTTTAATATAAAACTCCACTTCGGCATGTTCAGCGTCCTTTTTTAGTATGTATCCAAGTTCTATATTCCCCTTCTCAGTATATTTAATTGCATTTTTAACTAGGTTAGTAAGAATTGATAAGAATTTTTCATGATCAGTTTTTATTATGGATTTTGAAGAAGGCAAAGAACAATTGAATGAAAGTTCTATTCCTTTTGCCTCAGCTTCGGGTTTAAAAAAAGTATAAACATATTCTATTTGGTTATTGATGTTAACATTATTAATATTTATATCTGTGAGTCCTGATTCTATTTTTGAAATACTAACAATATCATTAATGATATTGAGCATACGTTTTCCACTTTTCTCTATTATTTCAATATAATTTTGTTGTGATTCGCCTGAAAGGTTAGCTTGTTTAAGTAATCCGGCAAATCCTAGAATTCCATTCATGGGGGTACGAATTTCGTGGCTCATATTTGCCAAAAATGCTGATTTTAGTTTATCGCTTTCTTCTGCTTTTTCTTTTGCATGAATTAATTTCTCTTCCATCAACTTTCTCTCAGAAATATCAGTATGTGAACCTGCTATTCTGTATGGATCTCCATTTTGGTCGTCCATTGATTTCCCCCTGGCAAAAATCCATTTATAGCTACCATCTTTACATTTTAACCGGGCTTCAACCTTGTAAAATGGCGTTTCTTTTTTCAAATGTCTATTAAGTTCAGCTAAAGTAAATTCTTTATCCTCGGGATGCAAAAGTGCTTCCCATATTTTATAATCATTTTCAATTTCGTGGTCTTTGTAACCCAACATTGATTTCCAACGTGAGGAAAAATATACTTCATTTGTTAATAAATCCCAATCCCATATTCCATCTTGTGAACCTTCAATTGCCAGTTCATACCTTTCTTCACTTATCTTTAATTTTACTTTATCGATTGCCCTCTTATCTTTTTCCTCTTTCAATTCAAGTGCGTTTTTCATTGCAGAGTCGAGGCGCGGAAGTCTTTCTTTTACTACGTAATCCCATGCTCCTTTTTTTATGGTTTCTGCGGCAGTTTCTTCATTTATTGTACCAGTAACAATAATAAAGGGTGTTAACGGACATTTTTGATTGGCAAGCTCTAATGCATCCAAACCTGTAAAACTGCCCAGGCTGTAGTCTGAAAGAATAAGATCAGGGATATAATCATCAATGGCCTTACTAAATTCATTGTATTCAGACACATGTTTGAACTGAAATTTAATAGCGCTTTTTGAAATTTGATGATGAATTAATTCTACATCATTAAGATTATCCTCTAAAAGCAATATTTTAACTTTTCTTTCCATAATTATTCATTTATAATGATTCATTAATAAGAAGCCAGTAAAGACCTAAAGCTGAAACAGCTTCTGAAAAACTTTCAAAATTTATGGGTTTTACAACATAACTATTTACGCCATATTCGTAGCTTTCAATCATGTCTTTTTCTTCGCGCGATGATGTTAGTACTACTACAGGAATAGTTTTTGTTTGTTCTTCTGATTTTAATCTTTTTAGTATTTCAAGTCCACCTACTTTAGGAAGCTTAAGGTCTAACAAAATTACTTTTGGGTTTTCTTTTGTATTTCTTTCGACATATCGCCCTGTCGCAAAAATATATTCCAATGCTTCTTCTCCATCTTTAATAACTTGGACACTATTTGCAACATTGTGTTTTTTTAAAGCCCTTAAGGTTAACTCTATATCGCTCGGATTATCTTCAATGTATAATATTTCCAATGTTTTCATAATTCATTTATTTTAGTTTGAGATTCATATCGTAAAAAAGAATGTAGTGCCTTTATTTTTTTCTGATTCTACCCAAATTTTACCTTCATGTTTGTGGATAATTCGCTGAACGATTGACAAGCCAATACCAGTACCCGGGAATTCTTCAACACTGTGTAAGCGTTGAAAAACATCGAATATTTTTCTGACATACTTCATGTCAAATCCAACTCCATTATCTTTAACATAGAATACATTTTTATTATTTTGACTGGTACAACCAATTTCTACTATAGCATTTTTAGCCTTACCAGTAAATTTCACTGCGTTTGATATCAAGTTCAATATTACATGGTACATCAGTTTTTCGTCGGCATTTATCAAAGGTATAGGTTTTATTTTAAATGTAAGCTTTCGATCTTGAATATCTGGCTCTAATTCACTTTTCACCCTTTGCGCAATAGCATGTATATCAATCTGTGATTTATGCAATTCTGTACGACCCATGCGTGAAAAGCTAAGCAAATCATTAATCAGTGCGCCCATGTTTTCTGCATTGTCTTTAATAAGGCCAATATATCGTTTTGATTCCGGATCCAACTGCGGTGCAAAATCTTCATTTAGAATTTGTGAAAAACCAATAACTGCCCTTAAAGGTGCTTTTAAGTCGTGAGAAACGGAATAGGAAAAAGCTTCCAATTCTTTATTTACTTCCAGGTACTTACTATTAGAAATCTCTAATTGCTTTTTAATATCATTTACATCTTCTAATAAAAAGGTGAGGGCTTTTTGCGATTTTTCAAGCTTTAATGCTTTGTTATCCAGATCAGCTGTACGAATACTAATTTTATTTTCTAATTCATTTTTATGTTCTTCAATTTTATTTTCATATTGCTTTTGCTTTGTTATATCTTTTATTTGAGCAAAAAGACTATCTGGTTGATTATTAATATCTTCGACAAGTGAGGTAGAAACAGAACCATAAATTATATCACCTGATTTATGGATATAAGCTTTTTCAATAGATTTTCCTTTCGTTTTACCCTCTATTACTTTTTTTATATATTCTGCAGCTTTTTCTTTATCTTCTTCTTTTGTGAAATCATTAATATGCATCTTTAATAATTCTTCTCTGTCATAACCAATATAATCACAAAAAGCATTATTTACTTTTATTAGTCTACCTTCTAAACTTACTGCTGTTATTCCTATTGCAGCATTCTCAATTGAACTCTCAAGAAGATTTCTGGCTTCTTCCAATTCATATGTTCGAGCATTTACTTTTTCTTCGAGAATTTTTTCTCTGTTTTCAAATTGTGAAATTGCATAATCAAGAACAGCAAGTTGGTTGCCAGCATTTTTTGGGAATCCTTTCATTTTATCTCCAGATACATTTTTAATACGTTTAATCATATTGTTGATTGGATTTGATATACCAAAGAAAATCCATAGAAACAATATAATTTCTAAAACTGAAGAGCCAATTAAAAAAAGAAAGAAATTCTTCTTTGCTTTTAGTAAAATATTTATTGAGTTTTGATTGAAACTTGCAGCTTTTTCATTAGCAAAATCAATCATCTTACTCGTTTTTTGAAAAAGGATTCTGATGTGATCGTTTCCTTTTTCTTTTGTGATTTTGGCAGCATCATCTACATTACCGTTCTTTACTAAGTCAATTACTTCATCTCTAATTGGTTTCCAATTAACAAAAGTCGTATAAGCATCATTTACAAATTCTAAATCACCAAGGAATTTTTCTTTTACAATTTCAAAGTTATCATATATTTGTTGTTCATTTTTGTTTACTAAGTCAATTGAATTGTTTAATTCAATTTCGTTTTCCGACAATAGAATATCTTTCAAACTACGGTGTATAGCATTTATATAGAAGTCTATATTACGTACACTATTACTTACTGTAAATGGGTGCTCAATAATGCTATTGGTGACTTTGTTGAGCTCCTTTATATCTCTATAGTAAAGAATATTAACGATACTTGAAAATAAAATGATTATAAACAAACCTATAAATAATCGGGTTTGTATTCTTGGATATTTATTCTTTCCATTATTCATTTTCAAGTTTTTTAATTATTTCTTTTAGCTCTTTAATTCTAAATTCCCTATCAATGAAAAGATTATTATATTTTTCAAGTTCATGATTTCTTTTCAATAACTCATCATTTTTTAGCCTTATTTCTTCTGTTCTTTTCTGAATATTTTTTTCAAGATTGTTTTGTATTTTTCTAAGTTCCTTTTCTGTTTGTTGTCTTTTATCCACGTCTTCTTTTAGCTGTGAATTAATGTTTTTAAGTTCTTCGGCCTGAATTTTTGAGAAACTTATACTTTGAAGCATCTTTTTTTGAATTATACCAAAACTAATAACAATAAGACTACCTAATAAGGCTACTACTGCAATTGCTGTAACCCATGAAACAATATTGGTTGAAATCTCATCTAATGATACGCCAAGGGATATAATATTATTTACATACAAATATGCAATTACTATCATTGCCAGGGTGCAAAGTAGTACGGTATATAATCCTGCTTTGATATCAAAAAATATGCATGCTAATACTAAAATTGTAAAGAGAATAGGGATACCAGCACCACCAAAACCATAAATTATAATATTTGAAATTGCCAGAATATATGCGAAACCAATTATTATAAATGCACTATTTTTAAATGTTATTTTCTTTCTAAAAATGCCTGCAACAATAATTGGGGTGTAAAAAATAAAATATGAAATTGCTGTATAATATTGTTTTAAAACAATTGCTTCAATTGCACCCATAATAACCACAGGGATTCCTAAAACATTAAGAATTATTATTATTTTTTGTAATAATAGCCTTCTAACTTCGTCAATTGTTTCATTCGGATTATTTCTAAAAGTAAAAAATTTCATTGTTTTTATTTTAGATGCTCTAGTTATCCATTTTATTTTCTAGTTTTTTAATTTGATCTTTAAGTTCTTTAATCCTGAACTCCCTATCTACAAACAAATCATTAAATCTCTCCAACTCTTTGTTTTTATCTTCTAATTCTTTGGTTCTTTCCTTTACTAAATCTTCAAGATTTTCACGATATTCCACGAGTTCTTGTTCTGCCTGTTTCCGATCAGTAATATCAGACACAACATGTACTGCCCCGGTTAATTCATTTTTTGAATTAA
>CAYWRM010000079.1:0-6646 GCA_964460905.1 uncultured Lentimicrobiaceae bacterium
CAAGTTAAATGTAAAAGGAATTAAAATATACCAGGACGGAATGTTTGTTGATGGTGAGCCTGCGCTGAAAATAGTACAGGATGGCGTTAATTCAGGCAGCAGAAATTCTGTGGTCGTTTCAAAACTTATCGAACATGGTGCTATACTTATTAAAACCGAAGATTTTAAATTAGTGAAGAAAGAGTACGATTGTATTCATTCGATAATACACTCCAAAAACAGTTTTCAACGATTCTATTTTCTGCTCAAATATAAGATATTAAAACCTGTCATTTTGTTGAAAAGGGATAAATTTATTGCAAATAGGATTGCCGAAACCTTAGGAAACAATGAAACAGGAATTCTCTTTATCGGGGCATATCATAATATTATAAATAAAATCCCTAGCGACATCACCGTTGTTCAGTTAAAAGAAATTGCAAAAATCATTGATTATCAAAAAACAATTCAATCCAGTTCTGAAATTAAAACTGAACAGATAGAATACCTAACCCAAAAGATTGTACCTGATGATGAAGATTTTAATCATTGATGATATTCAAGACAACCTGATGGGTTACTAAATTTATAGAACTATGTAAACCAGAGCCACCTTTACACTATCTGTCTATAAATAATACTATTAAAAGATATCCTCATGAAGAAAATTCTTATCATTGATAACCAAAAAGACAATCTCATAAGTATAGAAGCAGTTATTGGTATTAATATTCCTAATTGCAAGGTATTAACTGCATTATCTGGGAAACAAGGTATTAAACTAGCAAAAGAAGAACAGCCCGACACAATTCTTCTTGACATAATTATGCCAGAAATGGATGGCTATGAAGTTTGTAAACAACTAAAGGAAGATTTGTCAACAAAGCATATTCCTATTATTTTAATTAGTGCAGCTAAAATAGACTCGAAAAGCCGAGTAAATGGTCTTATTAGTGGAGCTGATGCGTTTTTATCAAAACCTATTGATACAGATGAATTTGTGGCTCAGGTTAATACTATGCTTAGAATAAAAAAAGCAGAGGATAAATTAAGGAATGAGACAGAAAAGCTAAGAAAAACGCTTGAAACATACCATGTTAAATTGGAGTCTGAAATTGAAAGTAGAATTAGCACAGAAACTTTATTGGAACATAGATACCAACAGATTTATCAATTTTCACCAGATTCAATTATTATCCATGATATGGATATGAATATACTGGATGCCAATAATAAAGCCACTGAAGAGTTTGGCTATTCCTTGGAAGAACTACTCGCAAAAAAGATATTTGAATTACATCCTGAGAGTGAACTGAACCATTCCGCCCAAGTGTTGGCAAGTATGAAGAAAAAAAAGATGCTTACGGTGGAGACTAAATTTGTGAGGAAAGACGGTTCAGTTTTTTCAGCCGAAATAACTCCATGCAAATATATGCTTGGAAACAAAGAGATAATTCATATTGTTATTCGAGACATCACTGAACGCAAGCAGGCAGAGGAACAGATCAAAGCAAAGAGTCTTTTCCTGGAAAGCCTGATTCAGCAATTACCGCTTCCCACCTTTGTGATGGATTCCAAAGGGTTCAATGTGATGGTGAATGAAGCATTTCTGAAGTTCTATGCTGTGCCCGACAAGGATATGATCCTGGGAAGAAATGCGCTCACAGAGCCGGCGAACGTAAGCCAGGGCGTGGTCAAGTACTTCAAGGAGGCTTTGAGTGGGAAAATCGTTGAAATGCCTGAAATAGAATTTGTTTCACCCTACGAGAATAAGAAAGTCATTACACGATGCAAATTGTTTCCCATATTGGACCCGACAGGTACGTTAACAAATGTAGTTGTAATGCAGGAAGATATCACCGAGCGTAAGCAGGTGGAAAGGGCATTAAAGGATAGCGAACAGAATTACAGAGTTTTATTCGATAATATTAGTGATGGAATCTTCGTTCTTGATGCTGAAACAATGAAAGTAGTAATTGCTAATAAAGCAATTGCAAAAATCTATGGATTCGATTCTGAAGACGATATTACTAATTTAAATCCAATTGATTTAATTTTACCGGAAGATAAGGAAGCTGTTTATAAGATCATTGCTGAAGATATGTTTGAAAATAATTTACAGCAAACAAATGAATTCCGCTCTCTTACCAAAGATGGGAGAGAAATATGGATAAGTGCAATCGGTGTCAAAACTGAATATCAAGGCAGATTGGCAGGTTTAATATCAATTAGAGGCATCACTGAGCTTAAGAACTATTCAAATATTGGCTTTGAGAAATTTATAAAAATTCCAGCTAGAGGCAAACCTAATAGTTCAATAACTCCTGAAATACACAATGCGCTAGAGCAAAAACTTAATGATTCACTTAACCCATTAAAAGGATATTGGCATGCTATATTCTGGTTAAATGAGACGATGAATGTTAATGTAACCTATCAAGCGCTTAGAAACTACATGATTAAACATTTCAAGACAAAACTTAAAGTTCCTAGGAAGTCTCATTACAAAAAAGATGAACAGGCTATTGAAGCCTTTTTTAAAACTGCCGAATGTACTGAGGCAATTTAGAATTAGTCTTGGTAAAAATAAGTATGATTCTCTGAACTTATATTTTCAGGATGAAAGTCGCTTTGGTTTGATGACCCATGTAGGGAGATGCCTAACCGCAAAGGGGGTAAAACCACTAGTCAAATATAAACATGCATTTAAAAACACATATTTATATGGTGCTTTTTCACCTATTGATGGCAACTCATTTGTGTATGAAATAGAAGGAACAACTAGTGAGATATTCTATGAATATATAAAACAACTTTCAGAACACAGACCATATGAATTAATGATTGTTGTTATTGATAATGCAGGATTTCATTCTTTGAAAGATTATGAAATACCTGACAACATAAGACTTGTAAGGATTCCGCCGTACTCTCCGGAATTAAACCCAAGTGAAAAAATGTGGGCATATATCAAGCAGTACTATAAAAACGAATTTTTCGAATCACTTACCGAAGTAAAACAATGGCTCTTTAATTTTATAAAAACAAAAATTAATTCTGACATCGTAAAATCAATTACCCACAATTTAAAATTTATTAATGCTTTTAACGCTAATGCCATATGACAATTGGTATTACTAATTTAAATCCAATTGATTTAATTTTACCGGAAGATAAGGAAGCTGTTTATAAGATCATTGCTGAAGATATGTTTGAAAATAATTTACAGCAAACAAATGAATTCCGCTCTCTTACCAAAGATGGGAGAGAAATATGGATAAGTGCAATCGGTGTCAAAACTGAATATCAAGGCAGATTGGCAGGTTTAATATCAATTAGAGGCATCACTGAGCTTAAGCTGGCAGAATTTGCTATAAATGAAAGGTTAAAGGAGTTGAACTGCCTTTATGGTATTTCTAAGATTATCGAAATTCCAGATCTATCGATAGAAGAAATTTTCCGTAAAGTTATTAGCCTGGTTCCTACTTCCTGGCAATATCCCGAAATTACTGTTTGCCGGATTATCACAGATGGAATTGAATACAAAAAACTAACCTTCAAGAAAACTGACTGGATGCAAAGCAGTAATATCAAAGTTGATGGAAAGACTGTAGGTATTATCGAAATTTGTTATCTGGAAAAAATGCCTGATATTGATGAAGGACCTTTCCTTAAAGAAGAAAGATTGGTCATTGATGCTGTAGCTGAACGCATAGGTTACGTTATAGAGCGTAAGCAGGCGGAGAATATGCTACGGGATGCTTATGCAAGGCACTCCGCAATGATAGAAAATATCGGTGATGTTATTACCATTGTGGGAGCTGATGGCATAACGAAATATCAAAGTCCAAATATTGAGAAATGGTTTGGATGGAAGCCTGAGGATCTTATCGGTACAAACGGCTGGGACAAGATACATCCTGAAGATATTGAAAGGATTCAGAAAGGATTCAGTAAAATACTTAAAAAAGAAACTGCCTCGATAGTTGAATACCGATTCAAATGTAAAGATGGTAATTACAAATGGATAGAACTTTCTGTCGTTAACCGTATCAACGAGCATGCGATCAATGGTGTGCTACTCAATTACCATGATATCACCGAACGTAAACGTACAGAGCAAGTTCAAAAAGTATTATACAATATTTCCAATGCAGTAATAACAACTGTAAACCTTGAATATTTAATTATTCTTATTCAAAAAGAACTTGAAAAAATTATTGATACTTCAAATTTTTATATTGCTCTTTACGACGAAAAAATTGATATGTTTTCAATACCTTACCTTGCTGATGAGAAGGAAGATTTAAGGTCTTTTCCAGCAGGCAAATCATTCACTAATTATGTACTAAAAACTCAGAAATCCTTGCTTGCCAACAAGCAAAAAGTAAATGAACTGATAAAATCCGGGGATATTGAACGCATAGGAACAGCTTCAAAAGTATGGCTGGGTGTGCCTCTATCTATTGCAGGAAAACCAATTGGAGTTATTGCTGTTCAAAGTTATACTGATGAAAATGCATTTGATGAATCAGATAAGGAAATACTTGAATTTGTTTCCCATCAGGTAAGTATTTCTATAGAAAGGAAGAAACACGAAGATGAATTGATAGAAGCTCTTAAAAAAGCAACAGAATCTGATAGGTTAAAATCAGCATTTCTCACAAATATGAGCCACGAAATCAGAACACCCATGAATGGAATTCTTGGTTTTTCCAGCTTATTAAAACAACCTGATCTTAGCAGTAAAAAGCAACAAGAATACATCCAAATCATCGAAAAAGGTGGAGCACGAATGCTTAATATTATCGATAATATTGTTAGTATTTCAAAAATAGAATCAGGTCAGATGGAAGTTAATATCGGGGAATCAAATATCAATGAGCAAATCGAATTCCTTTATGCTTTTTTTAAACCCGAAGTTGAAGCAAAAGGTTTGCAGTTTTCATCAGTAGTTTCTTTACCATCTAAAAAAGCCATACTGAAAACCGATGGTCAAAAAGTTTATGCCATACTAGCAAATCTTTTGAAAAATGCAATTAAATACACCAAAAAGGGTTACATAGAATTTGGGTATACTCAAAACAAAAATACACTTGTCTTTTACATAAAAGATTCAGGAATAGGCATTCCATTTAATAGGCAGGAAGCCATCTTTGAGAGGTTTATTCAAGCTGATATTGAAGATAAAATGGCATATCAGGGAGCAGGTCTCGGCTTGTCTATTTCAAAAGCTTATGTAGAAATGCTGGGTGGAAAAATTTGGGTGGAAAGTGAAGAAGAAAATCTGCCAGCCAGCAAGAAAGGAGGAAGTACATTTTATTTTACCATTCCATATAAGCCTTTATCAAGGAAAGAAGATATCGCCAAAAATGAAATTTTGCATTCCAATGATGTAACTCCAATCGACAAGTATAGTATATTAATTGTTGAAGACGATGAAACTTCGGCAGAATTTATTTAGCTTATTTTAAGAGGATCAGAACACGAAATTGTTATAACGATAACAGGAGAAGATGCTGTGGAAGTATGTCTCAATAATCCAGACATCGATTTAGTACTTATGGATATTAAATTGCCTACGATAGATGGCTACGAAGCCACAAGGCAAATTCGAAAGTTTAACAAAGACGTAATCATCATAGCACAAACAGCTTATGCTTTAGAAGGCGACAGAGAAAAAGCTATTGCTGCCGGCTGCAACGATTATATTTCAAAGCCCATAAAAAAGGATGAATTATTGGAGAAAATTAGTAAAATATTACTCTAATGGAAAATAAAAACGAACAACGAAAACAACTCGAAGAGAAACTCATAGCAAAGGCTACGAAAGACGAGACTTTTAGAAAGAATCTTTTGACATCTCCCAGAGAAACTCTGGAAACGGAACTTGGGATTAATATCCCAGATGCCGTTAATATTAAGGTACTGGAAGAAGATCAAAACTCGTTCTATTTGGTTCTCCCCCCGATAATCGATCCCGAAACTGAAGATGAACTTTCCGAGGCAGAACTTGAAATGGTTTCAGGAGGTTGGGGAGAACCAGGGGGAATGTCCGCGGATTGTACTAATGAAGGTTGTACCGTTTATCCAGCATGCCAAGGGGGAGCTTTCTCCAATTAGATAACCGTTACCCGTTCTTATTTAAGGGGAGATTTTTAAATTCCCGGAGCAGCAGCTCATTATTCAGGCTAAATTATGAAGAATAGTAAGTGCAAAAGATGCATATAATATTACAAGATTCTATGATGGGTTAGTAGAAACCAAAAAGGTGAAGATTTAACAGCGCAGTTTGGTGTTTAGTTGTTATAAAAAGTGTTTTGTCATTTTTTATGAATTAAGCAGGCTAAATGGTGCTAATTTTTTAATCATTAGTTTAAAGTCATAGTTTCTCTTCCTAGTTTCATTTACTATATTTTGAAAAACCCTTAATACCAATTTGATAACAGAATGCGCTTTTTAAATCAATAGATTTTTTGTTTTGGCGAATTGGAAAATATTTCCCTTGTAAGTTTTCCCCTACAAAAAAATCAGCATTCCCCTACAAGTATTTAGTATTTACCCTACAAGCATATTACTTAAATATCAGCATTTTTGTAGAGAATTAAAATTTTTGTTACTACTCAGCAGCCAATAATTCTTGATTAGCTAAGTTTGTAAGTACATT
>CAYWRM010000080.1:0-6536 GCA_964460905.1 uncultured Lentimicrobiaceae bacterium
AGAAAAGACACAAGACTTGCAGCTTTAGCTCTTATTGTTGCCTTTTTGTATGGCAGTATGATTTGGGGAGTATTTCCTGATTTTTTTCCAAAGGAAAAAAATATAAGCTGGGAAGGGCATCTTGGCGGGGCAGTCGCTGGTTTGGTATTAGCCTTATATTATCGAAATTCGGGACCTAAGCGGAAACAATATTCATGGGAAATTGAAGATGATATACAGGATGATGACGATGAAAAGGGGTATTGGGAGATTGATGAGAATTCTTCACATACATAGATTGTATAAATTCAAAAAAGCGTTATCAGTTTCATGATAACGCTTTTTTAAAAAAGAATTCTATTCTATTTGTTTAATCTCGATTGTAATTCATCAAATACGTTACCGTATTTTCTTAGTACCCTGTCCCATTCACGATAAAGCTCATCACTTTTAACACTAGTTCCTGGTGCTCTTGATTCTTCGCTAACAAGTTTAACTTTGTAGGTTAAAGGATCTGTATCGCCTAGTTTAATAATCAGACGTGTTCGGATTGTGTTTTGTTTAAATGTTTGAATAACCCAAGATGTTCTCAAGTAGCCTGTTTCTCTATCAGTAACTTCAATAACATCAAAATAAGATGTTATTATCATGCTAATAAGTTTCCAAGCATCTACCTCATCCATGGTGGTTTTTAACTCAATGTCGATATTTGCAATATCTGTTTGAATGGATGCATCATATGCATCATCACGTTTCATCTCTATATAGTGTGTTTTTGGTGGCGTAGCACTGTGTTTTTTATTACAGAATGTAATTTTTTCAACTAAAAATCCTACTTTAGTTACCTTAACAGTAACACAACTATTACTTAAAATTAATACTTCAGCATTTCCTTTTCCCATAAGTTTTCCATCAATATAGATTTCTGCATCGGTTTCAGAAGCGCTTAGCTGAACCTTCTTTTTACCTGCAAAGGCATCTATAGAAAAAATTGTACTTATAAAAAATATTACTATTATACTTATAAAAGTGTAATTTCTTTTCATGATGTATTTTTTTAGATTAACTTTTGTTTAGCAAAGATAGCTAAAAATTGTGTGAGTCGCTAATATTGATTTGAAATTCATTTCTTTGATTATCACAATTTACTCATTTAAATTAAATTTTTCCGGATATTTACCTTTCATTCCCCTGTAAAAATCCTCAATTTCTTTAAAGTCTTTTTCAACATCACCTGTAGGATAAAAAGGAGGGGCAATACCTGCTATTTTTGTCTCAAAATCAATGAAGCATAGTAGTATTGGAACTTTAGCTTGAACTGCAATATGATAAAACCCCATTTTCCATTTATTACTTAGTTTTCTTGTTCCTTCGGGTGTAATACCCAGAAACATCGGATCGTATTCTTTAAACATATTTGCAACTTGTAGAACTTTACTGCTCGCTCTACTTCTGTCAACTGGTATTCCTCCTGCTTTTTTTAACAATCCAGCTATGGGCCATTTGAAAGCTTCTTTTTTAATCAACAACCTTATGGGAATCTTATGAATCCAGCAGTAAAGTCTTCCTATCCAGAAATCCCAATTACTAGTATGTGGAGCAATAAGAAATATGGCTTTTGTTAAATCTTTAGGGACCCCTCCCTCATATTTCCATCCAATAATGAAATAGATTAATCTTGATAGTGTTCTCATATATAGCTAATTGGGATAATAGTCAATTTATTATTGATAAAATTTATAATGTTAGTAGGGAATTTACTCTGTTAATTAATTCACTAATATTTACCGGTTTTTCATATGCAGCCTTAGCTCCCAATTTTAAGGCGTTATCTAAATAGTTAACTGCATTTCCCATACCACCACCTGAAACGGCAATAATTTTGACGTTTCTGTCGGTAGCTTTAAGTTTAAGTATGGTTTCAATACCTTCTTGTTCAGGCATTATTATATCAAGGATAACAACATCAGGGTTATTCTCCAAATACAATTCCTGACCTTCAATACCATTTTTAGCAATTAGTACATCGTGACCAACATTTTCAAGTGCTCGTTTTAGTACTTCACGTATATTTTGTTCGTCATCAACTACTAAAATTTTCCCCATTACTTTTTTATTTAAATTTGGTGGGATAAAAATAGACAAATAATCCACAGCAATGTTTTAACTCAAATAAATTGCTATTTTTATCCCAAAATAAAATGAAATTATGTTTACAGATAAAGATTTAACTCAAATAATAGCAAAGGGGCAGACTCCCGAGGATATTGAGAAACAAATTAACAATTTTGTTAAAGGATTCCCATACATTATACTAAAAGCCCCTGCTACACCTGAAAATGGACTTAATAGTTATAGTGCTGATGAAGCAAAAGCATTGGCCGATTATTTTGATGATAATTATAAAGATTATGAGATACTGAAATTTGTACCTGCCTCAGGTGCTGCAAGTAGGATGTTTAAGCAACTGTTTGAATTCAGGCAGAGTTATAATAAAACTAAAAGTGATATCGAATTATATAAAAGTGATAAGGGTTTTAACTCAGTGTTTAATTTTTTTAGCAACATAGAGAAGTTCGCTTTTTATAATCAGCTTAATAAACTAATGGCTGATGATGGATTTGAGCTAGATAAGTTAATTAACGATTACGATTTTAATCCAATACTCGACTATTTTATCACAAATAAGGGTATGGATTATGCAAGCCGTCCTAAAGGGCTGTTGTTGTTTCATGATTATCCTGATGGGCCAAGATTGTCAGTAGAAGAGCATCTTGTAGAAGGTGCAAATTATTCCACCGATATTAACAAAGTGTCCAGAGTGCATCTAACAGTTTCTCCGGAGCATCAAAATAAATTTGAAGAAGCTGTAGTTACTAAAAAAGGAAAATTTGAACTGAAGTATAATGTTAGTTTTGATGTTACTTTCTCACAGCAAAAACCTACTACCGATATTATTGCAGTTACTCCTGATAATAAACCTTTTAGAGATAAGAATGGTAGTATATTGTTCAGGCCAGGTGGTCACGGCGCTCTAATAGAAAATTTGAATGACATTAATGGAGAGATAATATTTGTAAAGAATATTGACAATATTGTCCCTGACAGGTTGCGCGATACTACTTATTTATACAAAAAAGTTATTGGGGGATTATTATTTAAACTTCAAGATACTACCTTTGAGTATCTCGAAATGTTAGATAGTGGTGATGTGTCAGAAGATGAGTTAGTTGAAATTCTGAATTTTGCTAAGAATGAACTGAAAATATTTATTCCGGATGCCTATTCAGGATATGACCATATGGATAAAGTTGACTTTTTATTTAACAAACTTAACAGACCCATACGCGTTTGTGGGATGGTTAAAAATGAAGGTGAGCCCGGAGGTGGACCATTCTGGGTAATTGATGGTGATGATAATCAATCGTTACAAATTGTTGAGTCATCGCAGATGGATTTAAACGATGAGGCTCAAAAAGAGATTGTTTCAAGATCTACTCATTTTAATCCTGTGGATTTGGTATGTGGGGTTAGAGATTTTAGAGGAAACAATTTTAACTTAGGTGAATTCGTTGATCCAAAAACAGGTTTTATTTCTCTAAAATCTCAAAATGGAGAATCGCTGAAAGCACAAGAATTACCCGGGTTATGGAATGGTGCTATGGCCGACTGGATAACAATCTTTGTTGAAGCACCCATTATTACATTTAATCCTGTAAAAACTATAAACGATTTGTTGAGACCGCAGCACCAAACAGAAGGATAGTTTTTTTTATCAACAAGAACCAGGACACAAGAACCAAGACATGTATTTTTACTGCTTAACAAACAAACGATGAAAATATGGATTACGATAGTCCAACAAAGGAAAAGCTTCTAAACCACTTATTGAGTTTTGTTTCGGAAGAAAGAAAAAAGCGATTTAACGAAGTACTGCAACACCGAACCCGCTATATTGCAGTTGTTTTGGAAGACATATACCAACCCCATAATGCCAGTGCAGTATTACGGTCGTGTGACTTAACAGGTGTACAGGATGTTCATATTATTGAAAACAAGAATGAATATGAAGTAAATCCGGAAGTTGCACTTGGATCATCAAAATGGCTTAGTTTAGTTAAATACAACAGCAAAGAAAATAATACAACCGATGCAATAAAGTCACTAAAGAAAGAAGGATATATTATTGTTGCTACAACTCCACATAAAGATGCCAGAAACTTAGACAGTTTACCGTTAGATAATAAAGTAGCAATAATGTTTGGTACAGAGCTTACCGGACTCTCTGAGGCAGCAATAAATTCTGCAGATGTTAATTTAAGAATTCCAATGTATGGGTTTACAGAGAGCTATAATATTTCTGTATCTGCAGCAATAACATTGTTTACTCTTTCTCAAAGGTTAAGAAAAAGTAATATTAACTGGGAACTAAGTAGTGATGAAGTAATTGACACTTTACTTGAGTGGGCACGCAGATCGATATTAAAATCGGAAATTGTTGAAAAACACTTTATCAATAATGTGATGTAATACTGAAAAAACCGGTCAATGCTGTTTAGGCATACCGCCATGTATGCTTTATGGAACTCATTATACATGCATCCCCTATTAATACTCACTTTTATTTTATTTAATTGTTGTATGGTTGTGGTTTGAATGTTATTTATTTATATATTTGTAAGCAAATTGTGAGCAAATGGCAACTCTTATTCGTCTGACTTTAGATACTAGGCGTGTGAAATCTGATGATTCATACCCAATAGTTTTCCGTATTACGCACAACCGGGTGCAAACTACAATTAAAACAAGTTATAGTGTCGAAGAAAAGTATTGGGACAAAAAAAAACTAGCAATTAAAAAAGGTTCAGAATACAAAAACCGAACTGCAAACATAAATCATTCTCTTAAACAAAAAGAGGCTGATATGAATAAGGTAATAATTGACCTGGATAATGAAGATAGATTAAGCGACATGCCTATAAGAGAACTTATTAGCATTTTACGAAAGGATAAAATAGACCAATATACTTTTATTGTTTACACAAACAAGGTTATTGCATTGTTAAAAGCTGATGGGAAATATGGTAATGCACAGGCATATAAAGGTGCTGCTAATTTTTTTACTAACTACACAATAAAAGATGTAGGGTTTAACGAAATTACACCTAAGTTTCTCGAAAGTATGGAAAGTAAATACATGAGCAACTTTAATAACCATTACAATGGGTTAGCGGTATATATGCGTACCGTTAGGGCTATTTATAACAGGGCTATTGCCGATGACATTGCAAGTTTGTTAAATTACCCTTTCAAACAGCGTGCAAGCGATAAATATAAATATAAAATTAAGAGTGAAAAAACACAGAAAAGAGCTATTAGTAAGGAATATATTAGTCTTATTGAAAATTATGTGCCTGATATAAAAGCAAAGGTAAATTTAATAAATGCACGATTATATTTTATGTTCAGTTTTTACTTGAGAGGCATAAATCTTGTTGATATTGCTCACCTGAAGGTTAAAAATGTTGAAAACGGTGTGTTAGTGTTTAAGCGGGTAAAAACATCACGTACCTATAGAATTAAATTAAACGAGAAAGCAAGAGCAATACTTGTGCATTTTGGGTTTAAGAAGAAAAAAGCAAACGATTACCTGTTTCCTATTATAAAACGATCAGGCAATGCTGTATTAATGCGAATGGATATTAAAAACGCCAACACATCAATTAATAAATACCTTAATGTTATTGCAAAAGTCCTTAATATACCTGTTAACCTTACAACTTATGTAAGTCGCCATAGTTGGGCTACAATTGCCGATAAGGCAGGTGTTAACCGTAGAATCATTTCTAAGGGACTTGGTCATGCTGATTTGGCAACTACCGAAATTTATATTGATGATCTTGTTAGCACCGATGATCTTGAGGCCGCTGATGAGCTTATAACCGGGTAACCATTCTCTTTTTGTAGTGAGGTTCTCCCGTATGGGTAATTTCAAACTTTTCCTCCCTTCACATGCAACAATTAATACTATAGTTTTTACGACTAATTTCTACAGTAAACTCAAGAACAAAAAACAGATATTATTCTAATCTTTGGCTATCAGATCATTTGATTAACAAATTAAAAATATTCAATCGAACGTTGTATCAAATGAGCCGGTTAAGAAGATGGCATTCGATTCTGACTGGTGATTCCCAGGAATTAAAAAAAGAGAGGTTATGGGATTGATATATTCTCAATGATTAACAAAACAACAATAACATATAAGTATTGCCTTTAGAAAAGTAATATCTCTATCCCATAAAAGTAATTGCTCACATTTTGGATTTCTGATAATCTTAATCGAAATAAAGTAATTTTTGTGACTTCTGTGTTTCGTTGTGGAAAAAGTTAATTAGTTTTGTTAATTACAAACTATTATTGATTCATGATACCACCACCAATTAATTCATGATACCACTACCTAACGTACTTATTGTTGACGATTTGGACGTCAATTTAAAACTCTTGGAGGAAATCTGCAAGAATATCAGAGTTAACCTGATTAAAGCACTTTC
>CAYWRM010000081.1:0-6496 GCA_964460905.1 uncultured Lentimicrobiaceae bacterium
ATTCAGATAGACTAAATTTAATTTAAGACTTCTTTTTCAAACTGTTGCATAACGTTAAGTATATGAAAAGTAAGCGATTTCGAAGCATAAATCTTTCAATTTACAGAAAGCTCAAACGGGCTACAAACCTTGATGCTACTACCATCTCGCTTATTTTTTATATACATTGTTGGCGTTTCGTACTTTTCTAATTCAATTTCATTTCAGTATTCTTCTTTATTTCCTTAGCAATGTCCGGTCGTTTTAATTTTATTATTTCATCAAATATCTCTTGTGTAAATGGAGCAACCCAATATTGAGAATTTTCTTCTGGTGTCAATCCCAAGTCAAGAGAATCAGTATAATCACTTGACATAAAATAATGGTCGTTCAAATAGAAAATGTATGCAAAATGCTGAATAAACAAAGATTCAATGTCGAACGAAAATGCATCCAGATATTTAATTCTTTGCGGATTATGAATTTCATTATCATTCAGCAATAAATTATGATAAAAATTGTAATGGGTATTATCATTACATCTATTTCTAATTTTTTTATATCTATCGTCTTTTTTTAACAATTCACTGATTTGCTTTAGTTTTGAAGATTCTTTTATGTATTGTGAAATAACTCTGAATTCAGGAATTGATTCAGTTCCTTTTCGCCAATTATCAATTTTCTCAACAATAAAATTATCAATACTGAAATTGTCTTGTAAGTAGATATTTGAATAAATATTTATAAAAGTTGAGTCAAAATATTTTCTCAATAAAGCATATGCATCATTAATTCGTCCTTTACTTAAAATCTCCTTTATCGAATCAATTGTCCCTTTAATTGAAGAATAAGTATACGTGTCGAGATTTAAAATTGCTTTAGTCCCCATTGAAGTCCAATTCATAATTGAAAAAGACAAAGAATCATAAAAATCAGAATATTTTTTAAGTTCTTCAAATATCTTATGTTCTGTAAATTCTTTTCCTAATCTCTCTTCGATTGAATAATTTTGCAACATTGACCTATTTAATATAAATTTTTAATATTCCTCGAATGGCCTTATTCTTATCTCTATCTCTTAATTCAATAAGGGTTTCTTTTAATTCTGATTTAAGTTTATCACTTTGAAATACCAACTGTAATGTTTCGTATCTCAGAAATGAACTTTTATCTTTTAATGATTTCGTAATAAATAACTTAACAGTTTGGTTGTCTGCTGGGTCAACCTTTTGTTTATATAATATCTGTTCCAAAGAAATTGCTGCGGCAATTTTATGTCCTGTTTCTTTAGAATTCATAAGGGATTCAATATCATCAACTCTTAAACCAATACTATATTCTTGAATTCTACTCTCAATAATTCTTCGTTGGTCATAACTTGAGTTTATATATTCTTCCCCAAGGTTTTTGATTCCGTCAATTTGCAATGCAATAGTTGAACTAATTAGAGAATCAGTATCAGAATCACTTACATCTTCGCCCTTTGCTTTGGATTCTCTGATTTTCTCAACTTCTCTGAATTGCACTTTCAAAAATCCGCCAAAATCTAGATTATCACTTTCATTAGTAATCCTTTTAATTAAAATAATAATTTGTTTCTTGAAAGCAAAGAAAACAATCAAACCAACTATTGGCCAAATTAAACTATCAACGTATTTTTGTATTATTTCCCAATCTATTTCACACATATGTTAATTCTTTTAGTGTACTGTTTAGTATGAACGCCAACGTATGGCGCTATGCTGCGTTGCGCATTTAATAGTACAAATTTTTCTGCTTACAAATATATTAACTTAATACACATAAACTGCATATTTACAACGAATTGCGCTATGCAGTATGAGCGCGTGTTGGCAGCTGGCTTTTTATATTTCAGTGTTTCTTGTGCGTTGGCAAGACATACTCTTTTGCAATTTTTGGTTTGTGTGTCAGCCCGTGGGAATTGCAAATGGGTATGGCTTTTGTGTCGGCTATTTTTTGTCTTTTAGTTTTTTTGCAGTATTGCTAATCTGTTTAATAAAATCCTTTTCTACTTTTGATATTTCACTTTGTCTTAATTCTTTATATTTTTTATATTCCGAATGTGCTTTTTGCAAAGCTTGCTTGTGACTAATGGTTCCAGCGTGATTCAAAATATTCTTTTTTGTCATTTTCAGAAAAATGTCAAGTTGCTCAATCCAGTCTTTCATATACATTGCTGTTTGATCGAGTGCTTGTATTTCAGCAATTTCGAGAAATGCTGTAACAATTCTATTCAATATATTCAGTTCTGGTTTTGTCAGATAGTTTTTCGCTATTTCGGTTTCTTTTTTTGTTGGTTTAGTCCCTTTATAATTACTAAGCCCAAGGTTGGATTTTGTTGAATCTACTCTTTGATAAATTACTTCGGCAGCTGTTTGTCCGTGTGCTGCCCAATGCATCTTGTTTTGTACAGTCTTGAAAAATATAACAGACATTTCCAGTGATGAGTCATAATCTATACTTGTTGCATAAATATCTAATATCTTACGCCAAAAAACCTTTTCAGATGAACGAATATCTCTTATTCGAGCTAATAACTCATCGAAATAATTACCACCACCTGCCTGTTTTAGTAGTTCGTCGTTCATTGTAAAACCCTTCACTATGTATTCTTTAAGGCGTGAAGTTGCCCACTGGCGAAATTTTGTTCCTTGATGACTTTTAACCCTGTACCCAACGGATATTATTACATCTAAACTATAAAATTTGACAGGACGGTCCGAACCACTAATGTGCAAAATTTGCACATTGCTTTTTTCTATTAGTTCCCCTTCCTTAAATATATTGTTTATATGTTTCGTAATTACTGAGCGTTCTTTTTGAAAAAGTTCACTCATTTGTACTTGTGAAAGCCAAACAGTTTCTTCTTCTAAACGGACGTCAATCTTTGTTTGTCCATCTTCGGTTTGGTATAAAATTATATTGCTGTTCATTTTCTATGATGTAGTTCCAAAGAAATATTTAAAAATGATCTTACTTGTTTTCTCATCTTCAATCCATTTTATTAACTCTTTTAGCCATAAATATTTCGACTGAATATGTTCATTATTCTGATACAACTCTATGTTTTTGTCAATAAACTCATTGATTACTGGTAGAATTATGTCTTCTTGCGGTAAATTTTGCTTAAATAGACCAAATGCTAAACCTTGTATTTGGTCTATTAGTTTATCTAAATTATCTGTTTTATCTAAATCGCTCTTGGCATCGTTATTTGATTGTTCAATTTGAGCTAAAGTGCTAATACTTATATTTATAGGGTTTAGAAAATACTTGTTCTCCCAATCAATAATTAGAGTCTTAAATAAACCATTTCTTTTTAAACTTTCAATACTAATGTTTTGGATTCGCACTACAATATTCTTGTCAATTATGACTCTTGGATAAATAGCTTTTTTGCTCTCTAATTGATATGCATTAACTAATCCTTTAGAAAATATCATGTTGTCATCAGCAAAATAAGAGCCTGTTGAAATTCCACCTCGCAAAAAGAATCCTTTAGTCATCATAATTTCCTGAAACCCTCTAACAAAACTTACGATAATATTAAAATTATGAAGAAAATCTCTTTCATTGTTAAAAAAAGGAACTGAAATACAAACATTATCTGAAAATGTTTGATATTCGAGATACTTCATCGTATCAGTATCAGACAAAGATTTATTGTTTAAGAGTGTTTCTATTGTTAGAACAAATGATTCTTGTAAATCTTGAAGAGATGTTGAAAAGTAACTTGTATCGTAATCTTCAATGATATTACTAAATCCTAAAATATCCAAAAAACAAACTATTCGAGGCTCAGTATCTACTAATTCCTTTTTAAAATAGTCTTTAGGATTTTTAGATAATTCTATTTTAATCCCTCCGTTTTCATTGTCCCCTATACAAATGTTAAATATTTTAGAAAAATGATTAATCTTATCTGTTAATAATGTTATGTCAAACGTACCATTATCAATAGTTTTATTTTCTAAATCATAAACTTCATCAATAATTTCATAAAGAACTTCCCGACACTCTTCTTCCTCTTTTAGCGAATACTCTTTTTTGTCTGTATCATTTTGAATAATTGACTTAATTAAATCTTCCAATATATCCGAATAGTCTTTTACAAAAAGGTTATGTCTTTCATTATCGTTGATACTATCAGTATTATAACCAAATAGTAGTCGTTTTAGGGATTTCTTAAAGTTTGTTAGTATAAGATTATGGTCTTGGATTTTCCTTTTTTCTTCAAAAATATCGCTTAGAATATTTTGAATATATACTTCTTTTACCCAAACTATTGCAGAATTAGTTATTAATCGTTTTACTGATAATGTTTGTTGGGTATATTGTAATTTTAATAATTCTTTTGGAATAATATTTTTTGAGGAAACACTTAAAATAAAATCAAAAATATACCGTAATCTAGAAGTATTATCAGTTTTTTTATTCCAAAAGTTAGACTGAAAAAATATGTAATGCTCTGGATTATCAACATTATAATTAAATAGTACTTTACAAACTGTATATTGGTTATTAACTTTATCATTAGTTTTCCAATTATCAACTTGTATAGAAACATCACGAATTATATTGTCAGTAATAATAATTTTAGTGATTGAATCATCCCAAATTTCAAGTTCTATAGCTTTCTCAATTATTGGAGTAAAGTAGTTTAATAAAGTTTCTCTGTATTGTTCTCCGTTGTCGATTCTAATGTCCAAAAGTTTCTTCATATAGAATCCTCCACAAGTTTAATCTCCTTCTCACTCAACCCATACAACTCATAAACCATTTGGTCAATTTCAATATCAGTTGTATTTATTTCGGTTTGTAATTGATTTATTTCATTTTTGTAGGCATTAAAATATTCTTCCCACTCGTCTTGTTGAACAAGTGAAAGTTTTGTTTTTTGCTTTTTAAGTTCTGAGACAAAGGTTTTGAAATCGTAGTTGTAAAATATTTCTAATTTCTTACTGATTTTATTTATTTCAAAATTGTCATTTATTCGATTTAGAAATTTGTTTTTCTTGACTTGAAGCAATTTGGTAAATTCTAATATTCCATCGACCTTCTCAATAAAGGGGCGTTGCTGCTCATTTGATATATTTACAATAGGAAGTTGCTTACAGTTTGCAATTAGAATTTTTTGAAATAAATCTTTTTCAATATCTAGAAATTTATATTTATGATAATAAGTAATTAATTTAGAATTCATTAAAGATAAAATGAATTTCACGCTTTCTTTGTTTTTTGGAATAACTGAAAATCCAATTTGTGTAAAATAAAGGGATTCATCAGTAAATCCAGCATAAATTCTTGGAGGTTTACCAGACACGATTTGTCTTACGATAATTCGAGGTTCCGTAAAATACTTTTCTTCTCGCATTGCACCTAACCAATCCCCATACTTTATATATTCCCGAATCTGATTTGTAACATTAAATCTTAGTATGTTCTCACCTGCAATTAAAGGCTGATATGAAGTATCTAATTTTTTATTAGAATGGAAAGCCCTTGTTTTAATTGTCTCTTGTGAGTGCCCTTGATATTTGTCATATGGTGTTATTCCCAATGAGAAATCTGAAATATCACCTAATTCGTCAGTTGAAATTTGTATAATCTTATCCAAAAGGGATATATCGGAAAGGGAAAGAAATATGTTATAGTTCAAGTTCTTGTCCTTCTTCCAAACAGATTTATCTATGATATTTATACGTGAATTATCAATAAAGTTTATTTTTTCTGATTTTGGATAAACAATAATATTAACAGTTTCTCTGCTATTGTCTTTTCTGAACTCAAAAATTATTGTTTCAACCTTTGCATCAATAAATACATCGTCTGGTAGTTTGACAATTTTTGTTATTTCATCAATTAAAAGTTTTCTAATTCTTTGATAAGATGAATTTACAAGTATTGAATTAGGATTTATGAAAGAAACGTATCCCTTACTTTTCACAAGTTCATATGCTTTTTCAATAAAAATAGAATATAGATTAATTCTGTTTTCTGTAGTTTTGTAATATTTGAACAAGCCTTTAATTAAATCTGTATCAAGAGCTTTAATGTCAACATAAGGCGGATTCCCAATAACAACATCAAAACCACCATTTTGCATTATTTCTTTAAATTCCACATTCCAATCAAACGCTTTTACACCTGCAATTTCCGGGTCATCAATAAGCGAGTTCCCACATTTAATATTATCATTTAAACTGGATAGTTTCCTGCCCTTTTGTGCGGTCCGTAACCAAAGTGATAGTTTGGCGATTTCAACACTTTCCTCATTGATGTCAACACCGTAAAGATTGTTTTCAAGAATGGCTTTGTCAGTGTCAAATAATCTTAATGCCGTGTTTGTAAGTTCAGCAATAATGTCATCTATATTTTTATGTTCTTCAATTAAAAAATTTAATGCCTGATTTAAAAAAGCACCACTACCACAAGCAGGGTCAACAATTTTTAAAGAAAGTAGCCAATCCTTGTAGTCGTTAAGTTTTTGATATAG
>CAYWRM010000082.1:0-6403 GCA_964460905.1 uncultured Lentimicrobiaceae bacterium
CCATTTATTCAAAGAACTTTTATAAATTTACCATTCAAGGCACACACAATGTATAAAAATAATAGCCGAGATAGTAGTAAATACAAGGGTTGTAGTCCGCTTGAACTTTCTTGTAACTTGACAGAAAAGTGCTACGCAATCAGCTACTATTCTTATACTAAACGTTATACACAAGGCAAATAAAAAAACTTCAGAATGTTTGAACCTGAATTTGAAGAAAGACTTTTTCTAAGGTATCTCAGATTACTTAGGATTTATAGACAAAAACCAAGTTTAGAATACTTAAAAGAAATTGTCCGAGCTCATGTATTAAAGATTCCATTTGAAAACATCTCTAAGTTATTTTTTAAAAAGCGTCTAAACCTAAAATATTTAATTGACTTTGAACTCTATCTTGATAGTATTGAAAAATACAGCTTTGGAGGTACTTGCTATACGAATAACTTCTATTTAAACCAACTACTCAAATGGCTTGGCTATGACATAAAGCTCTGTGGAGCTGATATGAAAAAAGAAGATGTTCATATTGTCAATATTGTAAATGTTGACAATCATGAGTTTCTTGTTGATACAGGTTATGCGGCTCCATTTTTAGAACCTCTTCCAATAGATTTGTTAGATAATTATTCGATCAATATGGGGTATGACCATTATATTCTAAAACCTCAAAATAACATTAACGGACCTGAGATTGAATTGTATCGAAATGGAAAGTTGATACATGGATATAGAGTAAATACTCAAGCAAGAAATATTAGTGAATTTCGACAAGTTATCGAAAATTCGTTTAAAGAAAGTTCTATGTTTATAAACGCATTATTACTAACTCGATTTGATTCTGACAATTTTATAACAATCAGTAACATGACAATTATTGAATCTCATAGAAATATATCAAAAAAGAATTCCTTAGACTCTATTGACCAGTTAGCTTCAACCATCGATAATCGCTTTGGTATCCCTAGAACAGTAGTTCTTGAAAGTATAGAAGGTCTTCAAATGCTGAAAGATGGCTGGGAATGAGATTCAAATAATCAATATGATTTGAATAAACAATGATACAATGCCCAGTGTATTACAAACGCTCATAAATAATTGCCGTGACAATTATAAATTCAACATTTGTAATCCGTTTCAAGTCTGGTAAAACCAGACCAGAAACTGCTTCGCAAGCGGCAACTATTCATAGCGCCAAACATTAGCATCAATTAACAAAAACAGTAAATAGAATGAAAACACTATTGTTTTTAGGAGCTTTGACACTTCTGGTAAGTTCAGGCGTATTTGGACAAATTTCTTTCGATTATTCCGCAATAGAATTAGTTCTTGACCAATACACAAAAGATAAGGACAACACCGAATCAATAATCAATAATCCCAGTTACCAGCATATTTTAGAACACAGTAAAAAATATTCTTCCAATTCACTTACTGAAGATAATTTGCGAAATTCATTGAATGGAAAAAATGAAGGATTTGACTTTTCACATGTAAAAGAACGAAAAGATGAGTATATCGAAATTGTAAAATATTTAAAAGACAACGAGCAAAAAATCCTTTATGAATACACTAAATTATGCTTAATATATCTTCCTGATGGCTACAAACAAAAGTCGACCATTTATTTTGTGATTGGAGGATACAACGGAATTGCTTTTAATGATAAAATCTGTATGAATATTGACTTTGAGCAATTCAGGAAAAGCTATAACGAAATGGAATTATATATTGCACACGAGTTATTTCACATTGGATTTGAGAAATATCAATCATTACCGGATATTTTTGAGGCCAAAACAGTTAGAGAATTAAAAACAATTGTATTAATGATGACAATGAATGAAGGCTTGGCAACACTGACTCCATATCATAAAAGAATTGAAATGAATGAAATTTCTGATTATGATTATCAGGTTTTACTTGATACAGTCGTATTAAATGAAAAAATAAAGCAATTTAATTCCATAATTAAATATTTAGACGAAAATATTGATAAGGATCTGACAAATGAAATATTGGGAAATGTCTTAGGACAATGTTCTGGTGATAGACTTTTCTATATCGTAGGTTGTTATATGGGTTTAAGAATTGAAGAGAAGTATGGAGCTGGCAAAATTCGACAATTAGTCAGCGAAGGTCCAGAGAAATATTTCGAAGCATATTATCAATTAACGGAAACAGAATAATCGGTGCATAACAAAGAACTGAGCTGAAATCCAAGTAAAACCCTTAAAAAATTTTTCTTTTTAAAATACCCTGTTGATTCATGTGGGCACTTCAAAAAGAAAAATTATTGAATAGTTAAACGACTCCTATAATTAGGATCATATGGGATACCTGATTTAGCTACAGCAAATGCCTGTTTTAGAAGCTTGTTGCTAACCGCAATTAAGGCCAGCTTCTTTGATTTACCTTTAGCTACTATTCTCTCATATAAAGCTCTGCATTGAGGATTATATTCACAAGCTGTAAAACTGCATAAAAACAAATGGTTTCTGACCAATGGATTCCCTTTCTTACTTATTCGTGACCTTCCTCTGATACTACTTCCAGAAGTACGTTCAATTGGTGATAATCCGAAAAATGCTGTAACCTGTTTGTAATTATCAAATGATTTAAAAGCATAAGTGTTTGAGATTAGCATCATGGCTGTCTTTTTCCCTATGCCTGAGATCGATGAAATATTAGTAAGCATTTCTGATTCATGTTCTTTTATGAGAGATTCAACATGACTTTCTAACATCACTATTTCTTTTTGTAGTTGTTTGACCTGACGTTTTAGAGATTGTAATAAAAACCCTTTGACACCTTTACTTGTTAGACTATGAAGCTTATTCTTTAATGCCGTACTTTGCTTAAAATACAAGGCAATGTTTGTGTTGAGTATTTTACACTGCTCTATGTAATGGGGATCTGGCTCCCATACTTTTAATGGTTGCTGCTGGGCATAAAGGGCTATCATCTTTGCATCACTCTTATCCGTTTTATTGTGCTGAAGCTTCATCTGTATAAACCTTTTGATAACCATCGGGTTTACTACAGAAACAATTACCTTGCTATCATATAAATAACGTGCAAGCAGTTGATGATAACTACCAGTAGCTTCCATAACACACCAAGAGTTTTCTTTTAGCTGCTTCTTAAGCTTTCTAAAGCCCTTTCTAGTATTATCAAGGCATAAGTGGCCAAAGGAGAGACTCCAAACATCAAATGTATCTTTTGATACATCAATACCAATAAATTCTTTACTTTTATACATCTTTTAAAGTTTTTAAGGAGAGAACGACACTACTGTTATATAGCAACCTACAAACGGGCTTTATGCCCAAAGAACTGATCATATTTTAGTAGTGAAAGAGTGGGGATTCTCTTTGTTGACGAACTCTGACGGTTCAACGCTCATGATAACCTTATTCCACTCCTTCGTTCTTTCTGTTTAATGAAAGATAATATTTTTTGCAAACTTAGGAAAGCTCATACGCCATTGCCGCAGTTATGTCTTCGGTTAGCACAGAAATAGTCACTTTGAAGTGAAATATTCAAATCAAAAACAATAATAAAAAGCGGCATCGGCGCATAGCAAAACCGTTGTGTGACTTATAAAACAGACTTAACATGAAACAAATAACATTATTGATTGGACTTTTGATTCTTATTAATTCATGCAATACTGGAACGGATAAGAAATCAAATAACCAGAAAGATAATTCAAAGGAGAAAGTAAAAATTGACAATCGAAAACTTGCTTTTCAAAACAATGAATTCATAAGCTATCATGATTTTGCAACTGGAAAGACTAAAAATCTAATAGAAGGATTCGACCCTTGTATTTCACCAGACGGTAAATGGATTGCATACACGCAATCATCTTCAACAGGAAAAGACTATTCAAGGATTATTAGATTGATTAATACAGAAAATTCAAAAATAAAGGATTTAGAAATCAATGACAAAAACCATTATGGAGCGATATGGTCTCCAACAGGTGAATATTTGGCATTTTGTATAATGAGCAATGATTGGCAAATTGGATTAATTAAACCAAATAGTTCCGAATTCAAAATTATTTCAACTGATTCAGACATTGGATTATATGCACCAACTTGGAGCCAAGATGGAAAATATATTTTTGCACATAATCTGAATGTTTTATACAAATTTGACACAAGCGGGAAATTGATAGAAAAGTATGATTTATCACAACTATTTGGCGATAAATTCTATTTTTCAAGTTCAACACGATTCTGTTTGACTTCTGACAATGAACAAATGATTTTTGCTAGCGGAATAGACGAGTTTATCGAAGGATTAAATGAACCTCCAAGTGCAATATTCAGCTATGATTTTAATACAAAATCCACAAAACGGATTTCTAAAAAAGGACTTTGCACAACAGACTTGTGGATAGATAGGCAAGACAGAATTTATTTTTCAGGATTTGAAAATATAAATGAACCAAGAAAAATATATCAAACAAGTTTAACAGACACAACTTTGATTGAGTTAATTAACGGAATGAGACCGAGTATTAGACAATAAAATACGCCACACAAGAAAGATGTATAAAAATAATAGCCGAGATAGTAGTAAGTTCAGGGGTTGTTGCTCGCTTTAACTTTCTTATAACTTGATAAGTTTCAAGCCCGAAATCGGCTACATATTCTTACACTAACGTTAGCCACCATTAGCTTTACCATAATAATATCAAACCATATGTTTTGCTCCATTTTGCACTTAGTGTTTTTTGTGCTAGGAATTAAATAAATAGATTTACCATTAGATATAACATCCATTGAATTATTAATAAAAATTATACAACAAGCCTTTATAATGACATTTAGAGCATCGAGGAATAGTAAATAAAATTCTTTGAATTAACGTAAATAAAATCCATAATTCCCGTACATTTGAGTATTATTAAAAAAATCACTTACTTATGTCGTTTTCTTCTTTGGGCTTATCCGAAAATTTATTAAAAACTCTTAATGATCATAATTATACCGAAGCCTATCCAATTCAGAAGCAGGCTATACCTGCCATAATTCAAAAAAAAGACATCCTAGGAATTGCTAAAACCGGTTCGGGGAAGACAGCCAGTTATGTATTGCCAATTTTAATGAATCAGCAAGGAGCGAAGAACACAAAAAATCGCCATATTAATGTGTTGATATTAGTTCCTACTCGCGAATTAGCAACACAGGTACTAGATGTTTTTAAACTTTTTAATCAGGGATTTATAGAGCCTATAAAAGTTCAAGCCGTATTTGGAGGAGTATCCATCAATCCTCAAATGATAGGACTGCAAGGAGTAAACATTTTGGTGGCTACTCCTGGACGCTTATTGGAGTTATTAGATTCTAACGCACTTCACATATCCAACATTGACACCCTAGTACTTGACGAAGCTGATAAAATGCTTAATATGGGTTTTAAGGACGAAATGGATCGAATAATTGCACAGCTTCCAAAGAATCGTCAAAACTTATTATTTTCAGCTACCTTAAGTGTGGACGTTAAAAACATTCAGCAACTTTTATTGCTCAACCCACAGGTTATTAAGATTAATGAAGAAGAAGAAGACCCAATTGAACTCATCCAACAGGTAGCCTATTTTATTGCACCTGAGAAGAAAGGCCCTTTGCTTCGATATCTTATAATAAGCAAGGATATGAATCAGGTTCTTGTTTTCACCTCATCTATTCAAAAAGCCGATCAGGTTGCAAACAAGCTTCGTAATAATGGAATAGATGCACAGTCTATTCACAGTAGAAAAAGTCAGGGTGCACGAACTGATTTGCTTACAAAATTCAAATACAAAAAACTCCACGTATTAGTAGCTACCGACTTACTTGCACGTGGTATCGATATCGAATTTTTACCTTATGTAATCAACTATGAACTACCACGTTCTCCCAAAGACTTCATCCATCGGATAGGACGTACAGGTCGTGCTGAATCGCCTGGGGAAGCAATTTCGCTAATTACATCAGATGAGGAACATCATTTCAAAGTCATTCAGAAAAAAATGAAGAAATGGATAAACCGAATAGATGGAAATAAGGTATTGGAAACAAACCATGAGATGTGAAACTGAAGATTTTAGAGATGGTCATAGAGGGGTGGGTTTGCTCTTGAAAAACAAAAATATATTCATGAATGTTACCAAGAATGGATCGGTAAGATGGAAGTCATATTATTGGGTATTTATAACTAATGGATTAATAGGAAAACAAGTTGGTGCTGAAGAAATTGGTAATGGAATTTGGAAAGTATTTTATAGAGATGTATTTTTGGGATACTTTAGTGAAAATGATATTAGAGTTAAACAAAAATCAACTAGGCTAAGCACTAATTTAGTGTAAAGCATGTGCCTTTAACTTTGTAAAGCATGTGCCTTAACGAA
>CAYWRM010000083.1:0-6291 GCA_964460905.1 uncultured Lentimicrobiaceae bacterium
CAAATAATTTATTCTACAATTTAATTTAATTTAAATCAAAATCTATGAAAAATGTTTTTATTGCAGTGTCCATGTTAATTTTTTTTACCATGAACAGTACTGCACAAGAGTACAAAATTGTAACTACAGTTGAATCCGTTGTCCCCATGGGAATAGGACGATCGAGGATTATTGAAACCACCGACACACTCTCAGTTGATAATTTCACAACTGCAAGGACAGATGGTAAAAAGAGTAATCAAAAAGATGTAAGCCGAAAAGATATTAAAGTTAACAAATTTGACGAAACCAAACTACTCAACTTTTATAGTTCAGTGGGTATCAATTTCCAAAACATTGCCTCAAACGATGCCATGATTACATCAAAAATCAATGGCCTGATCAACGAGGGCTGGGAATTGAAATTTGTGCTTAGCGGAGTTGAAAGTGATGCTGGACATGGCGATAATGTAGGCATATTCATCACCCGGTTCATATTCTATCGGGATTAAGTTAATCGATTAAGAAAATAAAAAGGTTGTTTATCCATGAATAGATAACCTTTTTTTGATTAGTGCCGGGAATATATTCGAGAAATTTTACTCAACAAACAATATGATGTCATTCAATTGGTTGTAGCAAATAAATCAATTGTTTATTTCCAATAAAACAGTAAGTACCTACCAAAACAGGATTATGGAAAAAATAAGGCTCGAAAAGAACACTGATCTTGCTAGTTATTATATTGAAAATGAGTTCTTATAACTAAATTATGCTAATTATTTAACCATTAGTTTAAAGTCATAGTTCCTCTTCCTAGTTTCAACTACCATATTTTGAAAAACCCTTAACATCTCCCCTGTAAACATTTCCCTTGTAAGATTTATCCTACAAAGAAATCAGATTTATCCTACAAGTAATTTACATAAATAGTCGGATATTTGTTCACTGAAATAACCACCAATGAGAGTATTAATAGCCGATGATTCAGGTTTTATGCTTGACAGACTGCAGCAAATGCTGAGCAGTCTGGAGAATGTGGAGGTAGTTGGGAGTTTCCATAATGGAATAGATGCTATAAGTGCCATGCATAAACTAAAACCTGATTTGGCAATTTTAGATAATAAAATGCCCAGCTTAAATGTAGTAGATGATATTAGAGAAATTAGAGAAGAAGATTTAAAGTGAAATTAATGTTGCTTACTTTTTCAGCACAGATATAAACGGGTTCAATTGGTGCCTGAAAAAATCAAAAAAGTGAACTTTTAGAACCCACCTAAAATTTAAAAAATAATGAATAATCTAATCAAATTGAGTATTGTAGCATTACTTGTTACAATAGGAACAGAATCTTTTTCACAAATATTTGGAGTAAAAGCTGGCTTGAACTTATCTACTCTACATATGAAAGATGATGACTATAATTATAGTGATGAATTTAAAATGAGCCCAGGTTTTCATTTTGGTCCAACTGTAGAATTTCCAATTAATGAAATGTTCTCTTTTGAATCTGGTTTATTGCTTTCTACAAAAGGGGGCAAGAGAAGTGTAAAAGACACATACGGTGGTGGAACTTATGAATATGAAAGTAAATCAAGGCTGACCATGTATTATCTAGATATTCCATTGACGGCAAAAGCAACCTTTGATATTGGCAGTTCAAAAATTTATGGTGTTTTTGGCCCTTATATTGGAATGGGATTATGTGGAAAAAGCAAAAATGAATTTACAGATAATGGTGAAACTGAAACTAACGAAGAAACTATCAATTTTGGTTCAGACAAAGACGAAGATGATGTTAAGAGGTTAGATTATGGTTTAACTGCTGGGGCAGGAATTGAGTTAAGCTCTTTTCAAATTGGTGTAAATTACAACTTAGGCTTAGCAAATATTTCAGCTTATACCGAAGAAGGTAATAAGCTTAACAATCGTGTTCTGGCAATTTCTGTTGGTTATAAGTTTGGTGGAAAATAAAAATAAAAACCAACCCATAAGATCTAGGCATATAAAAATACCGTAGTGCCTAAGCTAGAACTTGGACTGTCCCTACAAGGTTATAAAATGGACAAATCAAAAGGATTAAATATTATCAAATATATAAGAACATAAGATAGTAAGGTGAAACTAATGTTACTTACGTTTTATGCAGATACATACTATAGGCAGCTGGCCATGGAGGCAGGAGCAGATTGTTTTTTTTTGGAAAAGTGAAGATTTTGAAAATATATCTAAGGTGATAATGCAATTGAAAGATAATGAAACGAATTAAACTGTAACAATATGAAAAAAACACTATTATTTTTTGTACTACTAATGACATCAATGGCAGCAACAAGTTTGTTTGCACAAGTACCGCCACCTCCGCCACCCAATCATGGAACATCCGGAAATCAACCCGGAGGTAACACCCCAATTGGAGGAGGATTATTCATACTGCTTGGCTTAGGAGCCACCTATGGTGGTAAAAAGCTATATAATATGAGTCAAGATAAATTGAATGAGAACAGTAACAGAAAACAAAATTAATGTAACGTAAAATCAAATTATCATGAAAATAGAATCAATTGTAGTAACGACAATATGTGTTTTTCTTTTACATTTCCTCACCATTGCACAGGAAGTACGGATAGAACCAAATACAAAAATCACCATCGAATCAGGAACCACAATGGACATTACAACAGGAAACCTTGTTCTGGAATCAGATGTTAGCGGTGATGTTTCCTTGATTGTACTAGGTGTAGGTAAAGTAGAAATTAACAATGGTGGCAAAACCATTGCAGAACGCTATTTGCCGGGAAGTGAGCAAGCATGGCATATACTTGGTGCACCGGTAAGCGGAATGGCAATAAGTGGTAGTGGGTTTGCCCCAGGTAATTACGATGACTTTTACGCTTGGGACGAACCATCACCAGGTACTTGGGTAAATTACAAGGTAGATGACCCACCGCAATCTATTCTTTTTGCAAGTGAAGAAGTTAACAATGGCGACTACCTTCTTTCATGCAAAGGATACTTAATTGCCTATAACGTAGCAACCCCAACTAAAATATTTAGAGGAAACCTTGTTACGGGTAACCAAATTTTCACTCTTAAAAATAGTGTAGGTAAAGATTGGGACTTTTATAATGGCTGGAATTTAATGAGCAACCCGTATTCGTCGGCAATCGACTGGAAATTAGTCTCTAGTGCAAGCCGTGATTTATTTATAGACGATTATGCTTATGCATATAACCAAGTAAAAAATGCTGGCTCAGGTGGTTTTGAGCAAATTTATGGAGGAACTGAAGGCCTAAGTGGGTATATAGCAGCAAACCAGGGCTTTTTTGTAATTACAGATCCAAATACTACTGATGATACTGAGTTTACTTTTATAACCACTATACAAACCCATGATGATGGCACATATTACAAAGGTAACACAGCCAATAACGACAAACTAATACTTCGATTAACCGGAAATAACTATTACGATGAAACTAGTATATGGCTAAAAGACGAAAGCACGTACAACAGAGATCGTAGCGATGCCATTAAAATGAATAGTTACAATGTAAATGCGCCTAATTTATATACTATTTCGGCAGATAATATAAACTTGGCGGTAAACAGCATTCCCGAAATTGCAGTGGAAAACAGCATAGCTGTTGGTGTAGTAATTCCAAAGCAGGGTGAATACACAATTTCAATAACCGAAGTTAGCGAATATATTTCATCGAACGCCATTTATTTACACGATAAACTACTTAATAACTGGCATAAACTAAGCCAAAGCGATTACTTTTTTACCACCGATGCAGGCGATATTGCCAACCGTTTTGCCATTCATTTTGGAGTAACCGACATTAATGACAACAACAAAACCGACATACTTAATATTTGGGCTTACAACAATACACTAAATATTATAAGTGAAACCAAACAAGCAAATCTTCAAATATTTGACATACAAGGCAGGTTGATTAATCGTAAAGCCATTACTATAGATGGTAAATATAGCGAAATGCTAAACCTACAACCAGGCGTATATATTGTAAGATTACAAAATAACAATATGGTGGTATCAAAACAAATTATATTAAACTAATTGAATAAATATATTTTGAATAAATAAAATTGACATGAAAAAATTAAAATTATTATTAGTAGTAATTGCAATGGTTACAAGCTATAGCTTAACAGCACAAATGGCAGTAACAACAGATGGCAGTAGCGCCGATGGCTCAGCAATGTTGGATATAAAAAGTACCGTAAAAGGCTTTTTACCCCCACGTATGACCGAAACACAAATGAATGATATAACCACTCCTGCCCAATGGCTGATGGTTGTTTGTACTAACTGTGACCCTGCAGGTTATTACTACTATACCGGCTCTGTATGGACTCAAATAGTTGGTAATCCTGCTACCGGTGTTACTGCTACCAAACCCGGCACAATGGACGGTTATTATATAACAGATTATACATTTTCAAATACAACAGCAACATTTGTTGTAAGTAATAATGGGCTAACGCCTGTTGGTCCTGTTGATTTTAATAACGCAGCATCCGTTGGTACAGGTACAGCAAGCTTTAGCGTGGCTGCAGCTGTTGCTGCCAGTACCGATTATAGTGCAATTACCATTAACTCCGGTGCAAACCAAAGCCTTATTTATGATGTAACAGGTAAACCATCAGCAGCAGGAACTGTTGTTATCGATTTTAGTTCGGTTGGTGGTTTAACATCAACAGCCACAGCAAATGTAATCAGTGCAACTTCGGTTGCCGACCCAGGTATATTTGCAGGCAATTACGTAATTGGCACAGCCTTTACAGGTAGCAATACAGTAACCTTTACTGTTACTAATAACACAGCCGTAACCGTAGGCCCTTATAATTTCACCAGTGCAGCCTCCATAGGTGTAGGTACTGCAACATTTTCTATTGCAGCTGGTATTTCAGAAAGTGCCGATTACAGTGCAGTAAGTATAAACGTAGGAGCAAGCCAAGATTTGGTTTATAACCTTACAGGTACACCAAATACCGCAGGTACTTATATTGTTGATTTTTATCGTGCAGGTGTTTTAACAGCATCAGCAACAAGAAATATTACCGATAGCGATGCCACATTCGATTTACCACAAACCGAAATTTGGGCATCGGTTTCCAGTCTTTTTGTTGGAGCGCTAACCAATGGGCATACCATTGACATTGCTTATACAAGTGGTACAGGAACCTACAGCGCCTGGACCAGCCCAACCTATAATATTACCGATAATAATGGTGCTACACGTACTATTACACTTAGCAATACTGAAGGTAGTTTTAGCAGTAGTGGTACCATAACCTATACTATAAACATTACCGATGGTGGTGGAGCCGATATTGATGTGCCGCAGCAAACTTTCGGTGCAACTATAACCATGGCAACCATTGATGTTATTGTTAACGGTAACTCATTAGGCAACCTCTTGTTGGATGCCACAGGTGGTTACCCCGATCCTGAGTATGGTACCGCAGGTCATAACTATGTTTACAAAAAAGTTGATAATACCACAACCGGCAAAACATGGCTTAACAACAACTTGGGAGCCATCTACAACGATGCCGACCATACAAATTTTGATATGGATCAGCAGGCCACATCAATTGATGATGCCAATGCCTACGGTGACTTATACCAATGGGGACGCTATAGCGATGGACACGAAGATCGCGCAAGTACAACAACAAATACACAGGCTACAATAGCAACACCAAACTTGAGCAACGATTGGGATGGTCTGTTTATTATTTCTGACGGTGATTGGCTATCAGGCCCAAACAATAATTTATGGCAGGGAGAATCGGGTACTAACAACCCATGTCCTTCAGGCTTTAGGGTAGCTACTAAAACAGAGTTAGAGGCAGAGCGAATAAGTTGGGCATCAAATGACTATGTAGGTGCCTTTGGCTCTCCACTAAAACTATCGGTTGGTGGCTACCGTATGAACGACACTGGTGAGTTCAACGTCGTTGGCTCTAGCGGCTACTATTGGAGCAGTACGGTTGATGGTACCGACGCCAAGAGCATCGTTATTATCTTCTATAATGCCTTTTTCGGCAGCAGCGTCCGAGCAGTGGGCCAAACGGTGCGTTGCATTAAGGATTAGTCACTTTGCAACTATTTAACACTTTTGCCCTGCCATCTTTTTAGGGTGGCAGGGTTTTGATATCGTTTTTGGTGAACGAGAAATTTATAAAAAAATTACAGATATTACTGTTAAAAAAATTGTTGACTTACAAAATAACAATTTTTTTAACAGTAATATCTGTAATTTTTTTATAAATTTC
>CAYWRM010000084.1:0-6276 GCA_964460905.1 uncultured Lentimicrobiaceae bacterium
ATGCAAAACCCGTAGCTCAACCCACACTCTCTTCCCACTATTGTGCCTAACGTTTTTGCTATGGGCAGTAGCGGATTTATTTCAAAAGATGTGTCTGGAAGACAGATTGTTGATTTAAAGCAGCACTGTCCATGAAACCGAAGCCCCGCTATTGCCTATGAGCCGTTGTTAGCAAACGTACTTTATTTGTCAATTGTGAAATCATCATTAAACCTATAGGCTGGTTCTTTTAATACCGCCTTTAAATAATCTCTCTTTTTGATAATAGATTTCTCTATTTTTAATTTTATTTCTTTTGAGACGTTTTTACTGTCAATTGATCCCAAGTCAATAACCATGTCTGCTACAAATGGTAGTATTGGATGATTGATAAATCCCTTACGCTCTAAGAGTCTTTCAAAACAAGAGTCTTCGGCTATATATGGGTTCATTAATGTCGTTGATATCATCATTAACTTATAATTGTTTTCAAATGAACTTTCTTGTTTAAATAGTTCATCAAAAGATTGCATTAACGTTCTTTTTAGTGTAACAGATTTAAAATTTTCACTAAACCAGAAATCAACAATTGCACAAATAAAAGTTAGAGGAATCTTATAAAAGAAGCTTTCTTTATCTCCAGAAAGTTTCTTTATCTCATCGAATGCCATTAATAGATTGTCAAGGGATTTTAAAATTAATTTTTTGCGCTCACTAGGCTTGGTTTGGTATAATGCTTGAGAAAGATATCCCATTCCGCCAGAATTCACGAACCAATCTTTTAGGTTCTCATTTGGTGATTTGTTAATTACATCATCAATCATGCCGTTTAATTCTTTTGAATGCCCTGCATAAAATATGGCAGTATTTTGCCATGTAACATCATTAAACTGTTCTACAAGCTTATTATAATGAGTATTTCTGCAATGATGATAAATTTCTAGAGAAGCAAAAAATTCTACAAATGCTTGTTGTTTAAATCCCACGTAATTGTTGTCATCCTTATACAACAAACCTGATTTGTCAATTAATTCATTTATTTCATTATCACTTTGTATCTGATATTCTCGATCGTCAAGAAATTCATTTATAAATGCTTTAAAATCATCATATGAAAATTGAAATTGCCTTTCATCAAGCATCTTAAGCGAGATCATTGTAAATAGCCTACGCTTAATATTGAAAATTAAAAGTTCAGTTCTGTTTCTTACTTCAAGTTTTCCCAGCAATATTGATGTGAAATCAGTATAGATATCACTAAGTGTTGCAGGTATTTCAAAATTATTCTCATCATAGAGCAGAGAAATCAGCGTTATTGTTAGGGGAGTTGTAGGTAATTTTGATAATATATCACTCTCCTTTAGTATTTTGATAAACTTCTTGCCTCGTTCCGATTCTTCGAAAAATTTGGTGATAAATGATTCAATTTGTTTTATATCAAAATTATGTATCCTAACTGTTTTAATACCAGAATCGTACTCAAATTCATTTTTGCGATAAGTTAAAACGTAATGAGTCTGCTTATCTTTACAATAAGCTTTAAGATTATGAGTTAGCTCTTCTTTTTCCTCTTTTCTCAACAAATCTAGGTTGTCAATAAAAATAATCGGCTTTAATTTATTAAGTATTGTATCTTTGAAAAAAGGGTCAGAATGCTTCTTAATTTCATCCATTAGAGTTACCTCTATGTTGTAATTGTACTCCCGGAAATCGGGAGCCTTAATGCATACTGGAATAGCCTGATTTTTAGTTATAATTTCAACAGATCCTAGTTGACAAGCCAAAGAGTTTAAAACTTTCGTTTTACCAGAACCTTGTTCTCCCGAGAAAAGTAAATTTTCATCAACTGAGTTAATAGCTTTTAGATTAAATTTACGTTGCTTGACTTGCTTTTCTTTAGTTTTTTTGTCTTCTTCTAACTCAGAAGTTGTGAGTTTAGGTTCAATGAAAATATCTAAAAGTTTTTGAATTTTTTTATCATCAATTTTTCTTACTGTTAAATCTCTTATTTCAATTTCTGTTTGCAGTTTTCGAATAAATGATTTAGAGTATTCTTTAGCAAATGCATCACCAGGCAACTAGAAGTCAGGATAATTCCTGTCAATTAATTCTATTAGATTCTCATTCCACCAAAAATTAAAATTATTATAAATATTTAGCTCTGGACTTTGTGATAATTGAGTTTGAGCACCACGAGTAAAATTGTCATTTGTGACAACCTTTACTTTGTTTATACTTTGCTTATTCCCATCTGGTCCGACATAAGAATACTCGAATGATTGTTTAATTTGATTTTTAATTGTTTCAATCTCATTTGTACCTCCTCCTATTCTGCCAAGTTTTACGACAAATGAATACCAATCCCCACCTTCTAGTGAATGTGGATATTTTGCAATTATGTCTTTGCCCTGTTCAGGACTACCATATCTATGTGTATGCATTACACTTGTAAATTCACTTTTCTTTAGAAAATCAATAAGAAATTCTCTAAAGTCTTTTTCACTTTTGAACTCTTTTAGTTTTTCAACTTTTTCCTGTGTTGTCATATCTTATGTATGTTTGCTAACGGATTGGCTATGCGTAGTTTGGGATTTTGAAACGATTAATTTTAAATTTACCGTTAATTTTATTTAATGCTATAAACTTCAATATAAGTACATTACCCAAATTATGTATAGCCTTTGTTAGCAGCTTTATTTTTCTATTATATCTTTAATCTTATCAAACAAAATTTCAAATTTATCAAATTCATTTACATCTAATTCTTTGATTTTTTCATTTGCGAATATAGTTTTGTTTTTGCTTTTAATTGTGAAAATGTTAGAATCAGGAGCAACCTTATCTCCTATCATTCTGTATTTTACTAAAACTTGGTCAGAAAAATAATGTTCTATTTCTAAAAATCTGTGATTTATTTTATTCGACACAAAATTAGAACGATGTGAAGGCACAGGAATAAGCAATCCATAGATTTTCTTTGTCTTATGCTCTCTAACTATGTTTGTGATTTGATGTGGTTTAAACAAAATTTTGTTCAGTCCATTAAATCTCACATTTCCTTCTTTGTCGTTATCGAATAGACCAATGATTATTTTATTACTATCAACCATTGATGATACAAATTCAATTGTATTCTGAACTTGTTCAGCATTTCCTGAGCTTTCATCTTCGTTTATATAACGACCAGAAGGAGATATTTCAAAAGGAATTTCTTCACTCGGAAATAATTTGTTCCAAGCAGTTTGAATAATCCATTTATCAGTTTTCCCTTCAACTATTATAATTGGTAATGTATAATGTTTAATTTTATTATCGAGATTTCCTTTTTCTGCAACTACACTACGATATTCTTCTATAAATTCCTTTTGAGCCATTAAAATACCAAGCTCATTATATAAATCATATTTATTTTGTTTCGAAAACAAGTCATCTAAATCCTTCCATTGAGTTCGCCCAAGTTCGTCTTTTATTATTTTCATCCTTTTGGGATAGATATTAATATATTTAGGGGGATTAATAAATGCTAATGAATGACTTGTTAAAAAAATTTGAGTTTTTTGAGCATAATCATTAAAAAATAATCTTGCAAGTTTGTCGGCTAAATCAAATTCCAAAGAATTTTCAGGTTCGTCAATGCCCCAAATAAATTCTTTTGTTTTATCATTTTTATCTAACCATTGTAATAATGGCGGAATGTATTTACTCTTAATACCTTCACCACGAAATTGTAAGGATATATTAAATTGAGATGGATTTAGTTTTGATTTATTAGAGCCTTTTATTTCTGTTTCTAATTTTACAAATTGTTCATAAGACGTATTTACCGAAAGTTTTTGCCAAAAATCAGCAAGAAAAGTTGGTAACCCAAAACTTGTTCCAATACTAATACCAGAATCTTCTAATATTTTTTTTAAGTCATTTGTTTTATCCGCAATACCTTCATTTAAAGTAGTAATATTCTTTTCAGAAATTAACTGTTGTTCGCCAATCATTGAGAGTAAATATTGTAAAACATCTTCTCCTTTCAATGCTGGAATATAAATATAGCGAATTTTGTTTATTATTCTTTTAATTGAAGATTTTTGCTTTGGCTTATCAGGATAGTATTTTTCAATTTTATCGCCATTCCTATCAAATTGTCTTTCTATAAAAACTTTTTTTTCACCTAATAATGATTTGTATGTTTTAGGCGGGTTTACATATAATCTAATTTTTATAAGTTGTTTCATTTTCGAAGAGCGTATCATTTTTGCTCGTGAAACTTTGTTATAATCATCTTCAAACTTCAATGTTTTTAAAAAATCAGTTTGGTTGTTGAAAAACAAATTTAATGCTTTTAAAAAATTTGATTTTCCAACATCATTAGTTCCCGAAAATACATTTAACTCTTTTACAGGTAATATTATCTTTTCGATGGAACGAAAGCTATGTATTTCTATTTTTTGTATTAAATTGTTCATTGTATAATTCTCTCGTTATATTGCTGCTAACGTTAAGTATATGAAAAGTAAGCGATTTCGAAGCACAAAACTTTCAACTTACAAGAAAGTTCAAATAGACTACAAGCCTTGATGCTACTACTATCTCGCTTATTTTTTATATACATTGTTGTGGTTAGTTTTTTTATTCAGTAATGGACAAAATAGGAATCTGTTTCTTCTCCATCATCCACCATTTTTATATCAATCTTAAATAATTCACCCAATATTTTTTCCTTAGTTGTGTTGTCAAATTCCACAAATTGCATTCCTTCAATATGTTTTGAGATTTTCTCTCCGTTATGCCATTTTTTTGCAACTATTTTTTCAATCAGAATATTTAATGCGTTTGGTGGAACATCATCTTCAGTTTGATGCCAAATAAATTCTTGCTTTTCTTCTGGGTCAGACAAGTCATAAATTGCAATACCTGAAATTGAATTTTTCGTTTGGTTAGTCAATTCAATTTTTTCAACTCCATACAACTTGAGGAATGTTTTTATGAAAATCAATCGTTTTGATTCTTGCATTTCAGTTTTTAATCGGTTTTCTAATTCTTTGTTTTATTCTTAATAAGTTGTCTGAAAATATATGTTGACAATTAAGAAAATAATCACAATTAATATGAAAAATGGAAAAATTCGTATTCCAAATTTTCGTCTGAATTTTTCATCAGTCACTTTCCAAGTAAGTCCGTGATGACTGTATCCTACACCTTTCGCTATCTGTTCAGTTTTCTCTTTACCAAATAGATATAACATTTCTTGATATAATTTATTTGGTATTTTTTCTTTGTCAATCATTCTTATAATGTGTCTTTCTCAAAATTAACCACAACGGATTGCGCTAAGAATAGTTGCCGTATGCGAAGCAGTTTCTTGTCTGGTTATACAAGACTTGAAACGGATTGCAAATGTTGATGTTACTTCTGTCATGGCAATTATTTTTGAGCGTTTGTTAGGCAAAGTAATTTGTTTACATTCATTGTTTTATAGCTTTATATCCCATACTAGTCAATTCTCCATCTTGATCAAAAAGCGACATGTTCATTCTAGAATCTATTTGATAATACTCACCAGATTCATTTCCTATTACGAAATATTTGTTTCCCTTTTTCTCAAGAATTTCAGTATCAAATTTATCCTCAGGAATTACTCCAATGTATTTATCATTTTTCATATAAATTTCATATGGATAACTATATTTCTCATTACCTGCTGAAAGTGTGATAAGCCATTTGCCAAATAATTTATATTCGGTCTTGATTTTTTCATAGTTGCTATTTCCAGAAACATTTTTGATTTTCGCTACTGGTTTTGGTGATATTGCATTCTTGAATGCCTTATTAAAAAAGATTGTTGTTTCTGTTTCTTCTCCTTTAGAATTGACGTATTCTAAACCTAACTGTTCTAATTCACCTGGAACAATTCCTTTTTTTAGCAGCAATTTTGAGTCAGGATTTACTTTAAGTCTTTTCACACTTAGTAACCATTTATTGTAAGGCCCACCTGCGCCAAATCCTAATTTAATGAAGTCTGGGTTGTCCTTAAAAACTAATAATTCATTATAAAGAGTCTTAAATTCTTGGAATAATTTTTCAGTCTTTTCAGAGTTGTCAATTGTTTTTGTTTGGACTGTTTGTGTTTCTTGAACTTCTTTCTGATTATTTTGACATGAGAAAGTAATAATTGCAATTACTATAAGAAATATGATCTTTTTCATTTCTATTGAATTTGATTAATTATTGAGTCTACATTATTTTGCCTAACGGTTTGCTATGCGCCGTAGCCGCTTTTTATTATTATTTTTGACTTAAATA
>CAYWRM010000085.1:0-6203 GCA_964460905.1 uncultured Lentimicrobiaceae bacterium
TATAATTTATATAGCAGCGATACTCTTGTTTATAGTTATATTATCATTGATGAAAATGGAAATGCAGGAGCTGAATCTGCAGCACATGTATATATAAATATAGAAAATAATTATTTTGATTTTTTGGATCATAATAATATTAGGGCACGTATTCAGGCAAGCGGGCTTCAATTTTGGCCTGGTCCCTCACAAATAGATAATTTACCGGTATTTGAATTTCCCAAAGGAAGCAAAAAAAACACCATCTTTAACTCGACTTTGTGGGTTGGTGGCATAGATGAATTAGGAGAGCTAAAACTGGCAGCAGAACGATATCGCCAGGAAGGTATGGATTATTGGCCGGGTCCTTTAAGTTCAGATGGAACTGATTTAAGTATTGATACTTCAACAGTTATTGAATGGCAAAATGTATGGAAACTAACCAAAGAAGAAATAATTTATCACAAATTTCACTGGATGGAAACTGGTTATCAGCCTGTTGAAAACATTGCCAATTGGCCAGCACATGGTGATCAAGATTTGAATCAAGCTGAATATTTAGCTCCTTTTATTGATGTTGATGGCGATAGTATCTACAACCCAATGGAAGGCGACTATCCGCTTATTCGTGGAGATCAATGTATTTATTTTATAATTAACGATTTACGTCAACACAACGAAACCGGTGGCGAAGCTCTTGGTCTTGAAATACATGGTATGGCTTACGAGTTTTATAGCAACGAAATTGAACCTATGAACAATACTCTGTTTTTTAGCTATAAAATATTTAACAGGTCATCACACACCTATAACGACACATATATTGGTTTATTTACTGATTTTGACATTGGTTATGCAGCTGATGATTATGTTGGTTGTGATGTAGGAAGAGGTGCTTATTATGGCTATAATGGTGATTCGATTGATGGTGATGGAGAGCCAGAATCATATGGTGATGTTATCCCTGCTCAAGGTATTGTTATACTTGGTGGTCCGCTTATGGATGCAAATGGAATTGATGATCCTGATGGTGAATGTGACGAAAGTATTAATGGTGTTGGATTTGGTGATGGAATTGAAGACAATGAGCGTTATGGAATGAAAAAGTTTATGTATTTTAATAATGGTGGAAATCCCGCACAATCAGATCCCTCAATTGCACCCGAGTATTATAATTATTTAAAAGGCATTTGGAAAGATGGTACAGTAATGGAATATGGAGGAAATGGTCATGTTAGTAGTGGTGCATATGGTCCGGCAGCCAACTTTATGTTTCCGGAATTAAGCGATCCTTGTTTTTGGGGAACTAACGGTGAAGAACCATATGGCCCTGTTGAATGGACAGAAACTTCTGCAGGAAACCCACCAAATGACCGTAGAGGCTTGAGCGTTATGGGCCCGTTTACTTTTGAACCCGAATCTATGGAAAGGATAGATATTGCATTTGTTGCAGCATTCCCAGAGGGTGAAAACTCAGCAATTGATCAACTAATGTATAGTATTGATATAGTGAAGGATGAATATTATCAAGACCCTACTTATTTTGGGTATCAATGGTTGGGAATTGAGGATAACAAAATTGAAACTAACAATAGGTTAGTTACCTACCCAAACCCTGTAACCAATAACCTAACAGTTATATATGAGGGTGACGACGAGAATGCATCTTATAAATTAACTGATATAATGGGGAAAGTAATTTTTACAGGGAAAATAAAGAAAGAAGAATCCATAACTTTGGATTTGGAAAAACTGAACAACGGAATGTTTGTTGTTTCTGTAATCGATAAAAAAATGATCTATTCATCAAAAGTGATTAAGAAATAATCTAATTTGAAGTAAAATATTTTTTAAAGCCCATAGCTATGTTGCAGTTATGGGCTTTTATTTCTTGAAATATTTATATTCATTTAATTTGTTAGTTAAAAAAATTGCAATAACTTTTTCCTTTTATTCCACAGAAGCGTAAGGAGTGATGTTATTACAATAATAACTGCAAACCAAATTATCAACTGAACACTATTTTGAGTTTTATATATTCCCGTGGCAATGTTGCCTATTATTAACCACTGTATAACATAATATACCGTCACATTCCTACCCATCCATTCAATATAATCTGTCAAATAATTTTTTGAAAATGATGTTATAATATTAAATAATAAAGACCAAAAAATCATGAAATTTACAACAAACAAATAGTATAAAAAATCATGATGGTAATAAGCATGTAGGTTAGATGCAATACTAATTCCATACCTGATTGTTAAAATGAGAGCAATAGCAGAAATGCTAATAATCATTACCCTGTAAGTTCGCCTTTTTATAATATTATTTATTGATGGTTCAACAAGATAAAACAAGAAACCTGCAACGGGATATGCCAACCAGGGTATAACCGGGAAATATGACCACCAAACATCACTGTAAAAAAGCGCCATAAAATATGATATTGCACCTGTGTTTTCAGGATATGATAATAGTATAGGGATTAGGAAAATAAGAATAATGAGTAGTATGTATATAATAAGTTTCTTTTTAAAGATTTTTTGAAATACAGATATTAAAATAATACTTAATCCTGCAAGAAACAGAATATCTACACCAAATAAGTATGGCCACTGACTGGCAACAATGGTTTGATTATAAATCTTAATAAACAAATGGAAATTAAGACCAAAATTAAGAAGCAGACCAAACCCAATAAGTTTAAACCCACGCACTATTGATTTTGAGATATTAGCACTGCCTTTAGCAATAAAGTACCCCATTACAGTCATAAAAACCGGGGCAGCAGGTGGACCACCAAGAAAAAGAAATATTGACCCTGCAAAGCTGTCAAATATACTTTGTTGAGCGAATAGCTCAACTATATGAACCTGCACCATAAGTATTACAGCAACCCCTTTGAGTAAATCAGCAGTTCTATTTCTTGATTTCATCATAGTTAATGTGGTAAAAATAGAAAAACGGAGGAAACATATTATTAGCCACCTCCGTTTAATTTTTAATTAATATTCAGTTGGATTATTGATTATCCAGATAGGCGTTATCTCTATATCCGTATAAATCTTTATACCAATCGGCATAATCCTGTCCTCCCGATTCAGCCCATTCTCCAAACTTCAGATAACCCTTGTCATAAATAACTTTTGGACTTATAAAAAGTAAAACTATCCCCAGTATTGTTTGAAGATATAAAATCCATTTTGTTAAATAATATAGTTTAAGCAATCCTGAAGAGATAATGTCATCTTTTTTAATAATCTTAATAAAACTAAACAAAACGCTTAGTATTAGCATAATTACTGCTAACCACATTATACCTGAATGAGAATGTTGAATTATATTATACATAATAGAGTCTGTTATTTTTTCTGCAAAAATACAAAAGCCAATCCGCCTTAGGTGGATCGGCTTTTGTATATGGATTTTTATTTAATATTATTTTACAATTTCAACTTCTGCTATTGGTTCAACATCATCTACTTCAATTACGGTTACAGGTTTTTCAGTAACTAAAGTCATTTCTTCTATAAGATTAGTTGCGCCGGCAAACTTATCTATAATAAACATCACATAACGAACATCAACATTAATAGTACGCTGAAGTTCGGGTTCAAATGCAATATCTCCACTCATAGCTTCCCAGTTGCCATCAAAAGCAAGTCCGATTAATTCGCCATTTCCGTTTATTACAGGACTTCCGGAGTTACCTCCCGTAATATCATGGTCAGTAAGGAAACATACTTTCATTACTCCGTCTTCACCATATTGACCAAAGTCTTTTGCCTTATATAATTCCTTAAGTTTTGCTGGAACAATAAATTCCCAATTATCAGGATCTTCTTTTTGTATAATACCACCCATGGTTGTAAAATACTCATAATGAATAGCATCAGCAGGATAGTAATCCTGAACAGTTCCATAAGAAAGCCTCATGGTAAAGTTTGCATCAGGCGAATAGTTTTTTTCGGGGTTCATTTCGCGTACACCTGCAATGTACAAACGGTGTCCTCTTGCAAGTTTATCATTGGCGTCTTTTAATTTGCCTGATGTTTCACGATATGAGTTAAAAAATGCTTCAACAGCTATCATTGCAGGATCTTTATCCAACTTCTTTTTGTTGGGATTATTTAAAAAAGCTTCAACCTTTTCTTTACTTGCAAATATTGATTTATCAAAAATATAATCAGCATATTTATTGTAATTACCTTTGAATTTTTTATTCATTTTCAACAAGTATACAGGTTGTTGATCAAGGGGTACATTTTCATGAAACATCTTAATCATTGCGGCAAATAAATTATGGTCAATTGGTTCATTATAATCTTTAAAATAATTGTTTACGCCATCTTTCATTCTATTTACAGCCTTGTCAATATCTTCTTGAGTTGATTCTTTATTATTAAGTGCTTTACTTAATCTGGAATACCTGTATGCATATCCTAAAATTTCAGATCCTCGGTAGATTGCTTCACGAAAATATGTTCGAGCCAAAGCATATTGGCCCAACACATCGTAAGCATCACCAATAAGAATAAGGGCATCGCCATATTTTTCTTTTTGATCCGGATTATTATTTAACCAGCTTTGGAATTCAGCTTCTTCTTGTTGCTTCTTTTCTTTAACTTTAAGACGCTTGAGACCTTTTGTTTGTCCGATAAAATACTTCCAGTAATTTGCTGTATGTGCGTGTTTTGTTGCATATTGTAACCGCACAGCCTCATCGGCATCCATCCCTACACGAAATGTAGCAAGTTTTTCTTCACGTATCATAACAACTGTAGGATTGTTTGTGTTGATAGCTAAATCAACACCAAAAGATGATAGGAATCTGTCTGTACCACCGGGATAACCCATAATCATTGCAAAATCATCTTTCTCAACACCTGCAATATTAATTGGTAAATAGTGTTTTGATTCTAATGGGATATTTTCTTCAGCATAGGTAGCAGGAGTTCCATCGGGAGCCGTATAAACTCTAAACATTGAGAAATCACCGGTATGACGTGGCCACATCCAATTATCAGTATCAGCACCAAACTTACCAATTGACTCAGGAGGGGCTCCAACTAGACGAATATCTTTAAATGTTTCATAAACAAATAAGTAATATTCATTTCCACCAAAAAATGAGGCTACTCTTGCACTGAAATGCGTATCAATAGTTGCGCTATCTTCAATTACCTTGCTGTTATCTTTAATAATTTTATTTCGTTCTTTTTCCGTCATTTCGGGTGTAATACCTTCAAGTACTTCGTTGGTTACATCTTCCATGTGATCTAAAAACTGAACAGTAAGTCCTTCTATAGGGATCTCTTCACTTTTATTCATAGCCCAAAAACCATCATCTAAATAATTTGCTTTAGGGGTACTTACTTTTTGAATTGAGCCATATCCGCAATGGTGATTGGTAATTAACAATCCTTCAGGAGAAATAATTTCACCTGTACATCCTCTGCCAAAAATTGTAATGGCATCTTTAATGCTTGAATGGTTTACATTATAGATATCCTCAGCCGTAAGTTTAAGTCCTAACTCTTGCATTTCTGCAATGTTCTTGTTTATGAGCAAAGGAATCCACATTCCTTCGTCAGCTCTTGATGCAGGATTAAAGCCTAACACAAGTGCAATAATTGCAATTAGTAATTTTTTCATTTTTTTGTATTTATGGTTGTTATTTAATATAATTCTGCTTTAAATATGTGGTTAGAGGGATGGAAAAATATAACATTATTAGTATTTCATATTCCCCATTACTTCATCACTCCTTTACTTCATTCTTTTTTCTATACAAACTTATCTCCTTTTTCAATTTTAACATCGTCCACAAACTGACGTATTTGCTGTTCATCTTCTTTCCGGCAAACAAGTAATGTATTATCGTCTTCAACAACAATATAATCATCTAAACCCTGTAGTACAACTAGCTTATCGTTTGGCACATTTACAATACAGTTTTTGGTGTTATATAGCATTACATTGTTACCAACTAGTGCATTTTTGTTATCGTCTTTATCTCTAATTGTATATAATGAACCCCATGTCCCCAAATCTGACCAACCAAAATCAACAGCCATTGTGTAAACATTTTTTGCTTTTTCCATTATCCCATAATCGATGGAGATATTTTTGCAGACAGCATAAGTTTCCGAAATAAATTCTTCTTCATCATCAGTATTATATTTTCCAATACCTTTCTCAAAAAGACAATCAACGTC
>CAYWRM010000086.1:0-6139 GCA_964460905.1 uncultured Lentimicrobiaceae bacterium
CACTTTCAACCCATATTTTCCCATTCATCATTTCAATGTAAGCCTTCGAAATAGCTAGACCTAATCCAGCACCTTGGTATGCATGTTTATCTTCAATATCTGATTGTATAAATCTCTCAAAAATAGCCCCTTGTCTGTCATTCGGTATGCCAATACCTGTGTCTTTTACATAGAATTCGAGGTAATTGTCTTTTTTTGTATAACCTAGTTCAATACTACCCTTGTCGGTGAATTTAATTGCATTCTTAACAAGATTAGTAAGTATTGCATAAATTTTTTCACGGTCGATAATTACATTTGCCTCTCCTGTTGGTAAAGGTGCCGTATAATCCAACTTGATCTCTTTTTGTTGAGCCTCTAATTTAAAAAATGCATGAATATACTCTATGCTTTTATTTATATCAGTTTCAGATGTGGACATTTTTACTAGGTTTGACTCAATTTTTGAGATATCAACAATATCATTAATTATGTTGAGCATTCTTGCTCCACCTTTTTGAATTATATCTATAAACTTAATTTGCTGATCACCTGTTAAATCTGGTTCTTTCAGTAACTCGGCAAACCCAAGAATTCCGTTCATAGGAGTGCGAATCTCATGGCTCATATTGGCAAGGAATGCGGACTTTAATCGATCAGATTCTTCCGCCTTTTCTTTGGCAATAATCAAGTCTTTTTCTACATTTTTAAGATCTGTGACATCCAGAAACAAAACAATAGCATGAGTTTGAACTCCGCTTTCATTTATAACAGGCGCTGCATTTGCCCAAACATGTCGGTCTTTATTATCATCTCTTCTGATTAGGAATTCTTTACTATTTGTTTCTCCATACAGAACAGCTCGTGCCAAAGGAACTTCATCAGCTTTGTATGGTGTTCCATCAAGGTGAAGGATTTGCCAGCTTGAAACGTATTTATTGATATCAATATTTTCCACTAAATCATCATAATCTTTGTCTCTGATTAATAATCCTGCTTTGTTAACGTATGTTAGTTTACCTGAAGGAACTTCAGCAATAGCTATTCCAGCCTGACTATTTTCCATTGCAGTTTTAAGAATAGTCTCATTTTCTTCCGCTTTTTCTTTGGCTTTGAGTAATTCTACTTCATCCAGCTTACGCTCGGTGATGTCGCGAATTATACCAATGAGATATTTTTTACCATTATTATCAATAAATCGAGACTTTTTTGTAGAAATTATTTTCGGTTGTTTCCCTATAACTGAAAAAGACTCCTCGTTTATGTTTTCCTTACCAGTCTCTATAACTTCCTTATCAATACTTAAGAAACTTTCCTGTTCTTCTGGGGGAACTTCTTCGGCAAGTGTTTTACCTATCATCTGATCTCTTGAAAGTTGAAAGAGTGAACAAAAAGCGTCATTGGTCAGTAGAATCCTGCTTTGGTCGTCTTTAACAAATACAGGATCGCCTATGTTGTTGATGATGCTATTGAGATAATTCTCGCTTTTTTCAGCATTTTCTTTGGCTTCAATTAATTCTACTTCCGTTTGCTTTTGCTCATTGAGTGTTTTTGCCAGTTTAAAGGTGCTTAAACTCAGATTGGAAATTAATTTGGCCAATTCAGAATAAAATGCCATCGCCGCATCGGCTACTTGCCTGCTCAGCCGAGGAACACGCCCGAGCGCTGCCAGATATTCGGCCTCATCGAACCCATATTGAAGCGCCATCTGCCTGAACTGATTGATATCCGGCTCTTCGTCGGTATAAAAAAACTGCCCGATAAAGATATTTCCGAAATGTCTGCCAGCAATTTCGATAGGTGCAGCCATGTCCCACATGTTATTTTTGCAGCGGTAAGCTTTAAATGTACCAAGCGGCACACTGCCGGCAAGTATAGTGTCGCTTTCGTTGCAGTTCATAGCTGTTTCGGGATGGTAGCGATGAAACTTAGTGCAGATATCCTGCCAGCCTACTGCAGCCAGAGCCTTTCCCGAAAGATTACCAATAGCGCTTGCAACAGGCACTACCTTGTAAAATTGCTCCATCAGCGACTGTAGGGCATCGGAATCGATGATGTCATCGAGATCGAGTGATCCAATGTCTCCTTCCAGCTCTGTAATTGCTTTGAGCTTGTTCCTGACAGTAGCTTCACTTTGCCGCAATAATTCTTCTGATCGCTTTTGCTCTGTGATGTCCCTAATAACCCCAATGAGAAATTTTTTACCGTATATATCAATATATCGTGTTTTTCTTGTAGAAATTGTTCGGGTATCTCCAGCTTTAACTGTAAGCAGCTCCTCACATAAATTCTCTTGCCCATTTTTCAGTACAGGCTTGTCAACTTTAAAGAAGTGTTCCATCTCGTCAGCAGGCAAATTTTCACTAAGTGTTTTACCAATTATCTCATCTTTGCTAAGGCTTAAAAACTCACAAAAAGCATCATTTACAAGGTAAAATCTACTTTGATCATCTTTTACAAATACAGGATCTCCAATATTGTTAATAATTTTATTGAGATAATTCTCACTTTCTTCAGCTTTTTCTTTGGCAACAATTACTTCTAATTCTGCTCGCTTACGGTCGGTGATGTCAGAAAAAGTTGAATATACCTGATAGGGTTCCTTACTACCTTTATGAAACTGGGGTGTCGAATTGATCAATATCCATACATAATCTTTAAGTTGGGGGTTGTAAACACCAAAGACGGCATCCCTGACTCTTTTTTTTGTTCGTAATGCAACCATAGCAGCGTGCTGTTCTCCGGGAAGAGCTGTCCCATCTTCCCCAACAACTCTCCAATCGGGATGCATAGATGTCCTACCCATCATTTGATTCAGTGTAAGTCCAAGAATTTTCTCTGCAGCAGGATTGGCGCTTGTAATGTTCCCCTTAGCATCCTGATAGACAACCCCCTGTTCCATTGTTTCAAAAAGGTTCTCGTATTTATTTTCCAAACTAAGTTTTTCACCTTTTAACTTGTCTTCAGTTTCTTTTATTCTCAGCATTACTTTAATCTGAGCCACAAATTCATCTGTATCAATAGGTTTTGATAAAAACGCATCAGCTCCACTAATAAGACCATTTACTCGGCTTTTCGAGTCTATTTTAGCTGCACTAATTAAAATAATAGGAATATGCTTTGTTGACAAATCTTCCTTTAGTTGTTTACAAACTTCATAGCCATCCATTTCTGGCATAATTATGTCAAGAAGAATTGTGTCGGGCTGTTCTTCTTTTGCTAGTTTAATACCTTGTTTCCCAGATAATGCAGTTAATACCTTACAATTAGTTATATTAATACCAATAACTGCTTCTATACTTATGAGATTATCTTTTTGGTCATCAATGATAAGAATTTTCTTCATGAGGATATCTTTTAATAGTAGTATTTATAGACAGATAGTGTAAAGGTTCTCTCTTTTAGCACATGTATACTACCGATATATAAAAGAACTATACTAAATTTTTGAGGTTTGGTGTTGTAAATATAGTTATAAAAATGTAATTCGCCAGTAAACAGATTTTTTTATTTGCTTGCACCAACAGGGTTATATCATATAAGTTTATATTGCTGACGTAATTTTGATTACGATATAATCATGAATAAAAGGGAGGCAGATACAATATTATTAGCATGTAAAAAGCATGGAATTTCGCTAACAATGCGCCAATACCAACAATGGGAAACATATCTTTTTTTGAATTGACAGTTTTTGTGGGTTCTGCCTTTTTTGTTTCAGATACTTTGCTGAGTGATATCAGATTTGCCGGTCCAGAAGTTGGATCGTCAGCCAACACATCCAGCCAAACATTATTGACACCAACAGGCAGCTCATCAGGTTTGTCATTTCGCTCTGTGGCGGTACACAAATCAAAGTCATTCTTAAGATTGAGATTTGCAAGCAAAAGCATATCATTTGTACTAATGTTGTAGAGTTGGTTTGAACGATATACCAATCCTCTGGCAATAGTGGCTCCATTTGCAGTTTTGTAACCACCCATGTCTCGCAGATTAGGGATGGAAACAATACCTAGACTTTGTCCTGGTTCTGGTTCATTATCACTCTCTTTAGAGCAAGAATTAAAGATAATGCTTGATAGTACGATTAATAAAACAAGCATACAATTTGTGTGCAATTTACTGATGTAATTCATCATTTTGTTATTTAATATTAATTAATGAGCTACTCGTAACAGAACTGCTTGGAATTGATCCTAAAGATTATAATTACTTCTTCTCTTCATTTATTAATTTTTAATGTTGTATAATCTCATAATTAGCTACAACAGATGGGTATGTGTAAAATTACATTTATTATTTCATTATCTAAATGTTGCAAAGTGCATTTTTTACTACATATTGGTGTGTATTATGTACATTTTCTAATTATGATGTATTCGTTGATTATGTGATTTTTTTAGTGGCTTTCAAATGTACTTAATATTATTTAAAAAACTGGTGCTTATTGGTTTTATAGTTTCTATTAATAAGGCATAGGATATGCTGACGGATGGAGGTTTTTAGTAACCAACTAAATCACCCTTGAAACAATTTCCATACGTTTGTTAAGTAAGTATATAGTTGGTGTTCCAAAAATATTATATGATTCAGCCCATTGGCTATCCCATTTCTCTTTAGCTTGCAAATGATACCACTTAGGCATTAGTTTCTGTCCTAATTTAGTACTACTGTCATCTTCATCAAGATTTATGCAAATTACTTTTATATTAGGTTTGTTTAGTAAATTCTCATAAAGTGGAGGCAATATATTTTTGCAATGTTCACACCAATCAGCCCAAAAAACAACATACACCGAATCGGCTTTCAATGCATATAGTTCCTTTGATTCTCCATTTTCGTACCATTGAATGTTAGGAGCCTTTTTACCTATGGCCATTCGTTTATAACCAGCCAATCGCTTTGATACTTCGTTATTATTACCTGAACATCCGTTAAGGTAAAGTGTGTCGATATGCAACATTACATCTTCCCTGCTATAACGGTTCATTTGTTTCCACACAAAACCACCTACAATTGATAATGCTGAATCAGGTATCCAACTTTCTGAACCAAATAACAAATCAACAGCAGTAACTGGGTCGTTGATACCATAGTTTAACCAAGCTGTAATTAATTGCTCATAAAAAGGACTATTATAAATAATGCTCTGAAAGTTTTTTGTAGGCATGTACTTCTCAAAATCAACATAATTAAGCTCTATTGCCGGATTTATTTGCTTAAGTTTTTCCACCTTAATACTGGCCTGTAATAAGGCTTTTATCTCATGATTGTCAGATTCTGCTAATAGCAGCTTAATTTGTTCATCACAGCTTTTTTCCAGTTTATCGATATTCTCAACAAATATAGAGTTAGAATAAACATATTCTTCACAAAAATATTTATAGCTATTTAACCGAGAAACCAAATTCGTCAACTTACTTTTTAAATAATAATACTGCTGGTTTACACTATCGCTAAAGCTGGGATGAATTTCATGATCAGGGGTTGCTCTTAAATCAATAACTGACGAACCAATATTAAAAAAATCGTTAGTATAAATCAGATTGCCTTTGTTAAGGATATTCACAGATATTATTGGATATGATAAATCTGCACTATTCTTCTTTTTAGTAAATTGATAGTACTGTTCTTCAAATGTAACATCATCGGGCCAGTAACCACTTAAGCAAATGTTTATGTTTCCTAGCTTTTGTTTATGTTTTATAGTGGTGTCGGGGTTATTATGCGCTTTTTCAATCGCTAATTGACGATTTTTTTTCAGTTCTGTCTTATAGAGTTTTTTTTGTGCTTTTTGTTTAACAATGGGAGTCTCAATCCAATCAATCATCTCAATTGGGTTATCGGCTGAGTAGGCAATATTACTATTGGGCATAAGCACAACAAATGCCGGCGATTTACCAAAACTTTCAATATCTTGTTTGCATAATGTAATATAGTTTAAGTCGCCTGATAAATTCCTACCAATTCCATAAATAACATCATTACCAAGTTTGATACTATCGCGGGCAATTATAAAATCAAAATTGGGTCTGGCTTCGTATAATGCTCTCCTTATGGCGATAAGATGTACCATATCAAAAGTTATCTTGTTTTGATTAAAGACTATTACTTTCCACGATTCCACATCGCCAAAAGCATTTCCGGGCTTATTTGTTTT
>CAYWRM010000087.1:0-5902 GCA_964460905.1 uncultured Lentimicrobiaceae bacterium
AAATCTGTTTGGTCCGCAGCAATTTCTGCTTCTAATTGGATAATTTTATTAGCTTTATTTTTTATTGCAATATCCTCATTTAAGGGGATGGTATCATTACCATGTCTAAATGGAACTAATCCAAATGAAGGATCTGTTATATCATAAACCAAATCCATAATCCCCCTCGACATTGGAGATTCAACAACTTCAGTTCTCGGTCCCATATCTTCTGATAATTGATAATTAAATTGCGGAATAAAATTTATTTGCTTTTCTTGATTTTCTTTAAATTCTCTAGCTTGTGTTTCATTCAAAAAAGAAACAATAGTATCTCCTGTCGGAGTTACATGCCAATGCCTATATTCTCCGTCCCAAGATTGACTCTCATCTTTATTCAAAGTAATAGTTTTACCATCATTAACTTCCTCACCAAAACCAGAAACAGTCTTAGTTCGAGGACTAGAATTATAAATAATTAATTGAGCTATTGCATTGTTTGAGATTGCGCCTATCAATACCAGGCTTATCATTATTAAAACATGCTTCATGGTATTAATATTTAATAGTTACACGGTCATAACCGATTTCTATATATTTGGTTACCAATATGTTAAAATATACCTATTATACGGGCTATATTATATTTATTTAGATTTTACAATATCATTCAATATATATGCGGGTTTCAAATTTACACATAAATTAATCGAAATGCAAATTGAAACCTTATTAATAGAAAACCTCAAAGATTCCTTGGGTTAAATTATCACTCTCTTAATTATCCTTAATTTATGAGTATATATTTTTAGCTCTTGGTTGTAAATACCCTGATGATCGATGTTGTCAATCCTAACTTCACCTGAAGCATGTATGATTTGCTTATTATTGATAATAATTCCAACATGTGTTATTCTTTCATCGGCATTATCAAAAAATGCAAGGTCACCAACAGTAGATTCTTCGATAAAGTTTATTGTTTCACCAAATTCAGATTGTTGTTGAGCATCACGTTCTAATTGAATACTCATCATGCTAAATACAATCTGCGTAAACCCAGAACAATCAATGCCAAATGGGGAACGGCCTCCCCATAAATAAGGCGATCCAAGATATCTCAAGGCAATGTCAACAATATTTTGCCCAAGTATTTCAGGTGTTTCATTCTGGATGTTTCCTTCGATCAAATATTTTTCATTAGAAATTATTATAGTATTGCTTTTGCACCCATGAAGTCGGCTGCCCATCACTAGGTTTATTGTTTTTCCATTATCAGAAATAGCTTTCCCACAGATACCTGATAAAAAAACGGGCTGTTCATTTTTCAACTTTACAAATTCCTGATGATCAATTATTGCTAATTGTTTAATATCAACCCAACCTTCGTATCCATCATGCAATGTACTTGTTAACAGCCAACTACTCTTAACCGCAAGTATAGTTAGTAAGTCTCCAAATATAAGTTGATTAACCATTTCACTTTTATCAGAAGCTTGTTTCCTTACAGGAACTACTGACTGTAAACAAATAGCATATTTTGTCATAAAATTAAAAAATTAAGTTTGTTTATTCTTTTGATTAATTTTGCTTTGTCAAAAAAACTCACATGAATTCACTATTTTCAAAAATACAACATAATTATTACGAGATATTAAAGGTGCTAACTTTTATTTTGGCAATCGTAATTGTACTTTGGGTTAGCCCGAAGGAGAGTATCTTTAAATACGAATTTCAAATAGGCAAGCCATGGAGTCACAGCGATTTAATTGCACCATTTGATTTTGCAATATTAAAAACTACAGCACAAATTGAGGAAGAGAAAAATCAAATAATATCAGATTTCATACCATATTTCACCTACAACTATGAGATATCAGAAGCAGGAGAATTGCAGTTAATACAAAATTTCAATTCAGCCTGGGAATCAAAAATTAATGATACAATTAAAGGTGATTCCGTAAGGTATCAAAAGTTCTTAATGAAATTATACAAACGGTTTGAAAGCAAGGGAATTATTAGATATGATAAAGTAATTGAAGGAAAGGATAAGTTTTTTCAAATAAGATTAATACAGGGAAATGTTGTTGCCGAAACTACCCTAGGACAACTTTATGATATTCGGTCTGCTATTGAAAATGCTCGAGAAAACATTAAGAAACTAAATGTAACAGATAGTATACTACTACAGAATGTAATTTCACAGTCGTTGGTTCAGAATGTAATTTATGATGAAAGTAAAAATGCTACAGCGCAAGAAGAGTTGAAATTGGGAATATCAACAACTCGCGGGCTTGTGCAAAAAGGTGAATTGATTATATCAACAGGAGAGCTAGTTACACCCGAAAAATACCAGGTACTTATATCGTTTAAATATGATTTTGAAAGAGACCTCAACACCTCCGATTCTATATTATATATAATAGGTGGTATGATATCATTGGTAACTCTATTATTTTTAATTGAGTACTTATTTATAAAATTTTATCGAAAAAGGTATTTCGATCAACTAAAGTATATTATTATTATAGTTTTTTCACAGTTAATATTTATTGTTGTTGCTGATTTTGTTTTCATTACGTTCCCAAACTGGACATATTTAATACCATTTGCGCTATTACCAATTGTACTATCAGCTTTTCTGGATGCCGGAATTGCAATTTTTATTTATTTAGTAACATTGATGTTGCTTGGCTTTTATGCACCAAATAGTTTTGAGTTTTTCTACACACAAGCAACAGTAGGATTAATAGCGGTATTTTCTGTTCAAAAATTAAGCAAACGTTCTGATTTATTTAGAGCAACCTTAATGGTATTCATAACATATTTCATAGTTTATATGAGTATGATGCTTATTCAGGAAGGCTCTGTTGAGAGTTTCTCATGGAGAAGCCTGGGATATTTCACCGGTAGTTCTATTCTCATATTACTGGCTTTTCCTATGATTTTTCTATATGAGAAAATATTCGGTATCATTACACAACTGACGTTACTAGAACTTTCAAACACTAATAACAAGCTACTTCGTGATTTAAGTATTAAGGCTCCCGGTACATTTCAGCATTCGTTGCAAGTTGCTAACCTTGCATCGGAAGTACTGTATGAAATTGGCGGAGATGCCTTGTTGGCACGTACCGGAGCTCTTTATCATGATATTGGAAAAATGAAGAACCCAATGTATTTTGTTGAAAACCAGGTAGCAGGAAATAATCCACATGATGAAATAACCTATGAAGAAAGTGCCAAAATAATAATAGGGCATGTGCTTGGAGGAATTGAAATGGCTCGTAAAGAGGGCTTACCTGAGCAAATTGTCGATTTTATCCGTACACATCATGGTACACGAAGAGTAGAATATTTTTACAGACTTGAACGAAAACTAAATCCGGGAATGGAAATTGACCAAAGTGAATTTACTTACCATGGTCCTGCACCCTTCTCCAAAGAAACGGCAGTTGTAATGATGGCTGATTCAGTTGAAGCGGCATCGAGAAGTATTTCTGAACCTGATGAACAAAAAATAAATGATTTAGTAGATAATATTTTTCTTTCAATTATGGAAAATGACCAATTATTAAATGCTAATATAACCATGAAGGAAATAAGTATTGCTAAAAAAGTTCTAAAGAAAAAGCTGCTTAATATCCATCATGTTAGAATTGCCTACCCGGATTAAAAAGTTACTGGTTCGGAATTTAATTTCATCTTTTAAGTTCCAGATTATCTAATATTTGATTGTATTGATTTAAATATTCTTTAGCCTCCGGGCCTAAATTAAAGAGCAAGTCGATAATACTTAAATTTGGAATAAAACTAAATTTGTTTGAAAATACCTGAGTATACTCATTGTAATAAAGTGAATCCACTTCTGTTTTTGGTGTAATTGAATACCTTGCATCATATGACATTTCATTTGGCAAAGTGAATAAATCAGAATATTTCAATTTACAAACTATCCCTATCAGATTTAATAGTTTATTTGTTAGTTCGGTATTAAACTCCAGAAGGTTTTCATATTTACCTGTATAAAATTCTTTGAGATCATCTTTGTAATACAAAAAAAATGGTGACCCACTGTAGGCAGAATTAATTGCTCTCCAGTGATTTACAAACCATCTATCAGAATTAAGAATAGTTATATCTTTTGTTTTTGTATTATTTCCATTTACTTTGTTTACAGGTATCGACAAATCGAGTATTCCATTAGCAGAGAGTATCCTACACCTGTTTCTATAGGTTTGCTTTGCGTAAGTTTCTTCTTTTTCAATTGTAATATTTTCGGTTTTCAATAGGGCTCCCATATATTCTATTGGAGGCAGATAAGCAGTTGAAAGTAATATATTAGGCTCCGTATTCATATACTATTTTATTCTCCAAAAATAAGGCAAAAAAAAACAGGCCTTTAAAAAAAGCCTGTTTATATATAATTAGATAGTATCTAATTTTTTTCCTTTAAAAGCACATCATTAATAGCCTTAATTAAAGTTTCTTTTGGTAAGGCACCTTGAGCCATTTGTGGTTGAGAGTCTGCCGGACAAAATAGTATTGAAGGAATACTGCGGATTCCAAAAGCAGCAGCTAACTCGGTTTCTTCTTCGGTATTTACCTTATAAATATTAATTTTGCCATCATATTCTTTTGATAATTCCTCAAGGATAGGAGCAACAATTTTACATGGTTGACACCAATCGGCGTAAAAATCGATGATACAAGGAAGTTCACCTTCAAATTTCCAATCTTTATTTTGTTCGTAGTTAAATACTTTCTCGTGGAAAGTCTGTTTAGTTAAATGTTCCATACTATAATTTATGTTTCTATTTATTATTGTTTCTATTTATTATTATTTTTATTTAGAAGTTCATCTTCAATTATCTTTATGTAATCGGCTTTTTGTAAAGCACCTGTCTGCATCTTTGGTCTACCTTTCATAGGTGAAAATAATACTGATGGAATACTACGGATACCAAAAACGCCGGCAAGTTTCTTTTCCTTGTCTGTATCTATTTTGTAGATTTTTACTTTACCATCATATGTTTTTGCCAGATCATCCATTATAGGAGCAACCATCTTACATGGTTTACACCAGTCAGCATAAAAATCAATTACACAAGGAATATCGCCTTTATAAACCCACTCCTGAGGGTTTTTTTCAAAATCCCATACCTTTTCTTTAAAACTATCATAAGTTAGATATTCAGGAACAATATCTTCAGGAGTCTCTATTCCATCATTATTATTTTCAATTACAGGTTGGTTAGCTGCTTGATTTCCTTGAATATTTTCACAACTCATCAGACTAAATGAAATAGCCAGCACAAAAATTAAACTTAATCTCTTCATATATAACATACTATAAATATTTATGATAAAAACGCGGCAAAGATAACATTATTTTTATAGCACATTAGTATCACTTTGTTATCTTTGTTGACAATAACTATTCCATTTTTAATAATTGGCAGTTTTTATAGAAACCTATGGGAAAAAGTGAACTAAGAAATATTATAGCATCAACAGCCACTGATAAATTTAATTTGGCTATTACAGATGAAAATGTAGCATTAAGAATATTATCTGACATTAAATGGAAAGATGGATTTATATGTTTGAAATGTGGTAGCACTAACTATTGTAAAGGAAAGACAGAATTGTCAAGACGTTGTACCCGGTGCAAAAAAGAAGAGTCAGTTACAGCACATACAATTTTTCATCGATGTAAAATACCAATTAACCGTGCAATGGAAATTGCATACTTAGTGTGTAATATTGCTGCCATTTCGTCATATGAAATTAGCAGACAGTCAGACATACGCCACATGACATGTTATAGTTTTCAGAAAAAAGTAATTGATTGTTTGAATGGTAAAAATGATGATAAATTGCTTAAGAGCGTATTATTAACTGTTCAGGAAAAAATTGATGGTGA
>CAYWRM010000088.1:0-5857 GCA_964460905.1 uncultured Lentimicrobiaceae bacterium
TTTTTTCATTTTTAACCCAAGGTTCTATTTTTTCGGTCAATATGCCCTGTAACGGTGGCTATATGAATTGATTGGCATTTAATAGCACTTACGTTGCAATTTAGCACAAGCTTAATTAAAAGCTCAAACCATCGCAAACCACTGACTGCCAATTTATTTATATAGCGTGTTGTATGCTGGGCTTTATTCATTAACAGTTAGTTATTAATTTACTGCAATCCAAAATCCGTTCAATCGAAGCACTGCTGTTTCCGAAAAAATTAGTTTTTAGGGTCGGCAAAAAAAGCGTTGGCAAAAGGCATACTCTTTGACAAATTTTGGCTCGTGCGGTTGGCTTTTAGAGCGACTTGGCAATGTGTATGACTTTTAGCGTTGGCTTTCTTATTCCAATCATATTTTGTATGGACGCAACCACATCTTATTATCTTTACAACAGTATCATAATTCTTTAACGAAACCATTGGACTGTTAAAATATATGGTTACTTCATTAGTCATTCCTTAAAAAGCATTAAACTTATCGCCCATAGTGTGTTTTAAATTCCATTTTTTGGTGGTGTCTAAGGCTCGTTCCAATACAATTAATTTTTGGTCTGTATGGGTTTTGAAATGCTCTACAGTTTCATCTGCAATAACTACATCTAAACAGATTAGCGTTTCTTTGTCGCCATCTGTAGCAAACAGAATTTCATTTTTCTTAAATTCTTCTTGCTTTGTTAAAGTGTAATTGAGTTTGAAACCGTTTTTGATTAATATTTCAGTTATCAATTCGTCTCTATTAAAAGCAGAAACCAATTGTGCTTCTTTGTCTTTAATGTATTTTTTAAGTAGTTCAATATTTTCTTCTTCTGTTTTTTCAGGGTCAGGGGCAAACTCAACTCTTGGAAAGTTTGATTTTTGAAGTTTGAATACTTTAAATCCTAAACCTTTTAATTGCTCATGCTCACTTTCTTTTTTACTGAACAAATTAGGTGTCGCTTCTTTCTTTTCTTTAATGATTTTTTCAACTACTCGTTTGTTACGTTCAATAGTGATGTCGCTAATAAGTTTGTAACCTGCTTTGTAAGCTTCACTTTTTTCATCTGTTTGTTCGGGGAGTTGCACTAAAATGTATTTTCTGTTTCCACCATCTTCTTGATTAAGTTCTGTTATTGCTTGACCTGTTGTTCCAGAACCTCCAAAAAAATCTAAAATCAAAAGGTTCTTAAAGTTTTTTTCATTGAAAAATAGATTTACAACCATTTTAATCAACGATGTTGGTTTTGGTGTATCAAAAATCACTTCATCATTAAAGATGTTCTTGATTTCGGTATTGGCATTTCTTGTGGTTCCAAAAAGACTGCCTTGCCAAATATTTTCAGCAACTCTACCATTTTGATTTTTCAGATAAATTTTTCTGATTATCCTTGTTTCGTCATCACTGAAAAAAATTTCTTTGTTTTCAATTTTTGATAAAATTTCTGATTCTTGCCATCTCCAACCATTTTCAGGTGGTGCAATTGTTTTACCACTTGGAGTCGTAATATCAAATAATAAAGTCTTTCTGTAATTTGGACTTCTTGTATCTCCGCTTCTCCATTCTCCTTCAGGGTCATTGTCAGGATTGGAATAATTTGCGTTGTCTTCTTCTGTTCTTGGAAACCTAAAACTTTCAATCGCTTCAGATTTTCTAAACACCATTATATTATTGTATTGTCGAGAAAAATATTTTTCATCATTTTTACTTTGTTCTGTATGCTTCCATACAATATTCCCTAAAAAATTATCCTCCCCAAAGACTTCATCACATAATTTTCTTAAATGATGGACTTCATTGTCATCAATAGCAATAAAAATTGCTCCATCGGAACTCAAAAGTTGTCTAGCAATTAGCAATCGACTATACATCATATTTAGCCATTTGCTATGATAACGACCATCAGTTTCTGCATTGGTATCTATTTTATATCCATTTTCTGTTGTTTCGTTATCTTCCCAATATTCCTTTTTGTCTTGGTTAAATTTATCAGAATACACAAAGTCCTTACCTGTATTGTAGGGTGGGTCAATGACAATACACTGAACTTGCTCTCGATAGTTATTGCTGAGTAATTTCAGCACTGCTAAGTTTTCGCCTTCAATAATCAGGTTTTCGCTTTCAGCAGGGTTTATACTTTTTGTTTCATCATAAACAAGCGTAGCATCGGTAGGGGTAAAAGCTTCTCTTTTAGCATTGCTTTTTCCAAACCATCTAAATTCGTAACGTTCGGTTTCGTTTACGCTTTTAGGGTCAATTACTTTTTTGAGTTCGCTAATGTTAAGTTTACCATCATTGGTGAAAAGGTCTGGCATTAACTGTTTTAATTGCTCCAATCTTTCTTTGTTCCAATCGTGAGATTGAACGTTTTCCAATGGATTCTCAGTGTTTTGTTTATCGTTGCTCATTATGCTTCTTCAATTAATGCGTTAATGTTTTTGGTAGCTTCTGTTTTAAAATATTGATAATCTTTAACAGGTGCTTTGTATTGTACTTCTACTCCTAATGTGGTAAAATGCTTTAAGGCACATTCAATTTTATAAATCTCACTTTCTTTTAGAGCTTTTTTATCGTTGATGTCGTTTGTTCCTTTGGTTTCAATTACAAAATAAAATTCACTTTCTTTTCCATCCCTTAAACTTTTGCGTTTCATTACAATACCAAAATCGGGATTGTAATTTCCAATAGGAGTTGGTATTTTGTAATAAGCAGGGAGTTTCATAAAGCAAATGATTTCATCATCTAAATCTGCCCCTAATGCAAAACTTCTTTCTATATTACTATCAGTGAGCATTCGGTTGTAAAAACCTCTATTTGGAGTATCTCTGTACTCTGAGTCATCAACTTGTTTTACAAAGTCGTTAAATTCAAAAGGAAAAGTTTCATCTGTTAAATGATAATTTAAACCCCTTATCATTTCTTCTAATTCAATATTCTTTATTAAAGTGGATGCTTGATGAATAAATTGAGGTGGGTTTTTGGCGAAATTTTCGTGATTTGTTTTTCCAATTATTTCAATAGTTGTGCTATAACTTAGTCCTGTGTTTTCACTTAGTTCTTCAACTAAATCCAATGCTGAGAAATGAGCTTTTAGTTTATAGCTTTCTTTACCTCCAAATTCATCTTCAATGCCTTCTTCTGTTATTGAACCAATGGTTCGGCTACTTACTTCCGCTACATAATCGGCAATTTCAATAGTATTCAAAGCCTCTTTACTCCTTTTAATCAATGAGGCTTCATCAAAACCAACGGTGTAATTAGTTTTCTTAGCTAAAGCGTTCCAAAAGCGTTTAAAGGCTTTATTGACGGTATCATTTTCACTACGCTTAAAATGAATTTCATTTTGTTTTTCTCCTTTGTGTGTATGGGTCATTCCAGCACCCGCATCCGAATCACCATAAACCTCTTTTATTTCTTCTTGGTATTGCGTTACAAAGGTTTCGTAGGTTTCGTTTGGAATTACTGTCAGTTGGTTAATTCGTTCAGCATCATCTACATTTAATTTGTCATAAATACGCTGTCCGTTAGTATCTACACATATTCTTAATCCTCTACCAATTTCTTGTCGTTTTTTTATTTCAGAAAAAGAATTGCTCAATGTAGCAATGTTAAAAATGTTAGGGTTATCCCAACCAACACCCAATGCAGAGTGTGAAAAGATGAATTCAATTCTATTGGATATGGAATCACCAAAACTTAACAAACCTTGTTTGTCTTTTAAAATAGCATCAAAAACGTCTTTGTTTTTTCGCATTGATGTTTCATTATCTGTAAACTCGTTTTTGGTAGTTTTCGCAAAATATGAACCTTGAATCTTTTCAATATGTTCTGCTGTTGGTTCTTTGTTATCGTGAAACTCAGGATATATTTCTTTGTATTTTTTAATGAAAAGGTTTTTGATAATTGGGTCATCACTTACATAATTGGCAACTTTATCAATAAAAATAAGCGAAAGGCATTTTATGCCTTTTTCTTGTAGTTTTTGCTTTTTTGTAAAGTGGCGTAGTATGAGCCATTCTAATTGCAAAGCCCAAACACTTTGCACATTTCCAGAAGCTTGTTTTTCAAAAATCTCAACACCATTATGAAAACTAACAGACCATTTTCCAGTCCTTAGGCTTTTGTTTATTCTGCTAATGGTATATTTTAAATAACTTGGATTATTTGTTACTTTTCCTAAATTATCTCCATCTTTTAACCATTTTGTATTCTTAAATTCAATCTTCCCACTTGCTGTTTGATGCCAAGCTTTAATTTGTGCTTGAATTGGATTTTTTCCGTTTTTCGTTTCCGAAAGTTCCAGTTTTAAAGTAGCTTCATCATTCTTTTCGGTAACAGTTAAAACTTCAATCTTTTTTACTAAACCTTGCTTGTAACTGTCGTAAGGTGTTAACCTATAAGTTTTGTTTTTTGCGATTTTGTGTGTTGCTGAATATCTGATTTTGAAAAGAGGATTTAATTTTGCTATTTGTTTTATGGAGTTTGAAGTGTCCATCCCCTCTTGTGGCTCATCCATTATAATAATTGGATTTGTTTGTCCAATAGCTTTAATAAAAGGAATGTTTGCAAAAAGGTCTTCTCTTTTAGCTTGATTCAAAATTTTGTCTTCTGAATTAAAAGAAGCTAAAGTCATTACCATTATTTGCGGATGCTGTTCCTCCACAAAGTTGGTTACTTTGTTTAGTCGTTTACTGCTGTATTCAAATGATTTTGGTGTAAATCCGTAAATTTCTTCCAGTTGTTTTTCAAAAATTGAAAGAGTACTTAAAACTCCTTGTCGAATAGCAACTGAAGGAACAAGAATGATGAATTTTGTAAATCCGTAGTGCTTAAACATTTCGTAAATGGACTTAATGTAAACAAGAGTTTTTCCTGTCCCAGTTTCCATTTCAATGGTTAATTCTCGTACTTCTTCAAGTTTCGCAACTTCTTCATCAATTCCGTTTTCAAGCAAAATTGATTTGATATTTTTGGTTAATTGTTCGTTTGAGAGTGAACAAATATTTGAACGAATACCACCCGTACAGGCATTGTCAAACGTATTCTTGTCGTTTCCGTCAAATACATTCACAACTGATTTAATTGCGGTTTCTTGGTATTCTAATAGTTCTAATTTTAATTCCATCAATTTCCGCTTTTATTTTTGCTTATGTATTTCATTTTTTGCTCAGCTACTTTTAGTGCTTTGCTCCCAAGTTCTTCATCTTTTATTTCGTACAGTATTTTTTCACTCAAATATTGAATAAGTAGATTGTCCTTATCTAAATCCAATATTTCGGCAAGTTTTAATATTTGTTCTTTTGTCGCTTTCCGTTCGCTTCTTTCTATTTTACTAAGTATTGCTGTATCAATATCGAGTTTGGCAGAAACTTGTCGTAAAAGCAGCCTTTTTTTTTCTCTGTTTTCTCGGAGTATTTCGCCTATTGTTTTGTTTTCTTTCATTTGTGAAATATCACTTGATTAATTATACTTGACAATTAGTGTCAAATATATTTAGATTTTTGGGATATTCACTGATTTATCTTTTCAAACTTATCAACAGCTTGGGAGGGGTGGGAAAAAATAGCTCTTTTGGTTTTTTGAGGTGGATTTTATGTGTGTTGGCAAAAAAACCAAATGTGCTATTTGTGTGGTGGCTTCCCTAATTGTCCCGAAGGGCAAAAGTGGGTAGGCAAAAACTAATTTTTTCTTGCACCAAAGCTTATTCAATGCTCTTTCTACTCCGCTTATAATTTCAATTTACATATCAAACTATCAAAGCACTGTGTTTTTTTTAGCCTTGCATACAACGGTTTGAATATGGTGCGTTTGGCATTTTGAAACGCTTCATTTTCAAGTTACT
>CAYWRM010000089.1:0-3487 GCA_964460905.1 uncultured Lentimicrobiaceae bacterium
CATGTAACCTGAATTATCAGTATATGATTAACTTATTTATAGCATTAACTTAATAATAAACAAACTGGCAATAAATTAATGAAAATTAATTTTGACTCAAACCAAATTATACAAGTTTAACACAAATTATTAATATAAATATTATGAGAAAATTTACTTTATTTTTAATTACCGCCTTTTTGGCTTTTAGCTATAATGGATGGGGACAAACGACTATTTGGAGTGAGGATTTTAATACACCTGCAGATGATGGAGTTGGAGCAACTGGTCTAATAACCCCAGGAACAAATAATGGAGTAACTGCACCCTCAAGTGGAAAATGGTCTGTTGATGTGACTAATTGTGATCTATCTGCAACTACCGATTGGTTTAGAGTTCAAAATTCTTTACTTGAAGCAAAAGATGTTGATGGAACACAGCAAGCGGGTGGCAGCGGAGATGGTGCTTTATGGACCTCAGAATCTATAACTATTTCAGGCTATACAAATGTATCCATTGCAGTTGACTTTTCTGGGTATGGAACTTTTGAAGATCTAGATTTTATAAAAGCCTCTTATCAAATTGATGGTGGCTCAGTAACTCAATTTGCTTTTTTTAATGATGACTTTTCTGATCAAAATGTATCTGTATCAGGATTATCAGGTAATGCATTAGTTATTTATCTAGAGGCAGATAATAATTCGGGTACGGAATACCTCCGCTTTGATAATGTTATTGTTGAAGGTGTTGCTGCTGGTAGTGTTTCAAACCCAACTTCCTTTGCATTCGAATACATAACAAGTACTAAAACCAGTTTAACATGGACAGCTCCTAGTGGAACATATGATAAAGTGCTAATTTTTGGAAGACAAGGCTCAACAGTTGACCATTCACCTTCAGGAGCTGGGTCAGGTTATAGTGATGCAAATGCAGCATGGGGAAGTGCAGGGGATTATGATAATAGCAAGTTACTATATGCTGGAACTGGAACTGGCTTTACTATTACAGGATTAACCGAAGGTAACACATATTATTTTAAAGCTTATGCATATGATGATTCTGATTGGTCGAGTGGAACAAGCGATATAAATGACCAGGCCGAGGTTCAAGGAACAAGTAGTTTTGCAGCATCTGTAGGAGATACTGAGGTTGATTTAAGTTGGACTAACTACAGTGGAGCACAACCTACGTGGTGGACTGAAGTATTGATATTGGCAAAATCAGGTTCTGTTGTTGATGAAACTCCATCAGGAGATGGTAGTGCATATACGGCAAATGCTGCGTTTAGTTCTGGAACTGAAATAGGCACAGGTAATTATGTTGTATATAAAGGAACAGGTACAAGCCAAACAGTTACAGGTTTAACAAATGGAACAGCATATCATTTCCGTACATTTGTTAGATACGAGAGTGATTGGACTGATGTTGATGAATATGAGGACGCAAACGCTACTCCTGCTGAAATTCCAGAGCTACTTTTTACAGAAGTGATGCAAAATCCTAATGATGTTGGTGATAGTGACGGTGAATGGTTTGAAATTTATAATTATGGAAGTACAACAGTTGATATTAATGGATATGTAATTAAAGATGCCGGAACTGAATCACATACTATTGACAATGGTGGTTCGTTAAATATTTCTGCTGGTTCATTTTTAGTATTGGGAAATAACTCTATAACTACAACAAATGGTGGAGCTCCTGTTGATTATCAGTATTCAGGAATATATTTAGGTAATTCCGATGATGAATTAATATTGTACATAACTGATGGAACTACTGAAGTTGATAGAATTGAATGGGATGGAGGATCTACTTGGCCTGACCCAACTGGTGAATCCATGACATATACTGGTACATCCTCTGAAGATAATAATGTGGGTTCAAAATGGATTGAAGCATTAAGACGAGAAAATAACTACACAAATCCTGGTGGTGGTGAAATTGATAAAGGATCTCCTGATAAAAATGGTTATGGTCAGGATCTGGTTACGTCAAGTACATGGACAGGAACAGGAAATTGGAGTGAGGGTAATTTAGTTGGTGCCACTAACTGGAGTAATGGTGTGCCAGGGACTACCACTAATACCACTATTAATGGAGATGTGACGGTAGTTAACTCTGTCTCTTGTAACAACCTCACAATTGAGAGTAGCTCTTCAGGTGATGGCTCATTAATAGGCCAAGGTAATCTAACAGCATCAGGAACAGTAACAGCTCAACGATATATTAGTAATGGTCAGTGGCATGGTATCAGTGCTCCTGTTGCAGGTGCTACTGCTCAGTCACTGTACTCAACAACTGCAAATGTTTATTTAAAAGAACATAGTGAGTCTACTAATGCATATCATAATATTACAGCATTAACTGATCCACTGGGTGATGCCCAGGGGTTTATGATGTGGTATGCAGGTGCAAGTGGTGAAACATTTGATATTACCGGAACATTACGCGGTAGTGCGACTGTTAGTAAATCACTTACACGTGAGAATCCAGGGGCTGGTTATGGATGGAATTTTGTTGGTAACCCTTATACTTCGGCAATCGATTGGGATGCTTCAAGTGGTTGGACAACAACAAACGTTGGTGCAACAGTATATTTATACAATGCCGGAGGATGGGTTTATTGGAATGGTGCTACAGGTTCTGGAATGACAAGTGGACATATTGCCATGGGGCAGGGTTTCTTTGTTGAAGTTAACGATGATGGGTCAACTACAGGAACATTAGCCATGACAAATGATGTGCAGACTCATAATTCTGTTAGCTTTTTGAAAAGTCAGTCAGCAATTAGCGAATTGGTTAGGTTAGAAGTAAATAATGGAACTTATACAGATGAGGCAGTTATTTATTTTGACGCAGAGGCAACAGCAGGTTATGATTCTCAATTTGATGCTCATAAACTGTTTAGCTTCAATCAGGATCGACCTCATATTTATTCAACTGCCAATGATTTTATGGCAATTAATGCACTTCCTATCGAAAATACGGAAGTTCCCATTGATGTTAGTGGCGTTGATGGAGAAAATATGACAATCGCAGCAACGGAAGTAGTTGGTTTTGGAGACCTTATGTTACTGGATAATGCTACGGGTGCGCAAACAAATCTTGTTATGGAAAATTATGAATTTACTTATTCTGAAGATATTTCTGACAGATTTTTACTATTTTTTACAACAGTTAATACTGAAGAAGAATTGGAAAGCAATTTCGATATTTACTCATTTGATAAGAATATAAGAGTAGTTCTACACAATCAAAGAGATGCAGAAATTGTGATATACAATTTAATGGGACAAGAGTTAAACCATTTAACAGCAGAAGGTACTATTACTGATATTACAATGTTTGAAACAGGATGCTATGTTGTTAAAGTTATTTCTAATAATAAGGTTGAAACAAGTAAAGTAATTATTAGATAGTAAACTCAACCAAAATATGTTAATATGTTACAAAAAAATATAAAGATGAAAAAGATAAATTACAAAAAATACATACTAAGCCTGAT
>CAYWRM010000089.1:3587-5784 GCA_964460905.1 uncultured Lentimicrobiaceae bacterium
AAAAAAATATAAAGATGAAAAAGATAAATTACAAAAAATACATACTAAGCCTGATAATGATAATTGCTGTAACCTTTGCTTTTGCTTCCGATGGTCCTCCTGATCCAGGTGGAGATCCTGCAGTGGGCGAAGATCCACTTGGCGGCGGAGCCCCAATAGGCGGAGGCACATTTATACTAATAGCACTTGGAGCAGCCTATGGTGGGAAGAAAATTTATGACTATAGAAAAAAGGAAGAAGAAAAATAGGAATGGAGGAATGGAGTGAATGAGAAAATGAGTGAATGAGTGATAGCGAATAAGTCACCATCTACTCATTTACACATTTAATCATTGAATATGAGAAATAACTAAAATTAATACGAAAAAAAATGAAAAAGATAGTATTATTAAGCCTTTTGTTTTATTTGTCGTTTGGTAATTTTACTTTTGCACAACTAGCCAGTTGGGACGTAAATGGAGTTGTTGTTGCTGATGGTATCGGGATCGATGAATCTTCATCGCCATATAGTTTCACTTCACCGTCACGAGCAACTCACATTACGGATGCAAAATTAACTCTTAGTGCTTCTGTTAATCCAACAACTAGCGCAAGTCAGTATGGTTGTAAGGTTAGTGTCTTTCCAACAACTTTATCTACTGCTATAGCTGCCGGACACTATATTCAGGTATCAATCACGGTTGAGAGTGGCTACAGTATTGATTTTAGTGATATTGTCATGAAAGGACAAACTTCCGGAACTGGATGGGATGATGTTGCTTTTATGTCGGAAATAGCAGGTTACACAGACGTAAATGCATTACAAGAAATTGGATCTATTCAAGACGTTACAGGCGGATTTGACACTGATGCTTCGGGATGGGGTTCCCCAATTGATTTAAGTAGTATTGGATACCAGGGTATAACAGGAACAACAACATTTAGAATTTATGGTTGGAATGCAACATCTGGTGCTGGTACAAATTATATTAGAAACCTAACAGGTGATGATTTTATTATTAATGGCGAAGTCAAGACTATTGGCCTCTGGAAAACTGATGCAGCAACAACAGATTGGGCGACAGGTTCTAACTGGGATGATGGAAATGTGCCAATAAGTGGTACTAATGTTTCAATTCCAACCGGAGCAGATAGATATCCTGTAATATCAGGTGATGCATCAACCCCCTCAGCATGCAACAATTTAACAATTGCATCCGGAGCATCAGTAACAATTCCTGTTGACAAAGCATTAACAGTAAGTGGTATTTTAACGAATAGTGCAGGAAATACCGGTTTGGTAATAAAATCAACAGCAACAGGACAAGGCTCCCTAATCCATAGTACTGCAAGTGTAAACGGAACAGTTGAGCGACAAATAACTGGATGGACAGATAATGATGATGGATGGCATTTACTTGGTTCTCCGGTTGCTACATTTGATATAGATGGATCAGAGTTTGATCCCGGTGACGCCTCTAATACTGACAACGATTTATATAGTTGGAATGAATCTACACATTATTGGATGAACTATAAAGCAGATGGAGGCCCAACTCAGATAATCCCTGGTACAGGTTATCTTACTGCATGGAAAGTAACTGATACAAAAAACTTCACGGGCTCTTTGAATGTAGCTAATATACCACTCAGTAATTTGTCTGCTGATGATGAAAGATGGCATTTGCTTGGAAATCCTTTTGCATGTGCATTGGATTGGAGCGCAGGTACATGGGCTATTACCGATGTTAGTGTTCCACAAGTATACAAGGAAAGTGATGCGAATTATTATCCAGTTAATACAGGTGCAGGAGGTACAGCAAATATTATCCCTTCCACACAAGGATTCTTTGTTCAGGTTGCAGATGCAGATAATAGTATTACAATACCTGCTGATGCTAGGGTACACAACGCGCAGGACTGGTATAAACAGGCAAATGAACTCGAAAACACACTTAAACTTAAACTGTCAGGTGGAAATAATTCATTTTGCGATTATACTTTACTTACTTTTAATGATGATGCAACCGAAGAATATGATATTGAGTTCGACTCACATAAACTGTTTGGGATGCCCAGTGCTCCTCAGTTATATACTCTTAGTATTTTACAAGATGAGTTTTCGTACAATATCACCCCAACATTTAATAGCGAAAAATTAGTACCATTAAATATTAAGGTGCCTTCTGCAGGTGATTATACTATTAACGTAGAGCTT
>CAYWRM010000090.1:0-5551 GCA_964460905.1 uncultured Lentimicrobiaceae bacterium
TTGCAAACTTCTGATGTGATAAATGGAATGTCATCAATGATTCTTCGTTGAAGTTAACTGGTGATGCATTTAGGTTAGCTGAGAACATAATTACGATTGCGATTAGGGTTGTTATTGTAGTTATTGTTTTCATGTTTTTGCGTTTTATATGTTGTTAATTACTGGCAAAAATATGGTAAGAAACCAGGATGGGGAATGGTTATTAGGTTAAAGGGGGGGGATGTCTACTGGAGTTGGTTTTTTTCGCCGCAAGCGTGTTTTTAGTGTGTGTTTTTCTTCAAATGTTGTTTCTGAATTAGTTTTAATCTTCTTCTCTATGGTTTTTTGCGGTTTATCTTATGTCTAGTTGGTGTTTTTAGCTGTTTTATTGTGTTTTTATTCAAAATATTAAGTTTTGTTTCTGAAAATTATTCAAACTTTAGTTTTTTTTCGCGGGATAATTAACTTTTATCTTTATTCTAGTGGGAAACGAGCTGCAAGCTCGCATGGACGGGGGACTTTGCCCTATAGCATCTTTATATTGTTTTTTAGTTGATAAAAGCACAAGTCCCACCGCGCAAATGTCTCCGCTTCAGACTTGCGCTAGATGGGGCATTCTGTTTTTGAATATCTGGGAAGATATACCCATAAAATAGCCATCAGTAATGCCAGAATAAAAAGTGTTACAGATAAAGAAGTGTCTTTTGAATATACTGACAGAGCTGATAATTACAAAAAGAAGATACGTGTCATCAAAGGAGTGGATTTCATGAAACTTTTTCTGCAACATGTTTTGCCTGCAAGATTCATGAAGATAAGAAATTACGGATTTCTTTCATCAAGAAATAAAACTAAAATGTTAGATAAATTACACCAGCATTTTGAATTACCCAAATACGAAAAGCCAAAAGTGATTCTTGTTGCAGAGATACTGGATCTCGTTTATAATGTGAAAGTTGGCGTATGCAAAATATGTGGAGGCAAAATGCATTTGATTGAATCAAAAGCAAGACCTAGGGCTTCGCCAAAAGCGGCTTAGGGTATTAGAACACAAATAAAAAAATACAGTAAAGGATTTGCCTAATGGCATTGCTATGCCAGAAATAATAATTCATCATTAAAACAACAATAATTGCGTACCTTAAAATGATAAAAACAAGCCAAAACAATAAAATCACCCTAGTTTACTCTCCTAAATACTCTGAAATTTCCATTGTAAAAAATGCTAGGCAAAATCGCCAGTTATTAAAATCACATAGGGGCTGAACCCCTTGCTACCGCTACTTTTGGTGTTGCTCAACAATGCATATAAAAACCGTGGATGCTGCGCACTACGGAGTTTTTATATGCTTAGGTGTTTAGCACATTTTTATTAATTCCCTTCAAATTGTCGTTGAACTTGTTTTAAATTAGCCAATAAACCAACAAAATGTTCGTGCTTATTTTTATTTGAGTTGTAATTGTCTTCCAGTTCAGATACTGCTTTTTTTCCTTTTTTTGCCTCTTCTATTTTTTGCGTAAACTCTTTAATTTCCTTTTGGTGATAATGTATGTGATTTTTTAAATCTTCAATAATTGATAATGCTTTATTGTGTCCGTCATTAATATTATTCTTCTCATTTATCCAGAAAGAAGTCGCTTCATTTAAAGAATTAAATTTGGTAATTGCACTTTCGTCAGGAATAATACTCAATTCAAATGGTTTGTTATCAAATGTACCTTGAAGTGCACTTAAATTATTTAGAAAAACCAAGAAATGTTCGTGTTTTTTAATATTTACATTGGCTTTATTTACTATATCCTCTTCTAGTTTAGATACATTTTCTGTTCCTTTTGAAGTTTCGGCATCAATAAATGTTGTAAATTCTTTTAATCGCTTCTTATGGTCATCGATTTTTTGCTCAAAACTATCCAAAATCGAAAGTGTTTCAGTATGACCCTTTTTTATTTCTGCCATTTCTCCTTTCCAAGAATTATAAATTTTGTCATATTCTTTACTCTCATTTTTACAAGAGAATAATGTTATCAAGACGAGTAATAAAATTGCTGTTTTTTTCATTTTTATATTATTTGTTTAATTAATATTCACGGTTTCCTTTCTCTAATGTGCTACAACGGATGGCAATATGAAAAGTTGAGCATTTTAAAACACCAAACTTTCAATTTACTACACTGTTTATTTGATGTTATAATGTTCATATTTAGCACTTTCTGCCCAATTTTTTATATTGCGTGTTACCAAACGTATTTTTCTTTAATTCGTGTGACAAAACACACATACTTATTAGCAAAATCCAGTTTATATGTAATATACGCATTCTGCTAATAAGTATGTCTACTAAAAGTCTGAGATTTTAATTTAATTCTAATTATTAGTCCAAACTTCATTGAATTTTTTTACAAAATTCTTTGCTCTTTCTTCAGAAGTTACTTTATCTTTTTTTACTGGTTGATTTGATTTTGCCCCTGTATTAATTCGAATTGAATAATAGTTATCTGCTTCAGCTAGAACAAAGCCCTTTCCATATTCTCCAGAAACACTTGGTGTTGCACCTGCTATTAATTTGTCTCCATTTACAACATCAATATCAAAATAAAAATAATCATCATCTATCTGATTAGCATATAGTGTATAATTTGAAATACTGCTTTCCAACACTTCAGAAATATATACATTGTTTTCATAAAAAGAGAATCTCTGATAATCACATGTTGGTGGTTGCCATGAAATGTTATAAGAATTGGATGAATCAATATAATTAGTCTCAACATCTGACAAAGAAAGTCCGTTGCAAGTTACATTATACAATTGACTTGGCATTGAGATGCTCCCAGAAGTGGTTTTACCATTGGCTGTAACTTTGTAATTCAAAACATTGGAATAGGGTATTTCCATCCAACCACCGAAGCCCTCATCAATCACGAATTTGTTTAACACTTTGCCATTTACTTCAACTTCTGGTATTATTGACCTATCAGTTGTAGTAAAACCAACACCAATTAATTGGTCATCATATCTATCATTATGCAAGAAACTAATACCAAAAATTGTGGAATTTGTTGATGAACTATCATCATCATCGTCCTTGCTACACCCAATTAGTAATGTACTTAAAATTACCGATGCAAGTATACCGATAAACATAACTTTTAATAAAGTGTAATTTTTTTCCATAATAAATTAATTTTTTATTTAGAAACTTCAAATATACGAAATATATTTTAAAATTCCAAGAAAAAATTGCTAATTTTAACAAAAATTCTATGTATCATGTTTAAAGCCAATAATCAACCCGGTTTATTTTCATTTGAAACCCAACTCCTTGATAAGGAGCAACAAAAACTCTTGGAAAAAACACCTGAAAAAGCATTTTATAATTTAATTTTCAGAATAGGCTATCATATTATGAGCAAGAAACTGGTATCAATTTGTTAGAGAGAACTTTTGATAATTTAACTGCCGGACAACTTAAAAAACTTAAAATCAAAACAGATATCCAACGAACGGATTCAGGCTTAATATCTTCAAACATAAGGAAATACAGTCGTGTTCAACTGTTGATAGAAGTTTTATTACGACTATCAAGATTATTTGATGATGCAGATAAAGATGTCTTGTCTGAACAGATAAAACCATATAGCAAACTCGGTAGTCAAAAATATGTTTATACCCTTAAATCTTCGGACTTAACACACGAATTAAAAAAACTTGGCAAACTATATTATTCAGTATATCAGCATGTTAAAATTAAATATTCAGGTTCGGATGAATTTAGGGTTTTTGAAAGAGTTTATAATGAACACTTTACGATTACTGAAGAGGCTGCAACAGCAAAACCTAATAATGAATTAGACAGCAGTATGTTACAATCGCCCGATGATGAAGACGCAACATACAGAAAAAAAAGAGACCAAGAAAGTAAAGGTTTTACCATTAATGCCACCGAAACCGCAAATCCTGACAATGACATTCAATTATTAACAGATATAGCCGTAAACAAGAACAATATAGATGACAGTAAAATTCTTGAAAAAAGAGCAGAAAAAATAGTTGAGAAAACCCCTGATTTAAAGGAACTGCATACAGACGGCGGTTACGGCAGTGAAGCAGTGGAGCAGTGGATGAAAAAATGGAAGAAAACGATATTAATTTAGTAACAACAGCAGTTAGGGGACGAGAGAGTAAAATTAAAAAGTTAAATAATTTCTCAAATATCGGAGTTATACGAGCTTAGGTATTGGGTGCTTTTTATACCGAACTCAAAAGTGGTTAAATGATTTAGATTTAAAAGCGTGGAATTGGAAAATTTCCGCTTTTCATTTTTTATTTATGTCATGCAATTTTGTTATTTTAATATGTTTGGTAACGGTTTGGCATCGAGTAGGCAAAGGGAGTTTCACCCTAAGCCTCTCACAGAACCGTACGTGATAGTCTCCCATCATACGGCTCTTCAGTTAATATCCTTATTGTTCAAGTCATCCCATTTTAATGGTTGTTAATTTAATAAAAATATTAAGCTGCTAACCCCTTTGGAGCTGTAAGAAAATAAGTAGGTTAGAATAGACGAAGTTATTTTACATGGTAACAAGGCAAAAAACACAGGCATAGCAATAGCTACGGCGAGTATTTTTAACGAAGTTAGCATGAAAATAACCAGACTAAATGACTTACTTATTTATTTACAGCTCCTTAACCAATCAATTAATTTTAGACCATTTTTTTAAATAGTTTTTCTGCGAACCAATAATATAATAAGTCCAATTAATCCAGTAACTGTGGTTTGAACTGGTCCTCCCATAAGTATTATTAAGCCGTCATCATTTAATTTTTTAATAATTTTTTCATATTCCTCTTTTTTTTGAAATGGTAGATCGTTCTTAATTTCATGTGTGAATTCTGAATATATAGATCTATATTCTTCCCATCCATTTTTTTTATCCCAAGATGCACTCCCATAATGCAAAGTTGTCTCATAACCAAAATATTTAGCAACAACAATATGTCCGTATTCGTGAGAAACAGCTCCAATAACTGTGAACAACATAAACCCAATTGAAAAAAGAAATAAATAATATGTATCAAATGATAATTTCATTTATATTATGTTTTATTAGCTAATAATCTCTCGTGATATGATAAGAAATGTAGAGAAGACTAAGAAGTTGTCTAAATTTCGTTTTTAGAATTTTGTATTTTAGACAGCTTCAAAGTCGTTTATGTTTATTGAGTCCAGTCTAAAAACAAACAAAATCAAAAAAGTTTCTTTTGGTACTATTTTCACTTTTTTCAATTAACTGATGCTAAGGCATCACTGAATTTCAAAAAATTAAAATATCCCTCAAAATAACTCTTTTTGTGAAAATTGGCTGTTCCTAGACTAGACTCTTTATTAATTGAAAAAATCTCTGACATCACTTGCTGGTTTATTTCTTAAGTAATTCAAATCACTTTCTAAATCTTCTACTATACCAGTTATCTCGTTTGAAGAGTCATATCCTTTTAATTCAGAAGAAAAAGCTCATATTGAGCACTATCTGTCCAATTTTTTATATTGTGTGTTACAAGGCGTTT
>CAYWRM010000091.1:0-5494 GCA_964460905.1 uncultured Lentimicrobiaceae bacterium
CGTTTATTCGTTATCAAATTTAGTATTATCCAATCCATTTAGTTTATTCTGTTTCGTTCGTTTTTATGGCACACAACGTACTGCGCTATGAATAGTTGCCGCTTGCGAAGCAGTTTCTTGTCTGGTTTTGCCAGACTTGAAACGTATTACAAATGTTGAATATTTAATTGTCACGGCAATTATTTATGAGCGTTTGTTATGCACTTGTGCCTTATTATTCAATTATTAATTTCTTTCTGATTTTTAATTTGTTTGAGTGTATTTCTAGTATAAAAAGTCCTTGATTAAGTTGTGAAATATCAATTCTCTTGGTTGTATAAGTCTGGTGTAGTACTTCTTGTCCAAGTTGATTGTAGATAGTTACAAAGTCTATAGATGTACTGTTTGTACTTGAAATTGAAATATTCCTTTTTGCTGGATTTGGATAGATTTTAAATTCTGACTTAATGTCATTTTCAGTAATACCAACCAAACATGCTTCTTCTACTTCACTTATGTTATTGCACCCATTTGCATTATATTCTATACGATTGTATCCAAGTGTGTCTGCAAGATGATTACATATACTTTTTATTGCACAATTTGATAAATTAGGATTATCCTTAATCGATACCCAGTTTATTGAACTGTAATCGATATTATCAATACCTTCAAGATTTACTAGTGAATAATTATCATAAATCGCTAAATTGCCATTAATCTGAGTTAACTGCTGTAGTGCAGACAAGTCGTTTAGTATGTAATTGTCCAAAATAACAAAGTCACCATTTATAAATTCTAAGTTTTCCAGTCCTGTTAAATCTATTAATGAATTATTTCCCTCTGAAGTAATTGAACCTATATAAAGATTACCATCAATTGTTTGCAAATGTTCTAAACCTTCTAGATTATTGAGGGCATGATTTGCTGAGATATTTAATGTTCCAAATAAATTTTCAATAATTGGAAATCCAACTAAGTTAATCAAAGAATCATTTGCTGAAATAAAAACTCCTTCTGCAATGTGTGACAAGTCTTCTAAGCCTGCTAGGCTCTTTAACCTTTCATTATCAATAATGCGCAAGTCACCTATTGAGTCTAAATGCCCCATCCCAGATAAGCTAGTTAGGGCAGAATTCCATTGTACTGAAAGTGTGTTTGTAATTGATTCAACATTATTAAGACCTGATAAGTTACTAAGTATAATATTGCTTAGAATAGAAATGTCTGATGCATCAGTAATATTTTCAAGTCCAAGTAAGGAAGCAAGTTGATCATTATTAAATATTTCTAGCCTACCATTAATGCTTGTAAGACTGTAAATGCCGTACAGTGATGTTAGACTGTCACAATTATGAACTTTCATGTTGCCACCAATATAAATTAAATTACCCAAACCTTCTAAATTTTTAATTGAAGGATTCCCCTCTTCAGGATAACCACCAATGGATATGTTCTGCATTATAGAATCAAGCGATTCGAATCCGGTAAGGTTCTGAAGAATACTATTTCCCTTTATATTTATATGACCATATACGACGTTTAAATTATTTAGACCGTGCAAACTATTCAACGAACTATTATTAATAATTGATAGGTTGTCACCAACCGAAATAATCCCATATAAACTATCAAGGTTTACAATATTATCCCCGCTAATTATAACTTGTCCCTCAATCTCGTAGCATCCAGGAAAGTTTATTGGGAAACTGTCAATTTGTGTTTGTGAAGAAAAAGTAATTCCTTCTGGTAGGCATCCTTGGGATATTACAGTAATATGGATTATTCCAATTAAAATTGTTAATAGAGCTAGTTTTTTCATGTCTTGTATTTTTAACGGTTATTGTTTTGAGTAATGTGATGTCTCACGGCATAGTGCATAACGGTTTGAATATGGTACGTTTGGCATTTTGAAACGCTTCACTTTCAAACTGCTACTAATTATATTTATTGCTAATGACCTCATATTTAGTACTATCTGCCAAATGTACTATATTTTTTGTTGGCATTTCGTTGTTTATTCTTCAATCTTTTTGTTATCTTTTTTTTGTTTTAATTCCTTTGCATTAAGAGGGCTAATGACACTTTTTCCGAGTTTCTTTTCTAAATCCTTTCTAGCGACACCTGCGACCGAGCCACCTTTTCTTGCAACATTTCTGTTTTCGTTTAATGTTTTTGGTTTTTGATCTTTTGATAATTCAGTTGTTGATGTCTCTGCTAACATGTTTAAAACTAATTCTAAATTAGTCATATTGTCTCGAAGATTTTCTTTCTTTAAGTCTTTGAGATTTTTGTATTGTTTTGTGTTAAGTCCAGTCCATGCCTGAGTAATTTCATCAGTTAAAATTGCATATTCCAATCCTTTTTTTACTCCACGTAATTCCCATTCATCAGTTAAATCTTTTCTGACTTCAATGCTTTTTATTCGTTGATTAATCCAATTTTTTGAATATCCCTTTTTAAGATATGTTCCCATTGCTCTGTCAAATGCAAGTTCTGGATCTTCGGTTTCTTCAATTCGTTCATATCCTACTTTTGCCAACCAGATTTTAAATGGCTCTGCTTTTGGTGAAGGAATTGATTGAATTAATCGCAGAAGTTGTTCTGTATCTGCAACATCTGTTTTGTAATATTTTCCATCAGACGATTCCATTTTCAGTTGGTTACAATTTGTAACCAACTCACTTCCTTCTTTCTTGAGTCTGCTTTTAAGTACTTTCCAATAATTATTTGAATTAACGCTACCGGTTAGCACACCAATAATATCAACTATTGAGAAAAACCATTTTTCTTGTTCTTCGTCCCAATGTACACGAACTCGTTTGTCTTGAAATAGTTTTATTGCATTTTCTTTTGTCATATTTTCTTTTCAATAAGTCAACTTCAAAATTAGTAAATATTTTTTAGTCTGAAATTTTGTGTGGAAAACGGATTTCTACAATGAATGCCAACGTATTGCGCTAAGATTAGTTGCCGTTGCGAAGAAGTTTCTTGTCTGTGACTACAGACTTGAAACGGACTGTAAATGTTTATGTTATAACTTTCCCGGCAATTAATTTTTAGCGTTTGTTGGGCGTTCGGTTTTTATTCTGAAAGTTCTTTCTTGGTCTTTCTTTTTTTGATGATTATCCTTTTTGGAGTCTTTGCCTTCATTTTCTTAATGAGTTCACTGATCTCTTTTCTTTCTTTATCAGTTAGAGGAGGACTCTGTATTAGGAAATCTACTCCTTCTGGTTCTTTTATATGTGCCATTTTATTGTGTTTTAAAATATTTTTCAACCAGTCTCTTTGCTGCTCTTGAGTCAATAATCATTCTCTGGTTTTTAAAATGAAATGCTCCTAAAGTATTTTCGTAGTGTTTTATGAGTCTTGTTTTTGCTGTAAATGCAACAAACCCGTCGAATCCTTTTTGAAATGATACTTTGCATGCATATGCCACTAAATTACCAGCGACACCTTCATAAAGTTTGTTCTGTCCAATGTTAAATGGAGCACTTTCCAACAAATCCATAAAAATGTGGTCTTGTTCAATTGTAATGCTTAGAAGTCCTTGAATAATACCTGGATTGTTTACAATCGTTAATTTGTATTGTTCTGTTTTTTCATTTTTAAATTCTGCTTTCCAATTAAAATTCCATCCCTTTCTCTTAGTGATAAACTTAAGGTCATTATTCGTTAATATTGAAACTTCTGTGGAAAAACTGTCTCCTGAAATTGTATTCAAAATTGAGTTTGTTAACCTGTCAATAATGAAGTCTTGTTCTATTATCTTATCAATGTCCATAGATTACAAATATACAAAAAATTCGTGATTTTTTGGTCATTTTTCTTCTGTGTTTGCATTTTTCTCAAACTGACGCCCAACGGTCAGTATATGGTTTGTGGCGGTTTTTGGAACACAAATCTTTCAATTTGCACCAATGTTTATTTATATCTAAAATGTTCATATTTAGCACTTCACCCGCCATAAACTATATACATTGTTGGGCAACGTTGTTTATTCATCTTTTTCAATTCAGTAAAGTCAATTCCAGACTGTACAAATAGTTGTCGATTTTGAATTAGTTCTCAAACAACATTGATTTTTATTCAATTCGGTAACTTTTTCATTCCACTTTATATTTGTCAAACTACTTTTCTTTTTGTTCAGTTTTTTTGTTTTCTGGATTATCTGTTTCTTTTACTATTACTCCTTCTTCGTTAATTGCTTTGTCAATCGCCGCTCTTAATTGGAGTAATTCTGTTAAATTGAATGAATTCGTTGTTTTCCATTCTTTTCCTTTTTTATAGACTTTCTCAATTTTGAAATTTTTTGTTGTAAACTTTCCAAATTCTCCTTGTTTTTCCGTTTCCCAAACAGACACTTTTGATTTGCCAACCATGTAAGTTGCTTTTGGTTTGTTTTGAGAATAACTTGTTAATACGAAGCAAAGAATTGCTACACTGATTCCGGTAAATCTCATAAATGCTCTCATAATATTTAAGTTTTTGTTAATGATAATATTTTCTTTTTTATCCGTTGAAAAATTTATTGAATCCGGGTTTGTTGAATTGTACGAAAAGTCTGGACGTGTCAATTTGTTCTCCTTTATTTTCAATATTCGACATTATTTTTTTTTCGACTTATTCTCAATTAAAATCAATGTTTTATGTTGTTTATTTTTTTTTCAATTGAGACTAACGTCAAATTTTGTTGTTTTTACTCTGTACCTCTTTGTTCATGGTCAGTTCCTTGATTTTTCACTGCAATTATTTTTAAAAATTCCCTAAAATTTTCACGTTAGCAAGAGAAATTAATCTCGTTTTCGTGATGTGGGGAATGTTGCCCAACGTATTGCGCTAAGATTAGTTGCCGTTGCGAAGAAGTTTCTTGTCTGTGACTACAGACTTGAAACGGACTGTAAATGTTTATATTATAACTTTCCCGGCAATTAATTTTTAGCGTTTGTTACAGGGCGTATTTTTATTATTTACAGTTCTTTGCAATTGCAACATTGTTAATATATTCTGTCATTTTAGTTAAAAAATCAGATTGTGAAATTACAAATAGTTTTGAAGATAATTCGGTATTTTCAGATAAATTTATTTCAATTCAAGAAAAGTCCATTGATTTTTACAACAACAAATTGTCAGTTATTGGCTTGAAATTGAAACCTGAATATTTATTTTAGTCATATTTTCTATTCTTGCCGTATACAATTCTTGCAATTCAATTTGAAACGAAGCCATAGTGTTTGATGTTCTCCAGATTCAAGTCATGGCTGGGATTATTCCTAGTCAGGATTTATTTAAAATTCCAAATTTTTCTGAATGACAGATTTTTCAATGAACGATAATTCAATTCAGAACCTGCATTTTCAAAAGGCAAAATGTCTTTTGAAGAAGTTAGGTTTCTTTTCTTAAAGATTCATTTTTTCATTTTTAACCCAAGGTTCTATTTTTTCGGTCAATATGCCCTGTAACGGATGCAGCTATGCACCGTAGCCGTTAGTTTTAATTATTTTTGATTTGAAAA
>CAYWRM010000092.1:0-5481 GCA_964460905.1 uncultured Lentimicrobiaceae bacterium
GATTAGAATATAATCATTCTAATCTTCAAAGTTTTACAATGTCAGCTCTGTCATATTTAGCACCCCTAATTTCCTGTGAATCAGTCTAGATAGGATGAATAATCCTCCATTGCAGCTAACGTTGCGGCTATGCTGTCGTACCGCATTTATTATTACTAATTTTCTACTTACAAATATATTAAATTGTGAAACATAATGTTCCTATTAACAACAAATTGCGGTATGCAGTATAAGCCATTGTTATGCAATGTGCATTATCTTCTGATTATTAGGTTCGTTCTGTATTTATCATTGCTTATTCTAATTTCTACGATATAAATTCCATTTTTAAGCATTGAAACATCTATTTTATTACCTATTGTTGTTTTATGTAATTCCAATTGACCCATACAGTTATATATCGATACATCCATAATGCCATTATTAATCAGATGTGAAATGTTTAAAATGTCATTAGCCGGATTGGGAAACAACCTGACTTTTTCTGTTGGATTTTCATCCATTGTAGAATAATCGCATGCCTCTTCAACTTCTTCTTTTGTGTTACAACCTGTTGTATTCATGTAAAATTCTGTAGCCCCTGTAGGGCTAACAATATAGTCACAAATGCTACGTACATTGCATACACTTAACAACGGATTAGCTTCGATGTAAAGGTTCTCGATTGAATTGTGTAAAATATTGTTTAAGCCTTGCAGGCTGGATAGAGAATTGTTGTGATTGATAAATAAATCACCTGCAATGGAGGTTACATTGATTAAACTGGTGATTGATTCAAGGTTTGGGTTATATACCAGATTTATTTTACCTCCAATTGAGTTTAGATTTTCCAATCCATCCAGATTTATCAATGCATCGTTGAGAAACAGGGTGAAATTCCCACCAATTGTGCACAAAGTGTTCAGTCCATTTAAATTTTCCAACAATGGACAACGATCTATATGCAAATAACCAGCAATTGTTTCTAGGTTTTCCAATCCCGTCAAACTTTCAAGGTTATTATTTTCGCTAATGAAAATGGGACCCTCAATATTTACAATAGAATCAAGCCCTGCTAAGGATCTAAGATTACTATTAAGAATGACATTGATACTGGTGCCAATATGGGTTAGATTGCTTAATGCAGATAAGTCGGCAATACCAGAAATATCGATCAAGGTTAGACTATGACCAATACTTGTTAGTGATTTTAATCCTGAGATATCGATAAGCAATTCATTCTTCATAATTTGAAGCATCCCTGAGATGCTGGTTAAATTTTCTAGTCCATTTAAGCTGGTAAGTGATTCATTCCAATCAATATCCAGATCTCCATTGATTGTAGTTAAGGCATCTAACCCAGTTAAACTGGTTAATTCATAACACTGGTAAATTGTTAGTGACCCTCCAACGGACTGAAGAACATTCAGACCATTCAAATTGGTAATACTAGGGCCTCCATTGATAACTACATCTCCTTCAATTTCAGTACAGTTTGGATAATTCGTTTGGAAGTTGTCTATTTCTGTCTGTGTATAAAATGCTATTCCATTAGGTAAACAACATTCTTGAGATATTGCAGTAATTTTAATAATTACTGTAAAGATTATTATTAGAGCTAGCTTTTTCATGCCTTTTGTTTTTATTGGATATGTTATTTATAGGTTCTTGCTAGTTTCGGCATATTGCATAACGGTTGCGCTATGCTGTCGTAGCGCATTTATAATAATTCATTATCTATTTACAAATAGATTAAATAAAGGAATATAATGTTCATATTTACAACTAATTGCGCTATGCAGTATGAGCGCTTGTTGGCAACTGAGCGTTTTTGTCTGTGCGGGAGGAGCTGGCAAGCTTATTGACAAGTTTAGGTTTTGGCTGTGGGTTTTTTGCGACTTGGCAATGTGCTTGACTGCGAAGCATAGGCTTATATAGTCCATGATATCCAGTTAAATTTGTTGTTTTGTATTTTAAAGTTGCCCGCATTTAAAATACTACGGGCAACTTCTAAAATATGAAAAAGTTATTTTATTGTAATTAACAGCTGTTTATTAATTCAACAAAAATTTTGTCGTTAGCAAAATAATGTATAATTAAAAATACTACTACTTTACAACAACCATTTTTTTTGTATTAGTGCGTTTACCATTAATTACCATTGAATAATAGTAAATACCAACTGGAAGACTGCTCATATCAAGTTCAATATTATGTAACCCGGCAGCTTTTGAAAAATGTATTTCTCTTACAGTTTCGCCTATACTACTAATTATATTGATATAACCTTCGTTTTGTTCATTTAATTGGAAATATATTGTAGTTACATTATTAGTTGGGTTAGGTGTATTTTGAAGCAAAACATTTCCTCCTGACAGGTCAAACTTATATTTGTCAATAACATTTTCTTTTTTAAATGGTAGTAACGACAATAAGAAATCGCGTTTCTCAGTAAACTCTTCTTTTAAATTTGGTTTATGTTCAATCAAATGACCTGTTGCCTGTGCACGACTACCGCTATTATCCATTAGAAAGTATAAATACCCTAAATCAATAATTGCAAAAATGCTATCTTCCGGAATACCTGAGTTAATTATAATATCTTCATAATGGTTTATTGCTAACTGCCAATTTTCTAATTTAACATCACATTTGTTGGATAGAAAATTTGATAAATTAGCAAGTACAGTATCTGCCTGAATCACAGGAGCAGTATCATAATACTGTTTTAAAGTACCATAATCATCTGTTATTAATTTTTCAATTGTAAATAGATCCTTCATAGCTGCACTTGCATATTTCGTTTCAGGATATTGATTTACTACCATTTCGAAAGTGCTTTTTGCATTTACATATTCGGAGCTATCATATTGAGCGATGCCTGACAGATAAAGTGTTTCAGCAGCCTTATGTATTATAGTATCTCCACCAGGACACCATGTTGGATCAACCATAAAACCATTGATAGGATACAGGTCTTCATCTTGATCAAAATTATTTCCCCAACAGTTGTATCTTATATCTGTTACTGATTCACTGCCTTCACTCTCACGAAAATCATAATATACTAATGGATCATATGGATTTCCTGCATTATCCTCATCAATTATTACATTATGGCGCATATACCATGGAAAACTATTACCTGAGGCATACACTTCGTAACTGTAGTTATCCCTTATTTGCTGTGCATCAGTATAAGTTGTAGCATTTGAATTACCAAATAAAGCAGTATTGCTATAATTAAAAAACCTTACTCCGAATGAATTGTTGTGTAGATAATTTGAGGATATTGATGCGGTAGAATTATATGTATAAATACCGGATACTGCACAATTTTTAATTTCATTATTAAAAATTACATGAGTACCTGAAGCACCTTCCCCGGAGTTCACAATCTGAATGCCATTATAGTATCCTTCTATTATGTTATTTCTAACATAAAATTTATCGTAATTTAAAATATCAACACCAACCATAGAATTATTATCGTTGAAAAAAGTACAGTTGTCTACAATTGCTACATAGTCTTCATCTTCTTCCTGATTTTCAAGAGCCAGCCATGTTTTGTGAAAGGTAGAGTTGTTTATTGCTGTAACATCGCCACGATGTGAATAGGCAATGAAGCAATCGTTAAAAAGAGAATTATTTAATGTTAAACTCATTCCATAATTATGCAGTGTACTTTGGTTAAACGTTACATTATCAAAGTTTGTTTGTAAACTATAGTTGTTTAAATACAATCCCATATTATTAAAAGTAGCCCGTTGTCCAATTTCTATTTCACCATCAACAGCTATTACACCACCGTTAAAAGTAACGTCATCATAAATATAGAGTTCGCCACCATTATTAACATCAATACGTGCATTTTCGCCTGATATGGTAATGTTGGTATTATCTTCAAAATCCAGAAAATTACCATCTTCAATTGTTAATTCATTCCCCACGAGGTAGTTTCTGTCACTTGTTAGTATTGGATACTCAGAATCGCTACCAGCTAAACCATATAAGCTAATTAAATTTGAGCAACTCATTTCATTTGTTTTTTGCGGTAGCTCATCTGAATACGGTGGTTCAGGATGATAATAACCATACTCAGACCAAACATCAAAATCATCGGCATATAAAAAGGCTTCTTCCATCTGTACAATACTATCGTTATTTAAATCAGGAGGATAATCATCTGGATGGTCAGTTAATCCGTAAAATATATCGAATGGGAAGGCTCCTACAGCATAATCACTATGGTTCCAAGGTGCTTCTGTTATTGGGTAAACGCCCCTTACAGCAGCAGCCCAATAATAAGTAAATTCACCATAATAATTTCCTGTTAGATAATATTCTGAAGTTGCATACATATCAATAGAAGTAGCTGTATGTATAACCCTGTTTTCGCATGCTACACCTGAGCTGTAATCAGTTAATTCATATGCGAAATTACCCGAGTAACAAGGCTGGAACAAAAAAATCATTTGGGCACAATTCATTTCATTAATGGCTGACGCAAGTTCATCGTCATATAAATTTACATAGCCTGTGGTTTCGTCTATAACATAAATGTATGATTTATTGGGAGAATTCGTAAAATCTGTTCTTCCCCCATGTCCGGTAACGTAAACAAATAATTGGTCAGTATTTTCTAATGCATGCAAGTCTGGATCATTATCCAAACTTCCTTCAAGGTTCTTAAATGTTTTTAATATTCTATCTTTGGAGGCAGGATAGTCGATGTGATTTTCATTGTTACTAGGTTCAGTTAAATCAGTTGGATGATTATATTCTGAATGACTAAAGCCATCATAGTAATGCACATATATATTTTCATCAGAATACCCAGCTTCAATTAGTGTGTTATAAATCAAAGAAGTGTTGTACCAAAAACGGTTTGGTAATGGATCTTGTGGTTGTCCCAATTCTGTATCTTCGGTTCCAATTATTACAGCATACAGGTTTTCGTTTACTGATCTTGTATTAGCCGGTGGATTTTGGTTGGGAGGTAAAGCTACCGGGGGATAACGATATATTTGCGAAACAACCTCATATTCTTCACATTCAGTAGTTATAAAGCATTCGGGATATTGATTCTCATTAACAATTTGGAAAGCACCGGTACTATTATCAATAAATATATAGCGACAGGGATGTGCCCAGCTTGCATTTGGATGATCATCAACAAAAAACACCCAATTATAATTATATGGGCACGTGAGCATTGTATCATAATTTAAGTTTATATGATCTTGATAGCTTCTTAATGTGTTGACTGCATATACGTTAATTCTACCCGTATCGGCAGCAACAATTTCGTTTAGTACCTTATCAATAGCCTGTTGTCTGGTAAACTGGGCAGTTGCTACCATAATAGTACACATGGTTAATAAAAGTATTAAAAAATACTTTTGTATAAGATTTCATTTTTACATGATTTTAAATTAGATAATAATTAATTTAATTGATTGTACTAATGATCCGTTTACCTTCAGGTAAGCGATGTAGGGG
>CAYWRM010000093.1:0-5349 GCA_964460905.1 uncultured Lentimicrobiaceae bacterium
ACAATGGCGATGGCAACACTAGCACCAGTGGAACAGTAACATTAATACGATAGGAAATGGAATAATTCCATTGAATTATGAAATATAAAAAATCCCGTAAATCACTGATTTACGGGATTTATATTTTCTTTACTGGGGTGGGGGTGGTATTACCCTTTAACTTTTTTTCATATCTAATTTTATAGTCATGTTTAATTATCAAAATAAAAAGCTATGAGCGATGCAGAAATAAAATTTGATCCATTGCCAACTATTGTGTCTGAGATCAGAGAAAAAGTGGACAGCATATTGAATTTATTAGGAAATCATCCAAATTTTCAAATCGATCCTAATGATGACATCCTAACAATTGATCAAGCAAGTGAGTTTACTTCATTAGCCAAACAAACAATTTACCAGCTTGTTAGCGAGCGAAGAATTCCCTACTCCAAAAGAAAAGGTACTAAACGTCTGTATTTTTCACGAAATGAGCTTAGGGAATGGATGTTATCTGGCCATAGGAAGGTTCGAAATTGAAAAAAAAGAGTAAAAACTATAAAAAGTTTGAAAAAAAATGAAAAAAAGGTCTCAGAATCGGTGTGAAACTACACTTAAATGTGCGTAGCTGTAAACTATCAGTTTATAACCGTAATATTAATGTAAGATTACTTTCCATTTTGTAAAAATCCATAAATAATCATAATAATACATAAGTAAAAGTCATGAAACAGCACAAAAAATACTGTCGATATTGCAATAAACAATTTTATTCCAAGAGAATAGATGCTTTCTACTGCTCGTCATCGTGCAGAGGAATGGCGAACCGACGTAAAAACAACCCAGAACTGTATGGAAGAGTGGTCGCTATTCATTTTGAATTAGAAAAAGGTGAGTATAAAACATTTAAGGATTTTGCTAAGGAATCCGGCTTTGAAATAAATGAGTATGCAAAAGCACTATGTTTAAGCGAAGTTAGTAGAATCAAAAAGCTGAAAGGATTGCCGTCTTAGCATTTTTATTCGTTTATATAATCCTTAATTAATCTACACCATTCCAAATATCCTGAACCACTCAAATGTAGATTGTCGCCACAATCATAAATGGGATTAAGTATTTGCCCACTCACAAAACTAGAATACAAATCAATAAACACTATGTTATTCTTAACACAATAATCTTCTAGTCTTTTATTTAAATCTATTATTTTGCTGTTTAACGACTTAGCAGATGGAAGGAGGCTCTGTATATAAATTTTTGTTTCAGGACTTTTACGTTTAATTGTCACAATGATTTTTACATAATTTCTAAAAATTGAATCTATTGAATAATTATTTAGAATATCATTTATCCCAATCTCAATAAATATTTTATTTGGTTTACTTTCAATAACCTCATCTAATCTTTGTAAGATACCTCTTGTCACATCAGCATTTATACCACGATTTTTGATATTTACGGATCTGAACATCTCATGCCATTCAAAGTTATGTGTAAGCGAATTGCCAAGCATAATAACCTCGTTTGAATCATTTGGTAATTTAACAAACACCTCATTTCTACCAATAAAATATGGTATAGAATCAGGTTGTTTTATTTCTGGCTCTTGCTCTAATTTACTTTGTGAATGTGTCAAAAGATTTTTTTTTAATTCATAACCAAGAAACAATACATTTAATGCAATGGAAGTAATAAATAATAAACTAATCGTTTTTTTACTAAGTTTTTTCATTTGGTACTTCTATTATTTCTGTTTTGTGCTTATGCCCAAAATTCAATATTGTTTATTGATAAGCCGGATTCTGTACTAAAGCCTCATTAAGAAGCAATTCGTTTTCAGGGATTGGGAGAAATAAATGATTATCCGTAGCAGAATTTGTAATTTGTTTTGCGTATTCTTTATCCCAACGAACTAAATCAAACCACCTAATACCATCTTCATAAATCATTTCCCGTCGTTTTTCGTTACGGATAGCGGTAAGCATTTTATCTTTAGTAACTACATCTGCCGTAGTAAGATCAGGAATACCAGTTGTTCCCACCGGTACTGGCCACCACGGATTCACAAATGTCAAATCTTTAGCTCGACCCCTTATTATATTCAGAAAATCAAGGGTAGCTTGTTTATTTGATTCATAATTTTGCTCAATCAAACATTCATATTTATTAAAATACAATTCAGTAATACGTATTAGCTCAAAATTCATCTGTTCAATTCCACCCAGATCATATCCACGTGGAGGAACATGTTTGCGAATAGCAGGATTCTCCGACCAGGGGTGATCACCAAACATGAATTCCCAACGAATATCCTTACCCTGACTTACCATTAATGTATCAGCCGTATCAAATATCTCATAAACTTCTTCAGCGAACTCAAAATCAAAACCCATAAACCAGCCAAATATACCAGAACCAAAGAAACCAGGAGAATAATCATTCTGCTGCTCAAAAATTGATTCCGAAGAATTCATCGGTTCTTCAAAAATGCTCCTCCATGATGTTGCCAGAGGATAAATCCCACTGTTTATAATCTCGTCTGAAAGTTCCAGCGCAGCAGCCCAATCTTCCTCCATTAATGCAATACGGGCTAAATAAGCTTTTGCAGCCCATCTGCTGGCCCTGCCTTTTCTTTGGTTAGTTACAGGAAGATCATCATAATTTTCCAATACTGCAGGGAGGTCGTTAGCTGCAATTGTTAGTTCGGCTTTTACAAGTTCTATTACTTCTGCATAAGAAGATTTAGCAATCTGGTTGTCTTCCGAGCTGCCAGTTTCCAGTTTCAGAACTATTGGTACTTCTCCCCAGGCCATGGCTAAATAGTAATAACATATACCACGTAGAAAATGTCCTTCTGCTAATAATTCTTTTTTCCTATTGTCAGAAAATTTATCATTAGGTATTTCAGGAACTTTTTCAAGAAAGAAGTTAATGTTGGCTAATGTAGTGTACAATTTTACCCATGGTGTATCAAAACCTGGAATCGATGAGTTAGATCCTAATTGTGCACGGTCTTTTAATTGAGATACCCAACCTATTGGTTGCTTAATATCATCCGTTGATACTTGAAAATAACAACATAGCTGTGAGTAGCCACCTTCATTAAAGAATCTATTATAACAACCAGTGATACCCATTTCAGCTGCACTTTGTGAATCGTAAAATACATCCATCTCGACGCCGGAATATACATCTTGCTCAAGTACTTTTTGACATTGACTAAAGAGTGTAAGTGCGGAGAAAAGCAATATGTATTTATAAATATCTTTCATTCTAACTTATATTAATCTAAAATGATATTTTCATTCCAATTATGTATGATCTGTATTGCGGATAGGAGCCATAATCATAACCTCTTAGCAGGCCACTGTTAGCCCCGCCATTAACTCCCGTAAAGTGGTCAACTTCAGGATCGAATCCTGAATAATTGGTAAATGTGAATAAATTGACTGCAGTTACGTATATCCTTGCAGATTTTAACCTCAGTTTAGATATAACATTTGGAGCGAAATTGTATCCAAGAGTCAATGTTTTTAACCTTAAATAAGAACCATCTTCTACCCAACCTGTATTAGGCAGGGTATATGAATCATCTCTACCATCGTAATTTACAACAGGATACTTTGTGATATCACCTGGTTGTTGCCATCTGTTATCAAAAGCAGCTTGTGTTGTATTTGTTCCAATAATTGTACGGTCATTAAGTTTCAATGTTTCAATCCAGCTTCTTGTTGCATTGTATATTTTATTTCCGTATGAATACTGAAGGAATATGGATAAATCAAAGTTTTTATAAGACAGTGTATTGGTAGTACCTCCATAGAAATCCGGGAACGGACTACCAGCTATAATACGGTCATCTTCGTCTGGTGGTCCTCCACTTTCATCCTGATCAACAATAACAACAGTTCCATCTTCAGGATTAACATATTCTTCACGTTCATATAAGTAAAAGCTAATTGGCTCACCAACTCTGGCGATACTACTGCCACCTGCACCACTCGCGATAACATCTTTGTCGTTCATCAGTTGAAGAACTTTATTATCATTTTTTGAAATGATAAAATCAGCATTCCAGTTAAAATTATCGCTGGTAATAATGTTAGCATTCACACTAAACTCAATACCCCGGTTCTCCATTTTACCTATATTTTCCCATTTATGGCTCAGCCCCATTGTACTAGGTACTGGAACCAGAAACAATAAATCATTTGTGGTTTTTATATAGTAGTCCATGGTAAAATTTACACGACTTTTAAATAAACTCACATCTGTACCTACGTTAAATTGAGTTGTTTCTTCCCATTTCAGATTCGGGCTGGGTAGGCTTGAGATAATTGCTCCAGTTTCATCTGTATAATTACCACCAATATTTGTGCCTGTTCCAATACTCATTATCCCGCGAGATGCATAATTTGATATCTCCTGATTCCCAGTAATACCATAACTAACACGTAATTTCCAATTAGCTAAGAAATTGGCTGATTCAAGGAAAGATTCGTCTGATATTCTCCAACCAACCGAAGCTGATGGAAAAAATCCGTAGCGGTTTCCTTTACCAAATCTTGATGAACCATCATAACGAGCATTCAACAAAAGAAGGTATTTGCCTTTATAGTTATAATCAATTCTTCCAAAGTAAGAATTAATACCATAAGCTTGTTTATCAGATATAGCTACATCAATATCGGTTCCGGCATTTAAAGTTTGAATTTTATCAGAAACAATACCACTTACCAGAATAAAACTACTTTCCCACATAACTTCTTGCAACGTATTACCAACCAAGAATGTAAAATTATGATTATTAATGTCTAGTTTATAAGTAAAATAGTTTTCCAATGTCCATACTCTTTGATTAAAAGTGCGTTGAGAAGCCTGCCCTCTCCAGTCAGTTCCTTCAAATGCATTTGGATTTGGTGGATCAAACCAGTTCTCCAGTTCATTACGGACATCACCCGATGCTTGAATTCTGAAATTAAATCCTGGTAATAAATCTACTTTCGCATAGACAGAAGCAATAATGCGATTTACTTTATTGTTTATATTAACATCTAATGCCTGTCTTACAGGGTTTCCATATTCCATCTGAGCTTCATCATTAGAGTAGGTGCCATCTGCCAGATAGACAGGAGTTGTAGGAGCTTTTACTAATGCTGTAGAGAGAACAGATCCTCCATAGATATGATTGTAATTAGATGCATCAGCATTATCCGGACTACCATCATTTTTAATCCGTCTCTGATCGATAACAGATGCATACAAATTTGTACCCAGAGAAAATTTGTCTCCTATATTTTGGTCGACATTTGCGCGAATGTTAAAGCGACTAAAATCTGAACCAATTATGATACCTTCCTGATTATAGAAACC
>CAYWRM010000094.1:0-5284 GCA_964460905.1 uncultured Lentimicrobiaceae bacterium
TGAACGCAGAAAGATTTTTATTTCAAAATCGCTTACTTTTCATATACCAAACGTTGGGCACAATGTCCAGAAGAACTCTAATTGTAAGACTATGAAAAAACTTGCACAATTATTATTTATTTTAATGATTTCTTCATCATATGCACAAAATATATGGGAACCAATAAATGTACCAGACACTATCCGTTCAACTACAATAAATGCGGAATATGAAAGCATTATCCTGACTACATCTAGGGGTATGAGTGGCAATAATTTTATTATAAGGTCATATGATGATGGATATACATGGGAAAAGCTAGACTTGGTCATACCTTATATGATTCCATTTTATTCTGTTCGATTTTCATCGTCAGGTACACTTTTCATTGGAACTAGATTTAGTATATACAGATCACATGATAATGGAGATTCCTTTGATGAAATTTATTCAAATTATAGTGTAATTCCTTCCTATAAAATAGAATTCTCTTCTAATGAAGACATTTATTCGATTGGAAGATCTATAGTTTTAAGATCAATAGATAACGGGACAACTTGGGACACTTTATATCTTAAAACCTCTAATACTAACTTTATAGATATTGATTTTGGACTAAATAATGAAATTTACATAGTTGGCAATGATTTTTACGGTAATGATGAAAGTGGATTTTTCCGTTCACTTGACCACGGTACAACTTGGGAACATATTGGCATTACTGATAAAAAACTGCAGGCAATACAAGTAAATTCTTCTGGAACAATATTGGTAAGTGGACCTGGTGCTGGTGGAGTCTTTTCTTCAACTGATCAAGGTGTTACATGGATAAAAATATCAGAAATTGAAGTTGATGTAATGGAATCATTCTCAAATGACAAACTAATTGCAAGCAGACTTATAGAAAATCCAAAAGGATGTTGGTTATCTAATGACTGGGGGAATACTTGGGAAAGTTTAGTTGATTCAATAATAAATCCTGGTGTTAACCAATTCTCAATTTCTCCAACTGGCTATGTATACTGTCAAAGTAATATGGACTTTTACAACTATTACGAACATCATTTAGTTAAATCGACTACTACATTATTTGAAAACGAAGTTTTTAGTAGCCAATTTAACATTAAAATATATCCTAATCCTGCAAGAAACAATATATCAATAGAATCAGTTAAATTCGTAAATATTAGCAAATACACGATATATAATCAAATCGGACAAAAGATTATTACAGGCAAAGTAATTGATAATAATATTGATATTTCAGAATTAAGTTCAGGTCTATATATTATTGAATTTAATATAAATAATAAATCTATCATAAAGAAAATAGTAATTGAATAAAACACTGTGCCCAACACTAGCTCATACGCCATAGCCGCAGTTACGGCTTCAGATTGAAAAAAAATAGTAAAATTGAAAATGAATTTTCAAATCAAAAACAATGAAAGTCAGCGTCAACGGCGCATAGCAATAACGTTACAGCTCATTACTCAAGACAAGTAGTATTTCAAAAGGAAAATTAGCAATTAACAAAATCATATACCTAAAAAACTAGAAAAAATGAATTTATCAATCTCTGAACAACTTACTTATTCAACCGTTAGAATCGAATGCGAATTAAAAGGTGGTGGAAATACTACAGGCACAGGATTTTTCTTCAAATTTTTGGAACAAGAAGGTGGAGTACATGTGCCCGTCGTTATTACAAATAAACATGTAATTAATAACGCAGAGAAAGGACGATTGATTATAACAAAATCAAATGAAGCAAATGAACCTATAGATACAGAACACTTTACAGTTTCGCTTGACAATTTCGAAAGCTATTGGAGATTACACCCTGAAGATGATGTAGATCTGTGTGCAATGCCAATTGCTCCCTTTATAAATGAAGCAAAAAACAACGGAGACAAACTATTCTTTATATCATTGACAAAAGAATTATTACCTACAGATGAGCAAAAAGAAGACTTTAGGGCTTTAGAAGACATTTTAATGGTAGGGTATCCAAATGGTATTTGGGATGAAATAAATAATATGCCCTTACTAAGAAAAGGTGCGACTGCAACACATCCTTCATACGATTATAACGGGAAGAAAGAAATAATGATAGATATAGCAGCATTTCCTGGTTCAAGCGGTTCTCCAGTATTAATCTTTAATGAGAATGGATATAGCGACAAGAAAGGAAATACATTTTTAGGTCAAAGCAGAATTATTCTTCTAGGAATCTTGTATGCTGGTCCACAATCTACTGCAACAGGAGAAATAATAATGTCACCGAATTTCATGAAACCAATCTCAATATCAAGAATACCTAGTAATCTTGGGTTAATTATCAAAGCTGAAAGAATTCTTGAACTAGAGGAATTATTTAATTAATAACGAGCTGTAACAAAAAATATAATTCATGCCGCAGCTAAGTAATTCTAAGAAAATGATTTAGTAAATTTGAAAATACGAAAACTTAAAAAAACTTATTAAATAAGATGCGGCACGCATCATATTCAAACCGTTACCATTAATACTGACCAACAACATCCAGCAATTAAATACAACTTGTAATAAAATACTAACAACTTAATTCCATGAAAAAAATTAATTTAATATTATTAATATCTTTTACATTTTGGTCAACATTTGGGCAGAATATAACTTTGGACTGGGCAAAATCTATTGGAGGCCATGAAGATGATAGAGGTGCTTCATTAGCAATTGATAGTGAAGGAAACACTTATATAACTGGAAATTTTGAAGGGATCGCTGATTTTGATCCTAATGCTGGTGAATTCTTCCTCACTAGTAATGGACAGGACGATATCTATGTTCAAAAATTGGATATGAATGGCAATCTTGAATGGGCAGTAAGTATGGGTAGTGAAGGTGATTTAGATAGGGGCGAATCGATAGTGGTTGATAATGATGAGAATATTTTCATTACTGGTTCTTTTCAAGGAACTGTAGATTTTGATCCTAGTGATGCTAGCTTTCCACTCACATCTAATGGTGGGAGTGATATTTTTATACTTAAACTGGATTCTGAAGCTAACTTTATTTGGGCTATTAGTATTGGAGGAGACGGATATGAATACAGTCGGTTTATCACAGTAGATGAGTTAGGAGCGATCTATTTAACAGGATCAATAAATAGTTTCTCTATAGATTTTAATCCTGGTGAAGATATCCATACTTTGTCAATGAGTGATGGGGCTGTATTTATTTTAAAATTGAATTCAAGAGGCGACTTCATTTGGGCAAAAAATATGGGCGGTATGGGCTCTGCATACTATTTCACATGGGGTAAGGCAATTTGTCTAGATGAGCAACAGAATGTTTACACAACAGGTGTTTTTGGAGGAACATCAGATTTTGACCCAAGTGATAATGTACACAACCTGACAAGTAAAGGTGATAATGATGTCTTTATCCTGAAATTAGACGCTGCAGGAAATTTTATTTGGGCAAATAGTATTGGTGCTGATGATGACGACAGAGGTAACTTCATAAAAATGGATAATTCTAATAATTTATATATATGTGGAAGCTTTAGGTATACTGTTGATTTTGATCCAAGTCCATCTGTTTTTGAATTAACTAGTGAAGGGGGTAGTGATATTTTCATACTTAAACTTGATCCACAAAGCAATTTTATCTGGGCTAAAAATATGGGAAGTTGGGCTAGTTCACTTGACATCGACGCACATAATTATATTTATTTAACTGGTAGTTTTTCTAATACAACTGATTTTAATCCTAATGCTGGAATATTTAACCTAACAAGTATAGGCTCTACTGATATCTTCGTAGAAAAACTAAGCCCTACAGGCAATTTTATCTGGGCTATCCAAATGGGAGGAACAAGCTATGATGTAGGAAATTCAATAAAAGTTAATAGTTTAGGAGAAGTTTACATTGCTGGTACATTTTATGGAACTGCAGATTTCGACCCCAATAATACAATCTATAATCTGATCAGTGAAGGAAGTGGAGAAGTATTCGTAACCAAACTATTAGATACAACTTCTGAAATCCAAGAAATTGAAAATTTAAGAAATATAATTTACCCTAATCCAAGTGACGGGATAATCTTTTTAAAGAATTTCGAGAAACTCAAAAAAATAATTATTCATGACAGAATAGGAAAAATAATAATTGAACAGAATATATATAGCAACCAACTAGACCTAAATTATTTATCAAGTGGTATTTATTTTATAACAATAACTACAACGGACAACTTAATTTTTTATGAAAGAATAATTATCAATTAATCAAGCATTGAAATAATTAAAAAAATGCATACGAAAGTACTAATGGTAACAACGGCTCATAGGCAATAGCGCGGTTACTGTTTCATGGACAGTGCTGATTTAAATCAACAATCTGTCTTCCAGACAGATCTTTTGACCATAATCCGCTACTGCCCATAGCCAAAACGTTAGCGGTAATTTAAAGAAAGACCAAACAAGAGTTGTATTAGTATTAAAAAAACGACTGAAAGAATTAAACAAATGAATATCTGCAAAAAATGCAAAAATGAAATACAAAGCGATTATTGCCCCTATTGCGGACATCCACAAGAAATTGAAAGGATTAATGGTCGTTATATCATTTCTGAAATAGGAAGTGTATTAAATTTTCATAAAGGGATTTTCCACACGATAAGGGAATTACTTATAAGACCAGGACAAAATATTAGACAATTTATTTCTGAGGACAGAAGTCGACTTGTAAAGCCAATCATGTTTATATTAATTTGCTCATTGACTTCTACAATATTTGAGCAGATTTTTGAATTTAAGAATGAGTATATCGATTTCCATGTTGAATTTAATGATTCATCAGATTCAGTAATGAGTCTTATATTTCAATGGATAAGTCAAAATTATGGTTATTCAAATATTTTAATATCAGTTTTTGTGGCTATCTGGATTAAAATATTCTATCGAAAATACGACTATAATTTTTATGAGATTCTTATTTTGTTGCTTTTCGTAAACGGAATGCAAATGCTAATGTTCTCATTCTTAGGAATACTGGAGGGTTTAACAAAAACACCAATTTTAAGTTTTGGAACTTACTTTGTTTTCATTTATGCTTTTTGGGCAATCGCTCAATTTTTTGACAAAAGAAAAATGCTGAATTATCTTAAAGCTCCTATTTCATATTTTTTAGGAATGATTACTTTTTTCCTTGTAGCTTTAGGGATTGGTCTTATAATAGACTTGATAAAATAAAAAACTACCGCTAATCGAGTAGACGGCTCCGCCAGAATCAACTGACGGAGTGCGCCTCTCACAC
>CAYWRM010000095.1:0-5160 GCA_964460905.1 uncultured Lentimicrobiaceae bacterium
TCGGATTACCTTGGTGGATATTTGCATTGGCAGGAATTATGGCTTTGCTCATAGCTCTGATAACAGTTAGTATTCAAACATTTAAAGTAGCACGAAGAAACCCGGTGGAGGCTTTAAGGTATGAATAAGGTATGTGGATTGTAAACATCAATTAAAGATTCCCAAATGGAATAAATAGTAAACAATATGTTTAAAACAGATTTGAAATTAGCGTTAAAAATAATTACTAAGAATAAGAATCTTTTTTTCTTTAATATTTTCAATCTTTCCTTAGGGTTAGTTTGTGGAATAGTAATTTTATTTTTTCTACAATATTTCATAAGTTTTGATAAGCAACATGTTAATCATGCACGAGTTTATAGAGTTGGTTATGATTTTACAACATCATCGGGTAGGTCGATGAAGAAAGCGTTGTCTTCGGAGAAAATAGGACCAATGTTGAAAAATGAATGTCCTGAAATCGAATCATTTGTAAGGATAAGACCTTTGGGTGAAGTTGTTGTTAAAACAAATAGTAACTCATTTGTTGAAGAGGATATTCTTTATGCCGATACCAGTTTCTTCAATATCTTCACACATGAATTTATTCTGGGTAACCCCATTATATGTTTGCAAAAGAAAAACTCTATTGTATTGACAAGTAGTTTGTCTAAAAAGTATTTTGGTAATAATAATCCAATTGGAAATATCATAGAGATTGATACCGTGAACTATGAGATTACTGGAGTAATAGAGGACCTGCCAGATAATTTACACCTAAAATTTGATGCATTGGTTAACTTTGAACCAGTAGGAACGCAATGGTTTACAACAACTTGCTATACTTATCTACTATTGAAAGCTGATGCACCTGTTGAGGGAATATATGATAAATATCCTCAGCTTTTCGATAAATATATGTTGGAGCAATCACAACGAATTAAAGCAACCATAGATGTAATTTTAGAACCATTAGCTGATATCCATTATAACTCTGATTTGTCTCAGGACTTTCCAAAAGGCAATAGTACCTATGTTTATATATTTGGAATTGTTGGTTTGTTTTTAATAGTTATTGCTTCAATTAATTACATTAATATGTCCACTGCTTTCGCAATAAATAGGACGAAAGAAATTGGAGTAAAAAAAATATTTGGTGCCAAGCAAAAAACTCTTAGGATTTATTTTATTATTGAATCATTGGCATTGACGTTAATTGCGTTTTTAATAAGCATCGTATTTGTCAGGTTTATAATAAGTGCAGATTATCTACATCAATTATTCAATGCAAAACTCGAATTTAGTTTTTTTGAAAATATTAACCTACTACTAATGTCTTTGTGTTTGGCAATAATTGTAGGTCTAATATCCGGAATATATCCGGCGTTTCATTTATCCTCAATTCCTGTATTAGGCACAGTTAGCTCAAGTTATAAACATAAAAAGGAGAGCGTACTATATCGGAAATCACTCATTGTTTTTCAGTTTATTCTCTCGGTTAGTGTTTTAATAGGCGTACTAACAATGAATAAACAAATTAACTTTATCAACAATAAAGATCTTGGGTTCAATGGAGAAAACCTTATTGTTATTCCAATAGACAAGTTGGAGAGTTCAGAAATACCAGTGCTAAAAGAAAAATTGCTTGAAAATCCACAAGTTATTTCGGCGTCAACAGCCTATATTCTTCCAAATACGCAAGAATTAATGTGTAATTTTAGTGTAGAGACAGAATCAGGATTTGAAGAACAATTATTTAATTGGCTAATTGTCGATCATGAGTATATCAAAACTATGGAAATGCAAGTCATTGAAGGAAGAGACTTTGATAGAAATATTATTTCTGATGCAAAAACAGCTTATATAGTAAATGAGTCATTTCGAAACCATTTTGGTTGGGAAAATGCAGTAGATAAGAAAATGCAAATTATAAACGGAGGATATTTCAAATGGCCAGAAGGAAAAATTATAGGCGTTGTTAAAGACTTTAATATTAGCACTCTACATGATAAAGTTGAACCTATTGTAATTGTATTAGCTCCAGGAGGTTATTTGCATTTAAGAATTAATGAGACCAATCTTACAAACACACTTAAGGATATTGGTACTGTTTTTACCGATGTTGTACCTCAAATTCCTTTTGAATATTCTTTTATGGATGAAAATATCAAAGAGTCATATTCAATAGAAGTAAATCAATTTAAATTAATCAAATTATTTTCGATCATTTGTTTTATGTTATCATGCTTGGGATTATTTGGTCTGTCATTTTATTCAGTTGCTCAAAGGGCAAAAGAAGTTGCAATCCGAAAACAATTAGGATCTTCAATACCTCAAATAATTATGGTACTGTATAAAGATATAGCCTTTTTAATTATGATTGCCATTGTTATTGCAATCCCATTGTCATATTGGTCAATGAATTTGTGGTTACATACTTTTGCCTATAGGGTTGAGATTGGTAATGTAATCCCCATCGTGTCCGGGATTATTGCCTTGGCAATAGGGTTTATATCCGTACTATATTTTTCTATTAAAGCAGCCTATGTTAATCCGGTTAATGCGTTAAAATATGAATAATCCAATAATTAATTTGATATGATTAAGAAAAGCATAAAAATAGCATTCCAACGATTACTTATGTTCAAAGCCTATTCGGCGATAAATATTGGAGGGCTTGGAATTGCTATGGCAGTTAGTCTTGCAATTCTATTATTTACCTACTATCATTTTAGTTTTGATAAATATATCCCCAATGGTGAAAATAGTTTTAGGATTATTACTCGTTATGGTGATGGAACTTACTTTACAAACACCTTTGCTGCTTTTGATGATGTATTGGATGATTATCCGGAAGTTGAATCGCATACATTATGCTATGATAATCATAATGTTGAAGAAGTGTTTGTGGGTGATGTTAAAATTAAGGTTGATTATGCAATTTTTGTCAATAGTACATTCTTTGATTACTTCGCCATAGAAGTAATCTCAGGAGAGAAGGAGTCCATTAATAATCCTAACACTATGATGGTAACTCCTAAAATGGCAAATAGTTTATTTCCTGACAGCGACCCTCTCGGACAAACTGTACTACTACGATCTTTTACCAGAAATCAAGATAGTCTGATTGCCTATACTATTACAGGTATTGTGGAACCTTTGCCACATACATCTCATTTGAAATATGAAATTTTGCTTTCTCAAGAAGGACATTTCAATCCTACTGTAGAAACCTTGAAATCACGTAAAGTTTTTGGAGGGTTATTATATGTAAAGCTTTTTGTTAATTCTGATATTGCAGCACTGGAGAAAAGTCTTCAATCTAAATTACAGCCCGTTTTAGGTTCTGTTCATGGTCCCCCATTGGATGCCCTTAATCATAGGTTACAACCTATTGGTGATATACATTTCACACAGGGTTTATCCAATGAGAAGCAGCCTACAATTCGACGTTCATCACTTAATATATTACTGTTAGTTGGCTTTTTAATATTTGTAATCGCAGTGATCAACTTTGTTATTATGCATATTGCCAGGAGCTCGTATTATCGAAAATCAACTTTGGTTTTTAGGTTTCTAGGTGGCAATAAACTTAATCTGTTTTCACAAACTGCAATAGAAGTTTTAATATCAGTTAGTATGGGGTTTTTAATTGCAATTACATTGCTATTAAGTTTCAAAATAACTCTTGCACGGCATTTTTTCTCCAATTGGATAATACCATTTCAAAGTCCTGAATTTTGGATTCTTTCAATTTGTTTATTTGTTATCGTTGTTATTGTTGTTTCTGTTCTCAGTTCTTTAAGTTTGTTTAAAACTCAGACAATAATAAATGAATATGTTCAACCCAGAGGAATTAAGGCTGCTATACCATTGGTTATTTTCCAATTTGTACTGGTTATTAGCCTAACGGGCTTTGCCATGCTAGTCAATAAACAAATGAATTTTATTGAGAAAAAGGAATTGGGTTATTCCGCAGAAAATGTTGTTGTGATCAAAATTCCGCAGCTAAATGAGAAAATTAGATTATTCCGGGAGGAATTATTGAATGAACCTGGCATTAAAAGCACAGCCACTGCTCAGCATTATCCGGGTTACAAATTTCAGGATATGAATTTCGGAAGTGATGATAATTTGTTTCCTTTTAAGTTTGGGTTTATAGACAAATATGCAATACAAACATTGAAGATTAAGCCTTTAGTATATTTTAATGATTTAAAGGAAAATGCCACTGATGGGTGGATAATTAATAAAACATTCTATAATAAATTAAAAACTGTATATTCAGACGAGCAGATAATAACAGGTAATTTATCTGATAATGAAAGTCCATCTGGTGAAAATGACAATACTGAATTTAAAATTATTGGTGTAGTTAATGATTTTCATTATGCATCACTTCATTCAGAAATTGAGAGTTTTGCATATTTTGTTCGGGGTCCCAATGCACGTATTAATAGATATGTGCTGGCTCGATTTGAACAGAATCAAGTAAGAGAAGTTATTGAGGCAGTTAATAAGAAAATGGAATCAATCTACCCAGGTCAGCCGATAGTTTATTCATTTCTTGATGAACAGTTGAATACTCTGTATGCTTCAGAGCAATTACTATTGAAACTTATAAATGTATTCTCAATATTGGCAATCATAGTTGCTTGCCTTGGTTTAATGGGGCTTTCCATCTTTATAACTGAAAAGCGTACTAAAGAAATTGGAATTAGAAAAGTGAATGGAGCGAAAATTACCGAAATCTTGATTCTACTTAATAAGGATATATTAAGATGGGTGCTTATTGCTTTTATTATTGCTACTCCTATATCGTATTATTTTTCGCAACGATGGTTACAAAATTTCGCATATGAAACTAACCTTAGCTGGTGGATATTTATACTAGCCGGGTTACTTGCTGTTGGAATTGCGATAATAACTGTTAGCTGGCAAACATATAAGGCTTCTAGAAGGAATCCTGTTGAATCATTGAGGTATGAGTAAACATGTTAAATTATATATATGTCTAGAATACTAGTAATAATATTTCTATTGGGAATAGTTTCCGCAAGTTTTGGACAGAGTGAAATTATTATGGTAAATGGTTTTAAGGTTGAAATTTCCATAAGTGGAATAGGAAATAATCAAAAGGATAAGCCGGTTGTTGTTTTTGAAAATGGGATGGCAAGTGGA
>CAYWRM010000096.1:0-5083 GCA_964460905.1 uncultured Lentimicrobiaceae bacterium
ACGTACTGGGCTATGAAGCGTGGCGGTTTTTGAAACACTTATCTTTCAACTTACGATGAAGATTTTTTAGATGTTCAAATGTTTGATTTACTACTTTGCCAGCCATGCTTTATGAGCCTTTGTTATGTGTAGTGCATTATTATTCAATTACTAGTTTTTTAATTCCTAAAAGTTCTTTGTCAAGGCTATAAATTTTAATTAAATATATACCATCTTTCAAATCTTCTATTTCAATTTCAATCTCATTATTAAAACTAATTGTCTTTCCTATTTGTTTTTTCCCAGCCAAATCGAAAATGTCTAATTTGTATATTGAATTACAAGTTTCATTAATTCGAATAGTGACTTTGTCACTTGATGGGTTTGGAAATAAAGTTATTGATTCTTCATTCTTTATATTTTGTTCTTCTAATCCCGTATAAAGTTGACAAAAGCACTGGTCACAAAACATATTATTCAAATATAAAACTATGTCATTTTCTTTAAAGCAAGCGAATTGATAACCATCACCATTTAGAACCATTGCAGTTATTAAAGGATTAAACAATCCATACCAATTTATTGATCCTATTCCTTCAATCCAAGTTTGATAACCTAAATTCCCTTCTAAACTCCATCTTTTCCGATATTGGTTATTTAGAAGTAACATCGAATCTTTTTCGGATACAATCTTGTAATGGTTCTCATCCCAAAAGTCAACCTCATTATTATATAACCCACCACCGATATTATAAAATATTGTATCACCTGTGTTCAAATTAAAATCGTATAAAATAGATTCGGAAAATCCTGGCAGTAAGCAGTAAATTTGTCTATTCCCATTTTCTCTAATAGCTGCAAAGTATGTAGAGTTAGGATGGAGAATTGTAGAATCGTACATTTTATAGATTTTAGTATAAAGAGTCGAATTGATTATTGTGTCCCCAAATACAGCATATCTAAAATGCCATTTATCAGATGTGAAATCGTTGTCACCAACAGTATTCCAAGCTGTATTAGTGTCAGGGAAAGGGAAATAGTCCTGTCCAATTAAATTATGAACTAAAAAGATTAGTACAACTAAAATAATACTTGATAATTTTTTCATTTTTCTTATTTTTTTGCATTACACATAACGTTTGCGCTATGAATAGTTGCCGCTAGCGTAGCAGTTTCTTGTCAGGTTGAAACAGACTTGAAACGTATTACAAACGTTAAATTTATAATTGTCACGGCAATTATTTATGAGCGTTTGTTACCGCCAGTATTTTTTCATTTCTTTATTGCTTTTAATATTCTGTCTTCCTTTATCAGTACGTCTTTCAAGAGAAGTTGATATGGAAATTGTTTGTGTTTAGAGTCTCTAAATCCATCTAGAATATTCACTAATGATCCCGCTGTAATAAGCGATAAATTTATTTCAAACTCCAAGTCACAGTCGTTAACGAATTCATCACTAAAGTCAGGTGCTACAAGGAGTGATTTAACTACATGAAATCCATTCCTTTTTGCTAAATCAACGTATGATTTTATTTGTCTTGAGACGGAACTAAACTTATTGTAACCGCTTTCTTTTACAGTTTTACATTCAATAATTATTAGGGTGTTATTGCCTAGGTTTAAAACTAAGTCAATCTTGTTTTTATTTGTATTTAGGTTCTTTTTTAGTTGCTCATCAACAGTAAAACCTAATTGCTCGAATATGTTTTTTGTAATATCTTCGAATTTCAAACCTAATTCCGCTTCTTTAAGCACAATCCCGTTTTCTTTTAAAGTAGCTAAATCTCTGAACCCGATTGCAACATAGTTTTCTACTAATAGGTTTTCAGTGTCTTTATAAGCATCCAGGATATTAAGTACCAAATCGCCTCTTGATTTCAGTGATTTTGATGTAATAAATATTTTCAGGTCTTCAGTTGGTAATATGTCAAGTATATCACGAGGTTTTATATTGTAGTTAAGTAGATTACTGCTGCTAATAATTGAGCCTTCAGGCATTTCAAATTCTTTAATTACGAGTTTAGTAAAGGTTTGTAGCTCGTCATTTAATTCAATTATAAGTTTCTCATATCCTTCTATTGATATTCCTACTTTATCATCTTTCTCTATAGTATCGAAATATGTAATTATATTTCCAATTTTCTCTTCTAGCGTATTACCTTTAAGTTTGCTAGGAACTTTTAAGCCATTTGACCATAGGTCATTAATGAACTTTTTCTTGTCAGTTAGTTTCGTTCCATCTTTATGAATCTCATTTGCTAAGAGATTTGTGAATGAAATTCCTTCTTTTATTATAACCTTGATTTTATTTTCATAATCGAGATCTTTTATGTCAATATTATGTTTGCGGCAAACAATATTTATTTGTGATTCTCTAAATGTTTTTAATACCCTTCGAAAATATTTGTCGGCTATCTCTTTTTCTCTAATCTTTCTTAAAACTCTAACTACTTCATCAGCAACATAAACTAGATTGTTCTTTTTTGAATAAAATATTACACCAATATTTTTCAGAAAAGTTATTACGCTATCTATATCAGTTTTTATCGGTGGAATTATTGAATAATTAATAAGTTTTACTTCTTCTTGTGATAGTTCTAATTGATTAGTCAAGGTTATGAGGATTGATAATTCGTCGTCAGTTATTTTTGATTCTCGGTTATTCTCTTCATCATTTATATATGCTTTCTCAACACATGCTTTGTATATTTTATAGTCCCTTTTGCGTACTTCCTCAATTTCCGATTTTTCAGATTCTAGTTGTATTTTTAATTTATTGGTTCGCTTTTTGATATTTGCTAATTCTCGTTCGTAAAGACGACTAAGCCAGTCTTGTTTTAAAATGCTGTTCCCATCTTTTATTAAAATATCTATCAGAATATCTAACTGTGATGTTGTATTAACAAATTCAGCCTTCACAGTATTCGCAAATTCATGTTTTACAAGATCAAATACTTGAGCTATATTTTTGCTGTCTACACTTTTAAGGTTATTGCTACTGTCAGATAAGATTTTATCTATTTCTTTGCTATTCTTAGGATTGGAGGATTTTATGTTATCAATTATTTTTAAAAATGAGTTTTTCTCCAAGGAGTTAACAATGTCAAGTATTTTTTCGAGTTTCATCGTGTTTTATTTTTGTTAATATTTCAGTCAGTTTGGAATCTATTTTATCGATTTTCTTTTCAAGTTCGTCGTTATTATCACTTACCATTGAGTCTACAAAAATCGAATTGACAAGAGACAGACCAAATATGCCACCAGACATTACAACAAATATGAAATAAAGATAAGTAAAAAATGTTGCTGATTTTGAATACGATACTGTAATTTGTTCTGGTATTTCAAACCAGCCTTCAATTGTAAATATTTTAAATGTTGAATAGAGAGATTTTAATGGGTCACCAAAATATTCAGAACCACTACTATGAAAAAGGTAGAATGAAAGTATACCAATTATAAAAATATAAATTATAAAACCCACAAAAATGAAAAGGGATGCTTTTAATGCTCTTTGAATTCCAGAAACTAAATTATCAACGTCCGGAATAAACTTGAAGAATCTAAATGCCTTGAAGACTCTCAAGACCCTAAAAACTAGTAGAAAGCTAAAGTCAATGAAGCTTAGATCAAAACTAAATGTAAGTAAGGCAGGAACTGATAGTATTATGAGAATAAAGTCTAGTTTATTCCAATTAGATTCAAAATAGACTTTAAAACCAAATTCATAAAATTTGACAATTAACTCTACTAAGAATAGAATAGTAATAAAATTATCAATAATTGCTAATAAAAACTTCTCATTCTTGTCAGGTAAATATCCTCCAGCAAATAGGATTGCCGAATTCAAAAGAATTAGTCCAAGAATAAATTTGTCGTTTAAAAATAATTTTCTAATCATTTGTTATTCTTTGGTATATGGTTCTTAAATATTGGCGGTAACGTTTGGTATATGAAAAGTAAGCGCTTTCGAAGCAAAAATCTTTCTGCGAAAAAGAAAGGTGAAACGGGCTACAAGCCTTGATGCTACTGCTATCTCGCTTATTTTATATATACATTGTTAGGCACTGGCTTTATTTGTTTTAGTCTTTTTCCTTAATATTATTTAAAGACCTCATTTTATGCCATACCTGTTCCACACTATCTAAATAATTTCTCTCTTCTTCATTACCATACAAAATTCTTATCATGGAGATCTCTGTATTTTTGTAAAATACGTATTCAAAAATATTATTTTCATAGTAATACTGAAAAGCATTTATTCTTTCGAAATATTCAGAACCGCTTTTCGTATAGTTGTTTTTAATATATTTTGTTAGATTATCATATAAATCAGTATCATAAATATATAGTCTAATCATGTTTTTACCACTATCATAATATTCATGTTCATAATACCATGAAGTATCTGTAGTTGATTGAAGTTTACCTGTCAGAATGTCTCGTAGGTGATATTGTATCCATACGCTAGATTCTCCCTCATCTTTATCATATTCATATGCAAAATCATATGTGTCAAATGGTAAGATTGGGTTATCAAAATATTCTCTTTCTACTAAAATAAACCCATATTTTGATAGAGTTTCGTCTGCAAAAGAAGCATCTTTTCTAAGTAAAATCTTTTCTAAAATTATTATGTTTAGATTATCTAAACTGATTTGACCGAAAACGCTAAAGTTAAATACTAAAATTAAAAAGAAAGTTTGAAATATTTTCATCGTTATATATGTTATAGCTTTTTATAAATAATAGATGCACCGTTATAACATAAAGCACAAACACTAAAGTCATCATTTGATGAGTATTTTTTAGAGTCTATGTCTGATAGCTTGTAAAAAAAACCTCGTACTTCATCAATATATAAAATGAAGTCCTTATGATCATTAGGTGTTACAAATACATAAAATGTCATATTGTCTTCAGTATATTTTATAGAAGACAAAGATTTCTTTTTGATAATAGCTTGGTCATATGTCATGATGATTAATTTTTTTAATTTTTATTTATAAGTTCATTTATGATGTGCAAAGTTATATTCATGCTTGTGCCTAACGTTGGTATAAGAATATGTAGCCGACTGCGTAGCCCTTTCTTGACAAGTTGA
>CAYWRM010000097.1:0-5073 GCA_964460905.1 uncultured Lentimicrobiaceae bacterium
TTATTGTAATAGCCTATGCATGTGCTAGTTTTGGTGTTCTTCTTGCTTCATTTGCAAAAACACGACAACAGGTGCAGGGATTTTCAACTATAATTGTGCTTGTAATGAGTGCTTTAGGAGGTAGTATGATACCTATATTTGTGATGCCGGAACTTATGCAAAAGATTGCTGTTTTTACGGTTAATTATTGGGGTATTCAGGGGATTTATGACATCTTCATGAGGCTTCTTCCAATTGCAAATATCACATTCATGTCAAGAGTTTTTGTTTTAATTGGCATTGGTACTTCTTTAAATTTCATTGCTCTTCTGATGTTTAAGAAAAATATTTTAAAGATTGTTTAAATGGACAAAATGCACTGGCTATAACAGAATTTTAAATCCTGATAAGGGTATATAATGTAAATATTTTTCCCGTTATAAAAATTTCACTTAATTTCGACATTATGGAAAGACACTATATCTATGGAAAGAACATATACCATCACATCATAAAATCGGTTTTATTTATATTTATAATTTCAACCATCGCGGGTATGATCTTTCATGGTCTCCACCTCTTTTCATCATTCCATTTTTATGTAAAGTACGCCTCATTTGGATGGGCAATTGGTTTCACTTTTTTGGGAGGGCACACCTTAATTGGCTACTATACTGAAAAAAAGCTTAATTGGACGAAAAATCCCAAAAAGGCAAATGTAATTAGCTTATTAATGTACATAGTTTTCGGCTTAATAGGTTGTCCAATTTTATCTTATGGATTTAGCCGTTTTGTGTTGGAGATGTCCGGACAAGATCTTATTATGAATACTATAATAATGGCTTTATTCATGTTTTCCCTGGACATGATTGCTATTTCAGTATTTTATTCAACCTATCTTACAAAATATTGGATAAAGTCCATTGAAAAAAATGAAGAATTAAAAAGGGAGAACCTGCTGGCTGAATATGAGGCATTGAAGAATCAAGTGAATCCACATTTTCTTTTTAACAGTTTAAATACTCTTAGTGGTGTTGTAGAACAAAAACCTGAACTAGCCACTAATTTTATAAAAAAACTATCGGATATTTACCGATATGTATTGGAGCGAAGCGATAAAGAGTTGGCTTCAATACATGATGAAATGAAATTTATAGAGGATTATATTTTCCTTTCAAAAATAAGATTTGGCGAGGCGCTGATATTCAATTCGTATTTACCGGCGAACAATACTATTCAAATAGTGCCTTTGGGTTTACAAATGTTGGTTGAAAATGCAATTAAGCACAACATAATATCAGATGATATGCCATTGAAAATTGAAATAGGTACCGAAGATGGTTTTGTATTATTGAAAAATAATATTCAAACGAAAACCACAATTGCTTCGGACAAAAAACCACAGGGACTTGAGAACCTTAAAAAAAGATATTCATATCTTTCTGGTTCATCAATTGAAATAATAAAATCTGATAGTGAATTTATTGTAAAGTTGCCAATTATTGAAACTAAAGATAAATGATTGCCCAGTTATAGAAGATGAGAAAGTAGCAGCCGAAATCTTATTGATAATAGTTATATTTTAAGCATATGAATAAAACCAAAAACCAAAAAAGGAAGGCATACCTTGACATTATAATATGGATACTATTAATGTTTGCATTTTCCACTATTATAGCCTTGTCCTTTCAGGGTACTAAGCTATTTTCATCATTCCTTTATTATCTAAAGTATACTTCAATTGGATGGGGACTTGGAATTGCTTTCTGGGGGGGACATAAGTTAATAGGTTACTATACCGAAAAAAAACTTGATTGGACGAAAAACCTAAAAAAGGCAAATGTAATCAGTTTGTCGTTATACATAATTTATGGGATAATAGTAAGTATTACTTTATCATACCTGTATGGCCGCTTTGTGCTGGAGAATACTGGTGAGAGTCTTTTTTGGGATGCATTCATAAAGACTTTGATGATTATGTTTCTTTATTTGATTTTTATTTCAATTTATTATTCAACCTACCTTACAAAATATTGGAAAAAGGCCATTGAAAACAATGAGGAATTAAAACGAGAAAACCTGATAGCCAAATATGATGCATTGAAGAACCAGGTAAACCCACATTTTCTTTTTAACAGTTTAAATACACTTAGCGGAGTGGTAGAACAAAAGCCAGAACTCAGCACAGCTTTTATAAAGAAACTATCGGATTTATACAGATATGTATTGGAGCAAAGCGATAAAGAGTTGGCTTCAATAGATGATGAAATGAAATTTATAGAGGATTATATTTTTCTTTCAAAAATGAGATTTGGCGAGGCGCTGATATTCAATTCGTATTTACCGGCAAACAATACTATTCAAATAGTGCCTTTGGGTTTACAAATGTTGGTTGAAAATTCCATCAAGCACAATGTAATATCTGATGATATGCCATTGAAAATTGAAATTGGTATTGAAGATGGTTTTATAATATTGAAAAATAATATTCAAACAAAAACCACAATTACTTCGGACAAAAAACCACAGGGACTTGAGAACCTTAAAAAAAGATATGCATATCTTTCTGATACACCAATAGAAATAATTAAATCTGATAGTGAATTTATTGTAAAATTACCAATTATTGAACCCGAAAAAATATGAAACGTCCATAACTAAATAATTATTAAGTCACTCGATAATGATAATTTAGTTATGGAAAGTTCCATCTGACTAATAAAATATAAAATTATAAACAGATGAATTGCCTAATAATAGAAGATGAAAAGATAGCTGCCAAAAGGTTATCTGGATTAATCAAAAACTATGATCAATCCATTGAAATCTTGAAAATCATTCAGTCAGTTAAAAATTCCGTGAAATGGTTAAATACCAATTCGGCTCCCGATTTAATTTTCATGGATATTCAACTTGCTGATGGTTTAAGTTTTGAGATATTTGAACAAACCATTGTTAAAACACCTGTGATTTTCACCACAGCCTATGATGAATACGCACTTAAGGCATTCAAGGTAAACAGTATTGATTATTTATTAAAACCAATTGACCAGGGTGAATTAAATACTGCGATTGAAAAGTTTAAAGAAAACAATAAGTCCAATGAGATACCTGCACAGGTATTTGATAACATTCTGCATTCACTTACAAATAATTATAAAAATAAATTTGTAATTAAAGTAGGTGAACACATTAAAGTATTTAAAATTGATGATGTGCAATGTTTTTACAGCATGGAAAAATATTCTTTTCTTCAAAACAATTCGGGACGTAATTATGCTATAGACTATTCACTTGATCAGTTGGAAGATTTATTAGATCCTGGAAAATTTTTCAGAATCAACCGTAAATTCATTGTTTCTTTTTTAGCCATTATAGACATCATTAGCTATTCCAATAGTCGTTTAAAAGTTAAACTTAATTCAAACGAATCTAATGACTTATTAGTAAGCCGTGAAAAAGTACAAGATTTTAAAAAATGGTTAGAGAATTAATTTATATCATTATATTCTCAATTATAAAAACTGTAAACTTATTTTAGGACGAGTCATAAGCTTGCCAAACCAGACGCATAAATAAACGCCCAGTTGCTAACACGCGCTCATACTGCATACCGCAATTTGTTGTAAATATGAAGGTTACGTTTCATAATTTTATATATTTGTAAGCAGAAAATTTGAAGCATTAAAACGGCACGCAGCATAGCGCCAAACGTTGTATGCATGGCAACAAGATGTCTAGTTAGGAATTAAAAAAATAAATTTCATTACAATTTCAGAATTAAAATAAATAGAATATTTACTAAATGTCAAAAATTATTAAAGAACAAAAGGAAATTTCCGATGATATGCGTACAGACTCGATTCTCAATAAATTTGGAATTGCAGCGCTAAATCCTATGCAGGAAGAGGTAATTAAAACTATACAACTAAAGTCGGATGTGGTATTACTTTCACCTACAGGAACTGGTAAAACCCTGGCCTTTCTATTGCCTTTAATAGAAACACTTGATATGAACTGCGTAGAGATTCAAATTCTTATACTTGTTCCCTCGCGTGAATTAGCTCAGCAAATTGAACAGGTAATCCGAAAAATGGGATCGGGTTTTAAGGTAAATGCGGTATATGGTGGACGTTCTGGTGCGCTCGATAAGATCGATTTAAAACATCGACCGGCAATTCTTATTGGCACACCCGGGCGAATAGCCGATAGATTTAGAAGGGATAAATATCCTTTGGAATATATTAATACTCTTATACTCGATGAGTTTGATAAATCACTGGAAATAGGCTTTGAAAAGGAAATGGCCGAGATTGTTGAAGCCCTCCCCAATGTTCAGCAAAGGATTCTAACTTCAGCTACCAGCGAAGCGAAAATACCGGAGTTTGTAGGATTACAAAAACCCGTTTTTATCAACTACCTTCAGGAAGGCATTTCTCACCTAACTATAAAAACACTTCTTTCGCCTGAAAAGGATAAGTTAAAAGCTTTGGAAAAAGCACTTGCTTTTATTGGTTACCAACCTGGAATTATTTTTTGTAATTTCAAGGATGCACTGGAACGGGTAAGTGTTTTTTTAACTGAGAATAATATTCATCATGAGTGCTTTCATGGAGGTATGGAACAAATTGATCGGGAGCGAGCGCTAATTAAATTTAGAAATGGTACAACTCAACTCCTTCTGGCAACCGATTTAGCTGCTCGTGGACTTGATATTCCCGAAATAAAATTTATTCTTCATTATCACCTTCCGCTACGTAATAAAGAATTCACCCACAGGAACGGACGAACTGCACGTATGAACCGCAATGGCATTGCCTATATTCTGCACTGGAAAGAAGAAGAACTACCAGATTTTATTCAGGAAATTGCTCCGGAGAACCTAAATATTGAAGACCAACAAAAAGCTACGCTTCCTTCACCAGTAAAATGGCTTACCTTGTATATTACAGGAGGAAGACGAGATAAAATATCAAAAGGAGATGTCGCCGGTTTATTTCTTAAGCAGGGCCAGATTCAAAAAGATCAACTAGGTGTTATTGAACTCAAACAGAATTGTACGTATGTTGGTGTACATGCTGAAATAGCTGAAAT
>CAYWRM010000098.1:0-5049 GCA_964460905.1 uncultured Lentimicrobiaceae bacterium
TATATTAATTCTCACTTTATAATTATTAGTTTTGTCTTTGTAATGCTACACAACGGTAAGTATATGGTTTTGTGGCGGTTTTGAAACACAAATCTTTCAAATTACATAGATGTTTATTTATTGTTAAATCGTTCATATTTAGCACTTCACCCGCCATAAACTATATATATTGTTAGCCACAGTAATTACTTGATTATATTTTCAATTATAGATGTATTCTTACTGCCTTCATATTCATAATAATTATAAAAAGTAATTTTTTCAATCCACCCTGTTTTGGTGTCGTAAATAAACTCACTATAAGAATTCATTTTTTGTTCTGTATATTCTTGGTCTGGGAATTGTTTTTCTTGTAGTTTTTTAAGTTCTTCATAATTATACACATAAGCATATCTTATACTTATTTTATCATTATCTAATTCTTTTGTTATTGTTTCAAGTGTAACAGGAATGCCTTCTTTAAAATGTTGATTCGGAATTGTTGTTGGTTCAAGAATAGTATCATTTATTAGCAATTCTTCACCATAACTTCCATGAAAAATATCAGTTAATTCATTACACATTTTGATTATCTCGTCTTTAGTTTCTGCTAATTTCATTTGTGAAACAAGATTGTCTAATTCAACTTGATTAATATCTTCGTTTTTTGCTTCTTTGATAATGTTTTCTTTTAATTTCATGTTTAATTCAAGTAATGATTTCCAGTTAGTTAATTCTATAAAATTACCATCTAAATCTGTTTCAATTATGTATTTAAATTCAGAAATATATTCCTTCATAAAAGCAACTCCGTCCAATTCCTTATTATTATTGATTATTTTCCATTCTATGATATATCCTTTACTGCTTCTATCAACTATTTCAATATTATATTGACCTATTGTGTCAACTGGAAATATATCTTCTTCACCTTCCATTGTCCTTGAACCTGATTGCAAAACAATCATTTCTTTTACTTCTCCTTTTTCCCAATTTGCCTTTAATTTAAATTTTTTCTCATTCTGAGTACTGCAACTGAAAAGTGCAAAAAATATTAATCCTATAGTGAATATGCTTTTTCTCATTTCTTGTTTTTTATTGTGGCTAACGTGTTGCGCTATGAATAGTTGCCGCTTGTGAAGCAGTTTCTTGTCTGGTTAAACCAGACTTGAAACGGACAACAAATGTTGAATTTATAATTGTCACGGCAATTATTTATGAGCGCTTGTTGCCCACAGTATTTATTCATTTACTTTTGTCTTCTTTAATAATTCCATTCTCGGATATAGTAAAAGTTCTTTTATCAAAAATTGATTTCATAATCAACCAAATTTGGTCTACAAGATGAAATTTTAGATTCGCGTCTAATTTTGTTAATACTCCTGTGAAAATTATTCCTTTGATTTTTGTAATTGAATTAGTTTGTTCATTAATAAGACTTGCTCCTGTGAGTTGATAACCTTTTGTAATTATTTGAAACACTTTCTCTTTATGTAAATCCATTTTGAATATTGTTAAATAATCCACTAATGGGACTTTATTGCCATTCATTAATTTTATCTTAATTGTATCTACTTTAATTACCTCAAATTCATTTTCCATTCTGTCTAAAGAATCTATCTTGATGCCTAATATTTCCGGACGAAGAGTCCAACTTTTTGTATCAAATATTCTTCCTCTCCCTTCCCAATCTTTTTCCTCAGCTTCTCTTAATTCAACCAATCCAATGTTCTTGTATTTAGCAAAAGTGATTCCATCAGGTGTAAAACCATTTTTAGAAACAATAACACCTTTATTAATACCAGTATCTTCAATGATTGCAGATACTTTCATGACAATATCTTTGTTTATTTTTTTCTTCCAATATTTGCATTCAATGGCAGTTCGGTAATTATGAATTCCATCTGAATGTTTGGTTAATACATCTATTTGATGATTATCTCCAGACTTACCTTCTACCTTGCAGTTATTTCCATAACCCTCAATTGCTACTCCAGATTCGTTTCCTAAAGTTTCATAAATATATTTTGTGATTGATTCGTATTTTTTCCAATCCAAATTTACTTTATTAGCCATCTTTTTTTAAATTTAAACCGATATTACAAAATGGATTAATTCTGTTACTAGCGTTCATATTGTGGGCAACGGCTCGTATAAGAATAGTAGCCGACTGCGTTGCACTTCACTGTTAAATTACTTGAAAGATAAAGCGGGCTACAACCCTTGAATTTACTACCATCACGGCTATTATTTTTATACTTTGTTAGGTGGTGTTTTTTAGTCAAACTTGCTATTCAATTGATATATATATCCAATTTCTTTACCAGGTGCTTTCAATTCTTCAATTTCAATTTGTAATTGTCTATGTTTATATTGAAATGGTAGTTTCGATAAATTACCGAATTTCAACTTTAATACGTTTTCAACAGTCTCACCAGTTAATGTGAACAAAGATTCAAATAACCCTTTTTTAATATGTTTGACTACAAGTTTCATATAGGTTTCATAGTCATATTTTAAGTCTAAATATTCTTCAAGTAAAAAGTCATTTGTAAGTCCTTGTGTGGATACTTTTTTCATCCAGAGTCTTAGTTTATGAAGACTTCTCATTAATTTCTCGTCTTTTCGTAATCCTAAAATTGTCTCCCAATCTAATTCATCTGAAGGGACACTTATATCATCGATTATTAAATTTATTACATTATTATAATTTGTTTGAATTGAAGATTCTTCTTTATTTAATGGATTCATGTACCAGACTGGACTTGCAGGAATATAGGTGTTAAGGTTGTTTTCATTTTTGTATAGTTGAATTGACTTTTGAACAATCATATTTCCATAATCTTGATCGACAACAAGCATTCTTGTAACATTCATTAAATATCCTTCTTGAACACGTAGGTCAAAATAGTATAAAGGTTCTCTTTCGGTATAGTCGGGTATAACCAAACCGTTCTTTATTAATTCATCTGTTCCGAACTGAGTGTCGACAATGTACCCTTCATCAAATAAATATTGTACATCAGAAAAATAGGAACTTAGGTATTCTTTGATATATTCTGGAAAAACATATGGGTAATTACCCAATTGGGTGTAATATGAGTCAAGAAATGACTTGATGCCAGGAATAACCAAATTATCAAATAAAAAAGCGTCAGTTTTTAGTTTTGATTTTTTTCTCATTTGAAGAATTTGAAAAAGATCATTATCAAAATAATTGAATCCTGTATCTATTCCTATAAGTTTCCCCATGGTTCATTTTTTAAATACCACCTAACGGTTTGCGCTATGAATAGTTGCCGCTAGCGAAGCAGTTTCTTGTCTGGTTACACCAGACTTGAAACGTATTACAAATGTTGAATTTATAATTGTCACGGCAATTATTTATGAGCGTTTGTTGGCATTTCGTTATTTTTTGTTCTTCTTAATTGACTGTTTTACAAGACTTAAAATATATTCTAAATCATCATCATTGTTTGTTTGGATTTCATAATCTCCATTTCCCCAATGTCCAGTTGTCGAAACATCTCTTGTTATATTTTTTGAATCGTCAAGTTCTCCTTTGCTCATATTTATCCACATTTTCAATGCTTTTTTTTGTGGCAAAATATCAATTACGTTGCGTCCAGAAACAAATGCGATATATTTTTTCTTAGGTTTAATTTCAAGATTGTCTAAGTTTTGAATAGCACTTTTGAATTTCTCATAAAGTTCTATTATTTCTTCATTTACATTTTCCAAATGCTCCTGTTCCGAATAAACTTTTATTTCTTTAGCAACATTGTCAATTGTTTGGTCAGTTTTTGAAATTGTTTTTATGCTTTCTTGCGCTCCTGCTTTTTGAATTTGCTCATAAGAAACTGTATTATTTTCAAACCTTTTTACTTCCCATAATTCTATTGGTAAGTCTTTAAAATTAATCGCTTCTCTTTGATAATTTGTAAATGCAGGGGAAATAAACAAAACTCTTGATTGTGACCAATCCACGTCATTTCTTTTCAGTGTTTTATCAAGATTTTCGTTAAATTCTAAAATGAAGTCTGCTTTATTATTTAGCATTAATGACAAATAAGCATATCCTTGGTCAATAACACTAAAATTTTTATCTCGCTTGTATTCAATTATTACAAAGGCATTTGCTTCTCTATCGAAGGCAAGAGTGTCAATTCTGAAATTATTCAAGGCAAATTCCGATTTCACAAAATCGAGGCCTAAAATTGTCTTTAGGTTTTCTTCTGTTAAATCTTGAATTTCTTTCTCAAGTTTGAATGGTTTTTCCTTGATATACTCTAATCTCTTTTCAATTTTGAATAGTGCCATTATTTTGTCTTTTTATAATGAATGCCAACGTTTGCGCTATGAATAGTTGCCGCTTGCGAAGCAGTTTCTTGTCTGGTTTTACCAAACTTGAAACGTATTACAAATGCTAAGTTTATAATTGTTTTGGCAATTATTTATTAGCGTTTGTTAGGCATTGTAATTTGTATTTTCAATTAGTTTTAAAAAATGTATTAAAAATCGAAAGTCCTAAAGCAATCAATGCGGCGGCAAACGTAATCCAAAATGTAATTTTTTGTCCTGTTGTTAAAGTCGCTTGGTTTTTTGAAATTTTAAAATCATAATTCTTCTTTTCTTCTGTTTTTATATAATTCTTGTTTTCTATTTCATAAAGCGAATTAAACCCTCCAGATGCAATAAAGTCATGTGTGTTATAATAAGGATTTCCAGCATTTTTATATGAATTTCCATGGTCAATTTGCTTAAGTATAGGATTCCCCTCAAAATCTTGATTGTAGATTAATTTAAATAAATCTTCAGCCATTTCAGAATCCATAGAAATTTCACTAAAAATAGGGTTATTATCTTTCTTTAGTCTATAAAAAAGCGTTTCAATAAAATCATAATTGTAAATATTACTCTTTGTTTTTTCTTGGTCAATAACCATTTCATTTAAAATGAAATCTAACAATTTTGCTTTTTCTATACTTTTCATGTTATGCAGTGTTTGATTATAATGCCTAACGGATAGCGCTATGCTGTCGTAGCGCATTTATAATTACTCATTTGTCT
>CAYWRM010000099.1:0-4977 GCA_964460905.1 uncultured Lentimicrobiaceae bacterium
CCTGTGCTATTTGGCGAACAGGACATAATTAAAACCCTCACACTTATGCCCGGTGTAAGTAGTGGGGGAGAGGGAAAAGGAGGTTTCTATGTTCGTGGAGGAAATACCGATCAAAATCTAATTTTATTAGATGAAGCACCGGTATATAACGCCAACCATCTTATGGGGTTCTTTTCTGTATTCAATTCTGATGCATTAAAAGATATTAAGCTTTACAAAGCAGGTATTCCGGCACAATTTGGTGGCAGACTATCATCGGTACTTGATGTACATATGAAGGAAGGAAACTTAAAAAAATACACTGTATCGGGCGGAATTGGATTAATTTCTTCAAGGTTAACTGTTGAGGGACCCATTGTAAAAGATGAGGGGTCGTTTATAATTTCAGGTCGTAGAACCTATGCTGATTTATTACTTGGTGCAGTTGATAAAGACTATCGTGAAATGAATCTTTTCTTTTATGACTTGAATGCAAAAGCAAACTATAAGATTGGAGAGAAAGATAGGGTTTTTATATCTGGTTATTTTGGACGAGATAAGCTAGGTACTGAAAATTTTGGGTTTAACTGGGGTAATGCCACAGGTACGCTACGCTGGAATCATGTTTTCAATAACCGGTTATTTTCGAACACATCTGTAATATACAGCAGCTATGATTATGAAATTCAGGTTAATCAAAACAACACCGATTTTACAATAAAATCAGGAATTAATGATTCACACATTAAACAGGATTTTACCTTTTTTGCCAACACAAATAACACTTTAAAATTTGGCTTTGATGTAATTTACCATACTTTCATGCCCGGCGAACTAACATCTAGAGGTGAAACAGAATTAAACAATATCATTATCGATAAAAAATACGCCTTTGAAAGTGGTATTTATGTATCTAACGAACAAAAATTTGGGTCACGCATAATGCTTGAATATGGTATAAGATTAACGATGTTTAACAATGTTGGTCCTGGTGATGTATACCAATACGATATTGATGGCAACATTATTAACCAGGAGGAATATTCAAATATGGAATTAATCCAAACTTACGTGGAACCCGAACCAAGATTCTCAATGAGTTATATGCTTAATGAACAAAGTTCAGTTAAAGGTTCTTATCAGCGAAACGCACAATATATTCATCTGTTATCAGCTTCCACATCTGATAATCCAACAGATGTGTGGATGCCCAGCAGCTCACTTATAGTACCCGAAAAAGCAAATCAGTATTCTGTTGGATATTTCCGAAACTTCCTGAATAATACATTTGAGTCTTCGGTTGAATTATATTATAAAGATATGTATGATCTTGTGGATTACAAAGATGGTGCTGATGTACTCCTAAATGAGCATGTGGAAGCCGACCTTGCTTTTGGTATAGGGAGATCTTATGGAATTGAGCTTCTATTAAAAAAGCGACTTGGAAGATTTACAGGATGGGTTGGATATACTCTATCAAAAACAGAACACAAATTTAATGAAATCAACAGTGGTAATTGGTTTTCAGCGCGTCAGGACAGGACCAATGATGTTTCTATTGTTGGAATGTTTGAGATAAGCAATAAAATATCAGTTTCAGCTACTTGGATCTACTATACAGGTGATGCTGTAACTATGCCCAGCGGACAATATATTATCGATGGAAATATAATTCCATACTATACTGAACGAAACGGTTATCGAATGCCAAATTATCATCGTCTTGATGTGGGATTAACACTTAAAGGTAAACAAACCAGTAAGTTTAAATCCAGCTGGAATTTCTCATTATACAATGCCTATGCTCGTCAGAATGCCTACTCTATTTCTTTTGAGGAAAGTGAAACAGTTCCTGGCACAATGCAGGCTGTTCAATTCTCACTATTTTCAATCGTTCCTTCCGTAACCTGGAATTTTAATTTTTAGACCAATGCAGAAATCAAATAAATACATCTTTCTATTAGCTGTTATTAGCAGTTCTATTTTGATGTCGTGTGAAAAAGTAATTGATCTGGATTTAAACTCTGCTGAACCAAGGATTGTAATTGAAGGAAACATAACATCTGAACCATCTCCATCTTTAGTATTATTAAGCAGTTCCGGCGATTATTATACTGCTCAGGGGATCGAACCAATATCCGGTGCAGATATTACTATTACTGATGAATTGGGGCATTCAGATACTCTTATTGAATATGAAGCCGGAATATATTACACAAGCACAATAATTGGTGAAGCTAACAGGACATATACCATGGTTGTTAACCATAACGGAAATGAATATTCAGGTACAGAAACGCTCCCCGAAAAGGTGCTAATTGATTCGCTCAGTTATGAGAAAATGGAGTTTGGAGGACCTGGGGGAGGATCAGGGGATGAAGAAAAAGAATACTATATTATTTACTGTTCATTTTCTGACCCTATTGAAACTATCGATTACTACCGTTTTGAAATATTAATTAATGGTCTGCCTGCAGAAGGATACCGAAGCTATTACTATCTTGCCAGCGATCAGCTTTTTAATGGACAAATATTACAATATCCAATAAGGTGGGTAGAAGCACAACCCGGAGATACTGTTAATATTAGCCTCCAAACTATAGGGTTCAATACCTACGAATATTTCAGAACATTAAACGATGCATTAAGTGGTGGCGGCATGGGTAGTACTCCATACAACCCTATTTCCAACCTTAGTAATAATGCCCTTGGCTATTTTGGCGCATATACCGCAGATAACAGAAATATAATTTTGAAATATTGACAATCTGATTTGAAATATTGGAGTATTAGAGGAAGGGAGTAATAGAAGAAAACAACTAGTGTAAAGACCCAATACTCCATAACTCCCTACTCCAACTCAATATTATTTCGAACGCATTGATATTCCGTGTGCAGAGGTTTCTGTTATTATATAGGTATCAGGTTAGTAAAATATTTTTTATACCTTTGACAAACAAGTTTTAAGAAGTTTTTTTCTTAACAAACTAATGATGAAATCAATTTTGGTCATAGTTTTTTTGATACTTTTTATTTTTGCGAGAGCTCAACACGAAAATACAAATGCTATTATTGATTTTTCCGTTGATAACGATATTGTTTTTCATAGAGACAGGTATTATTCAAGTGGGATTACTATAAAAGTATATACACCATGGATGATTAAATCACCTATCAACAAAATTCTACTACCTAGCAATGATAATGAAATCACTTATTATGCATTAAGTGTAACGCATCGCATGTACACACCCGAACGCACATTAACACCTGATATTCAGTTAACAGATCACCCATATGCTAGCTATTTATTATTTGGTAATAACAAAGTGTCGTTTAACTACAAGAAACGAATTAAAAAAAGTTCAGGTATTGAATTAGGGATAATCGGATCGTTTGCAGGGGGTGAATTTATTCAGAACCAAATACACGAAAACACATCTATTGCAATACCCTCTGAAGGTTGGCACAATCAAATACAAAATGATATTTGCTTACAATACAATGCAATAATCGAAAAGGGATTGGTTAATTTACCTTGGCTGGAACTAAATGGATTTGTTAGCGGCACCCTTGGAGTACCTCATACCGAAGCAAATTTTGGAGGCTATCTAAGATTAGGATATTTTAGAGACTATTTTAAAGGATTTGCTGTTGATATTTCTGATGATTGGGAGGCATGGTTATTCTGCAGCGGTTCTATATATTTAGTTAATTATAATGCATCACTACAAGGAGGTACTTATAACCAAAATAATGTTCACACTATTAGTTTTATAAATAACTCCTTATATCATGCTATATTTGGCGCAGTTATTAAATTTAATAAATTTAGTGTTGAATACGGAATGGAAGTACGCTCACCTGAATTTAATTTAGCTTACTGGCATCGGTGGGGACATCTAAATGTTTCATTTGCATTTTAGAATGGGAAAAAGCATTTCAAAACAAAATTAATCCATGCAATAGTATATCTAAATAATCTTAAAGATATTTGCAGAATTCTATGTAATACCAATTATTTATTAGAATGAGCCATATAAAACAAAATATTTTTCTGCTTATCGATTTAAAATATTTGTTGCATAGCCATAGCTCGGAAGAAATATTTTAAGACTTATTTTGGTGACTAATTAGTATAAATAAAAACACTAGAAATAATGAAAGAAATATGAAAAAAAAGAGAAGCCAACCTGAGAAGAAACAAAGAGATCAGGACAGAAAACCACATAGAAGCACTTCAATAATACCGGAGAAACCTAAATCCAATCAGCCAAATACAAAAAGGCTAAATAAATATATAGCCGATGCCGGAATATGCTCACGACGTGAAGCCGATAAACTTATCGAAAAGGGGGAAATATATTTAAATGGGAAAGTAATTACTGAACTTGGCACAAAAGTAAATCCAGAAGATGAAGTTAAATATATGGGCAAAATACTGCGTAGCGAAAAGCTAAAGTATTTATTACTTAATAAACCCAAAGGATTTATCACAACTTCAGATGATCCTCAAAATAGGCGAACTGTGATGAATTTAGTTGAAAAAGCGTGCTCTGAAAGAATTTATTCAGTTGGAAGACTCGATCGTAACACAACCGGTTTATTATTATTTACAAATGATGGCGAACTAACTACACGCTTAACTCATCCAAAACATGGTGTAAAAAAACTCTACCATGTTGTTCTTGATAAACCCCTTTTGAAAAATGATTTGATAAAAATAATAGATGGGGTTGAGCTAGAAGATGGTACAATTAAGCCTGATAAAATAAACTGGGTGACTGATGAAATGGATAAAAGACATGTTGGAATAGAATTACATTCTGGTAAAAACAGAATTGTAAGACGAATATTTGAAAAAGTTGGTTACGAAGTTGTTCGACTTGATCGGGTTATTTTTGCAGGTTTAACAAAAAAAGATCTGCCCAGAGGCAAATGGAGGTTTCTGAAAGAGAAGGAAGTAAATATACTGAAAATGATTTGATTGAGTTGGAA
>CAYWRM010000100.1:0-4926 GCA_964460905.1 uncultured Lentimicrobiaceae bacterium
TTTTCAAATCAAAAATAATAAAGTACAACGGCAACGGCGCATAGCAGAGCCGTTGTGCCCAATATAAAAAAGGAAAAATATGAAGAGACAATTAACTGAAAAAGAGAAAGAAGAAGTTAGAAAACAACAAGTTGATACTGACGGAACTTTAAAGTGTTTTATTTCGGGTGAAGTTCTCGGAGAAGATGATATAATTGAATATGACCATATCCAAGCATTTGCAAAAAAAGGAGAAACGTCATTAGAGAATATTCGAATTGTAAAGAAAGGGTATAATCGTAGAAAATCTGACCAAACACTTTATGACGTCCGGGACAACTTAAAACTTGAAAGGTTATTCGAAGAAAAAAACAATAAAATCAAACTTCAAGACATTTTTGATTTAAAAAAAGTAGAGCATAAAAGTCTTTCTGCAAAACAAGAAAATGGAACAATTACAATAGAAGATGGTGTAGATAAAGTGATTTGTCCTATTTTCTTCGACAAACTTTTAGATGCTGAATATTTTTATGCAAGAATTAAAAACAAATGGATAGAGAATGATGATGAAAAAGGTCTTCAACCAAGATACATCGCATATAAAAGATTAGTAAAATTAAGAGACCATTTAAAAACTCATCCACAGTTGGCGCCTTCAATTGCTCGACTTATTAATAACAAAATAAAATTATTTGATGGTCAACATAAATTTGCATCTCAAATTTTAAATAACCAAACGGAAATTGATGTTAAAATTTACATTGCACCTTTTGACATAACGAAAAGCAAACAACTTTTTGACCAATTGATGATTACTAATTTGGAAGCACATTCTAAGCATAAGCAAATTCCATTTTACACATCAACTTTGTTAGATAAATTAGCCGAAATTCAAAAAGAGTTCTTGGAAAAATTTATTGAAACTAAACCACCTGAAACTCATACAGAAGATAATTTTATTAACTTTTTAGTTTCGGAACAACAGTATTCAAAAGCAGAAGCAAAAAAAATGCTTATTAGTGCAATTAAGACGCAAGCAAAAGATTTATCTGTATTAAAAGAGCATATTGCGATAGCTTCAAGAGATGCAAACTATCCAATAACTGATGATTTGCTTGGAAAAACAATTTTTCCTAACACTTTATATTTAGCGCCATCAAAGGCTCATTTTAAATCTGATTATGATTATAGAGATAGTGAAATGGAAAATTTTAAATCCATTTCTAATTTGCTTGTTGAAAAAGGATTTTTAAAAGATTGGATGCCTAAAAAGCGAAATAGTTCATTGACAAATATTCAGTTGAAATCAAGAAGAATATGGCATAAGGGTTCAGTTTTAACTTGGTCATTATATCTAAGAGATATTATTATAAATTCTTGCAATATGATGACACAAGATGAAAGAGATAAACTGCTTTATAGAAAGAAATTTAGCAAAGAACAAATAGAAAGAATTAGTGCTTCTCTTGAAAGGTTGTTTAATCACAATTTGTGGGACGAACCAGAAGGAGAAGTCGATAGTTTATTAGTGTCTGCTCAAAAGCAAAATGAATTATTTGACAGAAAAGGATTGTCTCTGACATATGTATTAACTGGACATAATTAGAAATACTGGGCACAACACGCAATATAAAAAATTGGGCGGAAAGTGGTAAATATGAACGAATTAACATTAAATAAACATCGCAGTAAATTGAAAACTTGGTCTTCCAAAATGCCCAACATTTTCATATTGCCATCGTTGGGCGGCATTAAAAACAACATCGCAGTAGACAATAAAATAGATACATAAAAGGAATTAATATGGAATTTTACGACAGAATAAAAGAACAAGTATCTGAATTAACTTTAAATCAGAAATATCAAAATGATGGGACTGCATTTGGACATTTTGCTATAAAAGAATGTTTTAATAAAATCATTGATTTTGAATATGACGGAAACGACTTTGACCAATTCATAAAAGACCATATTGTTGATATGGCAAATGACTTAGGGAATGATGCAATTTTCACAAATCAGAACAATAATGAAATTTTGGTATTTCAATTTAAATATTCAAAAAAACAGTTATTGAACACGGACGAAATCAAGAAAAATAAAAAATTCATTGATTGGATATTACAATTGAATGATGAAGAACTGAAAGCAAATCCAAAACTTAGAAAAGTAATTGACGAAGAAATAAATCCCATTTTAACCGAAGAAAATTTACTTCAAAACAATTACTACATCACCTTTTACTACATTGATAATGATTTTATTGGTAATATTAAAACAGATATTAAAGCACTATATACAAACTACACTGATAAGGACATAAATTTTGACATTAGATATTACAATTTCCAAGAATTAGAAGACCTGTATGATGATATTGAAATTCCAAAAAATGAAGTTGAACTCAAAATTGCAGAAAATGAGTATTTCAAGAAAAAGACAACTTACTTTGATGGAAAAGAAACAGAAATAGAAACGCTCGTCACTTCTATTTTAGCAAATTCCCTAAAACCAATAATTGAAGACAAAAAAGAATTAATCCTTGCTCTTAATGTTAGATATTATAAAGGGGAAAATGAAATAAATACAAAAATCAAAAAAGAATATTCAAAAGGTGAAAAATCAAATTTTTGGATTTTAAATAATGGAATTAATGGGGTTTGTGAAGACTTTGAAATATTAGATGATAATTCATTAAAAATTAAGAATTTTCAAATTGTAAATGGTGGGCAAACAGCCAAAACATTAACAAGAATTGTAAATGATTTACCAGACAATGTTCAGATTTTAATGAAATTAACCAAGATTAATGATAAAACCCAGATTTCAAGAATTTCAATGGATATTGCAGTAGCAAGTAATAGTCAAAATGCAATTAGTGCAAGAGATTTACATTCGGGAGACAGAATACAAACCAAAATATTTAAGCATTTAGATGAAGTTGGGATTTTCTATGACAAAAAAGATGGAGAATGGGCAACTGTTAATAAACGAAAATTCAAAAATCCTTTTGGTAAAAGTCCAATGCATCTTAAAATAAGAAATCTTGATTTAGGTGTCGCTTATCTATCTTTTTATCTTCAAATTCCAATTTCAACAGTTGGTCGTCATAAATTAGTTTTTTCCGAAATATACTATGACAAAATATTTGATATGACTAAAAATGAAGATGAGCAATTTTATAAATTAATTTTATCGTATAGAATTTCGGAAAGAGTAAATGGAATAAAAAGTGAAAAATATAGTAAATATGAAGTCTTGTGGAATAATTATATAAATGATGTACTATTGTCATTGTCAGCATTGTATTTCTTCAAAGATGAATTGCATATTTTTGAAAATGAGATTGACCTTAAAACAAAAATTGGCACATTATCAGCAGAAGACTTTATAAACTCAGATGATAGATATACTTTAAATATTGGAGATGATTTTGATGGTTTTGTAACAAGTGTTATAAAAGGATTACAATATCTTCTTGACGTAATGAAGCAAGCCAAAAAGTTTCAAGGAGAAGAATGGCTGCCGAATGATACAAACAAATGGTTAAAGAAAGATGGAACTTATAATGGAATATTTGAAGCAGTAATAAAGAAATTAAAAGAAGAATAACGACCGCCCAACAAAGGCTATACGTAATTTGGGTAAAGTGCTAATATTGAAGTTTATAGCATTAAATAAAATTAATGGTAAATTGAAAGTTAATCGTTTCAAAATCCCAAACTACGCATAGCCCAACCGTTATGTGGCATTTACTACTCGAACACCTTTAACAGCATCTTTGGCAGTCACTTGTATATTTTCATAAGCCATTTCTATAGCTTCTTCAAAGTCAACACCCCAGTCTTTTTCGGAATCTTTACGTAATTTATAGGGTGTTTGATACTTGGTTATTTCAATTAACGCATTTCGCATTTTATTGTAGTTGTCAATTTGCTTTTTAGTCATAATAATAACGCCACATAACAACGGCTCATATTGCATTGCCTCTGTGGTCTTTTTTTAGTTTATATTTAATATTTAATTTCTGTCATTTTCTTAGTCTTTCGATATGCAACGCAACATAGCCCTGTACATTATAAGCCAGTGCAGACCCAGAAACTAGATTGTGGAACATTGAAATTCAAAGAATGTAGATTTTTATAAAACAGAAAAATTACGGTTTAGAGAAAAATCATTCTTCGGTAAAAAACATACTGAGAAAGATTTGTTAAAATGAGAAAATTATCGTTCATAGAAAATTTGGTGCAAGAATTAATTGCAAGAAAAGAATTTAATATTTTCAGAATGTAGATTTTCATAAAACAGGAAAATTACGGTTCACAGAAAAATCATTCTTCGGTAAAAAACATACTGAGAAAGATTTGTTAAAATGACAAAGTTATCGTTCATAGAAAATTTGGTAAATGAATTAATTGCAAGAAAATAATTTGATATTTTCAGAAAGATGAATTTATAATTTAGACAAATTGAAGTTAGGTATGTTAGCAGAGAATGAATTATCTAACAAGAGAAAATAATGATAAAATCTAATTATTAGGCAGCAGAAAATATAGTAAACAGAAAGAAAAAAGACTGATTTTTTTAACATTATATCGTAAGCAAAAGCAGAAACTCCTCCTCTGACTGAAAATTCCTCAAAGATAAATTAATCAATTTGAAAAACACTCAGAAAATACGGAACTTCGTTTTTTTGAATTTACGGGTTTCTTTTTAGCTTATTGAATCTTTGTGGGTTTCTCATGCAGTTTAGAATGAAATTATACATTGAGAAAATATTCGACTTAAAAAAAATTAATACAGAAAAAATGATTCTAAAAAAATCATTGACAAATTGAATTTAAGACAATTAATTAAGAATAAAAAGTTTAGAATCAAAACACCGGCTTATAACAAACGCTATATTCCATAGCCTAGTTTCATCTTCGTATTAAAAAGAAAGTGTAA
>CAYWRM010000101.1:0-4887 GCA_964460905.1 uncultured Lentimicrobiaceae bacterium
TGTATTTAATGCTAAAATGCTCATATTTAGCACTTAACCCGCCATAAACTATATACATTGTTACCCAACGTAATTTTCTTTTTCTTTGCAAATTTACTAATACCGCCTGTAAGGTATACATAATTCCACCACCATGCCGATAGGTTTTTAAAAATCATCTTCTTTCTCATCCTGTAGGTTTTGTAGTGCTGCATAATTCCAAGATAGGAATTCATGCTTGCAATAAAATCTTCAATTTCTATTTCTGTCGGTTTGTGGTCTCTTGCAACTATGTTTTGTTTTTCTATTGCCTTATAAAAATTCCCTTTTGTTCGGGAAGCTATATAAATACGGTGCGGTTTTATTACTGTGCCGAGGAATTGCACACCTTTTGAATAATGCTGTAAGTAGATTTTTTTTGGGTGCATTTCGAGATGTAAGCTTTTTTTAAGGTATCCACCGATAGCGGGCAGTATAAACTTCAAATAGTTTTTGTCGGGATGTACTATTATGAAGTCGTCAACATATCTGCCGTAGTGTTTTATCCCAAGCTCTTTTTTTACAAAATGGTCGAACTCGTTCATATAAACGTTGCCGAACAATTGGGACGTTAAATTGCCGATGGGCAAACCACAATCTTTATTGGCATAAAACAGGCTCTTTGTTTTCGGTAAGCCTTTCCAATCTGACCTTTTACCTTTAATTATACAGTGCTTTGTGGGGTCGCTGAAAATCACTTTTTCAATTAAATATAATATCAAATCAAAATCGAATGTTAGCTTGTCCCTGTTTTTTTCCATTACGGTTTTTACTTTATTATAAAGTAATGTTCTGTTCATTGCCATAAAATACCCACTAATATCAAGCTTAAGGATATAACAATCCTTGCGGTAATTTTGGGAACAGGAACGGATAAATTTTGCAATACGTTTGATGCCGTAATGCGTGCCTTTTCCTTTGCGGCAGGAATAACTGTCGTTGATAAATGTCTTATCAAATATTGGTGATATGTAATTGTAGATAAGGTGATGGATTACCCTGTTGCGAAAATCGGCTGCGAAAATTTCTCGTTGGACAGGACTGAAATTGATAAAACAAATACTTGGTTTGATGTTGTAGTTCCTTGAAATAATTTCATCATACAAAGTCAATAAATTGCTTTCATAATTCATTTCAAAAGCAAGTGCATTTATTGTATTTCGCTTGTTCCGCCTTGCATCATAATACGCAAGAAACAAATCTGTCAACAATCCTGTTTTTCCCAAAATCTTTTTACGTATTTGATAAAAATCCGGCAGGAAACCCCTGCCGGACAATGTAGCAGTCCCGTACACACCGCACACTGAAACCGTAAGCCTTATTGTTGTTGTTCCGGTTCACCTGTGCGTTATTGTAGTTCAAGTTCCGGTTCCACGCATTCGTTCCATTCTCGCTTGACGACCAGAAGTTGGCGTTGTTCGTGAGATTGTTGAACGAACCATTCGTGTTCCGGTAGCCTCCGGGGAGACCTGTATAAATAACCGCTTAACTGCTCTTGACACCATTTGCGGGCAACAAGATTTTATACCCGAAGAAAACCAGTTTTTTTACAAACAGGTATTTACTTCTACGGAGGGTTATCGGACTGATATTAAGCACACCTGCCAAACCTTGATTTGACAGCTCCGGCACATTAATTTTTGTCTTTTTGGTATTTCATCCAGCCTGTAAGCTGTTTCGATACCATTTCTATCTTTTGGTTCAATGCAACAAACCTTTTCAGGCTGATTTCTTTTATGTCTTTTATCAAACGCAGCAACAAACGTATTATCTCAGTATGTTCTTGTGCCTCGGCAATAAAACCCATTTTTATTTTACTGCGGTTGGCTTTGTAAATATTGATGATAAGTTCAATGGTTTCGTTCAACAAACGTTCGCCAATTGTAAATTTATACTCTCGTTTCATCTGCGAACGTAGCAATGTAATATCCTGGAACATATCGTAAGCTGCCTTGTAAACAGGCAAGTTGTCATATATTGCCATTGATTTTATTTTGAATGTTGTACAAAAATTGCTGTGCTTCGATTGGTGTTTTTGAGGCCAAAGGAAAATTTGAAATTTGTTTTAAAATATCGTTTTCCATTAAATTTATATCATTTTCCCCTTTAGTGATTATCTGCGTTTTCCATTCTTCAAAACCACCATTCCCCGAAAAACCTTTAATTTCTATAATTTTCTCATCTGTTTTTATTAAAGGGAATTTTTTTTGACAGCACATTTCAGTTATTTCCCCCAGATAAGTATCAGGAAAACCAATATAAACAACATCCTGCCCTATATTTTTATAGTATTTGTGTAAAACGCTGTATCCCTTGATATTTATAACGAACAAATAAGCAGATTTTTCGTAGGCACGCCAAAACATCCCTTCCTTATGAAGCATGACATTTTCATTGTCTTTTTCTATTTTTGCAATTTCTGATATCTTCATAACCTTTTTTATAAACTACACTATCCAAAAAAAAACGACCCCTATCGGGGTATTTAAAACCTTGCTGCCCTGCGGGACAGCAAGGTAAATAGCCAAATAGCCAAATTGTCAAAACTGTGCTTCGTCAGTCCCGTACACACCGCACACTGAAACCGTAAGCCTTATCGTAGTCGTACCGGCCCACCTGTGCGCTACCGAAGCTCAAGCCCCGGTACCACGCATCCGAGCCATTCTCGCTTGACGACCAGAAGTAGGCGTAGAACGTGAGATCGGTGAACGAACCATTCGTGTACCGGTAGCCTCCGGGGAGACCTGTGAAACCGCTCGTATTGGTTGCGCCCGTATTGGGCGAGGCCCAATGTGTGGTGCCGGTTTCTTTTAACTTGCCCCCTTCATCTGTACCGCGCCATCCTGTGGCATCGGCTTGATCCTGGCTCATGCCAAGGTGCATTTCCATGGTTTTCCATTCGGCATCGGTGGGCAAGTGCCACCCTGTGGGGCAAATACCCTGTGTGCCTGCGGTAGTTACGTACTGCATCATTTCGTCCCATTGGTACAAACCGCCGTAGGTGTCGCAATTGGAAGTATTGTCGCCATAACAGTATTTTTCAATTGTGCTGTTGTTGGTTTGGTTGCCGCTGCCGTCAATCCTTGTCCCAATGTTGAGGTTTTTCGCCATCCAACATTGAGTGCCTATCTGCACGGTGTTGTAGCTTTGTCCCCCATAAGTAATGGGACTTCCACAGGTTGGTGTTGGTGTAATTGTTCCTGAACCAATCGCAATCTCTTTCCACACACTCGCCCCATCATCGTAAAAGTAGAAACGATTATCACTTGTATTAAATACCATTAAACCAATTGCAGGGCTTGCAATGTCTTCTATTTCTGATTGGTTCATTCGAGGGATAAGTATTCCTTTTTCCGTACTTTTCAGGTCTAATATTGCCGAAGCATCAGGAGTCGTTCCATCAGTATTTATGCTTACCTGAGCAGTAATTGTCTGGATTGAAATCATTGTGATTAATACGAATAATAATTTGATTTTTTTCATTTTTTCAATTATTTATGTTATTTGTGAATAGTTAAATCGTGATTATTTTTTAAATTTCTATTAGTGTTCAGTTTTCTATAACAGTCTTTATCATGATTCTTTTAAATAATCCACCTTTGCTCAAATTACTTAACGTAAAAAGAGCATCGGTGGATAAACCAAAATTTCCTACCTTTTGGATTCTATATTTACCTTTTTGTTTCATTTTTTCTTTACATGTTTTCAGTTCAGTTATAATTGTGTCATATTTTTGATATTTTACTCAGTTGTTTTTATGGGGTCATTATGTTGGGTAACGGTGGCAATATGGCATGAAGCGGATTGCGAGCTATTCACTATCAAACTAAGATGAAGTTGGAACGGGTTAAAACCGCCCCAATTAAGCACTTCACCGCTTTTTGCTATATTGCGTGTTAGGTGTAGTTATATTTCATTTTCCATTATTTTTGATTTTTCTTTATTTAATTCTTTATCAGCCTCCTTTAACATTTGTTTTAAATCAGATTTATCAAATTTAGAAATTAAATCCTGGTAAGTTATTGTTACAAAACCACTAATTTGACTAACATATATTGCTTTATTCGATTCGCTCCAAAGATATTTAATGTATTCTCTTTCGTCTTCCGTATAAAATGATGAGTAATCCTGAGGTGTGCCATATTTGTTTTCAAATAAATTTTTAACATCAGATAATACACTAGAACTGTTTTGAGCATCAGGGTAATTGAAAAGTGTTATTTCTAGTTTGTCAAGACCATTTAAGAAATAATAACATTTAATTAGGCCTGTGCATTTGTAATCCGAGAGAAAGAAATCTAATTCATAGCCAGTTAAAGCTACTTTTTGTGCGTATTCACCATAACCAATTGTAAAGGTATATGTGTTTTCTGGTTTTATTTTATTTGCTTTAATTAGTTTATTTGCATGCTTTTTTACTTCATATTCTTTCATATTAAAAAGAAAATCCATATAAATATTATCATTTCGATTCTCTTTCATCGAATAATAATTTATTATCAATAACGTATCTTGTATTCTGTTTTCTAAGTCCGTTGCTTTTTGTTTTAAGGTATAGTTATTGGTTCTTTTTACAAACTGAATATCCTTCAATGCTTCCTCGAATTTGCCAGTATTAAATTTTTCCTTTGCTGAATCAAAATATTTCTGACTATTTTCACATGATGATAACATCAAAAACACTATTAGTACTGTTACAATTTTTCTTATTTTCATAGTATTTAGTTATTTATTTTATAATTATCAGTTATTGTTTGAATATGGTGGCTATTTCTTCGTTTCGATAATCCAGATTTTCATTTATTACACCTAACTTGTAAATAATTACTACGCTATAGGCGTTATTTCGCATTTACCTATTGTAGTGGA
>CAYWRM010000102.1:0-4757 GCA_964460905.1 uncultured Lentimicrobiaceae bacterium
AAGTTGAAAGATTTGTGTTTCAAAACCGCCACAAAACCATATACTTAACGTTGTGGGTAATTGTGACTTCCATCTAACAATTAATAATGATCAATTCATAGATTAATAAAATTAAGTGAAATGAAAAATCAATTTATACTTATATGCATTGGAATTATTATTAACCTTTCATTATTAGGTCAATCTCTAGTTTTTGAGAAAGTATTTGATTGGACATCAAAAGACCAAATAATTGATTTCATACCAACAGAAGATCAAGGATTCGCTATGCTTGGACAAAGTGGTAGTAATCTATTTGTTATGAAACTTGACACAATTGGCGATTTAGTGTGGAAAAATAATATTGGGGTTGTGAATATCCATACATGGCACACATGGTTTTACCAAATAATCCAATCTCAAAACTCAGATTTAATAGTAGTCGGTCGTTATCTGAGTGATGCAATACTTTTAAGATTGAGTAGTTCCGGTGATTCAATATCAAGTATTTTATATCCTTATCTTATTGACGACAACTCTTTTATAGGGGTTGTTGAACTAGATAATTATGACCTTATAATCTCTGAGAGGAGAGAACAAGATAACGGAAATTACCCTCCTAGAGTTTACCTAAGGGGATTCAGTGCGGCAGGAAATCTAAAATGGTCAAAAGAAATTGGAGATGAACATTATCCGTTCAATATGATATTAACAGAGGATTACAATATTGTAACGACTGGATTATGGGAATGGTATGGCCCCAGAATATGGGTTTCAAAATATGACACATTAGGAAACCAATTATCTGATATTATTCTGAACTCTTCAAGAGGAAATCAAATAATAGAATCATCCGATGGATATTATTATTCAGCTGTAGATGGTTACTCCTCAAGTGGAGATTACAAAGCAATAAAATTAGACTCTGATTGTAATGTAGAATGGAAGCTCAATAATTATAATGGATCAAATTATTACGCCAATACAATTTGTCAATTAGAACCTAATCGATTTGCAATAGGTGGTGCTGTTCAAAATAACGTGGACATACTAATATTCAATGAGAATGGAGATTCGATTTCATCATTTATCTATGATGATTACTATACTTATTCTGTTGAAAGAATATTCACCGATCAGACTAATTTAACAATTGGCAGTACTATAATATCTAATAATAATAACTCCATATTGGTGCTCCAGATTTCCTTAGACTCTTTATATACTTCGATCAATACAAACAGTGTTCAATCAAATAAAATAGAACCTGCCATATTTCCAAATCCTGCCACTTCAATAATTGACTTAAGCGATTATAAAGTTTTAGGAATATTGACCAAGGTTCTTATTTTTAATATAAACGGAGAATTACAATTAATTGAATCTTTTGAATCAGGAGATAACTTAAGAATTAATATTGATTCATTAAGAGATGGTTATTATATTGCTAAAATTATCACAGAAAATAAAACCTATTACGACAAGTTTATAAAAAAATAAAAACAACTACCCACAACAACAAATATAATGCATGCCGCGGTTAGTAGCACCCAGAAAATGAATTGCAAATTTGAAATTAAGGAAAACAAAGAAAACTTATTGAATAAAATGCGGCACGCATCATATTCAAACCGTTATGCAAAATGCAAAATCAAACCATAAGATATTATACAATATGAAAAAAATTACACTATTAATTATTATTATTCTTTCAATACAGATTCATGGTATTACCCAATCATGTTTACCAAATGGCATTAGTTTTTTTACACAAGAATCAATCGACAATTTTTCTTCAAATTACCCAACTTGTACTGAAATTGAAGGGGATATTTGGATTACTGGCGATAACATTACGAATCTTGATGGGCTAAATGTTTTGACTATAATTAGAGGATCACTTGAATTGGATTTTTGTAATACTCCTATTTCATTATCAGGTTTAATAAATCTTACATCAATAGGTGAAGATCTTAATTTTTATAACAACTCAGGACTTATTTCGCTTGCAGGTCTTGAAAACCTAACGATAATCGGTAGAGATCTTAATATTTATGAATGTTATAATTTAACTAGTTTATCAGGTTTACAAAACCTTACATCCATTGGTAGGGATGTAGCTGTTATGAGAAGCAATCTTGATAGCTTAACAGGACTTAATAAATTATCTTCAATTGGAGGTGACTTATGGGTAATTCAAACAGCTCTAAAAAATTTGGAAGGCCTTGATGGACTAATCTGTATTGGTGGAGACTTTCATCTAAAATCTAATAGCTCTCTAGTAGATTTAGCAGGAATTTCTAATTTAACCAATATTGGAGGAGACCTAGTTTTTGGTCCATATCAAGGTTATCAAAGTAACACATCTCTTATCAATCTTTCAGGATTAGGCAATTTAGTTTCAATAAGTGGTGATCTTAAAATTGAGGAGAATAATGCACTAATCAATTTGTCAGGATTAGATAATTTAAGGAATATTGGTGGACAGCTTTGGCTTAAAGAAAATGAAGTATTAACTAGTTTAAATGGGCTAAATAATTTAGACACAATTTATCATGGCATGTATTTGATACATAATGAGGTAATCACAAACATTTCAGCTTTAGAAAAGTTGACAGTATTAGGATACATATGGATACAGTATTCAAATCACTTAAAAAGTCTGGCTGGTATCGAGAATGTAAATCCAGCATTAATATACAAAATATTACTGACTGATAATGATTCATTATCCACATGTGAAGTGGAGAGTGTATGCAGCTATTTAGAATTACCAGATGCACAAACTACTATTATGAATAACGCTCAAGGCTGTAGTAGTAAGACTGAGATTGAATTAGCATGTGAGTCTGCTGACATTCAAGACCTTTTCAATAATTCATATTTTACAATTTCACCAAATCCAGCAAAGAATGAGTTTTTTGTTTCAAGCAAGGAAGGAGATATAATAAATGAAATAAATATTTATAATCAAATTGGTCAAAAGGTATTACAAGAAAAAGATAAAATGCAGAAGGTAGACATTTCTATGCTTAGTAATGGGTTGTATATAGTAGAAATAGTGTCAAATAATAAAATACGACAGAAACTAATAATTAATAAATAAAAAGCACTTTGCATAACAAAAGTTATGCTAAAGATCAAATTTAAACTAAATCTATAAAAAACATGAAAAAAATTATTTTATTAATCTTATTTGTACTATTTATAAGTATAAATTTTATTTCATCTCAATCATGCTTACCTTCGGGAATAGTTTTTCAGACTCAGAATGAAATCGACAATTTTCAAACTGATTATCCTGGATGTAGTGAAATTGAAGGATATGTTCGAGTTGAAGGACAAGACATTACAAATCTTGATGGATTAAGTGTTATTACGTCTATTGGCGGCGATTATTTAGATATTGCAAATAACCCAGTTCTAACTGATTTGAATGGATTAGCGAACTTAATAGCTGTTAGTGGTACAATTATGTTAGTAGATAACCCTTCTCTAACTAGTCTGAGCGGATTAGCGAATCTTTCCTCTGCAGGTGATATTGAGATACGAAATAATCCAGTATTAAGCAGTTTCTATGGGCTAGAAGGTATAACAACTATCGAAGGGTTTATTAGGTTAGAATACAACCCATTGCCAACTAATTTAAATGGATTTAATGGTTTAATAACTGTAGGTGAACATTTGGAAATTGTGGAAAATGCTAACCTTATAAACCTAATTGGATTAGAAGAATTAGTCACTGTAAATGGTGAACTAATTGTAGCTCAAAATGATGCTTTAATAAGTCTTGAAGGTCTAAATTCCCTTAGTTCTGTAGGATCTGGTCTAATTTTCTCAGGTAATATCTCTTTAAATAATTGTGAAAGCCTAAATCAATTATCAACTGTTGGGGGAGTATTACAATTTAATAAGAATTATAGTATTACTTCATTATCTGGATTAGAATTATTAACAACAATTGGCTCCTATCTTTTGATAAATGAAAATATCGAGTTAATTAATTTAAATGGACTTAATAATTTAACAACAATTGGAGGTAAACTTCACATTAGAAAAAATTACAAATTAGAAAACATTTCAGTTTTAACCTCTATCAATACGATAGATGGACTATTGCTAATAGATGACAACTCAGAATTAACATCATTAATAGGAATTGAAAATATTAATCCAAATACAATTGACAGCATTTCAATAATTAACAATTTAGTATTGTCAACATGTGAAGTTCAAAGTGTTTGTGATTTTCTTTCAAGCTCAATCACCTCGGTTAATATACATGATAATGCGTTGGGTTGTAACAGTAAAAATGAAGTAGAATTAGCCTGTTTAGCAGGAATAGTCAATAATGCAAGTGAATTTAAGATTGTAATCCACCCAAATCCAGCCCTCGATAATATTCACATAATAAATGAAAAAGGAATCAAACTTGATGAAATAAGCATATATAATACATTCGGACAAAGAGCATTAAATGTTACAGAAGTTATTGATATCATCGATGTTTCAAATCTTGAAGCTGGGTTTTATATTATTGAAATAGTAGCAGACAAAAGGAAATTAAACAAGAAATTAATAATTCAATAATAAAGCACTTTGCATAACAAAAGCTAATAAATAATTGCCGTGACAATTATTAATTCAACATTTGTAATCCGTTTCAAGTCTAGTAAAACCAGACAAGAAACTGCTTCGCTAGCGGCAACTATTCATAGCGCAGACGTTAGCTGCAATGGAGGATAATTCATACCATCTAGACTGATTCACAGGAAATT
>CAYWRM010000103.1:0-4729 GCA_964460905.1 uncultured Lentimicrobiaceae bacterium
TCTCTAAGGTCATTATTAGTTCTGATTATTGTGTTTATTTAAGTTGCACCTAACGGTTGCGCTAAGTTTTAGTTGCCGATTGCGGGTTGCTTTCCTGTCGAGCCGCACCGCCGTTGTTGCGGGCTAAACAGTTGATTGTCTGAACGAACCCGGCAATTAAATTTAGCGTTTGTTATGGCCTGGTGTTGATTTTTTCGGTTGTTTCAAATTCAAACTTCTTTTTTACCAACTAATTGAGATGAATTATCTTTAGTGAATTGTCTAAATATGGAGAAAGCAAGTGGAATAATTATAGTCAGTAAAATTTCTTTAGTCTGAAAATTTAATTTGAATAACACAATTGAAAGTGCACAAAAAAACCAGACAATTCCAGTTGCCAAAAAATAATTGTAAAAAAAGTTTTTCGAGTTTTTCATTAGTCCTAAATTTTGAATATGTTTATTTAATTTGTCAATTGAGCCTTTGAAATAAGTCAATAAATGATGTCTTTGACTTAACGATTCGCTATTAATGTCATAATCGAGCGCATTAAAAATCATTTTAATGGTAAAACTTCTAGGGTTGACTTCTCCAGATTCAATTCGTTGTAATGTCCTCACATTTATATTACATTTTTCAACTAATTCCTCCTGAGTCAAACCTTTATACTTTCGAAGCTCTATTATTTTCTGTCCTAATTCCGGTTGTTCCATTTTTTATTAAAATCTTTGTCAAGAATACACATTGTCTTAAAATTAAATTAGTTTTCAGCTAATATTTTTCCCGACATTAACCCGACTTTTAATTTATCTTATTGATATACTGCATTATCCTATTTGACTGCCGCTGTTTTTCACTTGGCCATAACGTGTTGCGCTATGCTGTCGTAGCGCATTTATAATAATTCATTATCTATTTACAAATAGATTAAATAAAGGAATATAATGTTCATATTTACAACTAATTGCGCTATGCAGTATGAGCGCTTGTTGGCAACTGAGCGTTTTTTGTCTGTGCAGGAGGAGCTGACAAGCTTATTGACAAGTTTAGGTTTTGGCTGTGGGCTTTTTGCGACTTGGCAATGTGCTTGACTGCGAAGCATAGGCTTATATTGTCCTTGATATCCAGTTAAATTTGTTGTTTTGTAGAAAGAAAAACTTAGTGAATATTATTGTTATGTTACTGTATGATTACCCTTTTTCAAATTCAGTCTTGTTGTTTTGTATTTTAAAGTTGCCCGCATTTAAAATACTACGGGCAACTCCTAAAATATGAAAAAGTTTACTTTATTCTAATTAACAGCTGTTTATTAATTCTAGAAAGATTTTGTCGTTAGCAAAATAATGTATAATTAAAAATACTACTACTTTACAACAACCATTTTTTTTGTATTAGTGCGTTTACCATTAATTACCATTGAATAATAGTAAATACCAACTGGAAGACTGCTCATATCAAGTTCAATATTATGTAACCCGGCAGCTTTTGAAAAATGTATTTCTCTTACAATTTCTCCTATACTACTAATTACATTGATATAACCTTCCCTTTGTTCATTTAATTGGAAATAAATTGTTGTTACATTATTAGTTGGGTTAGGTGTATTTTGAAGCAAAATATTTCCTTCTGACTGGTCAAACTTATATTTGTCAATAACATCTTCTTTTTTTAATGGTAGTAACGACAATAAGAAATCACGTTTCTCACTAAACTCCTCTTTTGAATTTGGTTTATGTACGAGCAAATGACCTGCTACCGGTGCACGACCACCACTATTATCCATAAGGAAATACAAATACCCTAAATCAATAATTGCAAAAATGCTATCTTCCGGAATACCTGAATTAATTATAATATCTTCATAATGGTTTATTGCTAATTGCCAGTTTTCCAGTTTAACATCACATTTGTTGGCTAAAAAATTTGATAAATTATAAAGTGCTGTATCTGTTTGAATTACAGGGTCAGTATCATAATATTGTTTCAAAGTACTATAATCATCTGTTATTAATTTTTCAATTGTAAATAAATCCTTCATTGCTGCACTTGCATATTTTGTTTCAGGATATTGATTTACAACCATTTCGAAAGTGCTTTTTGCATTTATATATTCGGAACTATCAAATTGGGCTATACCTGATAAATAAAGTGTTTCAGCAGCCCCTGGTATTATAATACCTCCACCGGGACACCATGTTGGATCAACCATAAAACCATCAATAGGATACAGGTCTTCATCCTGATCAAAATTATTACCCCAACAGTTGTATCTTATATCTACTACTGATTCACTGCCTTCACTCTCACGAACATCATAATATACTAATGGATCATATGGATTTCCCATATTATCCTCATCAATTATTACATTATGTCGCATATACCATGGAAAACTATTACCCGAGGCATATACTTCGTAATTGTAGTTATCTCTTATTTGCTGGGCATCAGAATAAGTTGTGGCATTTGAATTACCAAATAAAGCAGTATTGCTATAATTAAAAAACCTTACTCCGAATGAATTGTTGTGTAGATAATTTGAGGATATTGATGCGGTAGAATTATATGTATAAATACCGGATACTGCACAATTTTTAATTTCATTATTAAAAATTACATGAGTACCTGAAGCACCTTCCCCTGAGTTCACAATCTGAATGCCATTATAGTATCCTTCTATTATGTTATTTCTAATATAGAATTTATCGTAATTTAAAATGTCAACACCAACCATAGAATTATTATCGTTGAAAAAAGTGCAATTATCTACAGTTGCTACATAGTCTTCATCTTCTTCCTGGTTTTCAAGAGCCAGCCATGTTTTGTGAAAGGTAGAGTTGTTTACTGCTGTAACATCGCCACGATGTGAATAAACAATAAAGCAATCATTGAAAAGAGAATTATCTATTGTTAAACTCATTCCATAATTATGTAGCATACTCTGGTTAAATGTAGTGTTGTTAAACGTAGTTTGTAAATTGTGGTTGTTTAAATACAATCCCATATTATTAAAAGTAGCCCGTTGTCCAATTTCTATTTCACCATCAACAGCTATTACACCACCGCTAAAGGTAACATCATCATAAATATAGAGTTCGCCTCCATTATTAACATCAATACGTGCATTTTCGCCTGATATGGTAATGTTGGCATTATCATCAAAATCCAAATCATCGTTAACTGTTAATGTATTGCCCACAAGGTAGTTTCTGTTACCGATTAGTTCTTTGTAATCATTAACTGTGCCTGCCAATCCGTACAAAGTTGTGAGATTATCACAACTAATTGTGTTCTCTTTAACCGGCTCTTCTATACAATCCGGATAATCTGGGTCAGCATAAAAATAACCATCAGGTTCAGGATTATCAGGATGACCTTCTGACCAGGCATCCCAATCATCAGCATACCAAAATGCCTCTTCCATTTGAATAAAACCATCACTATTTAAATCAGGGTCATAATCTTCTGGATGGTCATAAGGGTATATACTATCAAAAGGAAAATCACCTGTGGCAAAGGATCGTATCCATGGTGTTATATACACCGGATAAAAACCCCTTACGGCAGCAGTCCAATAAAAAATAAACTCATTATACCTATTATTTGTAAGATATTTCTCACTCCATGCTGATAGTTCCAATGTTGTTGCAGTATGAACAATCCTGTTTTTGCATGCTTCATTGCCACTATAGTCGGTTAATTCAACTGCAAAATTACCCGAATGACAAGTTTCGAACAAAAAAATCATTTGAGCACAATCTATTTCTTTAACGGCTTCAGCAAGTTCATTGTCACATAAGTATTCAGTTTCTGGATATACACAATTGATTCTTGATTTCCCATTATTTTCTGATCCGTGACCATCAACAAAAATAAATAATTGGTCTGAATTACCCAAAATAGGAATATTGGGATCAGAAGAACTATTTCCAGATAAATTGTTGAATGTTTCCAATATGCGTGATTTTGAAGCTGTATAATTAAAATGGTTTTCACCATTATATTCATTCAAATCTTCAGGGCTTCTTGGACTTGTTCCGTTATAATAATGTACATAAATGTTTTCATCTAAATATCCATATTCCTGTATTAATGTATTATAAACAGCCGAAACATCATACCAAACACGGTTGTGCATGTTGCCGGGATATTGGTATGAGTCTTGGGTTACAATTAATACTGCAAATAGGTTTTCGTTTGTAGTAGTTGTTTTGTCAGGGATATCTTGGTTGGGTGGCAGGGTAACCACAGGGTATGAATAAATCTGTGAAATCACTTCATATTCACTACAATCTATGTTGTCAAAGCATACAGGGTATTGAACTTCATTTGTAATTTGATAGATACCAGTAACACTATCCATAAAAATATAATGGCAAGGATGTGTCCATCCTGCTATTGGATGGTCATCAACAAAAAATACCCAGTTGTAACTATATGGGCAAAGTAGTGTTTTGTCGAATGCCAAAACAATTGAATCTTGAAAATCTTTTAACGTATATGCTGCATAAACATTAATATTACCTGCATCTGCAACAACAATTTCGTTTAATACCTTATCAATAGCTTGCTGTCTGGTAAACTGAGCAGTTGCTAAAGTAGTAAATATAGTTAACAAAAGCATTACTAAATACTTTTGTACTTTTACATGGTTTTTCATTTTTTCATGATTTTAAATTAGATAATAATTAATTTTGGATAGACCGCTCCAACTTGTGCCACCCATACCGGAGTTATTGTGCCACTCATA
>CAYWRM010000104.1:0-4725 GCA_964460905.1 uncultured Lentimicrobiaceae bacterium
TCATTATTTATTTCAAAGTTCGTTTGTCATTTCTACTGGTTGCATATAACGATGGCAATATGAGATGTTGGGCATTTTGAAATACCAAATTTTCAATTTACCACACAGTTTATTTATTGTTAATTCGTTCATATTTACGCTTTCTGCCCAATTTCTTATATTGCGTATTACCCAACGTAATTTTTCGTTTCATCTCGTACCAAATAGCATATTTATACTCCTTGCTAAATTCTTTTGTAAACTGAAATATTTCCAGCAAAAGGTCATAGCAGGACTTGTATACGGGTAAATCGTAATGTAATCCCATTTGAAAAAAATTTCGATGGGTTTTCGCCCCATACCCCAAATAATAAAATAGTCAAATAGCCAAATTTTCAATTATCCCTAAGGCAACGGATACTCAAGCCACTATGCTTACCTTCGTAGGATACGTTCACATCGTCGTCGTTGTAATACAGGAGGCGGTCCCAGACGCTGCTTGACAAGTACTCTGTAGAAGACCACCAGAAGCCGTGGTTGCCAATGTCGAAGAACGTACCCTCGGCGCCAAGGATGCCACCTGGAAGACCTGAAAAATTACTGCTGTTGGTTGCATCTGTATTTGGGCTATTCCACAAATTGCTGTTAGCTTTCATTTTTCCTCCGGCTACCGAAATTCCTCCTAAATAAGTCGTAAAAGTGGTCCATTCAGCATTAGTCGGAACATGCCAGCCATTGGGGCAGAGTCCACGACTGTCATCTACGGCATACCAGTTATAAAGAACTCCATAACGCTCATTGGCTGACTCATCATTACCATACCAGCAATATGCACCCGAAGAGAGATTCATCCATGTTACAACGTCAGTCACATTTGGAATTGCATAACCATCACGGTAGTGTGTTACCCGTAGGTTTTCTGCCATCCACACCTGGGTTCCAATGGTACAGATTGGGTAGGCATTTCCATCATAATCTATGCAGGTTGAGGTTGAAATAGCTCCAGACCCAGTACTTGTTATTGCTATCCAATTTGAACCGGTATAATAATAATACCCCGGTGTTACGTCGGTCTGATAAATGAGCAACCCGGTTGCCGGGGGATTTATAGCATTACGCTGTGCTTCTGTCATCCGTGGAGGCAGAAAGCCTTTCTCAGTAGATTTCACGTCCAGCATTGCTGAGCCATCCGGGTCGCTGCCATCACCAGTGATGGATACCTGTGCTGTTACTGAATAGATTGTACATAAAAGAATTGCTAATAAAAAAAGTTTTAGTTTTTTCATGGTGGTTATGTTATTGTTTTTTATCCTAAATTGGTTTATTTTATTTTGTTTAAATAATCCGCCTTCGTCCTGAATATCCTGATAAAATCGTGACAGAACTCCGGCGGATAAACCAAAATTTCCTACCTTTTGGTTAGTGTTATTCTTTAATAAATTATAATATCAGTCTTAACTAGTTGTTCACATTATGATCGTAAAGTGCATAATGCTACTTTGGAAGTATATTGAAAAGAAAAATTTAAAGTTATAATGTATAATATTTAAAGTTTTCTCATTTGGTGGTAATTTAGTTTTTAATGCAATATGTAAAAAAACCTTAGTTAGTAAAAACCTATTAAATATTAATTATTTGATTGATTGACGGTTATGTTGGGTAACGGTAGATAAACATCATACATTATTGTTTATTGCAAATAGTTAAAAAGGCAGAATATTTATAGTTTAGTCGTGATTAAATATTTACAAATGTTTAATTATTATGTATTGGTAATTATTTCTAGTTTTTGTCTTTAAATTTAGTAAACATATCAGAATTGTTTATCATGTTAATTATCTCTAGCAGACCCCCAAATATATAAATTAAATAGATATGTTATGAATTGTTGTTGAAATATGTTTGGGGATGGAGGTTTAGAGGGGGATTTAGGTTGAGGTTAAGGTTGAGTTAAGGTTGAGGTTCCTGCCTATGTTGCACTTCGGCAGGCAGGGAGGTTTAGACTTAAAAATGTTAATAAATAATTGCTGTAATCCCTGTAAATACTGGTGTTTTAGGTTGTTTTATGTTTGATTTTTTCGTATATTTGATAGATAAACTACTAAAAAAATTAAATGTATGAAAGGTTTAGAAAATGATGTTCGTAATGTAAAAACTCTTGATGAGTTGGTAAAGTTGGTTGGTAATGCCATTTATTTCAAATCGGATTTGAGAGAAGTAGGTATTGGTGATTTTATTAGGGAAAAATATAAAGAGTTTGAGGTTTATGAGGGTGTGGTAGTAACTTATGGTTATGATTGTGGTATGGATTTGTATTATGTGCATTTTTGGAATGAAGGCAGATTAACGGAATGTATGGTAAGAAATGAATTTGACTATTATGCACTTGTATCTGCTTTTGAAAAATTTGATTTGAGATATCCAGTTGTATTATCGTCGAATGGGGTGCTTAAACAGGATGATGTTGAAATTAAGTTTAATGATGCACTAAATGTAAAATCGAAAGAAGGGGTTTTTTAGTGGGGCACGCATTGTAATATGCGCGCCAGTGGGGGGTAATTTGTTATCCACAGTTTGTTCAAATTATTTCTCCTTTGTTAAATTAGATACACCTTCTATTGTATCTAATTCATCAAAAATATGAGTGCTGTCTATGATTATTTTTTTATAGTTTTTTTGAAGTCTTTATTATTATCCAGTATTTTCCTTTTTATCTTAATGACTGGCCAATCATCAGTTTGAAAAAAAATATATTTACGCTTCTTTAGTATTTTTACTACCAGATTGTTTGCTGTAATTTCGATAGTCTCATCTTCATAATCCAGATTATATAGAAAATCCATCTCACAATAAAAGAATTCATTTGAAAAAGGTGTTGATTCGTCATAGTATTCATAAAAACTTAAAAATTTTTTTTCGTCGTTCTTTATTGGAAGGTTTAGAAATGGGAATTCTTGTGAAAAGGCAGATTTTGACTGTGGAATTGATGGAACAATGCTTATTGTACTTAAATCATAATCCTCTATCTCACTAATTGTTTCCTCGAAAGCCTTGATAATTATTTGAAGCCATTCCGCTCTTTCTATTAATGTTCTGTTACCTGATTGTATAAATTCATTCCATTCATTTAATTTATGGGGAGTTTGATATCAACAAAGTAACCATAAATGACGTATTGAAATTAACCCCTCGATCTTCCACACCCTCAAGTCCGGCAGAAGGTGAGATATATGTAAATTCTTCAGATCATCATATTTATTGTTACCTTAGTAGTTCGTGGAAGCAGTTGGATAATTAGGGTCTTATGGATTTGTAAATAAATTTTTATTATCAACAGTTATTCAAAATATTGCGTTATTAACCCAGTTTATTCCTGTGTTTGAGGGAAGAGGTAACTAAAATATCTTTTCTCAATTTTTTGTAACGAATATTTTCTAACAAGAAGAAATAGAAAGTCGCAGGCATGAAGAAACAATCTATATCAGTAATTTGGAGTTATAGTTGTTATACCAAATAGCCACCAAAATGAGCCTTAAAATCTTTATCTTTTCCATCTTATCTTCTTAAAATATTTCTTCCGTAACTATGGCTATGCAACAAATATTTTAATTTGAGAAGCAGAAAAATATTTTGTTTTATAAGGCTCATTTTGATAACTAATTGGTATTATTTATCCATCCATGTTTTAATATTTTATATCCTATTTTGAATTACATATTTTTTTTTGTATTTTCGTAAATTCTTTATAATCACTAGTCTACTCCATTTACTCACACCTACCAGAAGTATCTATTTGCATATAAATAGGCAGATCGAATAATATGCCTATATAACGATATAAACTGACGATCGACATAAAATTTACTATGTGTAACTAAACACAAAATTATTATTTAAGAGAATAATAATTGTCATGAAAATTTTTACTAACCATTAATTATTTGCTATGAAAACAATTGCTCATTTTTTTACAATTGTGTTTTTTCTTTTTGGCAGTCTGAATATTTTTAGCCAGGGAGTTGCAATAAACACAAACGGTACTGCTGCTGATAATTCAGCTATGTTAGATGTAAGTTCAACTTCAAAGGGAATACTTATTCCACGAATGGACATAGCTCAGCGCAACTTGATTGGCACACCCGAAACAGGATTATTAATTTACCAAACCGATGGCAGTCCGGGTTTTTATTTTTATAATGGAAGTAGTTGGGTGGTTGTAGGATCAGAATCCATGAGTATTAACGACCTTTCGGATGGGAAAGCCGGTGGCAATAGTGTTTTTCTGGGTAGTGGTGCAGGTGCTGTTGATAATGGATCTAACAACTATAACGTTGGTGTCGGAAATGATGCACTCAATAAAAATACCACCGGATTATGTAATACTGCAATAGGTATGTCCTCACTCTATAGCAATACTGGTGGACGTTATAACATCGCAATAGGTAAGACCTCACTCTATAATAGTACAACAGGAAATTTTAACGTCGCAGTAGGTAGCGAATCACTCAAATATAATACAACAGGTTGTAGCAACACAACAATAGGTGATATGTCACTCTATAGTAGTACAACAGGAAACTATAATGCCGCAGTAGGTGCTGAGGCACTCTTTATAAATACAAGCGGTGAACATAATACTGCAATTGGATCACTTGCCGGTTATTCAAACAATGGAAGCGGTAATGTATTCCTTGGTTACCAGGCAGGTAAAGATGAAAGCAACAGTAATAAACTCTATATAGAAAA
>CAYWRM010000105.1:0-4660 GCA_964460905.1 uncultured Lentimicrobiaceae bacterium
TAAAAAAGGTACATATAACAATCTGAATTGTCTTTTTTTTGCATGAAGCCTAACGTTTTAGCTATGAATAGTTGCCGCTTGCGAAGAAGTTTCTTGTCTGGTTTTTACCAGACTTGAAACGGACTACAAATGTTGAATTTATAATTGTCCCGGCAATTATTTATGAGCTTTTGTTACTTGCTGGCCTTTTATTATTTTTTTCTTGATCAACTCATTCAATATTTTAATACTTATTCCTCTAAATTCTTCAATTTGTTCTATATCTTGCGGGAGTTGTTTAGTTGTCAATTCCAGAATATTTGTATTATTTTCAATTTGAGAGTCTGAATTGACTTGGATTGTTGTAAGTCTAATTTTCAAGTCATTGAATTTATTAAATAGTTGAATTATTTCATTTTCAATGTTATTCTCTAATTCAATTATATCGGTCGGATAAGTTATTTTTTTGTTTTTAAAAGTCCTGATAAAATATTTGGCCTTGAAATGATAAAATTCAATTCTGTTTCTACTGGAATTGCTATTCTAAAATCATTGCCGGCATCAATTACATCAAACTTGTAAAATCGGTATCTGTAATATATTTTAAAGTCATTGAGAATCTCTATTGTTGAATATGTTTGTCTTTTGTTTGGAACAAATATTAAATGTTGGTCAATGTCCTTTAGTTCAAGGTTATATTTTGAAGTGAAGTCAGTCCAGATTTTATGTGTTTTGTCAAAATCCATTTTTTTCTTTTAGGCTTGCAAGTAACGGTGAGTATATGAAAAGTAAGCGGTTTCGAAGCATAAAACTTTCAACTTACAAGAAAGTTTAAACGGGCTACAAACCTTGATTTTACTGCTATTTCGCTTATTTTTTATATACATTGTTAGCGGTTCGTGCTTTTATTCATTAGGTTTTGTTACTATGTTGTTAGTATCTTTTTTAGATATATAATTAACCCATTTTTTTGTTGAATTTGAAATCAAACTTTCAAACCTTTCAACAAAGACTGGATAATTATTTTTAATATTCAAATAAGGACCAGTTTTAGCTAAAAATAAAAATTTCTCTAACTTCAAAGATTCTGCAACTGTTCTGTATTCAATCCAATTTTCTTGAAATTTAACGAGGGTGATGATACCAGTAATTGCTGCAATTAGTATCCCTAATATCCCAACAATAATTTTTAAGTAGTTTTCGGTATCAGTGATATAAGCTGCTAAGAACGGAATACAAAGTGCTAAGATTATTTCAAAGATCTTTAGAGTCAAAAACCAATTTTTATTAATGGTACTTTTCTTATCATACCATTTTATTTGGTCAATTACTCTTGTCTCCAGATATTCTTTTTCATTTCTAGGTTCAATCGCGTAAAAATCCATTTTCTTATTATTTATTTAGTTTCATTAAGTCTAAATGACAGTTTTGTACCATAAACTTTTTCAGAATCTTTAGGAGTATATGAAAAACATATCAAATCATCTGTTTGGTTTTTTTCCAAAGGTATCGCTTCTTTGAATTCCTTAGAATATCTCAAGCTTATATCCCCGTTCATTTTTCTAAACATTTCTGTGTTTGGGAATTTATAAACAATACGACCATAATTATATTCAATATTGAGGTTTTCTTTACTTGAATTATTGTGGTGAATGTCAGCAAAACCATTATGAATTAGTTCTTTGATGTAATTGTCTAGATATGCTTTTATAATAAACTTAAACTGCATATTTGGAGACTTATTCTCAAGTATGAAATATACATCCTTTGATGTAGAATCCTCACTAAACACGATATAATCTACTTTCTTGCCATTATAATAATCTATGGCTTCTTTTATTATAATCTCTCCTGGATCAGGAATAAATGAACGCCATTTAATAAGTGAGAGATTGCTTATACATTGTATGTTACAAGATATCTCCATATTGCAGTTACCATAAGAGTCGATAGTACAATTATATGATAATTGAATTGTAGCTTTTTGTCTCGTAAAAATTGATCTAATTACAGATAAAGCTTTTTTGTGTTCTTTTATAATTTCAGAATCAAAAAGAGCAAAATCACTTGGTTTTAATTTTATTGCCTCAATTGAGTTTGAAATATAACTAGATAATTTTTCTTGCCAATCAACTTCAGATGTGTCGTAAAAGTGTATTCTAATATGCTGATAATCAAAAGGAATGTCTTCCTTTTTTTGGGCTATCATAATTGTTGGCTTACCCAGTGCATGAGCAATTCCTAATTCATAATTAACATTTGCATTTCTGTTTGTTAAATCTGCAAGGATAATACTACTTTCATAAATGGATTTAACCACATCACTCATTATAGGTCGAGCTCCAAAATACTCATCAGCTCTTAATGGCACTAACCCAGATTTCTGGATTGATTTGGCATAGATTTTTTCATAATACGAATCAATATTACCCGAAAATGGCATTATTACGAAGCATTTATTCATAATAGGTCTATTTAGGATTTTAATAGTAATTACTTATGTAATATATTTTGTACTAAAGTACATTGCATGACCGCTAACGGGTTGCAAATATGCCCCGTAGCCGTTTGTTTGCAAGGTTTTTGTTGATTATTTGTATGTTAATTTTCTTACTCATTTTGCTAAAAATATACTAACCGGCTATGGGGTATAATTTGCTGTTGTGTGCAGTTATTTTCTTAATTATATTTTGGTCAATTTCAATTCTCTTTCTCTTAGTTCTGTTTATGAACTTAATCCTCAGTTTTGAAACGATAAAAGCAATTACACTTCCAGTGCCAAAAAACAAGAGGCCAATAAACCCAATATTGTGTAATGATAAGTCCGGATTACTAATAAAAACAATTAAAAAATATAAAGCCATTACCAGTATTATATATGGATTAATCTTGATAAGATATTCTCTAAATGATTTTTTTCTAAGGTCTTTGATGTGATTTTCACAATCTTCGATCAGATTATTTTTCAAAGATTCTACATTTTCATTATTAAAGCTTCTTAATTCCATTTCACAAATAGCAAAATATTTTGCTTCGGGCTCATTAATTAGATCATTGTGAAAAAATGATATAAGATCAGAGTCAGACTTGTTTTTAAGTATTTCTTTCCAATTATAACTTGACATTATTTTTTTCTAATTGCACACAACGTTGCGGCTATGCTGCGTACCGCTTTAATATTTCTATTTTTTCTGCTTACAAATATATTAATTTAATACGCATAAATTTCATGTTTACAACTAATTGCGGTATGCAGTATGAGCCATTGTTGGCAGCAGGTGTTTTGTATGCTTAATGTTATTTTCACTTTAATATTCTTATTATTTCGCTTAACAATAGGTCAAGTTCAGGAGTAAAGTCGGCTTGTGTTATTGTTGGTAAAATTTCTTTTTGTCTTGCTTGTGAATGAATATTATTGTCTGCAATATTTCGTAAAGAATTGTCAAGTGTATGCATTGATTTTTTAAAACTTTTTGTCCCGCCTGAATAATTGTTTACTACTTGGGAAAATGTTTTAAAACCAAAAATTGGAGGTGTATAGTCAATGATTGCCCTAACAAGTAAAGTAGGCGTGTAGGCAGTTTTTGTAGATGACGCATTATTTAATTCTTTGCAAAGTTGTATAAGTTTTAATAAGTCGATTTTTTTTGATTTAATATTTATTAGTTCATCAATTCTTATTGGATTAACGAAATAAGTTCTCTGATTACGAAATTTCTCCTTTTCTTGATCAATTAGGAAAGGATTGCGGTGAAGATCTTCTGTTTCGTCTTGGCAAAAATTAATAAAAGCAATATGATCTCTATTTTTACTATTCCATTGAATTTTATTTTTCGCTGCGAATAATACTATTTCATCATCAAGCAAAAGTGTTGATGTGATTTTAATTTGATAAATGCTTTTAAAAGGAATTAACTTTCCACTAATTTTTATTGGAAGTTGTTTTTCATAAGGAATTAAAAATTCCCTATTTAATATTTCAGGAGTTATAAGCAATTTGTATTCAGTTTGTTTCGTCTTCGGAGTTTTATAAAAGTGATTCAAAACGAAGTTATATCGCTTATAAACTTTTGGGTCTCTTTTTAAGATGTCGGGGTGTAAGCCAAAATAAAACAAGCAATTATTTAGAAAAAGCAAAAAGTTGGTTTTGTAAGTCCATTCTTGTTTATGTTCTTCATTATTCGTTTCAAATGTGTTGGAAATGCTTTCAATAAGAGTAATCAAAAAACGATTTTCAGGATTTTGAATCTTTATTTTAGGTTTTGGAGGAGGAATTCTTTTGTTATATAATTCATAAATACTATTGCTAAAATATTTCTTTAACATCGTTTCTGCTTCCGTTTCAAGATTATATCTGTCTGGGTCAGATAAAAATGGTGACTTCAGAGTTGTGTTTTGAAATTTGATACAAAGGTTATAGAGTTGCGAAAGAATTGTTAAACGGTCTTTTATATTACATAAATATGTTCTGTGAAATATTTTATATTCCTTAATATTAGTCTCAAGTTTCTGTTGAGCCAAGATATTTGTCATTATTTTTGAGATATCAAACTTAGTCATTGTTATGTATTCTTTTATAAGTTATTTTTTAGGTAAATAAATGTTTGGGTGTTCTCACACTTGCTGCCAACGGTTTGCTATGCGCCGTAGCCGCTTTTTATTATTATTTTTGACTTAAATA
>CAYWRM010000106.1:0-4646 GCA_964460905.1 uncultured Lentimicrobiaceae bacterium
ATGTATTTATTGACCTTTTCGATCAAAAACAGACAATTCTCAGAAAAGCAAAGTTACGGAAAGAATTAGTAGATGAGTTAACCATATCTAATGTTAACCTAAGAAAGAGCGAGGAAAAATACCGCAATTACATAGATAATGCCCCTGATGGTATTTTTGTTGCCGATGAAACCGGAAGAAACATCGAAGTGAACGAAGCAGCATGCAGGATAACAGGATATTCCAAGAATGAACTTCTAAAAATGTCGATTTCAGATGTACTAACGGAAGAATCGCTTGAAGAAGGTCTGGCTCAGTTCAGAAAAATGGTTAAACTCGGCACATTAAATACAGAATTGATGTTCAAACATAAAAACAGAACTACACGATGGTGGATCCTAGAAACCGTTAAACTTTCGGAAACACGATTTCTTGGTTTTACAAAAGACATCACCAAGAGTAAGAAAATAGAGGAAGAATTACAAAAGTCATTGGAGCAATTACAACAATTATCAGAACATATTGAGCAGGCAAGAGAAAATGAAAGGCTAAACATTTCAAGGGAACTACACGATGATTTAGGGCAAGCATTGACTGCTGTAAAAATTGATCTGGAAATTATCAAGCAACAAACATCAGATATCATCGTGAAGGAGAAACTTGATAATGTTAAAGCTTTAGTTGGCAATACCATCAAGTCGGTTCAGAGGATTACCTCACAACTAAGGCCCGAAATTATTGATGATCTAGGTCTGGAAGCTGCCATCGACTGGTACACCAAAGAATTTTCAAAACGCTACGGTATAGAAGTTTTTCTGGATATTGACAGTGAAATTCCCATTTCAAAAGACAAGTCGCTTCCGCTGTTCCGGATTGTTCAGGAATCTCTTACAAACATTGCCCGACATGCCCGTGCGAAACATGTCGAAATTTTGCTCAACAAACAAGGTGATGTCATTCAATTGGTCGTAGCAGATAATGGAGTGGGAATTACAGAAGATGAAATCAATTCAAAAAAATCATTTGGAATAATGAGCATGAGTGAAAGAACGGCTTCATTGGGAGGGTCCTTTGAGATAAGTCGAGGGAATGACTTTGGAAGCAAAATATTAGTTACTTTTCCCATAAATAAAGATAAGTTATGAATGTATTGATTTGTGACGATCATAAAATTGTTCGTGATGGACTGAGGCAAATACTTTCTCAACACGAAAATATTCGCCTTATTAACGAAGCCGCAAATGGAGGAGAAGTGTTTGAAATGCTTGAAAATGCAACTTACAACCTCCTGCTACTCGATATTTCCTTACCTGATCTGAGCGGCTTAGATGTCCTTCAGCAAGTAAAGAAAAAATGGCCCAAGACCAATGTGCTCATGCTTAGCATGCATCCCCAAGAACAATATGCAATACGTGCCCTTAAATATGGGGCTTCGGGTTACCTTACAAAGGATGCTGCTGCAGAAGAACTCATGTTGGCAGTAAGAAAAATTGCAGAAAATGGCAAATATATCTCTCAGTCCTTAGCCGATTGTATGGCAGTTCAGCTAAACAACGATGGTAATCAGCCAACACATGAAAAACTGTCGGAGCGTGAATACGAAATTATGATTAAAATTGCTGCAGGAAAATCATTAAAAGAAATTGGAACCGAACTTTTTATTTCCAATAAAACAGTTAGTACCTACCGAAGCAGGGTTATGAAAAAAATGCAATTAGAAAAGAATACCGATCTTGCTCGATACTGTATTGAAAATCAGTTGATATAGCTATATGACGCTAATTTATTAACCATTAGTTTAATGTCATAGTTTCTCTTCCTTGTTACATTTACCATATTTTGAAAAAACCTTAACATCTCCCTTGTACGGTTTATCCTACAAAAATATCAGATTTATCCTACAAGCATTCTCTCAGTATTGAAGTAAATTTGTTAATTGATTAATTTCATGATACTTATTAAATATACACCAAATCTTAAATAACAAAATTATGAGTTACACCAGTAAATTACTCACCAATTGCATGCTTGTTTTATTAATTGTATTGTCAAGCATAACCTTTAGTTCTTGCTCCAAAGAGAGTGATGATGAAACAGTACCAGAAGTAGAACCAGGACTAAGTTTGGGTATTGTTTCCATCCCTAATCTGCGAGATATGGGCGGTTACAAAACTACAAATGGAGCCACTATTTCCAGAGGATTGGTATATCGTTCAAATCAACTCTCTAGCATTAGTGAAAATGATATGCTTTTGCTTGCAAAACTCAATCTTAAAACTGACTTTGACTTGCGTACCTCCACCGAACGAGATGCTAAACCTGATGAACTACCTTCTGGAGTCAATAACGTTTGGCTGGATGTGTTGGCTGACGACCCAAATTCTGGACCTGCAAATCTGATAGAACTTCTACAGGATCCTCTACAAGCGAATATCGACCTTGGTAATGGACAAGTTGAAGAGAAGTTTAAGGTCGCTTACCGACAGTTTATTTCTTTGAATAGTGCACAAATAGCATTCAAGGAATTATTCCTATCGCTTGGAGATGAAACTCAGTTGCCAGCACTTTTTCATTGTACGACTGGCAAGGATAGAACCGGATGGTCAGCAGCAGCTTTGTTGACCCTTATTGGCGTGCCGGAGGAAATTGTTGTAGAGGATTACTTGCGCAGCAATGATTATATTCTCCCAATGTACGAGGAAGTTATCCAACGATTTGTTGCTGCAGGCGGAGAACGAAATATTGTCGAATCCATCCTAGGTGTGAAAGAAGAGTACCTCAATGCTGCATTTGAAGAAATGCATACAGAATATGGCAGTATCGAAGATTATTTTTCTGAAGGCTTAGACATAAGTGTTGACCAGCAGACTGCCTTGCGGAATTTGTACCTTAATAACAAATAGATGAGGCTACATTGTCCTAAAACTATGATTCGAGTTAGAATGCACAATAGTTCTCAGAGAAACAATCGAAAACTAGCATTCCAATAATTACAAGATTATCAACTAACTTTTCCATTACTTCACAACTTTAATTTTAGGGTGAATACCCTCTAATGACATTAATTCTAATAATTTCAACTTAGCTTTGGCTATGCGGATACGTTTTGTTTTGTCGGGAGAGGCTTTTTGCCGTTGGTTGTTGCATTTTTATCCTTTTGCAATTGTAGTTTTTTGGTAAATATTTTTTTCTACTTCGAGTTGGTGCTCTGCTTTGGCAACTACGCCCGATTTTGCTTTTTGGCAAATGATTTTAAGTTAAAAAACTTATCTACAAGGCCTTTTATATCTACACCTAAATTATTAAGTAGATAAACGCTTGTACCAAGTGCTGCTTGAGTTGTTAACGAAAATAATTTCATTCAAGCTATTATTTGTTGCAACTTTTCGTATTATTTGGTGCTGCAAACATAGCCTTGACAATCATTTAGGTATGAAAGAAACTGAATGATTAGTAAAGATTAATAATAAACCTGAATGATTAGTAATGGATGCTCTTGTAATTTGTAAAAATTAAGCGTTTGGGGGAGAAAAGGGCTAAATTAGCTATTTAATTATTGGTGATTAGTTGATCGTTTTTAGCGTAAAATAAAGGTAATTACCCTTTTTTATATCCATTTGTTGTATAATATGTATTTATTTGCAGGGTAAATACCCTTTTGCGGAGTGAATACTTAAAATTATAAGTAATTTCCTCCATTGTGAAATGGTTTTAATCCGTCTGTATATCAACCATTTGTCTATTTTAGGTAACTTTATACAGCAATAAATATTTGAATAGAATTTTTCAAAGCTTCAACCATTTTATTGTATTTTTCTCTCTCTATTTCATCTTTTTTATAAGCTTTAAATAAGCTATAGGCCGGTGTTGCTATATCCGTATAAAAAATCCTGTCGATATTGCAATAAACAATTTTATTCCAAGAGAATAGATGCTTTCTACTGCTCGTCATCGTGCAGAGGAATGGCGAACCGACGTAAAAACAACCCAGAACTGTATGGAAGAGTGGTCGCTATTCATTTTGAATTAGAAAAAGGTGAGTATAAAACATTTAAGGATTTTGCTAAGGAATCCGGCTTTGAAATAAATGAGTATGCAAAAACACTATGTTTAAGCGAAGTTAGTAGAATCAAAAATAATGTAAATCATGAAAGAGAAAGCAGTAAGAACAATGGTAGAAATGGTTAAAATGTACGGTGTTTCATAATCTGACTTTAGGGATCAAATTAATACACACAAGAGTTTGAAAGGTATATTAAAAAAAAATTATTGGTCTCAAAATTAGTTAAAACTATGCACTGTGCATCTCGCTTTAGCTTCTAAAAATTTTATCTTTGTTGGATGTCAGACTTTATTCATGATTATATACTAATCAAAATTATGTCAGCAAATAAACTTATATGATATAACCTTATGTGCCTCAATTCAAAATGGATTGGGAGAAGTCCCTGCCAAATTATTGGGAAATTTAAAACTTTTCCTCCCTTGACAAGCAACAATTATTACTCTAGTTTTAACAACTAATTTAGACAGTCTCTAAATATTGCCTTTAAAAAAGTAATATCTCTATCCCATAAAAGTAATTGCTCACATCTTGGATTTCTGATAATCCTAATCGAAATAAAGTAATTTTTGTGACTTCTGTGTTTCGTTGTGGAAAAAGTTAA
>CAYWRM010000107.1:0-4605 GCA_964460905.1 uncultured Lentimicrobiaceae bacterium
AATTTAAGTACGTAGCAATCCTTATGGTAATTTTGTGAACAGGAACGTATAAATTTGCCAACCCGTTTTATGCCGTAATGTGTTCCTTTTCCTTTGCGACAACTATAACTATCGTTGATAAAGGTTTTATCGAAAATTGGTGCAATGTAATTGTAAACAAGATGATGCACAACTCTGTCACGAAAGTCGGCGGCAAATATTTCACGCTGCACGGGTTTATAGTTTATGAAACAGATGCTTGGCTTAATTTTATAGGTGTTGTTAATTATTTCTTCATGCAATTTAAAAATATTATGCTCATAATCCATTTCAAAGTTTAATGCGTTTAAGGTGTTACGCTTATTACTGCGAGCATCGTAATAGGCTTGAAACAGGTCGATTAGCAGTTTATCGTTTGATTGGTTTTCGAATAGGTTCATTTTATTGATAAACTATTTTGAGCAAGTCTGTAAAGTTTAGACAGGATTGCATGATTAACATGTTTAATTGCTGAAGCAATAAAATACCGCCGCAACGCTCCACGGTGGTATTAACCAGTGCTTCAAACAGCGAACGCTAAAGCCGTTCGTCTTGTTGTTGTTGTTCCGGTTCACTTGGTCGTTGTCGTAGTTCAGGTTCCGGTTCCATGCGTTCGTACCTGAGTTCTCGCTCGATGACCACCAGTTGCCGTTGTTGCCAAGGTTGTTGAACGACCCACTGCTATTGCGGTTGCCCCCTGGGAGGGACTGCTTGAATAACCACTTTACACTTCGCCCTGCCATTTGCAGACATGGAGAATTATTTACCCAAAAGAAACCTGTGTTATTTACCTTTAACAGGCATTTACTCCTTTGGAGGGCTATTGAACTGATTTGTGCACACCCCGTTTGCCGTGGCAAACAGGCTCGGGCATTTATTTGTGTTTTTGTCCAGTCTGGTTAAAAAAAACCCGACTGGACATTGTCTCTTTATTTTGTATTCTTTCAACCCGACTGATTGGAAAAAACCAGGCGGGTTTTATATTAGCAAGCATTTATTGTTTTGATGATTTCATCCAACCTGTAAGTTGTTTCGAAACCAATTCTATTCTTCCATTTATGGCAACAAACCTTTTTAAACTAATTTGTTTTAAGTCTTTAAGCAAACGTAAAAGCAGCCTTACTATTTCCAGATGCTCACGGCTTTTTAATATCAGTTCTTTTTTTGAGATGCTCACATTTGCTTTAAAAACACCAATTATCATTTCCACGGTTTCATTTATAATGCGCTCGCCTAAAGTATATTTATACTCCCGGTTTAGTTGCTTGCGAAAGAGTGTTAATTCCTGAAGCAAATCGTACGAAGCCTTATAAACAGGCAAATTATCATAAGTTGCCATTTATCTCCATTTGTAATTGATATAAAAACTGTTGCGCCTCCATAGGCGTTTTTGTAGCCAAAGGAAAACTTGCAATACGTTTAATTAAATCACTATCATTCTTTTTTACTTTGATACTGTCTGCAATTTCTATATCATTTTTCCATTTTACATAGCCTTCCTTTTTTGTTTTTAGTTCAATTGTGATTATTTTTTCGTTTTTATTTATAGCAAACCCCTTTTGTTTACATAAATCTAAAATATTTGACAATGCACTATCCGGAAAACCAATAAAAACAATATCACTGTTCACTATTTTTATAAATTTCTTTTTTGCATTATACTGTTTTATGCTGTTTACAAAAGCATAAGCAGAATATTCGTAGGCACGCCAAAACAAACCCTCATTATGAAGAAAAATACTCTGATTATCCTCTGTTTTTATAATATCTACTATTTTCATTGTTGATTAAGCAATTGATACAAAGCCAAAATGGTGAAAAAAAAAATTTGGCTCCGCCGAAAAAGCGGAGCAAATTGACAAATGGTCAAATTGTCGAGGCGCAAAGCGATGCTCAGTCCTTCAAACAGCGAACGCTAAAGCCGTACGTCTTGAAGTAGTAGTACCGGGACACTTGGCCGTGGTCGTAGTACAGGTCCCGGTACCATGCGATCGAACCTGAGTACTCGCTCGATGACCACCAGTAGCCGCCGTAGCCAAGGCTGCGGAACGACCCACTGCTATAGCGGTAGCCCCCTGGGAGGGCAGTAAAACCACTGGTATTGGTTGCGCCTGTATTTGGTGAGTTCCAATGAATTGTTCCGGTTTCTTTCATTTTGCCGCCTTCATCTGTTCCACGGTAACCTGTGTCATCTGCCTCGCTTTGGCTCATACCCAGTGCCATTTCCATGGTTTTCCACTCATCATCGCTTGGTAAACTCCATCCGCTTGGGCAGGCTGTTAATGCTGCATCCCATGTGTAAAGGCGTCCGTAAATATTACCATTTGCGCTGCTGTTTTCGTACTCCCATGAGTTGGAGGTTTCGTAATTTAGGTTTTCGGCAAACCAGGTTTGGCTTCCTATTTCTATTGTAGCGTAAGTTTGTCCGTCGCGTGGGTCGGTATAGGTGCCTGTGCCGCCACCTCCATTGCTAACGCTAATGGTCTTTGTATATTGGTCGGTCAGTTCTTCGGTATCTTTAACTTCTAGTTTTGCAGTATATGTGCTTTCGTTGGCGTATTGGTGGTTTATGGTTTTATCGTAATCCCATCCTGTATCCCAACTGCCATTACCTTCAAAGTCCCAGCGTACTTGCAGGTTGCTTGTTGGGTCTTCGTTGTCGGTACTGCCAGAGGCATCAAATGCAAAGTTGGTGGTTGTGGTACCGCTTGATGGCGATACTGTGAATAAGGCTGTTGGTGGGGTGTTGTCGCCAGAAACAATAATATAATCTGTTTTACTTTCTGTATCAGAACCATAACTATTGGTTACGGTTAATGTTACAGTATATGAACCATCTGTATTGTAAGTATGTGACGGATTTTGCTGTGTGCTTGAACCACTATCGCCAAACTCCCATTGCCAACTTGTTGGGTTGTCTGTAGATTGGTCTGTAAACGCAACTGTTAACGGTGCTGCACCACTAGTTGGATTGGAATAAAAATTGGCAGTTGGAGGTTCTGAAATAGAAGCACTGGCAATCAACTGCTCATAACTTATTAAAGGAGGATTTGTGTTAAAATCAAATATTTCTCTTCCTAATATTTCCGCTTCAATACCAACACCTAAATCAGCACCTGCATACAAATTCCACCAAGGATTACTTTGTACGTCTGACTCAATTTTGCCAAATAAATCTCCATAAAGATATGGGGATACAACACCATAAATTAAAATATTGAATTGTGGTCTTATATATGCTCTTGCTCCTGCATTACAGTCTAATTGTGGAGGTGTGTAATTAAAAGATTTATTAAATTCACTAATTGTTGTCCATTCATGTTCTTCATATCGTAATCCAACAGTATAATCCATTTCTTGGTTTATACCTGTATACACATCGCAATACACCTCTGCTTCTATGCCTACAGCAATTTCTAGTTCTGGTACTAATACTACAGGTACTCCTGCAATAATTGCAATAATTGGCTGAAAATATACGCTCACTAAATCAACTTTATGTTCATAATTAAGGTTTATAAGTTCAATATCTGCAGAAAGATTAAGGCTTTGGTCTATCTCATAAGTAATTTCAAATAAACTAATCCTTGGTGGGATATACCCAATTTCTAATTGTCCGTTTAATTCTGTTAAAATAGAGAAATCGCCTTGTATATGAATTTTCTCATTTGGATCTAAAAAAACATCAATATCGTATTCCAATTGTGTATCTTCAGTACTTTTCATTAATGAAGTATCTAATATTACACCGTCTTTATGATAATTTATCTTCATTATTTTTTGAGTGGAAAGTAATGAACTAAATGATGTTTGTCCTTCATTTACAACTTCAGTAAGACTTGCAAATCCTGTTTCTATTTCCAAACCGTCCGCACTTTCTGTTATCTTATTTACTTTTCTCAAAAGACCATATCCATCAGTTGATACAATAATGTCTCCTGTTTCCAATGATATTTCAGATAATAATTTTTTATCAAAATACAATGTAAAATCTGATGAATCAATTCCTGTAAAATTACTTTGCCAAATTTGGGCTTCAATTACTTTCGTTGTTTCTGGAATCTTATTATCGGAAGGTGGATCATCATTAGTTTCTTTTTTACAAGACTGAAATACTAAGGCTGTTACAGCCAAGATGGCGATTAATGTGATAAGGATAGTTTTTGTTTTCATGGTGAAGTTTTTTTATCTGTTATATGAGCGAAAGTTATAAAATATTTGTTTTGATATGGATTTATTTATTGAAAATATTAAAAGTGCCATATTTCCTCATGAATACCCACTTTTTCTGTATGAATGAAATATGGGGCTTTTGGATTTTTCAGTTTTACTGTATGAAATTGTATTAAAAACGTCAATTTTCTATTTCTTTTTTGTTACAAACGGTCAAATTCTGTAAAGTCAATTTGTTGATTTAAGTCTATGATTTCATTGTTTTCTTTTTTGGTGCGGCGGCTAAGATTTAAACTCTTTTGGTTTTTTTCTGTTGGCAATTTGTGTAGGCAAAAAAACCAAATGGGTTTGAATGTGCGGTGGGTTTTCGCCTTGTTGCTAACATATGTATAAAGGTATTACCTTTATTTTTTC
>CAYWRM010000108.1:0-4600 GCA_964460905.1 uncultured Lentimicrobiaceae bacterium
GCTATGAGCAAAGCCATAATTCCTGCCAATGCAAATATCCACCAAGGTAATCCGATTCTATAAGCAAAATTCAGTAGCCAATTGTTCATAACATACCAGGCAATAGGAACTGCGATTACAAAAGCAATGGCAACCCATACTACAAAATCCTTGTTGAGCATGATTAATATTTCGGATACCGCTGCACCATTTACCTTGCGGATTCCTATCTCTTTTATCCTTTTTTGTAAACCATAAAAACTTAGTCCAAACAGGCCTAGACATGAAATAATAATTGCGATAAGTGAACTATACCCAATTAATTTCTCTGTTGTTTGTTCTTTGGAATATAAACTATTCAAATCATCTTCCAAAAAGTTTAACTCAATAAGATCGTTTGGGGCAACTTGTTTAATTGTATTTTTAATTGTTTGTACAATTCTTGGATTAATTGAAGAATTAGTTTTAATAAACATATAATTACCAAGTGGAGAATATGCATATACAAAAGGTTTAATTTCGCTATGCAACGATTCGGTATGCATATTTTTAATGACTCCAATTATCTCCCCTTTTCGCTCGAAAATTGACATTTTTGTCCCCACTGGATTTTTCAACTCCATTGCTTTTACAGCCGCTTCATTAATTACAAACCCATCGGTAGCATCTTTTGAGTATTCCTTCGTAAGAAACCTTCCTTCAATTACTTCAATACCTATAGTTTCATCAAAATCATAATCTACAAAATTCATCCCCATATCAAAAATATTATCTGATTGTTTTCCATCCCATACAGGCGTATCCGACATCTGCCAAATGGTTAAAGGAGATCGGGAAGTACTAATGCTTGAAATTTCAGGCATCTGCAATAGTTTGTTTTTTGCTATTTCATATTTACTCCTAAGTTGATCTTGCATATGTACAATAAGTATGTCTTCCTTATTAAAGCCAAGATCTTTTTGCTTCATAAATTGAACTTGTTGGGTAATTACTATTATTCCTGCTATCAGAACTATTGTTAATGTAAACTGAAAAATAACCAATCCACTTCTAAGGCTAAGTTTCTGTGCATTCGGAGAAGAATTATTCTTATTTGAAAAACCAAAGGGGCGAATAGTTTTTTTAATAATATCAATTGGCCTGAGTGATGAAAGAAAGAATGCAGGATAGATTCCAGAGATTAACCCTATAAATACTGCAAATCCCAATAGAATAAGGATTATGAAAAGATTGTAACTAAGATCAAGATTTACATTAAGTAGATTGTTGACAGAGGGTAAAAGCAATTCAATAAAAAAGAGAGCAAAGCCCAGAGCCATCATTGCCAGAATTTGAGCTTCAAAAAGAAACTGAATAATGAGCAGTTTCTTACTGGACCCAAAAAATTTTTTTAAACCAATCTCTTTAATTCTTCTATTTGAGGTAGCCATAGTAAGGTTAACAATATTGAATGTCGCAATAATTAAAATAAGGAATGCAACAATTGAAAGAATGTAGACGTATTGTATGCGTCCACCACCTTCTAGATTGTGTAAATGACAAGCTGTCAATGGTGTAATATACAATCGATTATTCCAATCAGGCTTAAATTGATTGATAACATTCGCTATTTGTATATTAACGTCTGAATAGTCAATACCTTTATTGAGTTGTACATATATTTCTGTTGCTTTAAAATCCCAACTATTTAATTGTTGTGAAATAATTTTATAAGGGAGTAGAAACTCAAATTGCATATCCGAACTTGTGGGAATATCTTCTAAAACTGCTGTCACGATATACTCCTCATCTCCATCCACTTTTACTGTATTACCTACAGGATTTTCATGCCCAAAAAGTTTTTCTGCCAATGATTGGGTAAGGACAATAGAGTTGGGGTGTATGAAAGCATCAGAAAGGGATCCGATTGTAAAAGGGAAATTAAACATCGAAAAAAAGGAGGGATCCACAAAGCTGCCATTAACCAAAAATTTATTTTCACCTTGAATTATTTTTTTGTTTCGCCATTTGAAAAAGACAGTCGTATTTTTAATATCTGGATATTCTTTCTTCAAATACTGGCCAACAGGGGCTGGTAGTACGTAACCATGAAAATCTTGGGGTTCATAAGTAAAGGCCGCCTTATATAAGTCTTGTGGATTTTCATGAAACCTATCATAACTCACCTCATATTTTACCCACAAACCAATAATGATGGTACACATTAACCCAATGCTTAACCCAAATAGAGTTATCAATGTGTTTATTTTGTTTTTTTGAATGCTATGTATGGTGTTTTTTACAAAGTGCTTAAACATGATTATTCCTTTTTAATTTTAATTTATACTAAAAAAATTCCGCCCTTTATTTGCTATCAGGAGACTTTCCTGCCATCAAGTTCGATTTCTTTTTTTTATTCATACCTCAAAGCCTCTATTGGATTCCTTGTCGCCGCACGCCAGCTATGCCAGCTAACGGTTAGCAACGCAATTACAAAAGCAATCACTCCTGCCAGTGCAAAAACCCACCAACTTAAAGCGGTTTTGTAGGCAAAGTTCTCGAGCCATTTATGCATGGCGTAGTACGCAATGGGTGTAGCAATTACAAAGGCGATGGTCACCCATTTTACAAAGTCTTTGTTAAGCATCACCAAAACCTCAGATATTTTTGCTCCGTTTACTTTGCGGATTCCTATTTCTTTGGTCCGTTGTTGGATAATAAACATTGACAACCCTATTAATCCCAGAATAGCAATTGAAAGGGCAATTATCATAAAGTAATTCAATAGTTGTTTGATGTTTTCCTCAGCAGTGTAAAGTCTTTTAAAACGGTCATCCAAAAACTCATAATAAAACAAATTATCCTGCACATTGTACTGCTGCCAAATGTTTTCGATATAAGCCAGTGTTTTGGTTTTTTCGAGAGAAGAAATCAGAACAGATACCGAATTAAAACTTGAGGGACGGTACATCATAATAACTGGTGTAATCGGAATATGTAACGATTCATAATGAAAATCTTTTGTTACACCTATTATTTTTTTAATCTGTCCACTATAATTGATTTGATTTCCAATTGCATCCTCTGGTCTATCCCATCCAATACTTTTTGCAGCCATTTCATTGATTATATATCCTTTTTCGGAATCATTGAATTCATTAAAAAATTTACCCGCTGCAAGTTCAATTTTGTACGTGGAAAGGAAATCTTCATCCACCCTAATGTTAGCTAATCTGAAATTAAGTGGTTGGAAATTGCCGTCCGAAATAACCTTTGCCGAACCGGAATCCCAAAGCCCCTGAGATGGTGTTCTTTTCGACGCAGATACGGAAAGAATATTTGGATTTTGAGCCAACTGTTGTTTAAATACATCTAATTTTTCATTGAGTTGTGGAGTGGAGGCTATTACAACAATATTTTCTTTATTGAGACCTAATTTTTTATGATGCAGGTAGTTTATCTGCTTATAAACAAATAAAAATGAAATTAACAGGGCAATTGAAACTGCAAACTGAAATGTTACCAATCCTCCCCGAAAGGTTTTATTTCCAGCTTTCATTTTCTCTTTTCCACTGGACATTACCGGTTTAAATGATGAAACCATCAGAACGGGATAAATAATGGAAAGAATTCCGGTAATAACTGATATAATAACAATGCCAATAACTAAATCTGCATTATCGCCAATTATTAGATGAAAATTGTTCCCGATAATTTCGTTTATGCTGGGAGAGAAAACCAAAACAATTCCTAATGTAACTGCAACGGAAATAATACAGAAGAAGACAGACTCTGCTATTAACTGTACTATAAGGGATGTTTTGGAAGCACCAACTACTTTTTTTATTTTAATTTCCCTCAGGCGTTTGGTATACATAGCAACATTTAAATTCATGTAGTTGATGCTGGCAAGGATTAGAATTAAAAACGCAACCAATGCCAAGATATAAATATATGAACGGTTACTGTACCAGTTAAAGTGAATATCGGTAAGACCTTCCAATCTTATTTTTGTCCCCTTGGTGCCATTCTCAAATTGTTTGTTAATAATACCATCCAGTTTAGAATCTATATTTTCTGGCATATGTGGAATCAGGGCAAATGTTTCATAATTATTACTACTCCAGTTTTTCAACTCATCTTGTCCAACTATTGATTCATATGTACTGAATGAAATATAAACCTCCGGATTAAAATGACTGTTTTGCCCCCAGTTTTCAAACACCCCCTGTACGTGGTAACTGTATTTGTTTCCTGATTCGTCTTTTACTTCTAACGTCTTCCCGACAGCATCTGTTGTTTGAAAAAAACGTTGTGCGGCTTTGTCAGAAATAATCAAAGTGTTAGGTTCTTTCAGCAAGTTCTCATCATTTGGCAATCCTTTAAAATCAAAAATATTAAGTATCTCTGGATCCGCAAAACAAGCATTGTTTTCAAGTATCTTAGTATCATCAACCAAAAAGACCATTCCTGTATGACTAATCCTTGCTATTTGTTGAATTTCCAATATCTCATTTTTTAACAATGGAGCAATCGGAGCAGCCACATTTGATAAATGAAGATTCTCGTTGCCATTCGAATCATAAAAATATCGGTGCACCCTATAAATATCCTTACTGTTTTTGTGAAAAGCATCATAACT
>CAYWRM010000109.1:0-4496 GCA_964460905.1 uncultured Lentimicrobiaceae bacterium
TATTCTCTTTTTCCAACAGTCAATTTAACTTTTATATTCTTGTCTAATGAAATCTTGGCTTTTGTTGATTCTGCTTTGTTTGAATGAATGACTAAATTCTTTTTGTCCTGAAAAATTGAAATATTAGTCAATCCAGTTGAAAAGTCTGAAGTTACTATCTCAGATTCGATTATTTTAATGTCATTTATGCTGATCGAAATTGTGTCATTTTTATAACAGTCTGCTAATATTAATGAAAAGTCAAGGTTCTTATATTCTTGTCCGATTAGGCTAATCGAAATTAGAAGTCCAAATATTGTAATTATCAAAAACCGAATGTTCATTTTTTGTTCTTTAATATGCCACACAACGGATAGCGGTATGAAAAGTTGCCGATTGCGGGCGATTTCCTGTCAAGTTACACAGAAGTTGGAGCGGGCTACAACCCTTGAATAACCTACTGTCTCGGCAATTTTTTATACCGCATGTTATGGCTTAGTGCTTTATTATTTTCATTGTTTTTATGAGTTCTCTGTCATTAATTCTTAAAAGATAAATACCTGCTTTCAGTTCTGGCAAGTCAATTGTTTCCGTGTTAGATTTTAATTGTTCCTGTCGAATAACTTGTCCTAAACTGTTTATAATTGTCAGAGTATATTTCTCATTTTTATTGTTTTCGATGTTAATTTGACTTGAAAATGGATTAGGATAAATTTTAAAGTCGGAATATTCGAAATTGTCAACACTAAGAACAATGTTTACATAACAGCTTGGATAAGTCGGGTGTTGCCAAACTTGCTGATTATTTGAAAATGTGCAAGTAAGCAACATTGAATCTGGTATTTCTTGACTAAACTTTACTGGAAAATTTGGAAACAGAGGTCCGTGAATACTACCTATACCTTCAATCCATGTTTCGTTTAGTTCATCAAATGCTTGAATTGTTGGTTCTGCAAATTTCAGTCGTTTGTAATAATTTCCGCTAATTTGAATACTGTCAACATTAACCACTTGAAGCCACTCGGGATACATTCCATACAAGTCAAACAAAACGCTGTCGCCAACATTCAGAGAAAAGTCATACAAAGTGTCAAGCTGATTCAAAGTGTCAAGATAAAACACTTTACTATTATCTGCTCGTAATAAACCACGATACACAAGGTCATTTTGAAACAATGAGTCATTTGAAGAATAAATCTTGAACCATTGTTCACTATTAATTATTGTGTCACCTTGAAACCCGAAAACAGTAGTTGTTGTCGCTACAAAATTTGGGTTTTGTTGATTCGCAGCAGGATAAGTTTTAGCAACATTCCATTTTGAATCTAAGTTGTCAAAATGATTAATTACTTGTCCCCAAAGAATTGAGGGGAGAAGTAGGATTGAAAAAATAATTGTTGTTTTCATATCTCTATTTTATTTGGTGTCTGTCTTTTTAGCATTAGCCATAACGGTGGCAATATGATAAGTTGGGCATTTTGGAACACAAATATTTCAATTTACTACAATGTTTATTTGATGTTAAAGTGTTCATATTTAGTGCTATCCGCCCAATTTATTATATTGCGTGTTATGGGCTGGTTTTTATATAGTTCTGATTTTTTTGATTCATCTTATTTTCAAAATTCTCACTGGTTTTTAATGATAAGATATTAAATTCATCTTCACCATACTTTTCTAAGAAATCATTTTCTAAAGAGTCAATTTTATACTTTTCACGTATCTCATTCCAATTATCTTGAATCCAACTGGTCCCAATCAAAGCATTCTGTTCTCGTCTTGAAAGACCAATTGGAGCAAATGTATTATTTATCTTTTGAACATTATGTCTGTGTTCATAGATGGCATTATTGTATGTCACTAATATTTTTGTAGTGTCTTTTTCAATTTTATCATTACATGAACTTAAAATTACTAAGCCAATAATTACTAACAAATTAATTTTTTCCATACTAATATGCTCTGAAGATTATTTTTTATTCTCATGAAACTTTCAAAAAAAATAAGCAATACTTTCAATTATATGACTAAGAGAAAATAATAACTAAGACGATAATACCAATAATTAATGCTATTACAGCACATCCAAAATTTAGAGTTTGTAGAAAGCAACCTTCTTTTGGTTTAACAATTACTTCTGGTTTAATATCATTTTTCACCTGAGAACTATTACTTTCTATTTTTATAGGAAACGCACATTTTGGACATTTTTCTGCTTTGTCGGAAACTTCTGTGCCACATTCGGGACATTTAATAAGTGCCATATTTTTTTATTTTAAGTTTTTATTAAGTAATTTTTGTACTTCAACTCTCGCGTATCATTGCCACTTAAATTCTTTTGGAGGATTACTCAAAAAACCATTGTCGAATAGATATTTTGACAATTCATTAATGTAATTTAATGCTTCTTCATCATATTCAATTGAAAACCCCAACCTGACTAAACCAAGCGTTTGATTGTTAATCCGCAAATCATGACCCACATAGGCACTACCCATACATGAATCATGTTCACCAATTTGGAACGAATCAACAGATTCTAGGTTTAGGTTACGGGGTTTTTCTCTAAATGGATATAAGCCAGTAAAAAATGAACGTTTAAGTAGAGAGAAATGAATTTTCTTGCTGGTTACTACAAAACCTGTAAATGGCATAAGTTTTGCTAATAAACTTTTCTTACCATTTAAAACCAACAGAGGCTTTTCATCATTATCCAATTTTAGATATTTTTTTTGATGATTAACTAAACATTCATCGTTTATTGCATTTATCACATAAACATTTTTGCTTTTCTCGTTTACGTACTTTAAATCGAATTCTTTAATTGCTTTTTCTAAATCGTTAATTTTATTCATATTGCTTTCTTTTATGGATTTATAATAATTTAATATTCTACGAAATGTAATTCACCATCTATTAACTGAACCTGCTCTGTTCCTTCTTCTGTTTCAACATACATTGTGTTGTTCATTATTTCAAGAGAGGGTTCTGCTTCACCGTCAACTTTTATATTTTTTAAAGTTGCAACAACAGTTTCTGTTGTTTGGTCAATCTCTAACATTAAAACAAATGTAATCTTTGGATTACTTAAAACCTTACTTTCTACGTTTACTGATACATCAATAATTGGCCAAGTATGGCCTTGTGCAGTAAATTCATCATTTGATGTCTCAATTTCATATGTTAAATCAGGGTCAATTTCAGAAAACCCAATTGCAAGGCTTGTTCCCACACCTTCTGCAATCTCTGTTCCTAAACTATAAACAGTGTCTTCTGTTTGTTCATCACAACTTGTTGAAACGAATGAAATAAATAATAACACTCCAAAAAATTTAATAAGTTTTTTCATTTTAATCAATTTAAGATTACCTACTCATAGGCTTTTCGGTTTCCGCCACGTTTTTTTAGTGGGCACTGTCTCCACTTTTTGTTTTTTTTATAAATATTTTTTTTAAGAACTGTCAAAGTATTGTTCTGTCAATTCTCTTTTTTTTAGTACTGTGTCATTTTTTTTAAACTTGCCCATAACGGTGGCAATATGAAATTTTGGGCGTTTTGAAACTCCAATCTCTCAATTTACTACACCGCTAAATTAAAACAATAAACTACAAATATAGTACGTTCTGCCCAATTTTTTATATTGTGTGTTGTGCAACGTAATTCATTGTCAATCAAATAAAAAGGGGACTAATTCGCCCCCAATCTATTAACCTACTTTTAAATGAAATTAATTTTATTGGGTCAAAAGAAAAATCCACCAACCTGCTGTTATTATACTTAAAATCCCCCACCAAATTGTCATTTTTGACCTTACTCGTTTGATGAAGAAACAAACAATAGAATAAATTATCATTAAAGGAATACCTATGTATAAGGCTGACATACTCATTGTTTTAAAAAATATTGTCATTACAAGAGCAATTATTGCAATTAGAACAACAAACATTATCAAATTTGAAATTATTTTTTTCATCGCTATTATTTTTTAGTTATACATCTCTGCCGCTGCTGTGGCAAGTTTCGTTTGCAATTTCATAAATTTGGTCATTTGAGAAACTGATAAATCATCACCAGCATTACTCATCTTTTCAGATAAATCTGTTGCTTTCTCCATCATTGATGCGTATTCAGTCATTGCAGAAGCGTCTCCATTCGCCGCTTTTTTCATTAACTTAATGTATTGGTCAATGTAACTTTCATAGCTTTTCAAAACAGCATCCCAGTCTTCATTACTAACTGTTTCTTTTGAAGAAGAATTTGAATAACTTTCGTTAGATGATGAATTATCTGAACTTGTTTCTTCAGCTATTTCAACTTTCTTTACTTCTGTTCTTATTGTAAAATTAGTTATTCCTTCGGGTAAGTATTCTTCGTAATCAGAACCATAATCAACATCCATAGGTAAAGTAAACCACTCCTCACTGCCTGGACTTTCAGTAATCAAAGCTCTTAATTTTTTTAATTCACTAGCCGTCCCCCAAAGACCATCAGACATCCAAAATTCTTTCAATCCTGTT
>CAYWRM010000110.1:0-4468 GCA_964460905.1 uncultured Lentimicrobiaceae bacterium
TCTTCACCTTTTTGGTTTAATCTTCTTTGAAAAATATTTCCGTATCTATGGATATGCAAATATTTTTTCAATTCGCTAAAACAAAAAACCTATTGATTTAAAAAGCGCATTCTGAAATTTAATTGGTATAATTCTTTTGGGGCCAGAATCCTTGCTAACGCAAGTCTGAAGCAAAGCCCGTGCAGAGGGACTTGCCCTGGAAGAGATTCAAATAATAATCCAGTTGGTTTGTATTTTTTATCAATTAACAATTAATGATCCTACAATGTCAGGACGTTTTGTAATTGTAAGGAAGTAGTTATCTATTTGTCATCCTGAGCACAGCGAAGGATCTAATACCAAACTAAGAAAGAATTTAAAGAGATCCTTCGCTGTGCTCAGGATGACAAAAAACGTTGTTACCAAAGTACTTTGTAGTACAAAGTATATCTTGTTAATTTACTATCCTAAACTCCTATATCTAATCCTTTTAGGACCGTTATCACCTAGTCGTTTCTTTTTATTTTCTTCATATTCAGAATATGAACCCTCAAAGAAATACACATTTGAGTCACCCTCGAACGCAAGAATATGTGTAGCAATTCTATCTAAAAACCATCTATCGTGAGAAATAACAACAGCACACCCGGCAAAATGTTCCAGCCCTTCTTCCAATGCTCGCAGGGTATTCACATCAATATCGTTAGTTGGCTCATCAAGAAGTAACACATTAGCTTCCTGCCTGAGCGTCAGAGCTAAATGCATCCTGTTCCGTTCTCCTCCGGAAAGAATGCCAGCTTTTTTGCCCTGGTCATTACCACTAAAATTAAATCGTGATACATAAGCACGTGAGTTCATACTTCGGTTTCCCAACTGAATATTATCATGTCCTCCCGAAATAATTTCCCACACATTTTTTTCAGGGTTAATTTCTTCATGTGCCTGATCCACATAGCCTACCTTAACAGTATCGCCAACATCAAAGCTGCCACCATCGGGTTGCTCCATTCCCATTATCAATCGGAAGAGGGTAGTTTTTCCGGCACCATTTGGGCCTATTACACCTACAATACCACCCGGGGGTAAACTAAAATCAAGGCCATCAAAAAGAAGTTTGTCATCATATGCCTTCCTTAGCTTTTTGGCCTCAATAACTTTTGTGCCCAAACGAGGTCCATTCGGAATAAATATCTCTAGCTTTTCAACATTTTCGCTACTCTCTTCTGCCAATAATTTTTCGTAACCTGATAGACGTGCTTTGGATTTTGCATGCCTGGCTTTTGGAGCCATGCGTACCCACTCAAGTTCTCTTTCAAGTGTTTTACGACGCTTACTGGCTGTTTTTTCTTCCATTTCAAGGCTCTTTGATTTTTGCTCAAGCCAACCGGTGTAGTTACCTTTCCATGGTATACCCTTACCCCTGTCGAGTTCAAGTATCCATCCGGCAACATTATCCAGAAAATATCTATCGTGTGTAACCGCAATAACTGTTCCCTTGAATTGTTGAAGATGATGTTCTAACCACTCAACAGATTCAGCGTCAAGGTGGTTTGTGGGCTCATCAAGTAATAATATATCAGGTTCTTTTAAAAGCAACCGACAAAGGGCTACCCTACGGCGCTCCCCACCGGAAAGTACGGATACAGACTTATCCTCATCCGGACAACGTAATGCATCCATGGCTCTCTCAAGCCGCGAATCCAATTCCCAACCATTGTGCTGTTCTATTAAATCGGTAAGCTCTCCCTGACGCTGTATTACTTTGTTCATTTCATCATCAGACATGGGTTCAGAAAAGCGCAAATTAACTTCTTCATATTCCTTTAACATATCTACAACCTCCTGAACTCCTTCTTCAACTATCTGTTTAACAGTCTTAGTGTCATCCAGTACAGGTTCCTGCTCAAGCAGCCCTATTGAATAGCCTTTCGAAAAAACCACATCGCCAATGAATGCTGTATCTATACCTGCAATAATTCGTAAAAGTGTGGATTTACCTGAACCATTTAATCCAATAATTCCAATTTTGGCACCATAGAAAAAAGAAAGGTAAATATCTTTAAGTATCTGTTTGTTGGGTGGGATGATTTTACCAACTCCAACCATCGAAAAAATTATCTTTTTATCGTCTGACATTTTGAATAATATTTAAAAGACAAAGATAAATGAAATTAAACTGTAGAAAGTAAATTTGTAACTTTGTTAGTTTGAAGTTGTTACTATTTCCGTTAATGGTATAACCTTAACTCCTTTTTTAACCAGCTTGTTAATTGCCTTGGTTTTGCTTTTTTCTGATTTGCCAATAATCGCTTCCGGAACAATATACACATCATAATCATGTTTTATTGCCCCAAGTGCAGTACCATAAACACAATGCTCGGCCATTAGCCCAACAATAATTATTTCTTTGGCATCGTGTAACGCAAGGAAATCAACTAGTTTATTATTTGAAAAAGCATCAGGTTTACTTTTCTCAAATACATTTTTGTTTACAATGTTTAATCTGCTATCTAACTTAAGATCAGGCAATGTATCAATAGAAATGCCTTTAGTTGATATTGTAAGAGCGAGATGTATTGATTTAATGTAAATTATTTTATCAGGATTAGTATTCTCAATTATAGAATTTACTAAAGGTAACAATTGCAATGATGAAATTGAGTCAGGGTCTCCATGTGAATTTTGCTCCTGAACATCAATAACAAGTACATATTTTTCGTTCAATTGCGTATTATTTTGACCTATGCCATTAATATAAGAAGTAAGAAATAATACTGTAATTAAAATATATTTAATAGTTGTTTTCATTTGTGTATATTGTTAAAAATCAGTAATTATAAATTATAAAGCCGTACTATGAAATAACAAAGTAAAAGGAATTCACTATGCCAGATTCTTAATAAAATATAAAAAAGATTTGTGTCTTTGAATTGGCGCATGGAAGAAAGCATTAGCTCCTATAAAAATATAAAATAAGTGAATAAATATTGAATACAGCGATGTAACTTTTGTTAGCTGCTGTATTTCTTCTTATCATCACAATTGATATGAAAAAGAGACCAGGTATTGCTACATATTAAATCTTCGTTTACAAATCATTATAATCTTGAATTCTTGTAGTATGCTAGAGTAAGAGTTGCGAAAAAAAATACCACACATCTTGTAATAATAATCCCATTTATTAGTCATTCTCAAAATCGTTTATCAGCAATAATTATAGATAATGTATTTTCATTTCTTTTATCTTTTGTCATGATACAAAAGAAACAAAAAATCTAGAAAAAATAATGCTATCCTCCCCGCAAATCCAACGCACGCACGCCGACATTTTTTCGGGCCTGCGCTCTTTTAGAATATTTGTCAATACGAAGTCTAAATTCCAAATAAACTAATTGTTGTGAATTGCTTTACTCACAACCTTGTTTAATTTTTTTGGAGTTCATGAATTTCCTATGTCGATTTCGATTTTATATTATTTCCTTGCAAAGTTTAGTAATGGTTCAATTATTCCATTATCGGCTTTTCTGATTGAGTCAATATATTCTTTACGGGCATTATTGGGCTTCACAAGATTTGAATTGTTCCAAGTAAATACATCCTTCCCAAATATTGACTCAATTATAATATCAGCCATAACCCGAGAGTGTCTGCCGTTACCATTTGGAAAACAATGAATATTTACTAATCTATGTTTGAATCTAATAGCAATTTCATCAGGAGAATATGTATTATTAATAATCCCTCTTTCTCCTCTTCACTTAGTGGTATTTGTCCATCTACATATTTAAAATTTAGTCCCATATTGTTCTTTTCAGTTCAAGTTTTATTTCTTTTGAAAGATCCTCAATAACATGTTTAAGATTTCCTTTTTCTATTTCCTGGTTTTCAAGCATCATATTATGATTGGTCCTTAGTACTATCTTCTCTGCAAGAATTCTTGCTTTCCGATCGATAAGAGAATCAATAGATCCATCTATGGGAACAAAACCATAAACAAATTTCATTTCTAATGAATTGGCAACTTTTTTTAAAGATTTTATTGTTATTGTCCCGGCAGCTTCACTTTCTTCTATTCTTTTTGCCCCCTGTTTTGTCATATTGAGCTTTTTACCTAATTGTTCCAGGGTCATGTTTATAGTAGTCCTTATTGTATTAATCCAACCATTATCTGGAATAATAACCATTTCAGAGCCTAAGAACGGTCTTAATTTCCGGTCTAGTTGTTCTATTAGAAGTTTCCTTTGATTACGCATATAGCAAATTTTTATATCCTATTTAGACACAAAAGTAAATGTAATAGTTGACAAATGCAAGGGTAAAGTAAATTTATATGTTGACATATGGTTCCAGATAGTCAATGTATATGTTTACTTAAAATAAAAGCTATCAAATAAATGTGCCGTTGTGAATTCCTTTACTCACGATCTTATTTATTTTATTTGGAGTTCGTGAACCTCCTATGTCGGTTTTGATTTGTATCTTTGAATTG
>CAYWRM010000111.1:0-4214 GCA_964460905.1 uncultured Lentimicrobiaceae bacterium
AAAATGCAAATCCCAAAGAGCGGACCGCTGCTCTCACTAGCAATTTTGCCCAACGTTTTGGCTATGGGCAGTAGCGGAATTATGTCAAAAGATCTGTCTGTAAGACAGATTGTTGATTTAAATCAGCACTGTCCATGAAACGGAAACCCCGCTATTGCCTATGAGCCGTTGTTGTGTGCAGTATTTTAATTTATTTCCAAATCTTCTATTTCGGATCCAGACTTATATTTACTAAAGTAATCAATCCTATATCTAATTTTATCCTTGTATTTTTTTAAAATTTTAAGAGAGAAAGGAAGTATTATATCAGAACCTGCTGCTATTGTTTCTGCATTTGTTCCAGAAGGGCCTAATCTATATACTTTATATCCCAAATCGTTTTTTTGAAACTTGAATTGTGAACTCTCAAAATTTATAAACGCTTGAATTGGAACAAAAACAAATATTACACGAACATTTGCCTCAATATTACCATCATTTACAAAAACAATATCAACAATTTCACATGTGTCTTTAGAATATTTAATTTTTTTTGTTTCAATTTTCAAATCTGGTTTTCTTGAAAACTCATCAAGTAAAACGCGTTGTTGTTCTTTCCATATCGTTAATTGTTTATCTGTTAAATCGACAATTGTCTTTATTTGAGAGCTGTAATTATCAATATTTTCTTCATATTTTTTAACTGAAGTCGCAAGGTTTCCAATAGTACTATTCAATTCACTCGTATTCTTTTTGAAATCTTGACTTTGAATGCTTGTTATGGAGTTTAATGTATCCAAACTTTTTGAAAATTTTTCTATTTGTTCGGGTAATATCTTTAGTTTTTTAGAGACATCTTTTAATGAAGATTCCATTTTAGAAAATTGAGTATTGAATTCTTTTAAATTGTTAAATAGTTTATTTGTGTCAGAGTTAGAAGATTGTATAGTATAAATGGTGATATATAGAGTTATAAAAACAAAGATTGTTTGTAATAAAGAGGATATGGAAGTGAAATTGTAATATTCAGTTTTATCTGTTTTTTTAAAATAAATATAAACCGTAAGGAATAGGGTAATTATCGTGAAGATTGTTAATAGTATCATAATGGTCTCATTTTATATTGCACACAACGTTGGCGCTATGCTGCGTACCGCATTAATATTTCTAATTTTTCTGCTTACAAATATATTTAATTAATTCGCATAAACTGCATATTTACAACTAATTGCGGTATGCAGTATGAGCGTGTGTTGGCGGTTGTTATTCATCATATTTTGGATCAAACAGTAATTCCTTATCTTGTCTAACTTCAGAATCAATTTCTTTGGTCATTAGTTTTTCTAATTCTTCTAAACGTTTTTCAATAACAAAATATGGTTTTCTTTTCTCAAATTTTTTCATGTCTGCCTGAATAGATGATACTTTAATTAGCAATTCTTTAATTTGAGTGTCAGACTCAGTTAGTTTATCTTGAACCTTTTTTCTGTTTTTTAGTTGAATAAAAGACTTTAGACTCAAATTATTTGCAATACTTTTAATTTTTGATTCAATCTCTTTCTTAGCTATTTTATTCTTCGAAACATAATCTTGTAGTTGTGTGACTTTTCTGTCAATTTTTTCAAGGTTAGAACGGTTTGTTTTCAATGGTTCAAGTTTTCTTGTTGAGTCATAGAAGTGAATGTTTTTTGATTTTATTATGTCAAAGTAAAAATGATTTGAAACAACTGTGTTCGAAACGTCTGTTATCCAATCCTTAGTTATAGTTTCATAAACTAAAAGCCAAAGTTTTGTATTTAGATTTTCAGTAGTAAGAACTGTAATTAAGTTTGAGTAATCAAATTTCTTTATTCTGTTATTTCTGTTTAGTAAATCAAGAGCGATAATACTAGCAGTTACACTTTTACTATCCAGTACTTTTATAATTGACTCTTTATTTGGTTGCAATTTAAATTCATTTAGAAGCCAAAGAGACCAAGTTAATTCGTAATCGTGATTTTCTTCGTGGTGTCTAGAAATAATTTCAGAGCAAAAACTTTTTAAAACAGTTCTATTTACCAGATTTTTATACGAAACTAGCAATTTAGCAATCTTTTGTAACGCTCCTGTATCTGTTAATCCAAGCCTGAAAATTAATGACTCAAAAAATGTCCAGTTTTCTTTTTCGATTCGTACAAAATTAAACTTGTTTAATGCAAGCCTTAATACACTCTCGTTGGGGTATTCTTTAGCGTATTTAAATGCTATTGAGAAAAAATTCCATAAATCTTCTTTTTGGTCATTCTCAGATGGTCTGAAATAAAATGACTTTATTGCCAAAGCCCATTCACTTTCAAGTTCATTATGTGTCTTGTTTATTACCGTTTTTTCGTCATTAATACGAAGTTCGAAATCGTTAAGAATAGACTTTAATTCAGTAAGTGCAATTTGTGCATCTAACTCAGAATTAAAATAAAGTGAAAAATCGTCGTAGTAACGAAAACCAATAAAATCAATTTTTTTACTTTTCAATTTCTTTTCAAACAACAAATCAATATGACATGCAATTATTTCGGCTGCAATAAATGAAGTGTCTGGACCAATTGGTATCCCCATTGTTTGCTGGTTCTGACACCACATAAACCTGTTGTCGATATCATCGCCATAAATAGTTGAAATTTTTGAAGAATCAATGTTGTGTAGCGCTCTATTTTTCTTGTATTTTTCTTTACCACCAAATGTCACCCAAGGAATTGAGTGAGTATATATTGAGGGATAGAATTTTGCAATATCAGTTTTTAATTGGATTGAATATTTAAAGGAATTAATGACGCACAGTTCTTTGAAATATCCGTAGTTATTATGTTTTATACATCTTTTTCCTTGTCCTTTTTCAGTTTCAATGAAAGGTTTCGTTGTTGATAGATTTGAATCATTATACAATTGCTCAATAATAAGGTAATTAGTCGCAATAGTGTCTGATAATTTTCCCTGATGTAGTGGGTTAGGTATTTTTATAATGTTCCTTGCTATTCCTGGTTTCGGGATGGAGAAATGACCACATTCTGAGAAATTTAATCGATTTTTAAAAATCTGCCTAAGTTTTATCTTTTCTTCATTTAACTGATTAGCATCCAGTCCTTCTATGGAGTTTGCTGTGTTTTCAAAGTTTGTTTGACAAACAGCTTTGTTTGTTTCCAAATCACTTTTTATTTCATTGAATCTTTTACTTAGCAATTCCGTGAAAAAACATGGAGGTAGTTCTTTTGGAAAATATCCTTTATTTAAAAGTTCTTCTGTTGTCATTGTTTTCTTTTAATAACCGCCAACGGTATTGCGATGCGCTGTTGCCGCTGTATTTTAATGTATTTGAGTTTGAAAATTCATTTTCAAATTTACTTATAATTTTTCTACGAAGCCGTAGCCGCGGCTATAGCGTATGCGCTATTGTTATGTGTAGGCATTTATTGAAACCAGATTCCTAAATTAATTTCTGACATATCGTAATTTCTATCTGTGATGTTATTGTCATAAAATAGCTTCAGTGCAAATATTCTTCTCGTATTTATTGACCACTGACCTTCTTTATTTTTGATGGTTTCAATAGTTTGTAATAAGTAATATTCAGGTTGATATATACTAAGTGTTGTTATTGACTTATTAAGTGAAGTGTTTATTAAAGGTTCAGATATTGATACATAATCATGTTTCTTATTTTTAAAAAGTCTCCATATTCTTGAGTCTGGTGTATCAGAGATATAAATTGTGTCTCCAATAGTGTCGCTTTTATAAACGCTTGTGTCAGTTAGTAGAAAGTCTTTTAAATAACTCCTTTCCCATTTATTAATGCTTTTATTCTTAATTTGATTATTAATATATAGTATATCTGTGTTATCAAAGAAAAAGCATAAGTCTAGTAAATTAAAATTATCATAAATTAATATTTTTTCTCCTGATACGGTATCAATTCTATATTCTCCGCGTGGACTACAATCTAATACAAACTTGTTATATGTAATTGTGTCATTCTCAAGAATTAATCCATTTGATATTTTGGATTTTAGATCCGAAAGAATTAGGTTAATTATCTTGTATTTTTCTTTTTCTTGACTACTATTCTTAGAACAAGAGATAATTACTACTAATATAAATATTGAGAATATGTATTTCATTTTTGGCTTGTGTTCTTTTGCTTACACATAACGAGAAGCATATGCTTTGTGGCGGACTTTGAAAGACAAATCTTTCTGCCCACA
>CAYWRM010000112.1:0-4201 GCA_964460905.1 uncultured Lentimicrobiaceae bacterium
ATATGTTTACGTTTGGTACTGATGTAGTGTTTAATGCAGGTCTTACTGCAACAGATGCTAAAATGGCTTTATATCCTGTTGGATTTGAAGGCGTTGGTGGTCCTGATATGGATAACGAACTTTTCAATGGTACAACAGCCCTTGTTGACATTGAATTAACTGAAGGTACATACTATATGGCTGTAAGTACAACAGGTGCTGATTATGACCTGGATGTTACTTTCCCAGATATGCCACTTCCAGAAGCTGCAACATACGTTGCTCCTTTCGATGGCGAAACAGGTGTTATTAATGGCGATGATCTAGTATGGTTATTTGGTGACTATACAGTTGAGTATCAGGTAATACTTGGAACAACTTATCCACCAACAACAGTTGTTGTTCCCTGGACAAGTAACCTTGCTGAAACCTATACACTGGTTAATACACAACCTAATCTCCAGTATTTCTGGATGATTAATACCCGTAATACTACCGGTCAAACTCCCGTTATAGAAGTGCCGATTTGGGGCTTTACAGCTGCAATTACTCCTCCTTCAGGACTAGTGGTAACACTTGACGATCCTGGTGAAAGTTCACCTACAGTAAGTACTTCACTTACCTGGGATGCACCTTTAATGAGAGCATTTCTTGGATATAATGTATATCGTGATGGTGTAAAACTTAATACAGATCTACTTACTACAGAAACATATGCTGACTTAGGTTTAGCTCGTGATATGTCATATACATATTATGTTACTTCTGTATTTGATCAAGGAGAATCAGGTCCTTCAAATGAAGTTACTGTGTCTGCAAGAGGTGTTGGTACATTTGACGGTGTTGTAACGGATGCGTTAACAACCCTGCCAATTGAAAATGCATCAGTAAATATATTTGGTGACGATTATACTTATAGTTTACCTACTAATGCTCTTGGTGAATATTCAACATTAGCATATACAGATACTTATGAAATTGCTGTAAGTGCTGAAGCTTATGGTACTCAAACGGTTGGTCCTATAGTATTAACTCATGGAGCTACCGAAACAAATAACTTTGCATTAACAGAAACTCCTTTACCTGTTGGTTTTGTTACCGCAGAGGAAATTAATGCTGATGAAGTTCATGTTTCATGGACTAATGCAGCTCCTGTTCCAGTAGCAGCATGGCTAGCCCATGATGATGGCGTTAATTACGGAGGTGTTGGTGCCGGTGGTACTGGATTTTCAGCCGTTTCACGCTGGACTCCTGCATTACTTGTTGATTATGTAGGTACTTCTTTAACAAAAATGAATTTGTTTGTAGCGAGTGGTGTAGTAAATGCTGAAATAGAATTGAATGTATGGACAGGAACAACTCCTCCTACTTTGGTTTATACTCAGGCTGTAACAGGCTTAGTTTACGATGCATGGAATGAAATTACTCTTGATACTCCTTTCCCTATTACAGGTGCTGAAGAATTGTGGTTTGGTTATACTATTGCTGATGGATATGATGGCTACCCTGCTGGTCGTGATAATACTCCTGCAATTGATGGTTTTGGAAACAAAATATTTTATGGTGGAGTTTGGTATGATCTTTCAGATTTTAGTATAGCTGGAAACTGGAATGTTCAAGGATTTGTAACTGATGCTGTTACAAACATGTCACGACCATTAGCATCTGTTGAAGGTGCATATTTTAACAATATGAGACCAGTTTCTCCAACATCAAAGGTTGAAGACTCTGACGTAGTTAATACAAGTCCAAGTGCTTCATTACCTGCATATGCAGATGGTAACACTCGTGGTATTGTTAGTTATGATGTATATCGCAATAAGGTTTATCAACCTGAAACTGCTATACTTGTTGGAAATACAATCCAAATGGATTTTATTGACTTCGAATGGGGTATTCAGGATTGGGGAGTTTACCAATGGTCAGTAGTAGTAAACTACGATGCTGGACAGATGAGTGACCCTACTTATTCCAACACATTGGAAACAGATATGGAGATACTTGTATCAGCAATGGTTAACACCAATTCAGGTGATAGCCCTCTAGGTACTATGGTTGCTTTTACAAACACATCTGAATTGGATGAATTTGGCGAGCCTATTTATATATTCAGTGCTATGCTTGACGATGCCGGATTTAAATCCTGGGCTGATTTCCGTCGTGGTACTTATGATATAGAAGTAGTCCTTCCGGGATTTACACCTATTGATTTAACTGGTATAGATATATTCGAAGATGAAGACTTTGAGTGGATGCTTGAAGAAATTATTTCAACTCCTGGTGACCTATATGTAACACCAACAGGTTGGGCTACATGGGTAGGTAATACAGGTGACAATCCATTTGAGCCATTTATCGAAACATTCGATGGACTTGCTACCGACGAATTACCTGATGGTTGGACAGCTGAAGGTCCAACTACTGAGAACTGGGGAGCAGATGCAACTTCCGATAATGCCGGAGGTACTGCACCTGAGATGGAGTTCTACTATTATCCATATGACATAGGTGAATATTATTTAAAAACGCCTATGCTGAATACTGATGGACAGGAAACTCTTGAATTTGCATTCAAACAGTATTTAAGCCATTACAATTCAGTTACCTATCCCTATACTATAAGGGTTGTTGCTATTGCCGATGGTGTTGAATATCTTATCGAAGAATGGGCACCTACTGCAAATATTACTGCCTCTGATTGGAACTATACACTTACCGATGCACATGGCGTTGGAGCTGAAGAGTTCCAGCTAGCTTGGGTAATTGATGGAGCTGTATATGGTATGAATTATTGGAATATTGATAATGTAGTTCTTAACGGACCTGCCAGAAACAAAGCAAGTCGTGCCTTTGAGGTATACAAAGTATATCATGATGGCACATTAATTACAGAAGTAATTGACACTGAGTATCAATATGGAACCGAAGGTGAAGTATTAGTAGCCGGCGAAACATACACAGCCGGAGTTGCTGCAGTATTTACAATGGGACAATCAGCAACAGCTGAGTTCGATTGGATTTATGTACCATGTGATGACTATGATGCACCAACAGCATTTACTGCTGCACAAGACGAAGGAACCCTCAATATTACATTGGAATGGATCAACGTTGATGCTGCTGCTTTAGATACAATTGCCGGTGTTGCAGTATATCGCAATGGTGATCTTTATGGTTTTGTTGATTTTGATACCGCCGTTGTCAATACATATACTGATGGACCACTTGACTTTGGTACATATAGTTATTGTATTACTTATATTTATGATAGTGGAGCCGAAACATGCCAGGGCGTAGTTTGCTCAGGAGATGTTGAATTAGATGGCAATGCTGCTGTAGATGGTTTTGTATTCCAGGATGCATATCTTGGAGGCGCACCAATAGAAGGCGCAGAAGTATATCTTGTAGATGTTGACGATCCTACTATGGAGTTCTTCTACTTTGCAGATACACTTGGTGCTTATGGTGGTGAAATTATAGCAGGTACTTATGATTATACAGTAAGTGCATGGGGATATATGACAGAAACATTGGATGGTGTTGTAATACCAGAAAATGGAACAGTATCTAACACATTTGAGTTAGACGAATTCCCTGCACCACCTGTTAATGTAATTGCTACTGAACTCAACGATGATGAAGTACTACTTACATGGAATAATCCACAGTTCTCATTATTTGAGCCTTACGTTGCAGATATGGGTACAGGAGTACCAGCAGGATGGATAATAGATCCTGCCGCTATGCCAACATGGTTCTGGACAGAAAGTGATGCCGGAAATCAATTAGGAGGCAAAGCATTTATGTTTGTCGATTCTGATGCAGCCGGGACTGTTGATATGGATGTAACCATGACAACACCTGTTATTGAGTACACAATGGGTCAACCACTGTTATTGTTAAATTTCGATCAGTATTATAATTATTTTTCTGGTGATTTTGCTGATGTTGAAGTATATGATGGTAATGACTGGGTAGTTGTACTACATCAAACAAGTGATCAAGGTGGATGGACTAGTCCTAGCCATAAATCAATAGATGTAACAGCATATGCCAATCCTGAATTCCAGGTACGCTTCCGTTATGTAGCTAACTGGGATTGGTATTGGGCAGTTAACAATGTAGTAGTAACTAATGCGGTAACCCGCACAGGTGAACCTATATTAGCCAGCAGACCAATTACCACACGAGCTATGACAGGATATGAAATTCATCGTACAAC
>CAYWRM010000113.1:0-4183 GCA_964460905.1 uncultured Lentimicrobiaceae bacterium
GGACAGGTAATTTCATGGGCATCAGCTGGTAAAATGGGATTTAGAGGTTCTAAAAAGAATACTCCTTATGCTGCACAGATGGCAGCTACGGAATGCTCAAAAGTAGCATACGATCTAGGCTTGCGTAAAGTTAAGGTTTATGTAAAAGGACCAGGTTCGGGAAGAGAGTCTGCGATTAGAACTATCCATTCTTCAGGAATTGAAGTTACAGAAATTGTTGATGTAACACCAATGCCGCATAATGGTTGCCGTCCACCAAAAAGAAGAAGAGTATAACTGCTCTATTATTAACTGAGAAAAAATCTAAGCTATGGCAAGATATATAGGACCAAAATCCAAAATCGCGCGTAAATTCAATGATCCGATTTACGGACCTGATAAATTTCTTGAAAAAAAGGCATTCCCTCCGGGGCAACATGGTGCCAATAAAAGAAGAAAAAAACAATCTGAATATGGTATTCAGCTACAGGAAAAGCAAAAAGCTAAATATACATACGGAATACTTGAAAGACAGTTTCGTAATATCTTTAAACTTGCTACTCGCAAAAAAGGTATTACTGGTGAAAACCTTCTTAAATTAATTGAAGCACGACTTGATAATACTGTATTTCGGTTAGGTATTTCTCCTACCAGATCAGGTGCACGTCAGTTAGTATCGCATCGTCATATAACTGTAAATGGCAACATTGTCAATATACCATCTTATTCTCTTAAAGAAGGTGATATTATTGGTGTTAGAGAGAAGTCTAAAAGTATGGTTGCTATTTCCGAATCTCTTGAACACCCACATAAAAGCTTTTCATGGCTTGAGTGGGATTCTGAAAAACTTATAGGTAAATTCCTTAATTATCCCCCTCGTGAAGAAATTCCTGAGAATATTAAGGAGCAACTTATCGTTGAGTTGTACTCTAAATAGTAATTAACTAATTGAAAACTTTAAAGTTAAAGATAAATTATGGCAATTTTAGCATTTCAGAAGCCCGATAAGGTACTAATGAATGAAGCCGATGAGTTCCATGGAATTTTTGAATTCCGTCCGCTGGAGCCAGGTTTTGGTATAACAATAGGTAATGCACTCAGACGAATTTTATTATCATCACTTGAAGGATTTGCTATTACATCTGTAAAGATTGATGGCGTTGTTCATGAATTTTCTACTGTTAAAGGTGTTGTTGAAGATATTACTGAAATAGTTCTAAATCTTAAGAAAATCCGTTTCAAACAACAAATTCAAAGTGAAAGTACTGAAAAAGTAAATATCATTATTGGTGATCAGGAAGTTTTTACTGCTGGTGATATTAATAAGTTTTTATCAGTATTTCAGGTTCTTAATCCTGAAGAAGTAATTTGTCATCTCGATCCTTCAGTAAAATTAAGTATGGAGTTAACCATTACTAAAGGTAGAGGATATATTGCTGCTGATGAAAATGTTGATGAAGATGCATTAGTTGGTACAATAGCTATAGACTCGATTCATACGCCTATTAAGAATGTAAAATATCATGTTGAGAATTTCAGAGTTGAACAAAAAACTGACTATGAAAAACTCGTATTTGATATTACGACAGATGGTTCGATCCATCCAAAAGATGCTCTTCAGGAAGGAGCAAAAATATTAATTCATCATTTCATGCTTTTCTCAGATGAGAGAATAACACTCGATACAGAAGAGAAATCAGTTAATGAAGAATTTGATGAAAATACATTACATATTCGTCAATTACTAAAATCTAAGCTTGTTGACCTTGACCTCTCAGTGAGAGCACTTAATTGTTTGAAGGCAGCAGATGTTGAAACTTTAGGCGAACTTGTTACATATAATAGAAATGATTTACTGAAGTTTAGAAACTTTGGCAAGAAATCTCTTACTGAACTCGATCAATTAGTTGATGTAAAAGGACTAGAGTTTGGAATGAATACAGCAAAATATAAATTAGATAAGGATTAAGCAGGATGAGACACAGAAAGAGTTTTAATCATTTAGGAAGAACATCTTCACACAGGAAAGCCATGTTATCAAATATGGCAACGTCACTGATCTTACATAAAAGAATAACTACAACCGTTGCAAAAGCAAAAGCTCTTAGAGGTTATGTAGAACCTTTGATCACAAAATCAAAAGATGACACTACACATTCTCGTAGAGTTGTGTTTAGTTATTTGAATGACAAATTTGCAGTAACTGAATTATTCAGAAATATTTCAGGAAAAGTTGCTGACAGACCAGGTGGTTATACAAGAATAATTAAACTAGGAAAACGATTGGGTGATAACGCTGAAATGGCAATGATAGAGTTGGTTGATTATAACGAACTGTTGATTAGCGATAAATCTAAAAAGGCAAAATCAACCAGGCGCCGTAGAGGTGGTAGTAAAAAGACAACTACTGAAGTAGCTGCTCCAGTTGCTGAAGTAGCTGAAGATGTTACAGTTGAAGAAGTAACTGAGGATTCTGAGGGGGTTGTTGAAGAAGAACCGAAAGAAGCAATGGAAGAAAAAGTTAAAGAAGCTCCTGTTGCAAAAGTCTCTGAAGAAGGAGAAGAAGACAAAAAGAAAGAAGATAAATAGGAATTTATTTCAGATTCTTAATAGTTTAAAAGGATAGGAGGTTTTCTCTTATCCTTTTTTTATTTATAGGTGTGAATTCATGCTCGGGTTCAATTCCTTGTAATCAAAAAAAATGTAATTTCGCCAATCAAATTTATAACTTTAGAAATATGAGTCAAATAACAAGTATACATGGAAGACAAATTCTGGATTCACGTGGAAATCCTACTGTAGAAGTAGATGTTTATACAACATCAGGTGTTGTTGGTAGAGCAGCTGTTCCATCAGGTGCATCAACAGGAGTACATGAAGCTGTTGAGCTTAGAGATGAAGATAATGATGTTTATCTTGGAAAAGGGGTTCTAAAAGCAGTGCAAAATGTTAATAGTGTATTGTCAGAAGAGTTAACAGGTTACTATGTAACAGACCAGGTTGAAATTGATCATAGAATGATCGAGTTAGATGGAACACCCAATAAAGCGAACTTAGGAGCAAATGCTATGTTAGGAGTTTCAATGGCTGTTGCTCATGCTGCAGCTCAGGAAACAAATCAACACCTATTTAGATATATTGGTGGAGTAAATGCAAAAATGCTCCCAATACCAATGATGAATATTCTTAACGGAGGTTCACATGCCGATAATAGTATCGATTTTCAAGAATTTATGATAATGCCTGTGGGAGCCAATAACTTTGCACAAGCATTACAAATGGGTGCTGAGATTTTTCATAATTTGAAATCAGTATTGAAAAAATCAGGATATTCAACAAATGTTGGTGATGAAGGTGGTTTTGCCCCAAACTTAAAGTCTAACGAGGAAGCAGTAAAGGTTGTTATTGAGGCAATTGAAAAAGCTGGATACAAACCAGGTGAGGAAATTTTCATTGCTCTCGACCCTGCATCATCTGAATATTATATTCCTAAGGAGAATGTTTATCATTTAAAATGGTCAACAGGAGATAAATTAACTCCTGCTGAAATGGTTGATTACTGGGATAATTGGACTAAGAAGTATCCAATTATTTCAATTGAGGATGGTATGGCCGAAGATGATTGGGATGGATGGAAACTCATGACTGATAAAATGGGTAAAAAAGTTCAGATAGTAGGAGATGACTTGTTTGTTACAAATACAAACAGACTCGCTGATGGTATTTTGAAAGGAGTGGCAAACTCAATTCTTATTAAGGTAAACCAAATAGGAACATTAACCGAAACTATTGATGCTGTAGCAATGGCTACTCGAAATAGCTATACTTCAATAATTAGTCATAGGTCAGGCGAAACAGAAGATGTAACAATAGCTGATTTAGCTGTCGCTTTAAATACAGGGCAAATAAAAACTGGATCAGCAAGCCGAACCGATAGGATTGCAAAGTACAATCAATTATTAAGAATTGAAGAAACGCTTGGAGATACAGCAACATACTTGGGTAAAGATTTCAGATTTTCAAAATAGTAAGGGATTTTTATACTAATTAATATATAATAAGTAAAAAAACCAGTGTTTTACACTGGTTTTTTTTATTTTGTAATAATCACATTGCCACCACATTAAAAAATAGTTTACAATTTCTACAATTTTTTTTCAAAAAACATGGTATCATATCAAAAAAGTATTTTACTTTTGCCGCT
>CAYWRM010000114.1:0-4134 GCA_964460905.1 uncultured Lentimicrobiaceae bacterium
TTTCCTGTGAATCAGTCTAGATGGTATGAATTATCCTCCATTGCAGCTAACGGTTTGAATATGGTGCGTTTGGCATTTTGAAACGCTTCATTTTCAAGTTACTACTAATTTTATTTATTGCTAAGATATTCATATTTAGCACTATTTGCCAAATGCACTATATTTGTTGTTGGCAGCTGGCTTTTTATTTCTATGGTTCTTTCAGCGGTGGCAAAGACATACTTATTGACAAGTTTTGGTTGTGCGGTAGGCTTTTTTAGCGACTTGGCAATGTGTATGGCTTTAGCGTGGGCTATCATTGTCTTATTTCTTTTTATTTTCGAGTTTTTTCAATCCGGCTTCTAGTTCTTTTATTTCTTTCGCATCTTCAATATTAATCATTTTCTGACGGTATTTTTCATATTCTGATTCTGCTAATTCTTTTGCTAGTTTTGCTGAAATCTTCCCTGCATGTTCCAGTATCTCCCTGTCGTTGAGTGTCATAAAATCATGCAATTTTTTAAGCCAGTCACTCATGTACATTGGATTGCGATTTCGGGCTTGAAGTTCAGCAAACGAAAGATACTGGTCAACAATTAGGTTTAAGTCTGTTAATTCATCTTCGCTCAGGTAGTTCTTGGCAATTGAAACATCTGTTTTCCTGATTTTTCCTTTTGGGGAATTCTTCCATGTTGTTAAACCCATGTTTTGTTTTTTAGAACTGGCACGTTGCGAAATTATCTCCGATGCAGTGTGACCATGAATTGCCCAGTGCATTTTATTTTGAACCGATTTAAAAAACAACTGGCTAGCTTTTGTGGTTGCTTCATAGTCGATTGCAGTGGCGTAAATATCCCTAACTTTTGCGTAGAAAATCTTTTCAGAACTACGAATGTCCCGAATTCTCTCAAACAGTTCCTCGAAATACTGGTTGGTATGTCCTGTTTCTTTTAGTTTTTCATCGTTAAGCAAAAAACCCTTTATCAAAAATTCTTTGAGTTGTTTTGTCGCCCAAATACGAAATTGAGTTCCACGGTGCGACTTAACCCTATACCCAACTGAAATAACAACGTCAAGATTGTAATAATTTGTTGAATATTGTTTTCCATCAGAAGCAGTTGTCAAGTAATCCTTGACAACTGAAATTTCAATTAGTTCACCTTCCTTAAATATGTTGCGAATGTGCAGACTAACATTTTGTTTGGTGGTTTGAAAAAGTTCAACCATCTGTTTTTGGCTTAACCAAACAGTTTCTTCTTCTAAACGGACATCTATTTTTGTTTGCCCGTCTTCGGTCTGGTATAGGAGTATTTCGGAGTTGTTCATCTGTTTTGTTACAATATTAAAATGAATAAGGGAGAAAAAAATAATCTAACTTATTTCGCAAGACTATTTGGGACTCTTTTTTATTAATCAACTGAAGAAAAATCTCTTTTGAAGCATTTGGAACCTGATAATATATTTCAATTTCTTCACCTTTTAGTTCTTTAAAAAGACTACTATCAATATCTTTATTAAAAGGCGGAAAAGAGTATCCAATTATTATAAGGATATCTGTTTGTGCAAATATTCTTTTTGCTTCTGCCCTTGTTTTTGAACTAATATTGCTTTCTTCCCAAGCATAATTAATATGACCTGTAATATCAATACTACCTTTATTCTGTGAATCAGGAATAAATCCTATTGCATTTATAATATCTTCTATTTTCTTTGAGACAGTTCTATCCAAAAAATCTTTTTCGTTTCCAGATGTTTGGTAAAAACCATGATAACCATTTAAATGACATATTTGAAGTGGTGAATCATTTAGTAAAACCGTAAAATCTAAATTGTTATTAAATAATTTAAAAGCATATTCAAGTTGCAAATCATAATTCCAAGTAACAAAGTTGATATTCTCTTTCATAACAATATCTCCGTCTTTCTTTTCAAGAATTGTTGCTAATAACGAAATATATCTATTATCTATTTCTAAAATTGGTCTTTTTTCTAATGTTTTTAATTTTTTATCATCAGTTAACTGCCAAATTGTAAAAAACAAACTAACTGCTACTTTAAGTTTTCCAAGCTCCCTATTATCATTTAAGTATAGTTTTCTTGCATAAGTATCAATAGTGCCAAATTCTTTTGCTTTTTTTCCAAAATAATCCATATCCTCAAAAATCCTTTCCATATATTTTAAGCTTTCATTTTCATTAAAATTTCCATCATTTTTTAATTTTTTAAAAGTTTGAGCTAATTCAATCATTTTTTCTCCTTGCTCACTTAATATAGGATATGCATTATAACTTGCACCTGCTCCAAGTAAATATGTAATATTTTTTGCCATAATGTATATTGTTATTAAACGGAATTTTCAATTACTCCAATTTCTTCGTCATTCAACCCATACAACTCATAAACCATTTGGTCTATTTCTTTATCGGTTTTTTCTATTTCGGCTTTTAAAGTTTTGGCTTCTGCATTTTTCTCCTCAAAAACTTCCATCCATTCCATTTCATCTTTTTTAGTTATTTTTTGGCTGCCAGCTTTTTTTATGGCTTTATTCAGCTCATTTATAAAATCAACAAATTCTAATTCGTGCCAATTTTGTAGTTTTCGACTTAGTTTTTCTATATTGAATTTTGGCTGAAAATAATTAATAAAAATATTCTTTTTATGTAAAAATAATGACTGTTCTTTTGCTATATTTTTGGATTTTTCACCAAGTTTTAATTGAATATCAAAATCCACAAATGGTATTTTCAATAATTTAATATCAGTCAACATAATTTGCGGAAATGCTTGCTCGTTTGTTATCATTTTGTGTCTAACAATGTAAGTTAGAACCTTTGAATTTAACAATGCAAGCACATAGTTTAAATCAATATAATCTGTTTTTGTAGAGCAAGAATACAGTGTACTTTCTGTTAATGCAGGTTCTGCAAGCATTACACAACATAAAAAATCACCAGTTCTTCTAATCAATATTCTTGGTGCTATGTTATGCTTTTCGATTTTTTTTGTTCCACCAACAATTGTTAATTCTTCATAATTACAATAAAAACTATTCGTAATACTATATCTGTCAATACAATTACCTAATAAAAATACGTTTGGTAATTCATTTCTAATTTCTGATATATATTCCTTTCTGTTTTTTACTGCCATACCTTTGAATAAATCACAGTAATCATCAATTGATTTAAAATTAGATTTTTCGTATTTAGAAATAACGGGATTTTCAATAACTACTATTTCTGAAATTTCTCTATTTTTATTCATAAAATATTCTTTGAACTTTTTGGGTTTAACCGGATTTTTCACAAACTCAAAAATCATACTTCCAGTAGTGGCATCCTCGAAAACCCAATCTTCAAAGTAAATAGCAGAATATATATCTCCTACATTTTCCATTGCATTTACACAATCATTATAACTTCTTGTTTTTAGAAAACCTTCTGGAATTATGAATGAAACAATAGAATTATCTTTTATTAACTTAGACGACAATTCATTAAAAAGAGTATAAATATTTTTAGAGTTGGCTCTTTTAACACTTTCATAATTATTGATGTAGTATTCTAACCAATTATTATCAGTGTTATTCAAAGTCATATTTAGATATGGCGGATTTCCAATAACAACATCAAAACCACCATTTTGCATTATTTCTTCAAATTCCACATTCCAATCAAACGCTTTCTCACCTGCAATCTCTGGGTCGTCAATTAGTGAGTTCCCACATTTAATATTATCATTTAAACTGGATAGTTTTCTGCCTTTCTGTGCGGTTCGTAACCAAAGAGAGAGCTTGGCGATTTCAACACTTTCCTCGTTGATGTCAACACCATAAAGATTATTTTCAAGAATGGCTTTATCGGTATCAAATAATCTTAATGTAGTGTTTGTTAGTTCTGCAATAATGTCATCTATATTTTTATGTTCTGCAATTAGAAAATTTAGAGCCTGATTTAAGAAAGCACCACTACCACAAGCAGGGTCAACAATTTTTAGAGAAAGTAGCCAATCCTTGTAATCGTTAAGTTTTTGATATAGTTTTTTGCCTTTTGTCAGAAGTTTACCATCTTTTGCACGGTAAGAACCATCAAACTCAATTTCTTCAATTTCTAATTCTTTCCGTTTTTCGTTGCAAAGTGTTCCAATTGTATTTTC
>CAYWRM010000115.1:0-4115 GCA_964460905.1 uncultured Lentimicrobiaceae bacterium
AACGTTATGGGCAAGTTAAAAAAACAACAAATGAGTCGTCATACAAGAGAACCTCCACTTAAATTCTTTGACAGTTCTTAACCATAAAATAAATGAAATGATAATAATTGTGGAGACCAGATACCACAAAATAAAAAACGGGGCGTTTCTGAAAAGCCTTACGAGTAAGAAAATGAAGCAATTAAATTCAATATTATGTTTAAAAAAATAATTTTCAGTACAGCCATTTGTCTTGGCTTAGTTTTTTCAATGCACCAAAATGCTTACGCACAAGAAAAAACAAAAGCAGAACTAAAAGCAGAACGTGAAGTTTTTAAAACAGAAATGAAATCTAAAGACGCAGAAGAACGCAAAGCGAAGTTTGAAAAATTAAAGCCACCTAAAAAGTCAGGTGTTGGGAGTGTTGACCAGTTAGCTGCAAATTCAACTAAAATGCTGACATCAACTAAAGAAATCAACACAATTGTTCCAGAAATGTACAAAAGAACAATCGGTGAAACTGTTGATGGTGTGACAGATGTTACAGTGAAAAAACCAACATTGGAAGAACTTGTTGGACTAGCAGCAAATATTGCTACTCAAATAAAAGCTGTTTCAGATGCTTCCGCTGCTGTAAAAAGTGCTTCAAGTGATGTGAAAAGTGCTTCACCTATGAAGGCTCCAAAAGCAACCAAATCGCTGAATTATTCTAAAGACGTTCTTGCACTTGTTGGACCTGAATTGCAGATAAATTTGAAAGTGGTAAATAATCTTATTTCCACCTTAAAATCATCTGATAATTATTAGTATGAATAGGATAATTATTTTAATAATCTGTTTAGTGAATAGCTTCATAGGCTATTCACAGACAGATTCTAAACCAGTAGTTGGTATCGCAGAATTTACATCAGAAGTAAATTCAAAATACTCCGAAGCTGTTGCTGAAAAAGTGGTTCAAGTTGTAACCAATACCAAAAGATTTACCGTTGTTGACCGTACAAGTTACGATAAAGTTAAACAAGAACTTGAATTTCAAAAATCAGAAGCTTTTCTTGATAGTAAAAGTACTGTTAAGCAAGATGTAGCTTTAGCAGCACAAAATATGATTATTGGACATATTGTAAAAATGAGTGTGTACGCAATGAAAAATACTGACGGTAGTGTAAATGGATATAAGGCAAGTGTTGCTTTTACAATTAAAGTTAATGATGTTGAAACAGGAAAAACAACCGAAGCAGAAAGTTTTCAAACAGAAGTTAGTCCATTAATGCTATCTCCAGAAAGTGCTGTTAATGAAGCATTAAAATCTATAGAGTCAAATTTGACTTACTACTTTATTAAGACATTCCCATTAACAACTAAAATAAGTAGAGTGCTTACAACTAAAAAAGAAGCAGCAGCTACCGTTTTAATTGCTGGTGGTAAATCGTTTGGTTTTAAAGAGGGGGATAAGTTAATTGTTGAAAAAAATGAGATGATTGATGGTAAACCTTACCCTTCTCAAGTCGGAGAAATAAAAATAGTTAAAATAGCAGGCGATGACTTTTCAGAATGTAAGGTTTCTGATGGTGGAAAAGAAATACTATTAAGATTTAATGCTGCAGAAAAGTTGACCTGTAAATTAATCGTAAAATAAACTTTATGAAAAAACTAAAAATATTATGTTCTTCAATCATTTTGTTTCTTCTATTTTTTACTATTAGTTGTAGTATAAACATAATACCGACAGCTGAAGTAAATTATGTTTCAGGTAAAGAAGGGACAATTACAATGAGAGCAATAGGAATCGGCACAAATCAAGAAAATGCAATAATTGATGCTGAAGAAAATGTTTTTAATGTAATATTTTTCAGGGGGCTACCTGAATCTGAACAAAAAATTGCGTTAATCGGTACAAATGAGACCGAGGAAAAAGAAAAGCACAAAGAATACTTTGAAAATTTCTATAAAAATAAAAAATATAGGACTTTTGTAATGTCCTCAATTCCGACAAGTGATTTAACCAAACACAAAGGAGGTAAAAAGAGTATTACAGTTGACGTTAAAATTAACTTGGTTGCTTTACGGAAAGATTTAGAACAACATAACATAATCCGAAAATTCGGATTTTAAAACTTATATGAATATGAAAAGTATATATTTTATTTTGGCTATAATTCTTTTGCAAACAAGCCTTATTAATAGTGTTTTTTGTCAGAATTCTGCAACTAATAGTGGAGGACAAGTCATAGTAGTTCAACCTAAAATTATGGTTATTCCTTACACAAAAGAGGGAGAAGACCTTCGGACTGTATTGGAAAACGATGAAAATAAAAGAATTGCAATTGCTAAAATTAAAGATGGGTTTGATAGCAGAGGTTTTACAACAGTTGATTTTGTTGCAAAATTGAAAGCCGCTAAAGACAATAATCTTTTTACTTCTGATAATCAATCCGATATGAAATCCCAAATAATTCAGATGTCTGGAGCAGATGTTTATGTTCAAGCAGAAGTAATAGTTGAAAAAGGAGAATCAGGTAATTCCGTAAAATTAATTCTAACAGCCTATGAGGCTTCAACGGGTAATTCATTATCGAATAAAGTTGGAGAAAGCGGCAAGTTTTATACAGATGATTTCAACAAGCTAGCTTCAAAAGCAGCAGAAAATTGTATTGAGGATTTCTTAAATGTAATGCAAACTAAGTTTACTGATATTGTAAATAATGGAAAGTCTGTAATTATAGATATTAGTTTTGGAGTGGAATCACAATATAAAATGTCATCTGAAATTGGTTCTTACGGTTTGCCATTGTCTGACCAAATAGAAATCTGGATAGAAGAAAATTCATATAAAAATAATTATCATATTCAAGGCACAACTGACCTTAGAATGATATTTGACGATGTAAAAATCCCACTAAAAAACCAAGTCACAGGTAATAATTATAGTCCCAATAAATTTGCTCTAGAATTATTCAAGTTCTTTAAAAGTTTAGGACTACAACCACACAAAGATGTTAAAGGCAGTACAATCTATATAACAATTAAATAAACTAAATATGAAAAAAATCTATTTTACATTAATCGTACTTGTTTTGACATTTTCTTCATTTGCACAAACGACTAGTGTTATTGGGAAAATAGCACTTTCAGTTGTTATGCCAGAAAATGTTGATGGGTTGAACATCTCACAAATTTCAAAACTTCAAACTAAAATATCTCAAATTGTAACGATATCAGGTTTAGGGGCATCAGGCTATAATAGTAATTTTGTTATTTACCCCAAGTTTGCAATATATGAAAGCAACATAGTTGAAGGAGGTATGCAAAACATCAATATTGTAACAGCTGAGTTAAGTTTGTTCATAAAACAAGTTGACAATAATTTATTATTTTCCACAGTTAGCAAACCTCTTAAAGGAAGTGGAAGGACCAAAGAATTAGCAATTACAAATGCTATTTCAAAAATTCCGACATCTGACCCAGAATTTAAGACGTTTATTGCGACGGGGAAAAAAAGAATAATTCAATACTATGAAACGAAATGCATGGATATTATTAAAAAATCTGATAGTTATGTTAAAATGCAGCAATATGAGCAAGCTTTAGGTTTATTAATGTCTGTTCCTGAAGAAGTGTCAAGTTGTTATAATCAGATTCAAGATAAAGCTATTGAAGCTTATAAAGCATATCAAACACAAAGATGTTCCGAACTTATTCAAAAAGCAAAAACAACGCTTGCAAGTAATAATTATTTAGGTGCATTAAATATTCTTTCACAAATTGACCCTTCTGCTACTTGCTTTAATGAAGCTCAATCATTAGCACAAAATGCGGAGGGCAAAGTTAATGCAGAAGAGAAAAAACAATGGGATTTTCAAATGAAAAAGTATAATGATGCTGTTAGTCTTGAAAAGCAAAGAATAGAAGCGATTAAAGAGATTGCTATTTCTTATTATAAAAGTCAGCCGACAAGTGTAAACTACAATTATATAGTTAGGTAACATGATCAATGATAAAGTAAACCAGCCCATAACAATGTATATAAAAAATAGGCGAGATGGCAGTAGTATCAAGGTGTCCAGCCCATTTGAACTTTCTTGTAAGCTGAAAGTTTTGTGCTTCGGAAGCGCCTACTTTTCATATACCAAACGTTA
>CAYWRM010000116.1:0-4071 GCA_964460905.1 uncultured Lentimicrobiaceae bacterium
AATATTTTGAGTCTTTCATCCCTAATTTTCTGTTTTGTTCAAATGCCCCCTAACGTCTGCGCTATGAATAGTTGCCGCTTGCTAAGTACGCTCTTGTCTGGTTTTACCAGACTTGAAACGGATTACAAATGTTGAATTTATAATTGTCACGGCAATTATTTATGAGCGTTTGTTATGCAAAGTGCTTTATTTAGATTTTAATTATCTTTTTAATCAATTCTTGTTTATTCGACTTTATAATTATGAAATAAATACCTGGTGGCAAATAGTCTAGTTTAATTTGTTTTTGTCTTTTAACTAATGGGTTTATTGATTCTTTAAAAACTACAACACCATTTTGATTATAAATTTCAATGCTCTGATATTCAGACTTCAATTCAATTATTATTTCTTTTGCAAAAGGCGTTGGAAATACATTGAGCTCGCTATTGAGAAGTTCATCAAGTCCGTAGGCATTTTCAATTGTTATTATAATTGTGTCAGTTACAATACATGGTCCATCACTAACTTCAACCCAAATCGGAAAAGTTCCTAACCCATAATCACTTCCTATGATTGTTATTAAATTTGAAGTTGAACCATCTGACCATAAATAGGATTCAAATTGATCGACAACTGAAAGTACGATTGTGTCGTTCTCTCTGATTGTCGTATCAGAACCAAGATTAATTTCAAATCCGGGGTGAATATCTATATTTATTGTGTCATATAACCAGCATCCGTCTTTGTTTGAGCAAGCGAAATAATATGTGCCTGTTTGGGTAGCTAAATAGTAGTTCTGATTCGAGATAGTATCGTTCCATGAATAATACAAATACCCGTTTGGTGCAGTTATGGTGAATTGTTTACAGACTGTTGTATCTGGCCCAAGGTATATTGAATTGTGGTTGACTCTGTCTAACTTGGCAATAAAAAAATCAGAATAGCCACCTATGCTTGAATATAAAGTATCGTCAGTAAAAATCCCAGATCCTTTGAAAGAGCCTGAGTTTATTATATCTCCACAATTGTCGACAACAATAGGAGTTCCCGCTAACAAATCACCTGTTGATTTTGTAGCAATAATATTTACCAACTGACCATCGGTTGTGTATTCTCCCATTACTAACTCCATATTATTTCCGAGAGACAACAACGTATCTTCGAACTGAACATTTTTATCACAAGTTGTACTAAAAATAATATTCTCATCAATTAACCTTAATTGAAAAGAATTGATAGTTTGATCTGGTTCCGCAATTAGAATCTTATACCACATTAATTCAAACTCATTGTTGAATTTCATTAATATATTATAATAGAAGCCAGGAGGTACAATAACAGTATCCTGTTCAAGAATTAATGTGTCCAATACAGTTCCAGAAATAAAATATTCACCAGAACTATTTATTTCCATATCACGGATACGAATTTTGTAGTCTATTATTCTGGCTTGCAAAATAACACCTTCTGGATCATACGAGATAATAAACTCAGGTTGATAGTAATTAGGATTATAAATGTTAAATAATGTATCATCATTAATAATTACATTGTAAGGGGTATAACCCTGATAATGTATATTGTTGTCTGCTCCAATAAAAAAGTCTCCAGAAACTCTTCCGTGGAATTCATTTCTCCAGATTAAATTTTTATCCTTATCCATTTTTAGTATGGATACAAAGCCGTGATCAAAACAAGCTGTGTCCTGTTCAAAAAATGAAACTGTAGTAGGACATTGTATATCCGCAGAGTGTTCAGTTACCATGTATATGTTATCATCATCAGAAATAGCAAAACCGTTCAATTTATCTTGTAATGTCCCGCCAATAATATCTGCCCAGACAACTTCATAATTTTGGTTTAGTTTAATTACAAAGATATCTGGCAGTAATGTGTATGGTGTATTACAATGGACAAGAAACGTATCCTGAAAAAATATCCTTTCCCGAAAGCTTCCAGAAAGATATAGGTTCATATCATTGTCTGTAAAAACTTCAAAATAATTAATTATATTTCCTGACCACGTGTGGAAATCAATAGCATTCATAAATTCTCCAGAATTATTATAAATAGCAATTGCATAGTTACTTGTATAAGAGTTAACATTGTGATTAAAGGAGGTGTCAGGAAAAAGTATTGAGTTTGAGTATTTTCCTCTGAAGTACAGATTGTTATACATATCAACATGTAAAGCCCTTAAATAGGGCCCTATTGTAGTATCATTTGTTTTTTTTGCCCACTCCCAATTCCAATCTTGACATTGTATGTTGCATGAGAAAAAGATGCTTATTAACAAAGCTATAATTGATGTGAATACTTCTTTTTTCATTTTTGCTAATTTATATCTTATAAAATTCCTGTCTCTATAGTTTTATGAGCTTATGAGATATCCAACCATTCTCAGTTTTTAATTTTAAATAATACATTCCAGTTTCGTAATTGCTAATATCTATATCAAGATTGAAAACTTCATTGTTTTTTAAAAAAGACCTATAACACATTGCTTTTCCAGCGAAATTATATATTGTATACTCACTTATTGTTTGTTCGGTATTGATTCGTATAATACCAATTGATGGGTTTGGGAATATGCTGATTTTTGTGTTCATTAAATTATTATACTCAACATCTGTAACTATTCCATAGTTATCAGTTTTTATTATATAAATATCTTTTCCACCATTTCCAAAGCTTCTTGTATTACCACATATTATGAAACCTCCATCGCTTGTTGTACACACATCAGTTGCAATATCCGATAAGTTACCACCAAAGGTTCTGGTCCATAATGTATCTCCGCCTGAATCTGTTCGTATTAACCAAAAATCATAAAAACTAGTCCCGTAGCTTCCTATTTTACCGCAAATGATGTACCCTCCGTCATTTGTTGTATCAACGGCAATCCCATATTCATTTTCTTCACCACCATAAGTTCTGCTCCATTCTTCATTTCCATTCTGGTCTGTTTTAACGATATATACATCACTATTATCTTCCATTAGTCCATATGCTTTTGAGCCACATAAAATGAAACCACCATCTATTGTCCTTTTAACACTCCATACTGATTCCATTGACGAGTTATCTCCATAAGTATGACTCCAGTTTAAAACACCGTTTTGATTGGTTTTAAACAACCCTGCATTGTAATATCCTTCAGGCATATCAATTCTTCCACATATTGCAAAGCCACTATCAATTGTTTGAACCAAACTTTTTACATATTTGAGTCCACTTTCATCATATAATTCGTTCCATATTACTTCACCACTACTATTTGTCCTAATTATAAATGGACTCTGATCCCACAATTTAGTTTTAGATTTATAAAAAGTATATATTCCACAAAAAACAATGTCGGTATTGTTAGTCTGAATTACTGAATTTGCTTCTCCTTTAGTAACAAGATTTGAATAATCATTTAACCATTCTTTTTCTCCATGCTGGTCAAGTTTGAGTAAAAATGGAACAGAATTACTGCTATTAATATACAGAAAACCAGATACAATATACCCCAAATCATTAGTTTGGTAAATTGAGTAAGCCCATGACTTTAAATAATCCATGCCTAGCTGTTTTGTCCACAAAGTATCGCCGTTGTAATCAATTTTAATAACATATATATCTTCATCTCCTGTATAAAAATCAGTAGTATAGCCACAAAGTACATATGTGTTATCATTACATTCTTGAATTGAAAATGAATCATCATCATCGATAGACCCTATTGTTTTTTCAAAAGTTGTTTGGGCGGTTAAACTAATAGTTAAAATTAAGGCTAGATGCAAAAAAACTATACTTTTCATATGGATATGTTTTTAGGCGTTCACTTATAATGACATTTGAAACCTATTTTACCCTTACTCAGTTAATATATTTCACACTTATTTTTATTGTCTATGATTTGGGCACTGGCATTTTGCATAACGTTGAGTATATGCAAAGTAGGCGATTGCGGGCTTCAAACCTATCAAACCGTTACAATTTTGAAGCGGACTATAACCATTGAAATTACTTCTATCTCGCCTATTTTGTATATACATTGTGTGTGCCTTGAATGGTAAATTTATAAAAGTTCTTTGAATAAAT
>CAYWRM010000117.1:0-4041 GCA_964460905.1 uncultured Lentimicrobiaceae bacterium
TTTCTGTTTTTATAAAAATACTTAATTCTAAAAAAACCAAGATGCAAGCTTAGGAAAAATATAGTGCATTTGGCAGATAGTGCTAAATATGAAGATATTAGCAATAAATAAAATTAGTCGTAACTTGAAAATGAAGCGTTCCAAAATGCCAAACGCACCATATTCAAACCGTTAGCGGTTATTATAAAAGAAAACGACAACGAGCATTAAATTGAAACACATTTTAACAGGAATAATCTTACTAATTACAGCAAATCAATTATTTGGACAAGAAATAAGAATTTCTGACAATTTGATTTTGCAAAAACTTTCAGAAAATTGTTATGTTCATATGCAAAGCAACAACAACGGATTGATTTACATTAACAATGGAGAAGCAATTATTGTTTCAACTCCCGATTCTGATATTGAAACACAAAATCTTATTAATTGGGTAAGAGATGAAAAGCACTCAAAGATTGTCGGATACATAATTGACAGATGGCATCCAGACGCTATGGGAGGACTAGATGTTGTTCAAAAGAACGGCATAAAATCGTATTCTTACGAATTGACAAGACAAATTGCCAAAGAGAAAGGATTACCAATTCCTGAAATTGGATTTAAACCTAAAAAAAAGATTAAAGTAGGTAATAATAAAATAATTTGCCATTACCTTGGAGAAGCACATACTTCTGATGGAATTGTCGTTTGGATACCAAGTGAGAAAATTCTATTTGGAGGAAATGAGATTAGAAATTATAACGGATGGGTCGGTAACATTAGCGATGCAAATCTTGATAAATGGTCTGAGACTGTAACAAAAATCAAAGAAGAATATGGTTCTGCAAAGATTGTCATTCCAGGACATGGAAATTACGGAGGAGCAGAGTTAATAGATTACACAATTAACTTATTTGACCTTCCTCATAATGATTCAACTGCAAACGGTTCTAAAGTATTTCTTTCACCTGAACTAAAAACAGACAATGACATTTTAATAAAAGCTGAATCTGACTCACTTCAAAATGCTGAGCGAATACTGAAAAATGTAATTATGGTTGTTCAAGGTTCAACAAAATACATAGAAATAGAATCTCCACAAATTGTTTATCAACCTGACAATCAAAGAATCAATTCTGAAACTGGAAGGGTGAAAATTTATGACAAAAAAAATGACAAAGCAGTTTTGAGAACAGATGTCAATTATAGAAGATTGATTGTTTATAGATACAATAATTCTGTTGGATTTGTAGTAATATTAAGAGAAATAGAAAATAACAACCGCTAACAAGCTTATACGCCATTGCCGCAGCTCAGGCTTCGGTTAGAACAGAATTAGTATATTTGACATGAAATTTTCAAATCAAAAACAATCAAAATAAAGCGGCAACGGCGCATAGCTAAAACGTTAACGCCAAGCTTAACACTTAGAATATTATTTTTTTATTAAAAAATATATTAAAATTGAGATTTATTTTTATTCTAAAAAAATCAAAAATTTATAATTTAAGTAGTACGACATATGAAAGATATTAAAAAAAAATTAGCTCAATCAAAAAATATTAATGAAGTTTATGAGCTGTTATCAAATTATTTAAAAGATACTTTAAAAAATTCTGTTTGCATTCTAGTTCAATTAGACGAAAAACAAGATGAAGCTTTTGTATACAGTTTAATTGGCTTAAAAACCCCATTATTTAATAAATTAATACGTATTTTAGGATTAGACCCGGTAGGTAAAAGATTTAGAAACACTCCAATTGGAAGAAAACGTTTTTTTTCATCCAATAAACTGATACCTTTTCAAGGTAATTTGTCTCAATTTTCTGAAGGTGCAATTCCTGATTGGATTTGTAATGTTGTTGAAACAGTTTTTAATATTAAAAATATTTATACGATAGGTATTAGCTACGAAAATGTTCTAATTGGATCCGTAATGGTATTTCCAAGAATGGATGATACGGCTTTATTTATTGAAATTGAGAAAAATATTACTTTTTTTTCAAAACGAATGAAAGAGATAATTGACACATATAAACAGGATATTTTAGGTTTAGATACAAGAGATATATTTACAAAAGCAATTTTAAATAATATTAGTCACGAAATTCGTACACCGCTTAATGGTATTGTGGGCCTAATGGATGCCGGGCTTAGATTATTAAACGATAATGAAAATACAAAAGAATTAACCTCGATCATTTGGAAAAACTCTCTTGAATTAACTAACAAGCTGGATAATCTTTTAGTACTATCTGACTTTCAGACAAATGGTACTCATATTAGTCCCAAAAGTTTAAGTGCAAACGTAATTGCATTTGAAGTGGAACAAATTGTTCGGGAACAAAGCTCTGTAAATAAAGACAGAAATATTATTTTAAATATAAACATAGATGAATTGAACATTCCTGTTGTTTCTATAGATATGTATTACTTTAAACTTATTGTTGTTGAACTAATAAATAATGCACTTAAATTTTCAGAAAAAGACATTACAATAAATTTAAATGGGAATAAGGTTTTAAAAATTGAGATTTGCGATGAAGGTATTGGTATGACTGAAAAAGAGATTACTGAATATGTAAAAGCCTTTAATCGTAACAAAGAAATCTGTGAAAAATATACAGGAATGGGGATTGGTTTAAGCATTGTGAAACATATTGTAAAAAAACACAATTGGCAAATTTCTTTTAATTCTACTATAGATAAAGGCACATCAGTTACAATTTATTTAGAAAGACATGATATTGAAAATACTGCATTAAACACAAGTTCCAATTTGAATGAAAACAAATAGTTGTATGTAAAACGAATTGACAATGATTACTTTGGAGATGAATAAAAGCCAGGCGTTAACACGCGCTATAGTTAATTGCCGTTGCTGTGCAAGTTTCAAGTTTTTAGCTTTTATTAAAGGTAGTTGTAGCTTGACAGGAAAGTGCCACGTAATCGGCTACTATTCTTATACAAAACGTTACAGGCTACTTTATTCGAATTCAATAAGTTAATACAAATGCAAGGAAAAAGATATCCAATTAAAAAAGCCTCAGTGAAACACCAACCAAAAGGACTTTCGATTCTTTATGAGGATCATGATATTCTTGTTGTAGATAAAATAGCTGGTCTGTTGACCGTGGGAACTGAAAGAGAGAAGCATAAAACAGCTCATTTTATTTTGAATAATTATGTGAAAAAAGGAAATGAACGATCAAAAAATCGGGTATTTATAGTACACCGTCTCGATAGAGATACTTCAGGGATTCTAATTTTTGCCAAAAATGAAAATACAAAACGTTATTTACAGGATAATTGGAAAGAATTCAGCAAAAAATACCTTACAGTAGTGCATGGTAAACTTAAAGATAAAGAAGGTGTAATTACATCGTATTTAACAGAAAATAGGGCATTCAGAGTATATTCTGTAAATGAGCCAGACAAAGGAAAATTTTCTAAAACAGGCTACAAAGTCATTAAGGAATCGGGTAAATATAGTTTACTAGATATTAATCTCTTTACAGGTAGAAAAAATCAAATTCGTGTTCATATGTCTGAAAAGGGACATTCTATTGTCGGTGACAAAATTTACGGAATTGCAGATAAAGGAATTAAACGGTTAGCTCTTCATTCTACTTCACTTACAATAAGACATCCATTAACGCAAAAAGAAATGAGTTTTAAGACAGAGATTCCTCTTTATTTTAAAACGCTGGTAAAATTATAGAGAAGAAAAATATGAAACTAGAAAATTATGTAGTTTGAGTTAAATAAACAATCCAAAAAAACAGCCTGTAACAAAAGCGCATACGCTATAGCCGCAGCTAGGGCTTCGTAGAAAAATTAAAAGTAAATTTGAAAATGAATTTCCAAACTCAAATACATTAAAATACAGCGGCAACAGCGCATCGCAATACCGTTGTGTGACACATGCCCCATCAATAGTAGATATGTATATGTATAAAAATGATGGAATAATTAGACCTTAAGATAGTAATTTTTTAATAAACATTGATTGGAAAACAGGAGATTTGTGATGGAAATGTCAAAGCATGAAACTTTGTG
>CAYWRM010000118.1:0-4013 GCA_964460905.1 uncultured Lentimicrobiaceae bacterium
TAAAATACAAAATCAGTTTTAATGGCTCTTTTTGATAACTTTGCAAACATACGAGGTCGAAAAATAGGTTTGAGAGTGAGGATTTATTATCATTGAGAACAAAGATTAAAGTGAGGGCGAATGCATTGCAAATGCACCCGAGGGATGGTGGTGATTGAGTATTGTCCGGATAATTATCGGATTGGGTATTGAGTGTTGAAGTTTATAACGTTGAAAGTTGGGTACTGAGTGTGATAAAACCAATAGCTATTAGCCAAAAAATTACAATTGCATAAATTAGTGTATTACTATTGAAATAGCAGGGATATAATACATTTTCTTCTTGTTTTTCCCCTTATAGTTTGTTGATACTTTTTGATTATTCGTTCTCCACCTACCTTTTGAATATATCCAATTTTGACATGAATCTTCTGATTTAACATAATTTAAATATGGAGAATACAAATCACATGTTTCATCTTCTACTTCTATCGAAGTCAAATTATCAGGTATAATCAACAATTCAAAACCTATATAAATTCCATTACTATCAATCGTAAGGTTATACTGTTCAAGGTTAACTTTTATTAGTTGTTTGCTTTCTGTGGATTTTATTATTAATGGTATACTTAACAAGTCCACGTTTGGCTTTACGTTTTTACCAGCTTTAATTATTCTTAACCTAAAAGTTGCAGGTAGCGAAAAATTACTTACTGATAGCCATACTTCCTTAATTCGATTATAGTTAAGATATTCTGGTTCATATGGAAAATATATTGCTTCAATAGTTGGCTCTTTGGGGCGAGTTGGAATCCAATGATTACTTGATATAGAGTCGACAGGAGCATATCTTATAAAACAATTTCGCTTTTTAAATTTGTTAACAACTGTAATTTTCTCTTCTTTGCTCATTAGATCAGAACGGATAACAACCTCTTCAAGATTAAAAGTTTGGTGTAACAATTGAATTCGTAAAGGCGAATTTCCAATTTTGTTAATACATATTTTTTTTGACTTATATCCGACATAGGAAAAGACTATCGTGTCATGGGTGAAACATCCGTCATACATAAGCTCAAAATACCCTTCTTTATCAGAAGTTGTTCCGTTAGCACAATGCAAAACCATAATATTTGCATATGACAAACCTTTTTTTGTATCATTATCAATAACACGACCCGATATTTTTACAGATTGGCTTTTCGTAGTAGCAGGCAAGTAGTAAAACAGGGGAAAAAGAACAAAAAATTTAATCAGTATTGATTTCATATTATTCTTCTTGTAAAATATCTTTTATGTAGCTTTCGAAAAAGAAACTATTTCCTTCGCTTATAGTAAAACCGTTGTTACATACTAATGAACTATCAATTGTAAACATAAAAGGAATTTCTTTCTTATCAAATTGGGCACATAAAGAATCAGAACAGAAAAGAACCTCATAATTATTAGTATCTTGGATATAGTTTGCAATATTAAAACTTAAATCTGATGACAATATTATGACTTTACAGTTATTTCTATTCAATATATTGAAACTTATTAAAGACAAGCAATTGGAAATACATGGAGAGCAAAATGATTCATGAATGCGAAATACTATTTGCTCTTTTCCATCTTTAAGTATTTCATTTAATGAATATTCTATACCATTTTTATCAAATAGCCTATCATTACCAGTTAATATAGAGTTATTAATTAAAAAACTATTAGAAACATTTTCCCTAATATCGTTTAACTCTATAAATACTTCATCATAATTATTCTTTACTACTGAATTTAATACTCGCAATTCATCATTTAAATTTTGACTATTTGCTAAACTATTGTAGAGCATCACAATAATGATTGTTAATATACTAATCGCTAATATGATAATTTGTTTCATTTGAATTATTGGTTAATTATCAAACAATTCATCACCAATATCAAAATAACTGAAATAATCGAATTCTGATTTTGGATTGATTGTATAAATTCGTTTATTAATTTCATCAACTACGAATTCGCCCTGGGCAATTATACTTTCATTTAGATAATATTGACAAATCGGTATTCCCTCCCAATTAAATACATCAATACTTACATTATTACAATCATTGTTATCAAAGTCGGCTAAACTACAATTAAAATTAAGCGCATAGATATATGAATCTGTTAAAAAAACATTTATAAAATATATCTCTGTTTCTTCATCAAACAAACCTGTTTTAATATTCATGTTTGGTTTACTACGATCTGTATACACTATTGAAATAATATTATTCATATCCTCATTATAAACATCAATAATTGGTGAATAAACATATGATTTCACAAAATGAGATCCATCAGGTTTAATTTTAATAGTACCACGCTTGTATTCTTGTAACAGCCCAACATCTTTTATTCTATCATTATATTTCTCATCATTATCCATCAAAAAAGGCTTCCATTTTAAGCTCCTGATTGATGAATTATATATAAAAAATTCGCCATGAGGATTACATCCTCCTCCAACAAAAATAGTATCATTTATAGCAATTACATTAACTGCATCATAAATCTCAGGAGGCAAAAAAATTGTCTTCTCCACAACGTATATTAAACTATCAACGGCTTCATTAATATTTACTAAAGTCATTTTCATTAAATTCATTTGAAAAACCCAAGCCTTAGTTACACCATCTTTGCAAAAAAACTGATCCCAAATAACAGAATTATTAATATCATATGGTCCGGATCCTTGTTTTCCAAAACTACCGATATATTCAAAGTTTGGCAAATCATATAAGTAAAAATGCGGATCGTTCTCAGTATCACAGTAAAGTAAAAGCGAATCACAAATACTAATAAAATTTGGAAAGAAATTATTATCAATTTGGGGAATTGGATTTCCAGTCAATGATATAGTTTTGGGAAATTCATCAACAAAAACAATATTATCTCTTTCAATTGTTTTTGAACAATTAACAAAAAAGAGAATTACAATAGATAGCAATAAAATTTTACGTTCCATTACAATTGCTTCGTTAATAATTCTAAATAGTACTTTCTCAAAACAGTATTATTAAAAGGGGAGCCAACCAAAACTATTTCATTATTTTCATTTAGCAGAAAAACAGACCTATCGTATTTTTCTAGTTCATTCATTTTAATAAATATGCCCCCAGCATCATGAAAAACGGGAAACGAAAAATTATTAATATCAATTTGATAATCTGAATATTCAGAAATATCTCCCGCAGCTATATAAATTATATTTATGTTTGGATACAACTTCTTAAATGCTTCTATTTCTTTCAGTCTTAAAACGCATGGGCTGCAATTTAAATATCCTGTACAAACAATCACATTTCCGCTTTTCAAAACGGAACCGTTTATGGGTTTATTATTATAAACATATAAATTTTTAGAGAATACTACCTTCTTACGATTTACACCTTTAAAGTTTAACATGTATTCATTAACAAAGCCTGTTTCAAATTGGCAAGTAACGAAAGTGCTAATAATTAATATGATTACAATTGTTTTATAGAACGTAATGTTCATCTAAGCATGGAATATTATCATTAAGAATAACGGATTATAAGAACCATCAAAAACACATCCTCTTTCCTGCTAAAGGTCTGGTTTCCAGCAAGTACTACGAACATTAAAATTTGTAAAATGTACCTGACAATCACTACAAACTCTTTTCCAAAATGGAAATGAACCACTGGTATTATAACTCACGCAGCTTTTCCAATTTCCTGTTGGTGAGACATCACGAATAGGTAGTAAGTTTGAGTCAGAATCGCCATACATAGCCTGAACACTAAAAATAGTTAACATCATTGTTAAAAAACCAACTACAATAGATAGAAATCTATTTTTCTTTTTTGTTTTCATAGAAATAATTTTAAAAGGTTAAAGATAATTATTTACGAAACATGTATCGAAGAGCATTTATCAGGGTTTGCCGGCTAATAGTTACCTGTTTTGCAATTGTTTACTTGTTTCAATGGATATACCGGTCATATTGTGCCACCTGTACCGGGCATGTTGTGCCACTTAAA
>CAYWRM010000119.1:0-3910 GCA_964460905.1 uncultured Lentimicrobiaceae bacterium
GGATAGCCAATAAAATAATGATATTCTCTTTTCGGTGCTTCAATTTTTGAGTTAACGAAATACTGATTTTTTTCGGGATTAATTCTTCTGGTGCAACCAAGAACAAATGAAATCACATCACTCACTGAATGATCTCTACTACTAATCAATATGAAGTCTCCTTTTTCTAAATTTTCATCCAGTTTTTTTAATGAATTTATTGTTAGTTCAGAAACCTTATACCCACCAGCCCCACAAAGGCAAACATGCCCCATATAATTACAAACATCATTAAATGTTACTTCGGTGGTCTCTTTGTTTTGCGGATAACTTCCTGCGAGAATTCCATGGTCATAATGAAAAACGATTGGTTGGATATCGTAAATAAAATTATATTTTTCGTTCCATGACTCTATCTCTTTTTTCTCTTGACATCCGTAAAATGCAATTATTAATAAAAGCAACAAGGTTCGATTAATGCCTTTTAACAGCATTGGATGATAATATTTTTTCATAATGAACATTCTATTTGGTTTTCCTCAGTTGAAATTTTCATGTTGGCCAACGTGTAAATAAACATAGTCCACCTGTTTTTAATATTTTACGTGAAGGCTTGGATTTATGATGTTTGAACATGTTTAAATATTTAAAAACTTATCGTTGCGAGTAAGTTAATATTTCTTTAATGGGTTTGTGCTGTAAATGTAGTTATAAAAATGTTATTCGTCAGTAATAAGATTATTTTTTTATGCTCGCACCAATGGGAGAAAAAAGAGGGGATATAGTGGATTGGTTTTGCTGAGAGGAGGCGGTAGTAGGCATCCTCGTTGCGTTGCGCTAAACGAGGAGGAGAGGGACTAATATTTTTATACATTGTTTGCCATGGTTTTTTAATTTCTTCTTATGAATGAGTTTGTGATACGTTCTCTTACAGGTACTTTTCTTATTTCAAATTCTTCCATTAGTCCATTATCAAAATACTGAATTGACAATTTTTCTAATTCAATTTTGTCTTCTAATATTTCCAAAATTCCAATTCTTACTTCTGGCTTGTTATAGCATCCTGCTGAACCCAAATTAATATACCGACACCTACCCGTTTTATCATCTTCTTTATGCATATGTCCATAGAATATAATTTCAGAATCTATTCCATTAAATAAAATGTCCAATTCTTCTATGCTTGGATTCTTTATTCTGGAAGCAAACCAATTCTGTTTTCTATTCAAGCCATAATGTTGAAAAGTTAATTTTCTATTTCTACCTATTAGGTAATCTATAGAAAACCTCCATTCCTTTATTCTATTTCTATAGTCATTGCCTACTTGAAGATTTGTCCACCTTCGATGTCTTACTTCTTCTTCACTCATCCAATCTGGTATTGGGTTTGGTAATCCGTACGCATACCAATAATCATGATTCCCCATGACAAAATCCATTTCTTCAATTGAAAATGCAAAATCTATACATTCCTTTGGATATGGACCAATTCCAATTAAATCACCAACATGAAATATCTTCTCACATCCATTGTCTCTAAATGTTTCAACTCCCTTTTTTAATGCAGGTAAATTTCCATGAATATCTTGAAATATGCCCAATTTCATTCTAGCAATTTTTTGGATAATTGTTTTCTCTATTTACTTTTGGCTAACATGTTTAGCTATGTGCCATAGCCGTGGCGTATGATCTATTGTAAGCAACAGTAATTTCTACTTTCATCATTCAAAACTTTTAAAAAATCTAGTTTTCATAGGCAATAACACCTACTTCCTTCGCATATCTTTTCCATGCTTCAATTAGTTTATTTAATAATTCAGGTTGCTCTTTTGAAAGGTCTTTAGTTTCTCCTGGGTCTTTTTTTATATTATACAGCTTCCAATTTTCATCTCCATATGGTTTTTTAACAAATGTAATTTTATATGCTCCTTGTCTTGCCCATTTACTGTCTGCCATTTCTCCAGCTATAATATCATCTTTTGAATAGACACTTTCCACTTCACCTGAGAGAATTTTAGAAATTGATTTTCCTTGTATTGGAGCAACTTTTCTATCATTGTATTCATTAGGATGTTGCAAGTTTGCTATTTCAAGTATTGTGGGCATTATGTCTGTAACATAGGAAAAAGCATTTGTTTGACGACCTCCTTTTATGTCGGGATGTGAAATAATCAGTGGACTTCGAATACCACCTTCACCAACAACAAGTTTGAATAAATCTAAAGGTCCGGCACAAGCTGAACCCCATCCTATTCCATAAGCATAATGTGACATTGGATTTCCGATATTATCAACACTATTGTCAAATTGAGTAAAAAATTCACTTCCTTCATTATCGAGGTAGTCGTTGCTATACCAAGGGTTTGAACCATTATCACTTAAGAAAATAATAACGGTATTATCATATTCTCCAATATCCTTTAAAAAATCAATAACTCTACCAACATGATAATCCATATTACTAACCATACCGGCATATACTTCCATACCTTTTGATTCAACCAACTTTTCTTCTTCACTTAAAGATTCCCATGATTTCGCAAGGTGATTCAATGAATGAGCTGGAGCATCAGAAGGGATTAATCCCAATTTCCGGGAAGATTCGGCTCTTTTCTCTTTTAAAACTTTATACCCATCATCGTATTTGCCTTTGTATTGGCTAAGCCAAGGCTCAGGGACATGAATTGGGTCGTGTACCGCCGTAAATGCTAGATAAGCAAGAAATGGTTTACCGTCACCTCTGTTTTCTCTAACAGCATTCATTAAATAATCAGTATAATTTCGAGTAGCATAAAAATCTTTTGGTAACTCCTGTACTTCTTTATCATTTAATACATATTTTGCTGTCTCTTGAGTCTCTGCTAGTAACCCAAATTTATCGCTCCAATAACTAGCTCCTCCATATAACATGCTAAATGATTTCTCAAATCCTCTTGCATATGGATAATGTTCGGGTTCTTCTCCCAGATGCCATTTGCCAGCCATATAAGTATGATATCCACCATCTTTCATAACCTCAGCTAAACTAACAACTCTATCATTTAAATACCCTTCATAACCAGGTTGACCTTTTTGCTCAGGAGTAATTGCTTCTGACATATTACCCACACCCGCAATATGATTATCAGTTCCAGATAAAAGCATTGACCGGGTAGGCGAACAACTAACTGAAACATGAAATTCTGAAAACTTTATCCCATTTTCAGCAAATTTGTCAATATTTGGAGTGCTTATCTCACTTCCATAACAGCCTAAATCAGTCCAGCCTAAATCATCGGCAACAATTAGTAGTATGTTTGGGCGACTAACCTCTTCTTTAACTTGAGGTGTGTTACATGAATAATTAAATAATACTAATCCTATAAATAAGATAAATTTCAAGATGTTGTTTGGTTTTTTCATTTTGTAAGTTTATAATCTTTTATATTAAATTTTAAAGTTTCATTCAGGATAATCTCTCAAAGTGGCTTGTCTTATTGTTGCCAATGTGTAAATAAACATTATAAACTTTTGTTTATTGCAAATAGTTAAAAGGCAGATTATTTCTAATTTTTCGTCTTTGAATTTAGTAAACATATTCGAATTGGTAGTCATGTTAATTGTCTCTAGCAGACCCCCAAATATATAAATTAAATAGATATGTTTTTAATTAGTGTTGAATATATTGTGGGATTGAGGTTCCTGTCTACGTTGTTCTTCGGCGGGTATGGAGGTTGAGGTGGGATAGATATGACAGCATAGTCTGGAGCTACCCTGAGAGGAGAGGAGGCAGTAGTAAGCATCCTCGTTGCGCTGCGCTAAACGAGGACGAGAGGGTATTACTACTATTACGATTATTTTTTATATACATTGTTACCAACTGGGCTCTTTACTTACTAATTGCTTTAATAATTCTGTCAGCATTTATCAAAACATCTCTCATCAATAATTT
>CAYWRM010000120.1:0-3887 GCA_964460905.1 uncultured Lentimicrobiaceae bacterium
GATTTTATTCCGCTATTACTAATAGTTTCAACTATATATAATCCGCTACTTAATGTTTCAATATCAATTGAATTCTTTCCCGTAATTATTTTACTGTCAATCATCAACTTACCTGAAATACTCATAATTTTAATTACGCCAGATTCATTTGAATTAACAGATATTCTATTTGAAGCAGGGTTAGGATAAACAGTAAGCCTTGCAATACCATTATTATCAATACTTGATACATCTACAACAACATCATCCTGATTTCTTGGATTAACTCTATAATAAGATCCATCACCATACCAATCAATTACTCCGGTAATATCAGAATAAGTTTCTCCTACCACAATACTTATATTGCCAAGCTGGTAATCCACATTATCACCTATATGAAAATAATAAGTAGTTGTTCCATCTGACCAGCTACATCTATAATCATAATCAGTATATGAATCAACCACAAAGTCATTAATAGTTACTAGTTGACCCTCCCATTTTTCTCCTGGATTAGTTTCTGCGGTAATATTTTCATCAATATCCAAACCATCAATAACAGTTGGTCCGTAAGGTGAATTACCTGAAGATATTATGGAAATTAGTACTGGATCTACTAATTCTGAAAGATTACTATATACATCTCTAATTGCATAGAATAGTATTTCATCACCAACAGCTACTAAATCGTCAAAATCATAATCATAAACTAAAGCACCATTATATGCTCCATCTGCATCACTAAACCATACATTATTATATGCATCATTTGCACTTACAACTCCTTGAAAAGTAGCAATATTATCATTATTCATCGTTCCATCCGGATTCAAAGTATTAACGAAAGCAACGGGCATAATACCAGCATAAAAGTCAAAATCGGTAACATTTCCGGCATCAGCAATATTATCAACAGTTACATCTCCTTCGATATTAACAGAAGCATCTGTAAGATGAACGAGCCTTGCATTTGTGCCATCAATAGTTGCATTTGAGAAAGTTATTGTTTCAGTTCCTGTTAAAGAATAGTCGCTTGCAACAACAGAAGTCATTTCAATATTATACTCAACTTCTACAGCAGTATTACTAATTGAATAAGCATTAGAAATAGCAGCTGTTGCAGCACCTCCAGCTTCAAAACTAATATCATCGTAATAAACAAATCCGCCAAAATCTCCATTATCTTCTTTATAAGCTCTTACTTCAAAATAAAACTCAGTAGCCCCTGCCGGTGCAGTAATTGTAATTGTGTAAACTTGCCAATCAGCATTATCAACAGAATAATCGTTACTAATTGCATCTCCAATAGTACCACCTGCAGCATCTTTCCATTTTGACCACAACCTGATTCTTGCATGATCGTCATTATCCAAATAATAATAACTTAGATCATAATCAATACCTTCAACTATACCTGTAATATTTTCATGACCAAAGTCTTTCGTACCGGAGGCTGATTCTTGTTTAGCAGAATAAGTACCACCATGTATAATTGCTGATTCCTGGGTAATGTTTTCAACGTGATTCCAACTGTCAGGAACCCCATCTGTCCATAATTCCAAATCGCCATTTGTCATCATATTCTGTCCAATTAGCGACACTGATGCTAAAAGCGAAATTAGTAAACTCAATAAGTAAATTTTTTTCATTTGTGTAAGTTTTTAATTAATAATTATTTAAAGATTAGATAACAAACCAGACATGCACACTTAAATACACATATCTGATTTGTTGAAAATATTTATCAAACTACTTAACAATAAGTTTTTTGATAACTAACTTATTTGAAAAGTTTTCATATAAGCGAACAAAATACATGCCTCTATGAAGACCTGAAATATTAGTCTGCGAAGTTTTATTCACTGTATTATAATATACTACATGTCCTGTAATATCTATAATAGATATATCTAAAGCATTTTCTCCTGTATATTCAACCGTAAACATGTCTTCGGCAGGATTAGGATAAATATTTACCAAATTTACTTCTACTTCATTAATATTGGTTACAACAATTGTAACAAGATTTGAAGGAGCTGATTCACCACTATCATAAAGAGCTGTTACATAATAAACGTGAGAGCCAATTGGTGGTAAAGCATCGTAATATTCAGTTTCATCAACAATTACATCATTAATTTGATCACCATCGCGATATACATTATAACCTAATAATTCGGCAGCTACTCCATTAGGTAATTTTAAAGTTATAGATGGTGCTGTCCATGTTAATAACACATCATCATATGGTCCAACCTCAGCTACAAGATATGTAGGAGCCGGTAATTCAATTACTTCAATATAATTTTCATAAGTAACTTCAGCATTTGTAGTTCCATCTGAAACAAATAAAGTAACATCCCATATTCCCACCTCATTGTAGTAAATCTCTGGTGGAGTTTGCCCAAACACTATTTCGGGTGTACCTCCTTCAAAAGTCCATTTCCAATCAATAGGATCTCCAATTGTCAGGTCTGTAAACATTACATAATCCCCAACAATAATACTAGTAGCATCTGCATCAAACCCTGGTAATAGATCAACCTGGCAACCAAAACCAGGCGTAGCCCATATTGAATCACCTGCTGCATTTAAAGCAGCAAAATGAACAGAGTGAGTCCAGTTTTCCGGTATAGAATTATCAACATTTGGATTACATAATGTGAGTGAAGGTCCATTACCATCAGCCAAAGGATCCCATGGGAGAGCATCATCATATGTTAACGAATCAACTACATTATCAAAACTATCGCGTAATTCAATATCCTCACCGCTATTACTTAATCCACCACCTGTCCATTGCATTGCATCTACACCAAAAGTATTCATCATTGCTAACGAATTAACTGAAACTAGCAAGTAGTTATCAGGAGCTAAATCAATATTTGGGAAAATATATTCAATACCTTCTGCGAAATAAAAACCTTCGAGGTTTACTATTTCAACTCCATTATTATATAATTCAAGAAATTCTAGCGAATCAGTTCCTGACTCAGGTGGATTATACATGATTTCAGTAATAACAATTTCCGGAACAATATATGGTTCAATAATAGAGAAATAATCATCACTCTCATCCGAAGGATCGTCAGGATCTACCGGTACAATCATAATTTTAAAATCGTCACCAAGTTGTTGTGTAGGAGACACATCCCAAGTCCAGCTCACATCCTCAACTGAAATATTAGAACCAAGTAAAACAGGAGTATCACCTTCTTTAACAAGTTTAATATCAATATCACCAGTCCAGAAATCAAAAATCCATGTAATACCATATGCCTCGCCTTGTGAAATAAATTCTCCACCATTTGGATTAGTTATAGTTACAAAGGGATCAGGGATATAAACAACTTCAATATAATCAGAATATGTAACTTCTGCGCTGTTTGCTCCATCCGAAACATATAAAGTAACATCCCAAGTTCCTTCATCATAGTAATAAATATCCGGTGGTGTTTGTCCGTTATATGTGTTAGGAGTACCGCCTTCAAAGGTCCAAATCCATTCTGTTGGATCACCGATGGTAAGATCGGTAAACAATACACTTTCCCCAACTTCAATACTTGTAACGTCAGCCTCAAAACCTGGCAATAATTCTGCTACACAACCAAAACCCGGAGTAGCCCATATCGAATCGCCATCTGCATTTATAGCAGCGAGATTGATTGAATGGGTCCAATTTTCTGCTATAGAATTATCAACATCAGGATTACAAAGTGTAAGTGAAGGTCCCTTACCATCAGCCAAAGTATCCCATGGAAGATAATCATCATATGTTAGTGAATCTATTACAAAATCAAAACTGTCTTGTAATTCAATATCCTCACCACCATTACTTAAACCACCTCCCGTCCATTGAAGCGCATCAACACCAAAAGTATTCATCATTGCTGACGAATTAACTG
>CAYWRM010000121.1:0-3874 GCA_964460905.1 uncultured Lentimicrobiaceae bacterium
CGAAATCCCAGTTCCAGGTGACTATCGTGTAGCCGGGAGGGCTTGTTGTTAAATCAGTGAACTGGAGGGAATCGCATACTATGATGCTGTAGGTGAAGTTGGGTATGGGAGATGGAGCTATAGAAAGAGATTGATAAGAGATTTCACTGCATCCATTAATATCAATTACCGTAAGTGAAACTATCATAGTTCCCGATGTACTGTATGCATGTGATATATTCTGTCCTGTATCAGTCTGCCCATCTCCAAAGTCCCATAGCCAGTATGCTATATTTGAGCTACCAAAACCTGAGAAATTTACCGGAACATCAACACAGGCATTAATTACATTAGTTGTGAAGAAAACATCAGGAAGTTCAAATACAGTTACCAGATGAGTAGCTGAATCGGAGCACCCATTATTGTCAGTATAATAATATATTACAGTAAAATATCCAGATGTATCATACTGATGAACTGGATTAATATCAGTTGATGAAGTTCCATCATCAAAATCCCAATACCAACTGGCTAAGTTTGCTGAACCCGTAGATGCAAAATTTACAGTTTCACCAAAACATATAGAATCGCTGTTGGTAATAATAAAACCGCGATCAATCTTAGGTCTTACATTTAGATTGGTTATAATCACACTATCGCAACCATAATTTACTGTTGGTAGCGTATCATAAAAAATTCCTGAGGCATATTGCCATTCACCCTGGGCAAATACTGAATCGTTATAACATATTGTAAAATCAAGTGATGTATGATATTTTGAACGAATAGTAAGGGTCATATCGTCAATAGAATCACAAGCAATAATGTTGATTGCTACCATTGTTAAAGTTACAGGTCCCATTTCGTTAGAGCCAGGAACATAAATTGGTTTTGTAACATTAGGGTCAATAAAATAACCCGTTCCACTTGTAAGCCAATAAACCGTTACATAATTTGTTGCAAATGACGAATCAGTAGAGTTTGCAAAATCGTAAGGTTCTCCAAAACATGAGTTTTCATCGGAACCTGCCTGTGCATAAGCTCCGGGAATAATGATAATATCCATCGATGATGTATCATTTTCACAGGGTGCTATACCATAGCCAAACATTGTCATTGTAATTGTATCATTAACAACAGAACCTTCAATAGGATCAGGAAAATACGTTGGCGTAACGAGTGTAGGGTCATCAATGGTTCCCAATCCATTTGTGGACCAATATATTGATGAAAAATTATTAGCTGATGGTGGAGTTGACGAAGTAGCTAAATTGAAATAAACATCCTGACAGGTTGCTTCATCGGACCCGGCATCCACCTGGCATGTCCCATTTATAATTAATTGTTGAACATTCTGCTCGGAACAAACACTTAAAATTACATCAACCGTATCGGGTTGTGTGTATATATGAGATGAGTTATAGCCAAGGTCGGCAGGTGAACCATCTCCAAAATCCCAATTCCAATCTGCAAAAGTAATAAGATCACCAGTTCCTGTAAAGGTAACTGAGTAGTCCTGACAACTTGGGCTTTGTACTATATTAAATCCAATATTTACATCTTGTACATATCGTTGTCCTATGGTGGTATTGGCACACCCGTCTGAACTTATATATGTTGATGTTATATTAAAATTACCTTGTGTGCTATATGTATGGGAAACATACTGTCCGTTGGACGTATTCCCATCACCAAAATCCCAATCCCAACTTACTATATCACCCGAAATATCTGTGGCATCAAAACTTATCATTTCACCCACACAACTTGTGTCGTTGGGAGATATGATAAAACTTGATTCAGGTATTGTGCCAATATGCACTATTTTTTGATGTAACTGCGCACAACTATTATTATTAATAACATCAAGTGTTATAGTGTAATCACCGGGGTTTACATAAGTATGAATTACACTTTGACCTACATCTTGATTTCCATCTCCAAAATCCCAGTTCCAATCCGTAATAGTAGTTCCAGCGATATCAAAACCATCTAATGTAATGGGTGAATCTACACAACCATTTACTCCTGAAGATATTGTAAAATCAGGTTCCGGCAATGGTTTAACCTGAATAAGAGAAGTAGTTGAATCAGTACATCCATTATCATTTATTGCAACAAGTTTTACATTGTAATTATTTACTGTAGTATAGGTATGTTGTGTATCCTTATTTGTACTAGTATTTCCATCACCAAAGTCCCATAGCCACGATGTAACATTCGTTCCATTATTATCTGTTCCATTAAACGTTAGTATTTCATCTAAGCAAATAATATCACTAGGAGCTACTGTAAAAGACACATCTGGTTTACTATCAATAGTAAGGGTCATATAGCTGATATCGTTAGGACATGGAGATGGAGTATAACCTACCAGGCCAAGTTGAACAGCACCTACTTCACCAGATCCAGGAGAATAGACGGGATATAGTAATCCAGAATCATTAAAACTCCCTGAACCACCTATCCATTTTATGGAATCACAATTAATAGAATCAGGCAAAATACCTGAAGTAGACATATCGAAAGAATCACCTTGACAAATGCTTTCATTAGAACCGGCTGTAGCACTTCCATCATTAACAACCTTAATATTCATTGAAGCATCATCAGAACAATTACCATCATTTATTGCAACTAAATTTATGTTAAAATACCCCCCTGAGTTGTAGGAATTTAGAGCTATCTGACCAGTAGCACTATTACCATCTCCAAAAGTCCAATTCCATTGCGTAATATTAGTACCGCTTACATCCGAACCAACAAAAGTTATAAGTTCGTTAGTGCAAACTGTATCATTAGTATTAATAGTAAAATCAATATCAGGATATGCAGTAATTCTTACAGATGTATGTGTTGGATTACTTGTATTCCCACCCGTTACAACAATTAATGTGTAATTACCTGAATTTGCAACAGTAACATCCGGTATTACCGGATTTTGTAGGGATGAAGTGAATCCCATTGGACCAGTCCAACTATATGTTGTGTTGGCAACAAATTCTGCATAAAGCTCCAATGTTTCACCTTCACACAAAGGGCCGTTATTACTTACAGGCGGAGGTACGATTCCACAATCTGTTTCGCCTGTTCCGCCAGTTTTTTCAAAGGTAATCTCACAAGGTTGATTTGAGTAATTAGTGATCATCAATATATAGTATTCGCCAACCAGACTATTAGAAATAAAACACACTTCAATAGAATTCTGCGAATAACTACAATCGACAACCTTGGAGACTGTAAGTTCAGCTGTACATGGAGTAAAGGCATCCGAAAATGGTCCCCAGCAAATAAAATCAATGTCCTCTAAAGGATCAGACTCCATTGTTATTTCTATGTCACCCGCAACAGCAATTTTCATATGATACCATGCCGGGTTAGGTTGGGTTGCCAGGCAACCATAATCAGGTCCTGATTGTGCGGATGTCCCTGACGTACCTGCAGGAAAAGTATATATATCGCTTGTGCAGAAAGGTAGTGATATTTCACATGAATCAGCTTGTCCATACGCAGAATATGATAATTGCACTAATAAAAATAGTGATATTATTGATAACAAGCTTCTTATGCGCATGGATATCATACTATACTTATTTTAACCTACTACTCTAATAAACATCATTTTTCTCTAATAAGATAATAAGATGTTACCTCAAACATACATTAGTAATTATAATATGACAATCCTTTTCCCTTTAGTTGTCTTAAATAAATTAAGCAATGTCAGTGAAAATTATAAATTTTGGCGTTGCTAATTCACAAATATATTGATACTACTAAATTTTAATCTTATTAGTGTTGATTACTATTTACTATTTTTAATATAAAAACATTTTCTTCTAAAATGGCGAACACTCAATCGGACTATTGGATCGTTTTCGAGTGGGAGCCATAA
>CAYWRM010000122.1:0-3675 GCA_964460905.1 uncultured Lentimicrobiaceae bacterium
ATATTGGACCTGAATGGGCAAGAATCAGCAAAGTTGAAACGCAATTTGTACCACCTGTTAATGTTGTTGGTTTTCAGATGAAATGAGCTAATATACAATCTGATTCTTTGACTTAAACCAATAAGTTTTAGATGAGAATCTATATATTTTACAAAACATAATGTTTTATTCAAACTACTAATGCAAAAGATATTAATTTTGAAAAATATGATGACGTATAAATTTTCTGGACACGAAACCTTTGTTTGTAAACAATTTTGGCTTAAAAAAGGATATGATTTAATTGAATCTGGTAAATTATTTTCAGATGATTCTGCGGTTGTTGAGTTAGGTGTTGGAAGAAATATGGTAATCTCAATTCGGTTCTGGATGAAATCATTTGGACTCATTGATGATAATGATCAATTGACGAAATTAAAACAAGTTAAGTAGTGATAAAGAGTTGAATATTGCGTTACTTACTAAATTATTGCAGGAGCAATTGAAAGATGAATAAAAAAGTTCGACACGTATTGGGTATCTCAGGTGGCAAAGATAGTGCAGCACTTGCAATCTATTTACACGACAAACATCCTGATTTGGATATTGAGTATTATTTTACCGATACAGGCAAAGAACTTAATGAGATATACGATGTATTGGATCGTTTGGAAATTTATCTTGGAAAAAAAATTAAAAGACTTCGGGTTGCCAGTAATAGTCATAAAGATCCTTTTGACCATCATCTTGATTTGTATAGAGGATATTTACCTTCTACGACTGCTCGCTGGTGCACAAAAAAATTAAAACTAAAACCCTTTGAAGATTTTGTAGGTGATGATCCTGTAATATCATATGTTGGGATTAGGGCTGATGAAGAACGTAAGGGATATGTTTCCACTAAATCAAATATTCAATCTATTTTTCCATTTAGGAGGTTTATATGGAGCCTTGATGTTTTGAATAAAGTACTAGATGACAAAAATATTCCGGTCATTGCAAAACTTTATCAGGAAATTGTAAAAAATAATAAACTTGATAGAATACAAGAAACAGTAATCCGTCCAAAATCAATAAACTTTGGGTTTACAAAAAAACTGAACTTATTACTTGATTTAGGAGTTACAAATTTTAATAAAGTTGTTTTCCTATTCTTAAAAACCACTCAATATCCAATCTCTAAATTAGATGATTATCCATTATTGTACAATGAAGATGAACTATTACGTGATGATATTTTTAGTTTATTAGAAAATAGTGGCGTTGGCATACCGGAATATTATAAAAAAGTAGAGTTTGAAGTTGACGGGAAAAAAGGAGAATATTCACGAAGCCGTTCCGGTTGTTACTTTTGCTTTTTCCAGCAAAAAATAGAATGGGTATGGCTTTTGGAACAACATCCTGATTTATTTAAAAAAGCCATGCAATATGAAAAAGATGGTTTTACATGGATGGATAACGAAAGTCTGAACGACTTTATTAAGCCTGCTCGAATTAAAAAGATTAAAGAAGACCATATTAAAAGAACTCAAAACTCAAAAAACAGCAAATCACCTTATCTTCTTGATATTCTTGAAGAAGCAGAGGGGATTGCTTGTGCTAATTGTTTTATTTAATGAATACCAAAAGATAAATACTAACTTTGATATTGGAACTACCAGATACACATAAACTACCTATTGAAAAACTTAGTATTTGTTTTAGAGACACTACAAATGCCTATAAGTTTTATTGGTTCTTATCAATACTGAATCATTTGCTGGAAAAAGGAACTCCAACTATTCCAATAAAAGATATTGCTATAAGGATGATTGCCAGTGCATGGTATCCATTGGACTATTACAAATTATCTTTTGGCAAACAAGATGGGTTTAAAAAAATTGCATGTTTAATTAGCAATAAAATAGAAGTTGATAATTCTCCGAATTCCCCTTCTCTATTTGAACAAATAAACCAAAAATTGCATTTTAGTGAAATAGATGAAATTTACAAAAAAGTTGATATCTTATTAAGATGGGTGCCATTCCGTTTCATTAGACCATTTTTTAAAAACGAATTAATTGGTCTACCTGATGCACAAGTTAATACTCGAATAATAAAATTAGCAAATTCTGCAACGAATAGAAACTTGTGTCCTTATTATTTTGGTAATAATGAAATAATCATTACAAATAACTGGTATAATTATTTTCAAACAAATCAAATAATCTTGCGCCATTTTGTTAAATGGAATCTAATCAAATTTTTACAGAGAAATAATCCAAATGTTATCGGATTATCAGAAAAACTTGAGAAGCCCAAAGAAAGGGATATGAGACAAGCAAAACTATATTGGAAAATTTATCTTGATCATAAACAAACTAAATGTATTTACTCAAACGAAATTTTAGATTCTAAATCATTTAGTTTAGATCATTTCTTACCATGGACATTTGTAGCACATGATCAAGTATGGAATTTGATTCCAACAACAAAGACGGCAAACTCAGCAAAAAGCAATAGATTACCTTCATTGGAGCTATATTTGAATAAATTTTCTATTTTACAATTTGATGCATTCAAATTTCATTATTCAAATAGTAATCATCAATTATTAGAGGATTATTCATCACTTATAGGTCTATCAAATGAAGTATTAAATAATTATAAAACTCCAGAATTTAAAATGCAATTAAAACAAAAGATTGTTCCTATGTTTGAAACGGCTAAAAACTTAGGTTTCACTTATCCATTCATTTATGAAAAATGATATTTATAAGTCCATATAATCCTAATTCTCCTTTGGCTATTAAAGATCGAAAAAAAATATCATTGCCAATAACAGTTTTAATTGAACAGAATAAATTACATGGAAAATTTTTAAATTTGGTTGTGGTTTAGAAAAAGATGTTGTTTTACTTAAAAAGAAAGGATTTGATATTATTGAATACGACCCTTATTTTTTTAAAGATACATCAAAGGATAAATATGATACAATTATATGTAACTATGTACTAAATGTTCTTTTACAAGAAGAACAATCATTTATGCTAATATAGGTGTCTGAATTGATCAAACCAAAAGTATATTTAAAACTGAGAATTGTGAACTATATGAATATCAGCACTATACTGAAATTAATATTTGGCGGAAGGATATTAGCCCATTTTTTTCTAGGAATGAAGCAAGAGAAATTATTACAGAATCAGCAACAGTCTTTTCAGTATTTGACAAATACCCTTTATTCAAATGGTATTCCTTAATAATTCCAAAAAGAAAAGTCAGTAATTTTTTCAATTTAAGCAGCAATAGGAGACGCCTGTTGATTTTCAATTACTCCGAAATTTGATTTATTATTCCCTAATGGATACCAGTTTTCTTGGTTGAAGATTTTAGAATTATCATTTATGACTTTATCTAATTCTTGTTCAGTTTTTGATTTATAAAGTAATTCAAAAAGGTATTTATTATTCATGTTAATTTTGGTTTACTAGATCAGCTAAAATTAATAAAATATTCATTATGTAAACACACCATAGTACACGAATAAATGTTCAAACAAAGATACTATCTAATAGCTATTAATAATATGAATTTTGTAAATCGAGCTTCCTAATTTAACTAATCTTATTACCTTTACACCTTAAAAAATTTAAACAACAAAAAATGGAAAAAGTAAAAAAGTATATTGATGATAACAAAGACCGATTTATGGAA
>CAYWRM010000123.1:0-3641 GCA_964460905.1 uncultured Lentimicrobiaceae bacterium
TTATGGCTCCCACTCGAAAACGATCCAATAGTCCGATTGAGTGTTCGCCATTTTAATTTTTGTTCATAATAATTAATAAATGAGGTTAGGTTAGGATGCAACCCATTACAATAAATATGGTCATAATATATAATGATAATTTCTCTGGTTTTTTTAGTGTTGGGATAATTATTCCAAAGTTCTAATAATTGACAGTTAAATAGGAATAAAAAATAATGTATGAATAGTTTCTTTACTCTTTTTAAATCAAAGTTATCATATTTTAACTCAACAAGTAAAAATGTTTATCGATCTATATGGTTCAGGATATATAGTATTTTAATTGTATTATTAGCTGGTGTTTTTCCAATTAATGCTGTTGGTGAGGGTACTAACGAGTTGTGCGCAACTGATACTGATGAAACTTACCTTTATTTGTGTAATGATTTTGACGATCATTGTGGAGGCGGAGGAGGTGACCGCACAAATTTTGCAGTATATCGTTGTAGCGATGAAGACCGATTAAATTTTGTCATTAATAGTACTGATGAAGTAGTATATTTTGGTTTTAAAGGTGATCCAAATAATTTTGACAAGATTGTTTTTAGAGTCATGAATAGCCTTGATTCTCCCGTGTTTACCGAAACAGATATTCCTACATCTGGTACAGGTTATATAAATAGTGTTTCTCAAACCCGAAATGGTCCAAATCAAATACCCGGCACTGTTGGAGGTTATAATGCTTATGAACTTTCAGGCTTGCCGGTTGGTACTTATTATATTGAATTTGATGGTATTGATAATGGAAATCCCAATGCAACTGGATCTTTTTATATCAATTATCTTGATGTAACAGTTTACGATGATGTAGCAGCTGAGGTTAAAACCGGACGACTGCATTCTAAAGGATGGCAGTTTAGAGAAGATGATTCTGGGGACTGGGATACAAATTCCTCAACATTTTATATTTATTCTACTGACCAAATTATCACTTCAGTAGAATTTGATGAAATGGAAGGAAGAGCCTGGCTTATGTTTTGTAATGCAACCGGTTGTGCAAATACAGGTGTTTTTGAAGAAGATCGAAAATCATTAAATAATGAACAGGCTTATGTGCCTGAGTACAATATTTTTGTTAACGAACCAGATGCTGATATATTCCCTCCTGCAACAACTTTAGGCGGAATTACCCAAACAGTTATTGGTACAGGTAATTGTATAGATGGCTCAGTTGATTTTGAAGTTTGGGTTGATAAGGAAGGTAACTGCGAAATAGAGTTGGTATTTGATGACCCTCTTTATATTACCACATCAGTTACAGAATCTGTAATCATAGGTCAAAATACAATAACCTGGAATGGCAACGATGGTGCAGGAATTCCTGTTCCGAATGATGTAGGTATTACATTTGTAGTAACATACATTAATGGATTAACAAATCTTCCATTATATGATATTGAGCGCAATTTGAATGGGTTTAGAATTAGCTTAGTTGCGCCTAGTGGTGGGGCAGTTCCTGATGTTTTTTGGGACGATACAAATATTCCGGAATGTGGTACATATAGTGTGACTTGTACGGAATTAATCGATGGTTGTACAAGTACTCCTGGCCCGGGTGGTGGATGCCATAGTTGGTGGATGGGAACTGGATGGAACCCACCATCTCTTGGCGATTTTAATACAGTAAATACATGGTGGTACTCAGCATCTACATCTGAATCACCTGCTGTTATTCAAGAGAAACGTAGTCCTGTTACTCCGGAATTTGTTGAACCACCGCAAAGCTTTTGTGCGGGAACATCTCATTCTAATATATACATATCAGTTACACCGGATTTAAGTACTGAAACATATAACTGGAATTATTTTCCCGGTACTGGTGTTACAATTCATCATGTTAATCCTGAAGATAACTTCATAACTATTGATATTGGACCAAACGCAACCGCTGGAAACATTACCGTTTTTGGAACAAATTCATCATGTGGTAACGGTGCAGGATCATCTCTGGTAATCGAGATCATTGATCTTCCAATAATTGACGCAGGTAATGATGCTGCGATTTATATGGGAGAAACATATACATTATCAGAATCTACAGCTATTAACACCTCAAGTTTGGTGTGGTCGAGTTCAGGTACTGGAACTTTTAGTAACACTGGTGCTTTGCACCCTATTTATACTCCAAGTGCAACTGATATTAGTAATGGATCAGTTATATTGACTATAGAAGCTGAAGCTATTGCTCCTTGTACTGGCAATGTCTCCGACTCTTTAACATTGACAATATTCGATGGCCCAATAATTAATGCAGGTGATGATGCCACTATTTGTGAAAATAGTACTTATGATTTGTCAGGAACTGAAACATATGCTACATCTCTTCTCTGGACAACAGCCGGTGATGGTACTTTTAGTAATGATGCTATTTTGAACCCTACCTATACTCCCGGACCAAATGACATAACAGCTGGTTCAGTCATATTAACATTAACTGGTTATTCTGGTGCAACCCCATCAAGTGATGATATGGTATTAACATTCCAATTATTGCCAATTACAAATGCTGGAAATAATGCTACTATTTGTGAAGATGAAACTCATACACTGGCCGGAACTGCATCGAATCAACAATCTGTATTATGGACAACATCAGGCAATGGTACTTTCAATAATACAACTATACTAAATGCTGCTTACACACCGGGGTCAATAGATATTTCTAATGGAACTGTCGATCTCACCCTTACTGCATATGCTATTTCACCATGTGGAACTGATGCCGACGACATTATTACACTCACTATACTTGAATTATTAGAAGTAGAAGCAGGTAATGATGCCACTATTTGTGAAGGTGAAACACATACTTTATCAGGAACTGCTTTAAATGAACAATCAGTATTATGGACAACTTTAGGTGATGGTTCTTTCAACGATGCTGCACAATTGGGTGCTATATATACTACTGGACCAAATGATATTGCTGTTGGTTCAGCAACACTAACATTAACAGTATATTCATCGCTTACATGTACAGCAGACCTGAGTGATAGCATGGTACTAACAATTCAACAGCCACCAATTGTAGATGCCGGTATTAACGATACTATTTGTGAAGATGAAACTCATACGTTGGCTGGAACCGCATCAGATCAACAATCGGTATTATGGACAACATCTGGAGATGGTAATTTTAATGATGCTGCTTTGCTCACGGCAGTTTACACACCAGGATCAAATGATATAATTAGTAGCACAGTCGATCTTACACTTACTGCATATGCTATTTCACCATGTGGAACTGATGCTACTGATATTATTACACTTACTATACTTCAATTGTTAGAAGTAGAAGCAGGTAATGATGCCACTATTTGTGAAGGTGAAACGCATACTTTATCAGGAACTGCTTTAAATGAACAATCAGTATTATGGACAACATCAGGTGATGGGATTTTTGATTCTGATAACATACTGGATCCGATCTATACCCCTGGAACAAATGATATAATTGTTGGTTCAGCAACACTAACATTAACAGTATATTCATCGCTTACATGTACAGCGGACTCGAGTGATACTATGGTACTAACAATTCAGCGATCACCAATTGTAGATGCCGGTATTAACGATACTATTTGTGAAGATGAAACTCATAC
>CAYWRM010000124.1:0-3583 GCA_964460905.1 uncultured Lentimicrobiaceae bacterium
AAATCAAAAATAATAAAGTACAACGGCAACGGCGCATAGCAGAGCCGTTAGCATTCAGAGGAGAGAACCTCTGCAACAGCATGAAACAGTAACAAAACAGATAAATAAAATGAATATTAACAAATAAAAAAAGGAGGACAAAAATGCGACACAAGCGATTAAAATTAAGTGCCATACTCTTGTTAGGTCTAGGACTAACGGGTCTACAAGCACAAGAAACCATTCCAGCCACAGGCGGTAATGCCACGGGCAGCGGAGGCTCGGCGAGCTATTCCGTGGGACAGGTAGTTTACACAACCAATACTGGAACGAATGGTTCGGTAGCACAAGGCGTGCAACAACCCTTTGAAATTTCGGTAGTAACAGGGATTGAACAAACCAAAGGAATTAATCTTTCGGTTTCGGCTTACCCAAACCCTGCGACTGATTTTCTGATGTTAAAAGTTGAGAATTATGACAATGGGAATTTGTCGTATCAGCTTTTCGACATGAACAGTAAACTTTTGCAAAACAAAAAAGTAACCAGCAACCAAACAAGCATTGTTATGAGCAATCTTGTTCCTGCCACCTATTTTGTAAAAGTAATTCAAGAAAACAAAGAAGTAAAAACATTTAAAGTAATTAAAAATTAAGGAGGAATAAACAATGAAAAAATTATTTACAATTTTAGTCCCGATGGCTATCGGGATATTATTAACATCAACACTTTGGGCACAGAGCCCCGAAAAAATGAGTTATCAGGCTGTAATCAGAGATTTAGATGAGAATCTTGTAACAAACCAGACCGTAGGCATGCAAATAAGTATTTTGCAAGGTTCATCATCTGGGACAGCCGTTTACACCGAAACCCAAATGCCAACTGCTAATTCCAATGGCTTGCTAAGTATTGAAATTGGTAACGGAACTGTTGTAATTGGCGATATTGCCACCATTGAATGGGCAAATGGGCCTTATTTTATTGAAACAGAAACCGACCCTACCGGTGGAACAAATTACACCATAACGGGGACAAGCCAATTACTAAGCGTACCCTTTGCGCTGCATGCAAACGAAGTTGACCCTAATGTACCGCAAGGCACACAAGCAGGCGAAATGCAGTATTGGAATGGTGCAGAATGGGTAACTGTTGCAGCAGGTAATGAAGGAGATATAATGACTTTCACTAATAATACCCCTACATGGGTTGGGGAATCAGGTGTTAGCAGCGTAGAGAACCCCATCACCGGTAAAATATGGATGGATAGAAATCTTGGTGCTACACAGGTGGCAACTTCAAGTACCGATGAGGATGCTTATGGTGATTTATACCAGTGGGGTCGTGCTACCGAAGGACATGAAAATCGTGGCAGTAGCATAACTTCAACTCAGGCTACTACCGCTGTACCTAACGGAGGCAATCCTTGGGACGGACTGTTTATAACTGTAGTAACTAGTCCTACTGACTGGTTAGTACCCCAAAATGACAATTTATGGCAAGGAGTAAATGGAGTAAACAATCCATGCCCAAGTGGTTACCGTGTACCAACTGAAGCTGAATTAGATGCGGAGCGATTAAGTTGGTCCTCTAATAATGCAGAAGGTGCTTATGCTTCGCCACTTAAATTGTCCTTAGCAGGCTGCCACTACTACAGCAATGGCTCGCTCGTCAATGTAGGTTCTTACGGCTACTATTGGTCGAGTACTGTTACTGGTTCCAAGTCGCGCCACCTGCTCTTCAACAGCGGCTCTGCCCTCATGTTCAGTTTCTACCGTGCGTTCGGGTTTGCTGTCCGTTGCATTAAGGATTAGTCCTGAGCTTGACGAAGGTTTGATGCTTTCGATTTAATATGTCAATCTTGACACTTAAACTCCCTGTCCAGACGGGCAGGGAGTTTTTATAATACCTGCTTTGAAAAAAAAGCAATAATGTTTGAGGCAATTCTTAAATTTGCCAATGATTCTGGCAATGAAGTTCGTTAGATGCTTTTTTAGTCTAGGAGTTAAACTTTCTTATGCTCATTTTATGATCTTTAAAAACTTTATTACAATTCTAATTGCTTGTCTTTTATCGTTTAGTGTGTTTGCTCAGCATAACATCAACGGAAATTTCCCTTCTTTGGAAGGCCAACAAGTTAAATTGGTGGGTTATCAGGATTTTGGAAAATCTATTATCGACAGCGCCAGAATTTCGGAACAAGGCGATTTTACATTAAGCTATGCCGATAAAGATCTGGGAGTTGGTTATTTAGCAGCTGAAGACAATAAGCCATTTATATTAATCCTTAGCAGCGAAGAGATAAAATTGAAAGGCGAAAGCTTTATTTTTCCTGAAACTATTGAGATTTTTAAAGGTGAGCAAAATCAATTATTTGAGCTCTACGCTTCAGAACATGCACGCCGGGAACAAGCGCTTAGTGCATGGGATTATCTGATTAAAATTTATAAACAGGATTCCCTTTTTGCAATACATAAAGTACCTCAACAGGCAATAGAAAACGAAAAGCAACGGATTAATGCAGAAGACAGCTTGTTTTTAGCACGTTTAAATCCTGACAGTTATGTGAGTTATTATTTGCCGCTTCGCAAATTGGTAAGTTCGGTTTCTACCATTGCACAGTTCCAAACTGATGAAATTCCGGCTACCATAACTTCATTCCGTAATATTGATTATACCGATCCGCGATTACAAAAAAGCGGTTTGTTGGCTGATGTTATCGAAAGCCAATTCTGGCTAATTGAAAATAGCGGGTGTTCTTTGGATTCAGTATTTATCGAAATGAATAAATCCATAGATGTTATAGTTGAAAATCTTTTATCGAATGAACAGGAATTGAATGAGATTAGCGAATACGTATTCAAACTTCTTGAAAAACGCAGCTTGTTCAAATCATCGGAATATTTGGCTTTAAAATTACTCAACGAACAGGGCTGCACCATTAACAGAAACTTTGCCGGCCAATTGGAAAGCTACCGGGCGATGAAAAAGGGCAATATGGCGTCAGATTTTCAGTTAAAAAATGATGTCATCGCACCTGGCTATGAATCGAATAAACTGCCCAAAAAACTTTCTGATATAAAAAGCAAATATACTGTGGTGATTTTTGGAGCAAGCTGGTGTCCTGCATGTCCGCAGGAACTTTCAACAATTTCAGATTTTTACAAAAAATGGAAAGCGCAAGGCGTTGAAGTGGTATTTGTTTCATTAGACGAAGAAGAGAAAATATTTAAAAGTTTTGCAGGAGTATTTCCATTTATCAGTTTATGCGATTACCTTAAATGGGAAAGCCCTGTTGCGAAAGATTATCATGTATTTGCTACGCCAACCATATATTTACTCAACAATAAGCGAGAAATATTGCTTCGTCCTAATTCTGTAAGTCAATTAGACTCATGGGTAGATTGGTATTTGGTGGAGGGCAATAAATGAAAATCTTAACTATGATAGATAAAAATAATAGCGGAATGAAAACCACCGAAATGCTAACACGCAATATAGCAAAAAGCGGTGAAGTGCTTAATTGGGGCGGTTTTAGCCCGTTTCAACTTCATCTTGGTTTGATAGTGAATCGCTCGCAATCCGCTTCATGCCATATTGCCATACGTT
>CAYWRM010000125.1:0-3527 GCA_964460905.1 uncultured Lentimicrobiaceae bacterium
GATAATTATTTGCTTGAAGAGTTAGGGATTAAACTACCTGAACTACCTGAAAATACTTTGGAAAACAGAATGTTTCAAGCTACAATTAATTCTCTTTCATCAAATCGATACGACCCGTATTTTCATCAATTTAAATTTGTAGACAATATTAAAGCAATTGAAAATGGCAAGTATCCAGTCAAAGAATTACGAATTATTATTTTTAGTGACTTAATTAAAGGAACACTTCCAAAATCAGAAGAAAAAGAAGGGAATAATTCTGTGATTCAAATCAATTGTATTAACAATGATGGCACAATTTATCTCGAAAAACTACTAACAGCAAAAGATATTTTCTCTAAACAACAAAAGCTAAAAGAAGGCGATGTATTAGTTGTAATTACTGGTGCTACGATAGGTAAAATTGCACAATGGATTTACAAAGGAGAATTCTACTTAGGTGGTGATATTGTTAAATTTCAAACTAATACACTTGTTGATAATTCATTTGTATTTCACTTTCTAAGAAGTTCACCAATGCAATTAGAAATTAAGAGAAATGTTACTGGTGCTACAAATGGACATTTATCACCTGATGATATAAAGCGTTTTCCAATACCAGTTCCACCACTTGATAAACAAAAAGAGATAGCCAACCATATTTCAGAAATCAGAAAACAAGCACAAAAACTGAAGGACCAAACAGCAGAAGCCTTGAAAAACGCAAGTAACGAAATTGAAAGAATATTATTGAATTAAGATGAAAAAGTCAACGCTTAAACCAAAAATTGCAATAGAATATGTTTTGCTCAAATACAAGTTTTTGCGACTTGGCGACTTTGCGAAAGATTTGATTTTAGATTCAACTCATTATTCTAATTTATTATTAATATGACTGATCAAACTAAAAAAGTAGGTTTCTTAGGATTAACTGCAATTGTGGTAGGCTCCATGGTTGGGGGTGGAGTATTCAATCTGCCCTCAAATATGGCCGAAGGTGCTGCATTGGGTGCAGTAGTAATTGCTTGGTTAATTACCGGTGTTGGTATGTTTTTTTTAGTGCAAACATTTAAAACACTTAGCGATAACCGACCCGATTTAAGTTCAGGAATCTATAGTTATGCTGCTGAAGGATTTGGTAAGTATGTTGGTTTTAATTCAGCATGGGGATATTGGTTAAGTGCTGCCATCGGTAATGTTTCATTTGCTGTACTTCTCATGCAGGCGCTTGGTTACTTTTTTCCAATATTTATATCCGGTAACAACTGGCAATCAATATTGGGGGGCTCAATACTTATCTGGTCGATGAATATAATAGTACGGCGAGGAGTAAGTGGTGCCGCAGCACTTAATGTAATATCAACCATAGCTAAGCTTGTTCCATTATTTTTATTCGTTATTATATTAATATTTGCTTTTCATTGGGATAAACTTTCGTTTGATTTTTGGGGTCAAACCAATTCATCTTTAGGAGATGTTTCTAAACAGCTAAAAAGCACAATGCTTGTAACATTATGGGCATTTATTGGAATCGAAGGTGCTGTTGTAATTTCTGGTCGGGCGAAAGACAAAAAAGATGTTGGAAAAGCAACGGTAATAGGATTCGTAGGAGCAATACTCATTTATGCGGCCATTAGTATTTTCTCGTTTGGGATAATGAATCAGGCTGATCTTGCTAAACTTCCCGATCCATCTACCGCATATGTTATGAAAGCTATTGTTGGAGATTGGGGAGCAGTAGTGCTTAATTTAGGTGTTATTATATCAATACTCGGAGCATGGTTAGCCTGGACAATTATGACGTCTGAAGTACCATCCACAGCTGCAGTGAAAGGTGTTCTTCCAAAGGCATTTGGCAAATTTAATAAAAATGGATCGCCTGTATTTGCCTTAACTGCAACAAGCATTATTATGCAAATAACTTTGTTGTTTGCCGCCTTTGAGAAAAATGCATTCTTAGCTATAATTAGTATTTCAGGATCGATGATACTTATCCCATATGTTCTTAGTTCATTATTTCTGGCTAAACTGGCCTGGTTAAATAAGAAAAATAAAACTGATCAGGATAACCTAAAAACCAGGGCATTACTAGTTGGTGTAATTGCTTCTGTTTATGGTTTTTGGCTGTTATATGCTGCCGGACTAAAATATATACTTCTTTCAACAATATTGTATGCCTTAGGAATATTTGTATATAAAATTGCATGGAAAGAGAAGGATACTAATGAACCAATGTTTAAACCAGCCGAAAAGATAATTGCCATAATAATTGTTATTTTGGCAGCGGGATCTTTGTTTATGTTGCTTTCCGGTGTGTTCCCAATCGATAGGTGGGTGCATTGGTTTCAACATCATTTAATTGAAACAATATAATGAAGACAAAAATAATAGAGTGGGTTAAGCGATATTTGTTTGCAGATGTGCTAAGTACAATATTGTCATTGGTTACTGCATGGGGAATTTTTGAAAATTCTGGCGATAGAGTACTTGCAGCTTTTGTTGGTTCTGCTGTGGCCTCCTTAGTTTTCTATTTTACAATTGCATTTTCAGATGTTAAAAAAAGTATAAAGCTGCATAGGATTGATAATGAGAGGTATAAAATTAAATCATTTTTGTTAGATTTCCGAAACCTTATTATTGAATTTGGTCCTGCCGAATTACTGGATGTGCTGGCAGTTAGGCCTTTCTTTATGTACCTTATTCCAAAATTAACTGGTGATTTTCTACTGGGTACTTTTATAGGGAAAATGATTGCAGATGTTATCTTTTTTATCCCTGCAATTGTAATGTATGAATTGAGGAAAAAACATTTGGATAACTAATTGGTATTTGACCCACCCCAAACAGATTTTTCTCAAACCGTCAGGACATGTATATTATTAGACCAGCTGGGTTTTTTTATCCCGTCTGGTCAAGAACACTACTTTCTTTATCCAAACTGATGGGGCTTTTTTTTCGACCCGACTGGTTGGAAAAAACCATGCGGATCTGGGACTTATGAACTTATTCCATCAATCTTTTCTCCCCGGTGAGTTTCCTAATCGTTGACACTTCTTCACTTACTTCCAGTGTGCCTTTGTAGTTACCTTCTTCGTTACGTAGCGCAAAATAACGGATAAGGACAAATTTATCACCCATTTCAATCCAAAAACTCTCCTGATTTTTTTTGCCTGATTTAAAAGCATCAATAAGGTCTTTTACAATGTGTACGCTCGATGGCGGATGACAATTTTCAACCAGTCGCCCGATAATTGCTTTTGAACGTGGGAAAATACGATGGTTAGGTGTTGAGAAATATCGTACTTCATCATTCTCATCAACATAAGTTACATCAACAGGCAGGTTGTTAATCATTAAAATAATCTGATCAATTGATAATTGGCCAGTACTTAAGTCAATCAACCCATCAACGAAATTATTACTGTTTAACGTTTTTGTGGAGTTTTTGTTTTTGCCTTTATATGATTTCTTTTTTTGAGGTTTCTCCGGAGGTAAGATAAATGCAAAACCTACTTCATAGCTTTGCAATTGCATTGCAATCCATTCGT
>CAYWRM010000126.1:0-3466 GCA_964460905.1 uncultured Lentimicrobiaceae bacterium
TCTGGTAAATAAAAACAAAAGTGTTTTTTATAAGGATGCTGTGTTTTTCGGAACAGAAGACCTATTAGAACTATTAAAAAATACAGAATTTAAAATTAACAATACCTATCAAACTGTTTTCGGAAATTTAAACAAAATAAATAAAGTCCAGGATGTTTTATCCGGTTACGGAAAAGGTAGTTTTATAGTAATAAACGCTCAAAAAAAATAATATCATGAATACATCAAACAGAATACATCAAATCAAAAAGTCGGCTATACACGAAATGACCCGTTTATCAAAACAATATGACGATGTAGCATTTTTATCATGGGCAAAACCAACAACTGGAACTCCCAAACACATCAATGATGCCGTTATTGAAGCTATCAGAGATGGGAAAACCGGAGGATATTCTCAGAGTGAAGGCTTGCCCGAATTAAGAGAAGAAATTGTGAAAAAACTAAAAAGGGACAATCATATTGATGCCAATATCTCTCAGATAATCGTAACTGTGGGAGCAATTGAAGGGCTGGCTGCCTCTGTTTTAGCAACCATTGATCCCGGTGACGAAGTAATCCTTCCTACGCCAACATACTCAACCCACATAACACAAGTTAGGATTTCATCAGGTATTCCGGTTTTGGTTCCATTAAATGAAGATAACAATTTTGCTTTGGATATTGAAGCTATTAAAAATGCAATTACACCAAAAACCAAAGCAATAATGTTATGTACTCCGAGTAATCCGACTGGAACTGTTTTTCCCGAAAAAACACTTCGTGAATTGGGAAAAATTGCTTTGGAACATCATCTTACTGTAATTACCGATGAAGCTTATGAGTACTTTACTTTTGATAATACAAAGCATTTCAGTATAGCTTCAATTCCTGAATTGAAAAAAAATGTAATAACCAATTATACTTTTACAAAAACGTATGCAATGACCGGTTGGCGTATCGGTTATATTCACGCCGATGAAGAAATGATAACCCAAATAAAAAAAGCGCATATACCGCTGGCTATATGTGCACCGGTTGCGTCACAATATGCAGCCATTGCTGCTTTGAAAGGAAGTCAGGAATGCGTTGAAGTATTTAAGTCGCATTATTTAAAAGCAAGAAACCTTATGTGTGAAAGACTTGACATGTTGGATTCAGTTTTTGAGTACATTAAGCCGGAAGGTTCATATTTGATGTTTCCAAAAATTATAGGGAATCAGGGAAATGATTCATTTGCTTTCAGTAAAAACCTGTTAGCTGAAGCCAGAGTTTCTACAACTCCAGGAATAGCTTTTGGGCCAACCGGTGAAAATCATATTAGGCTTTCTTTTTGTGTACCCGAAGAAATGATCAATAAAGCATTTGATAGAATGGAAAATTATTTTAGAAAGAACAAATGAACCAGGAGACAAATAACTCATTAATTGGTAAAATTGCTGATAGCTTAGGATTAAATAAAAAGTTTCATCATTATAAAGAAACAAATATTGACCCTCTGGATATGGCATTAATAAGCCCTGCTGAAGGGAAAGTTGTACATATTGGAGATATTAATGATGATGGAATACTTATTTCAAAACATAATAAAGAAGTAAGGTTAAAAGAGCTGATAGGAGAAAATTACAAACGATTTTCAGGTGGAAAATATATCAATATTTATTTAAGCCCACTTAATGATCATTATTGGGTTACTCCTGATAACGGAAAATTTATTTATACTCAAAAAAACAAAGGAAAAGCAGTTTTCCCTGTATACATAGGCTTAGAAAATTTGTTAGGAATAGAAATGTTTAGCAAGGCAATTAAAAAAAATGCATCTATCGGTTCTATTTTTCAAACCGATAAATTTCAATTAGCGATGATTGCTGTTGGGTCGTTGAATATTAATAGAATTTTTACAGACTACGAAGAACAAAAAAAATATCAAAAGGGAACTCCTTGTGGTTATTTTAGTATTGGTTCAAGTATACTCTTATGTTTCCCTGATTCCATAAAAATTTTAGTAAAGGAAGGAGATGATATAAAAATTGGGCAGCGAATTTTATTGTAATTATTATTTAAAAACTCATGGAAACAATATATAAAATATTTCTACATTCCATAATGATTACCGGCTTTGTTTTTGTCATGATGCTGGTTATTGAATATATAAATGTGCAATCAAAAGGACTGTGGCAAAAAAGCCTTACTAAAAATAAATGGCGTCAATATATAATTGCCGGTATTTTGGGAGCAATTCCAGGTTGCCTTGGAGCATTTACAATGGTTGCCATGTTTTCGCACAGGTTGGTTTCTTTTGGAGCGTTAGTTACTACAATGATTGCGACAAGTGGAGATGAGGCTTTTGTAATGTTTGCTATGTTTCCTAAGACAGCTATATTATTAACCATAATTATTCTTGTGGTTGGGATATTGGCGGGTTATCTTACAGACAAATTTTATAAACCCAAAAAAACACTCGAAAAAATTTCTTCTCATATGTTCCCTTTGCACGATGAACCTGAATGTAAATGTTTTGAAAAAGATAAAATTTGGATCAATTTATTTCATCCATCCTTATACCGACTGACAATAGCAATTATTATTTTATCTCTTATAGCAGGTATTGCCACCGGATTGTTGGCTGGAAATTTAGAGATTTGGATGAAAATATCATTGTTACTGGCGTTTCTTTTTTCCCTCTTTATTGTATTGACTGTTCCAAATCATTTTATTAAGGAACACATTTGGGAGCATATTGTAAAAATGCACCTTCCACGAATTTTCTTATGGGTATTCGGAACTCTTTTATTTATGCATTTTTTAATGAATTATATTGATGTTCAGGCATGGATATCTACTAATATGTTCGTTGTATTGCTTGTTGCTGTTTTAATTGGTGTCATTCCCGAATCAGGTCCACATCTTATTTTTGTTACGCTTTTTGCACAAGGAAGCATCCCGTTTAGCATTTTATTGGCAAGTTCAATATCACAAGATGGACATGGAATGTTGCCTATGCTTGCAGAATCTAAAAGAAGTTTTTTAGCAGTAAAAATTGTGAATATGATTTATGCATTTATTGTAGGATTATCAACTTTATTATTAGGATTTTAACTTTAAAATAATTAATAGGAAATTGAAAATGAAGTGCTTTGAAACGCCCAACGCCTCATAAATAAACCGTTGTGAAACAAATAATCCGAATTAAAAATGAAAAATGGTATAATATTAATACTTGGAATAATTATTACGATTGTAATTGCTTATATCTCATCATCAATTGGAGATTTAATAGACTTAAAGATTAATTTCATACCTCATTCTTTTGGAGTACACACTTTAATGTTTTCCTTGTCAATTATTGCAATTGTTTTACTAAAAAAATATGTGAATTTTCAAATATCAATTCCAAGATTAAAGAGGATTATAAAACCCATTCTTTTTGGATTTTTGGCAAGTGTTATTACTAATATGATAATGATGAGTATTATTGTTAGCACTA
>CAYWRM010000127.1:0-3398 GCA_964460905.1 uncultured Lentimicrobiaceae bacterium
GTAGTGTAAATTGAAAGATTGGTGTTTCAAAATGCCCAACTTTTCATATTGCCATCCGTTACAGGGCATATTGACCGAAAAAATAGAACCTTGGGTTAAAAATGAAAAAATGAATCTTTAAGAAAAGAAACCTAACTTCTTCAAAAGACATTTTGCCTTTTGAAAATGCAGGTTCTGAATTGAATTATCGTTCATTGAAAAATCTGTCATTCAGAAAAATTTGGAATTTTAAATAAATCCTGACTAGGAATAATCCCAGCCATGACTTGAATCTGGAGAACATCAAACACTATGGCTTCGTTTCAAATTGAATTGCAAGAATTGTATACGGCAAGAATAGAAAATATGACTAAAATAAATATTCAGGTTTCAATTTCAAGCCAATAACTGACAATTTGTTGTTGTAAAAATCAATGGACTTTTCTTGAATTGAAATAAATTTATCTGAAAATACCGAATTATCTTCAAAACTATTTGTAATTTCACAATCTGATTTTTTAACTAAAATGACAGAATATATTAACAATGTTGCAATTGCAAAGAACTGTAAATAATAAAAATACGCCCTGTAACAAACGCTAAAAATTAATTGCCGGGAAAGTTATAATATAAACATTTACAGTCCGTTTCAAGTCTGTAGTCACAGACAAGAAACTTCTTCGCAACGGCAACTAATCTTAGCGCAAATCGTTAGCACTCATTAGAAAAAACAAAAACGAATGACCATTAAATTTGATATTGACAAAATAGTAAATCATCTTGACAGGTATAAAAACGACTTGCCGACTTTGTATAATTGGAATGCAAAAATTGAAAAACTTGTTGACTTAAATACATTAACCGAAAAGCAAGTAATAGAAATAAACTCATTAACACCATATGAAAAAGAAATCCAACTTAAAAACATCGTAGGAAAAAAACTGAATGACACTTTAAATTCCAACTCAGAATTATTTGACAAACTATGTTTATGGATAATAAAAGACTGGGGTGGAATTAAGACAGCAAATGATAACGACACTACTTCTCTAATTAATGAATTCTTGCATTCTGAGAAACCAAGTTTTAATCGGATTGCAAGTTCATCAAAAGTAGGAGCATACTTATACCCAGACAAAAATGTAATCTACGACTCTCGCGTAGCGTATTCTCTGAATTGGATAATCCTTTCTGAAAACGCAGGTCAACAATTTTTTCCAATTCCGGAAGGACGAAATTCTAAAATGTCTGCATTCGACTTAAATGTGTTAATACGACTTAAAAACATAACAAATTATCAACCAAATAATATTGAACTTTTAGACAATAGACTTTTCATAAACAATATTGACAAGAAAATATTCATCAATAAAAAAGATGCTTATTATGAATTGAAAAACCTTATAGAAATCATAAACAGAAAACTATGGAAAGGTGACATTGAAAAAGAACAAAATCTTTATTATACAGAGATGCTTTTATTTTCAATTGCAGACAGAGAAGTCTTTATGGAGATTACAGAAAAATATAGAAATAAAGAATAACGAGTGCTAACAAACGCTCAAAATTAATTGCCGAGAAAGCTGTAATATCAAGGTTTACAGTCCGTTTCAAGTCTGTAGTCACAGACAAGAAACTTCTTCGCAACGGCAACTAATCTTAGCGCAAATCGTTAGCAGCAATAAAAAAAATTTGTAGATCGCTGCGTAAATTTTTGCTCCTCAAATTTTTTCTGGACTAAAGCTGCTAACAAAGGTTCATACGCAATTGCCTAAGAATAAGGCTTCGGTAGAGAAAAATAATTGTAAATTTGAAGTCATGTTTGCCAACTCAATTATAATTAACAGAAGCAACTGCGCATAGCCTAAACGTTGTGTGTAATTAAAAAAAACCAACAATGAAAAAGATAATCATTCTTATACAATTAATCTCTCTGACTTTTCTGACTTATTCACAGAATTTTGATGAAGTAAAGCTAGATAGTCTAATTTCTAGAATTGAAAGACACAATAAAGGAATGGGAAGTATTTCAATTTTTCAAAAGGGCAAAGAAGTTTATCAAATTTCCTATGGTTACGAAAACATTGAAAAAGATATTCATGCTACTAAAAAAACAAAATACTGTATTGGTTCAATAACTAAAAGTTTTACTGCCACAATTATTATGCAGTTAATTGAAGAAAATAAATTAAGTCTTGACACAAAGTTAGCTAATTTCTTTCCTAAAATTCCATATTCAAAAGATATAACTATTGAACAGCTTTTAAGACATAGAAGTGGACTTGTTAATTATACTAATTCTCCATATTTTCATAGTTGGAGTGATACAGCAAGGACAAAATCAGAAATGGTAGAAAAGTTTATTGAGAATGGTGCAGGATTTAAGCCCAGTGAAATGTCGCAATATTGCAATACTAATTATGTTTTACTATCCTTTATAGCGCAAAAAATTGAGGGTAAAGATTATTCGGAAATTCTTACTGAGCGAATTACAAAACCCTTAAAATTGAAATCAACATATTTTGGGAATAAGCCTGAAATGGAAAACAATGAAGCATTACCACATTTTAAATATGAATCATGGGAAATGAGCTCCAACTCAAATCTAAAAGTGTATGATGGTGCAGGTGCTATTGTGTCTAATCCTACAGATTTAAATATTTTCTTCAATGCATTATTTGGAGGGAAGATAATTTCAGACAAATGGCTAAATGAAATGATGAAAATTATAGATGATTATGGTATAGGAATGTATCAAATGCCATTCTATGAAAGAACAGCTTTGGGACATGCTGGCGATGTGAATGGATTTCAATCTGTTTCACAATATTTTCCCCAAGACAGTATGTTATTTTCATTTACCAGTAACGGAACAGGAATGGATAGAAATGAATTACTAACTGGTGTATTAAGTATCTATTTTGGGAAAGAATATGACATTCCGGATTTTACAAGTTACAAGGTTAACTCAGATGAATTAAACCAATATGTTGGAGTTTACAGTAGTTCCAATTCACGATATAAATTAACAATATCAAAAGACAGAAATATTTTGCTTTGTCAAGCTACTGGTCAGGGTGCTTTCCCATTAGAAGCTTTCGATAAACATAAATTTAGGTTTACACAAGCAGCATTGGAAATTGAATTTTTCCCAAAAGAAGGAAAACTAATAGAAAGCCAAGGAGGGGCAGTGGTATTTTATAAAGAAAAATAACTACACACAACAATGTATATAGTTTATGGCGGGTGAAGTGCTAAATATGAGCAATTTAACAACAAATAAACATCGATGTAAGTTGAAAGATTAGTATTTCAAAACCGCCACTAAACCATATACGCAACGTTGTGTGCCATAAAAACGAATGAAACAGAATAAACTAAATGGATTGGATAATACTAAATTTGATAACGAATAAACG
>CAYWRM010000128.1:0-3355 GCA_964460905.1 uncultured Lentimicrobiaceae bacterium
ACATTTCCCGTAAACTGAATTTACGTTTAAATTCAATTCTTGAACTTATTGATTTCGGTAATGTTATGCCCCTTTTTATTTTCTTATTTGTATTATTCATTTGTTTCACGATTTCTTTGCATGAACGCTAACGATTTGCGCATATGTTTAGTTGCTGATTGTGCATTTTACATTTTATTTGAAAATACTAATTTATTAAAATTTCTACACAATCTATAAAACTTAGTCCCTAGCAATTAAATATATGCGCTGTTGTGCTTTCGTGCTTTCTCATAATTTATTTTCTATCTTTCCCAAGTTGAATTCCTTTATTAATTAATCCCCTGTTTATATAATCTTCATGTTGTTCTGGATCATGAGTTGACATCATAAAAACTTTTTGATTTTTGTTTTTATAAAACTCATCATAAAGATATTTCATTTGATGAGCAATTTGATATCGGTTCTCCAATCGCTTTTTACTCGCAATCCAAGGTCTGCTTTTACGTGTTTTGAAATTATTATTGCACCATACCACATCTCCTGTAAATAGGAACTCATTCCCATTCTGAAGTTGTACAAAAATAAACTGATGTCCCACACTATGACCAGGGGATTTAATTAAGACGACTCCTGGCGAAATACAATGATATTTTTCGTATTCTAATCTCTTTGGGGTTAGTTCCCCGAAGCTTTGCTTCGTATAGAAAACTAATTCCCAAGTGATACCTCGTCAGCTCTGCTGCGAGGTTGTTCATTTTCAATGATGAAATGTTAAAACGAATTGTCTATATTTCTAAATGTTGCCCAACGTTTGGCTATGGGCAGTAGCGGCTTTTGGTCTGAGCTTCTGTCCGGTAGGACAGATGGTCTGATTAAAACCGTAACTGTCCATGAACCCGAAGCCCCGCTATTGCCTATAGGTGTTGTTAGCAAGCGTTTTTTTATTCAAAGTCCAATTATTGGTAAAATGAATATTAGAATAATTAATACAGTTGAAAATATATAATCAGAAGTTTTAAAGTCTGAATTTTTAAATGCAAAATCAAGATCCGATGAACCACGTATATAAAGAAGCAAATCTCGTTTGTGTAATTTCAAACTTAAAAATCTAAAAGTTCTGTCTACAAGTGTATTGATTAATGGGATTTGAATCCAAATAAAAAATAGTCTTTCGCTTTTATTAAGATTTTCCAACATTAAAATTCCTATCAGTCCAATAATAAATAGGAAACCAGTAATTCCGAATCTTATCAGGTTAGAACACCATCCCTTTTTTCTTTCAATTAAAAATAAGCTACTTAGACCTATTGATAATAATAGTCCTATAATTATAAGAAAAGTGTTCATCGTTTATTAAGTCTTTAAATGCTTGCTAACGTTTTTGCTATGCGCCGTTGCCGCTTTATTTAGATTACTTTTTATTTGAAAATTTCATGTCAAATTTACTAATTCTGTGCTAACCGAAGCCTGAGCTGCGGCAATGGCGTATTAGCTTTTGTTAGCCGCTGGGCTTTATTAATAATATTCAATTTTTCTTGTTTCAATGTAAACAGGTTTCCAGTTTTTATCCTTTCCAAAATGCTCTTTCATATAGATTTTTCTTTCAATCCAGTTCCCTTTATTATCAAAACTATATTTATATTTCATTTCTTTGTCTAATGTAACACTGTCATAGAACCTCACTAAAATCTGATTGTAAAATTTGTCAAATAAGGTCTCTTTTTCAATTTCATCATTTTGATATTGAGTAATTTTCTCTATTCTATTTTTATTATCATATGAATATATAACTTTTGTCGACCCAAAATCATTTGATTTACTTTGCGATTCTAGCAAATTATTTTCATTATCATATTTAAAAGTGTTTATGTACTCATAAATTCCATACTTGCAATTTTGTATTTGCTTCTTTAAGGTAATATTTCCACTTTCATTAAAAATATATGTAATAATATTGTTAGTTGTATCTTGGTCTTGTATCTCAGTCTGATTAATCAAGTATCCATCATTATTATATTCAAATTTTGCATTAAAGGTCAATGTGTCATTTAAAATAATATTGACAGAAATTTGTTTTCCTTTAGCATTATATTTTATAGTTTCGATTGATTTTGATGGCATTAAAAAGTTTTCAGAAATTGATTTTACACGGTGTCCTTTTTCGTTATACTCGTTTTTAATGTACTGTTCCAATTTTCCAAAATTGTCAAAATACTCTTGATATGATATATTACCTAATTCTGTAAATTCCTTTTTGAATTCAATTACAGGATTATCTGCTTCTCCAGTTTTAAAATCACTTACATTGGCTTTATATTTCTCAAATGTTTTAACTTTTCCAATCAGGTTTTCTCGCTCCCATGAATTTTCAAAGTCTTTATATTTTGGATTGTAATCTATAGTGTTACAGCTAAATAACAGGAGGAGTCCAAGTATCTTTATAATCTGTTTTATCATGTTTGCAATGTTTTTATAGCCTGTTCGTTAAGATACATCCTTTACAAAAGTTATAGATTAGACTTTACACTAAATTAGTTTCTAACCTTACTGATTTTTCTTTCGTTCTTAATTCATTTTCGTTGAAGAATCCTAAAAATACATTTCTATAAAAAACTCTCCATATTCCATTTCCCATTTCTAAAGCTCCTACATGTTTTCCTTGTAAAGAGGCTGATAAATAAACCCAGTTATAGGCTCCCCATCTCATAGATCCGTTTTTGGTTACTTTCATAACTTTCATTTCTGATTCGTAGTCAAAGTTAGGTATTTTTTCTGGAAATGGTCGAGCAGAAAAATTATGCACAGATGCAGGTGTTTCCATGTCCAAAGCTTCATGAGGTCTTACATGATTATACTCCTTTACAAAATGATTTAATCGTCTTTGCTGAGCTCTTAAATCATAGGCAGATGGTTTGGCACATGCTGCCTTTAAATCACGATGCATTCGTTCATGTCTTCCATTCTGCTCTGGGTGTGCGGGATCAGAAAATACCGGCTGAATTCCTAGTTCTATAAACCAATATGACAGCCTGGTAAATCGTTGAATTGCTGCTACCGAACCAAAGGGACTTCCGTTATCTGTATGCATTTGCTTAGGTAAACCATATTTTCTAAAAACCCTTATAAACTCTGACTTTGCAGATTCTAAATTCTCTTTGTAATGACCTTTGGCTGTAAATACAACTCGACTTTTAGAGTCAGCTATTGTCAATGGATGACAATACCTTTTATTACCCATTAAGAACTTTCCTTTATAATCTGCACTCCATACTTCATTGCATTCTTTGGGGTCAAAAATGGGGTAAATTGGCTTTACTCTTCTTAGACGTTTTTGGGGGCTAACTAAACCATGTTTTTTGAGAATATTATGTAC
>CAYWRM010000129.1:0-3353 GCA_964460905.1 uncultured Lentimicrobiaceae bacterium
AAGCCCTAATATGGTCAATAATATTTTTGATCCGGGTAATATTTGTAAAAATTTTGGCAGTCTTTTTTTTCAGATATTCTTTCCCAATATTTTCGTCTTTGGCCGCCTCATACAAAATATTGTCAACAACAAGGGATAAGGTATTTAAAGGTTGATTAATTTCATGGGCAATGCCGGATGCCATTTCTCCCAGACTGGACATCCTATCGGCATGGATTTGCTTTTTTTCCATTTTTTTCCTTTGGGAAATATCACGGATCGTAATCATGAATGAAAAAAGTGCTGTCTCAGTGCTCTGGATCAAAGTTAAACTGATTTCGCTTAAAAATAAAGATTGGTTTTTCTTTCTAATTTTCAACTCAACGTTTTGTTCGATTCCTTCGTTTAATGTTTTTTGAATGGCCTCCTCAATGATTATTTTTTCATCTGTTGGCACATACTTGAAAAAATGTTTTCCAATTAGTTCGTCCCTGTTTTCAAATCCCAATAACTCAATCCCAATTTCTGAAACTTCAACAATGATTCCTTTCTTATTGATTATCATAATACCATTGGGAGAAGCATTTAACATAGTCTTATATTTTTCTTCGCTTACTTTCAGCACCTCCTCTGCAAGTTTACGCTCCGTGATATCATGAGATACACCGATAAGATACTTTTCACCCATTTTATCGATAAACCTTGACTTTTTAGTGGACAAAATTCTGGTTTGTCCACCTCTGACGGTAATTGTCTCCTCATTTAAATTATCCTTACCACTATCAAGCACATCCCTATCAATCTTTAAGAAATCTTCTTGCTCCTCAGGAGTTACACCCTCAGCAAGTGTTTTACCAATTATGGCATCCCGCGAAAGGTCGAATAATTTGCAAAAAGAATTATTGACAAGACGAAGTCTACTTTGGTCGTCTTTAACATAAACAGGATCAGCAATGTGGTCTATAATGCTATTAAGGTATTCTCTTGCCTCAATTAACTTCTGTTCTGCTTGTTTGCGTTCGCAAATTCTTCCTAATTGCTCTGATACCGAAACTATTAGATTTTTTTCTTCTTTTAAAAATGGGCCTTCGTCAGATTCAGGTTTTTCTTCCAAGTAACAAACAACTACCTCTCCAGTAATTTCCCCATTAACCTTAATATCGGATGATTGTTTCCATTTTGTTTCTAGGAAATTATCCGTCTTATATTCAATGATTCCTGAAATTATTCTGGTGCATGTGATGTTAGGATATTGCCAAGCAGAGCGAAGGATTTGTGCCGTTTCTTCAAATATTTTATCTATGTTATTTCCATATTTTTCGATAATTTGAGCTATATCATAAAAGCAATTCAATTCTTTTATTCTCTCACTAAGTTGATATAATAGTTTTTCTTTTTCTTTTTCGACCTTTTTGCGTTCGGTGATGTCGCGATTAACTGATAAGCAAGCTTTTTCGCCGTTAAAATCAATAGGAGTGATTACTACTTCGGCCCAGTATTCTGTACCGTCCTTTTTCCTTTTCTTTTCAACTGATATAAGCTTTTGTCCTTTTAAGAGGGCTTTATCCCATTCATCAGGTGGGGTCTCAGAACTGTCGGCAATGTGAAGATCACGGGCTATGTTCATTTTAAGCAGATCATCCCTTGTATATCCGGTTTGCTTTTCTGCTGCAGGATTTACATTTAATATTTGGGCGCTATCAGTTCCGCCAATTTTAGCAACAAAAACAGCATCGCCCAAATCATTAAAAAGGCGCCTGAATATTTCTTCACTTTCTTTCAGTTTTTCATTGGCAATTTTTAATTCTTTTTCATGCTGTTTTCTTACACTTATATCTATAAGAGAAGTAACTCTGATATCCTTATCTTTATAATTGAAATTTCTTCCACTAAGTTCACACCAAAATTTAGAACCATCTTTTTTAATTGCAAGTGCATCATAGGGTTTTGCATATCCTGAAAGCATATTGTTTTTAACTAATTCCTTGCTCTCCGGAGCAATAAAATAAGTTCCAATTTTTCCAATTATTTCATCATAAGAATAACCAAACATTTTAATTGCACTTTCATTTGTCTCAATACAGATACCCTTGTCTGAAAAAAAGACAGCTTCTCCAATAACGTTTGAGAAAGCAGATAAACGCCTTTCACTGGATGTTAGCTTTTCTTCAAGCTCCTTGCGTTTGGAGATATCTTGATGCGTACCACACATCCATTCCGGTTTTCCATCCTCTGTCCAAGATACAACTTTACCACGGTCTAAGACCCAAATCCAGCCTAGGTTTTTGTGCTTTATACGTGATTCAAAATAGTAATAATCAATTTCACTCATGAAATGCTTATTAAGCAAAATACCGCTTTCTTCCAAATCATCGGGATGTGCAAACTTCATCCATGTCTCTATCGATACAGGAGAAATTTCCTCAAGAGTATATCCGATTAGATTGGCCCATTTCTCGTTAAATATTGTTTCCCCAGTTTGAACATTCCATTCCCATGTTCCCAGATTAGTACTTTCAATAATATTATTCAATCTCTCCTTTTGAGATTTCATTTCTTCTTCTGCCTGCTTGCGTTTGGTGATATCAACAAATGTTACAACAACCTTTGCTACCGAGCCATCTGTTTCAAATTCAGGAAATGCGTTCACCAAAACCCACACAAGGTCTTTTGTTTCCGAGCGATTGATTCCAAATACCGTATCACGAAGAGGTTTTTTTTGGGTAATTACAAATTGTACTGGGTATTGGTCGATAGGAATCGGGGTTTTCTCTTCAGAAATGAAGTTCCATGTAGGACCGATGCCTGTTTTTCCTTTTAATTGGTCATAGGTTAAACCGAGAAGTTCGGATGCCTGATCGTTGGCAAAGAGAATACTGGAATCGGTGGCATGAACCACTACTCCTGCATGGAGGTGTTGCAAAAGAAGCAGATGCTTATTCTCGCTTTCTTTGGTTTTTTCTTTGGCAATGGCTAATTCTTTATTTTGTTTTTGTAATTCTTTTTCAAATTTCTTACGTTCACTAATAACCCTAACAGCCACTACACGAATTGTTTTACCATCTGACTCAATATCTCTTGCTTCTATTTCTATGGGAAGTTCTGTGCCGTCTTTTCTTAAGCCTACTACTTCATAAGGAAGAGCATAATTTTTAATTATATTTTGCGAAATTAGAGCATGGTATTCTTCTTTAACAATTAATTTTACAACATTTTTACCGATCACTTCCTCACGTGTGTAACCAAACATTTGAGCAAACGAAAGGTTAATATCAATGGCAATTTCGTTTTGGTGTAAAACAATACCTTCAAATAAGTGTTTTTCATCATCGAGAATCAGTATCTTTATTTTATTTTGATTTTCCATAATCACT
>CAYWRM010000130.1:0-3315 GCA_964460905.1 uncultured Lentimicrobiaceae bacterium
AGGAACTCGTGCATTGTTATTTAACAATGGTCCTTTAGTTAAGAGTGCTGGAACTGGTGCAGGTGGTGCTGACGAAAGTATATTGATGGATGGATTATCCACATATGGCTATGGTGTTAGTATTAATTCGGGATATTCTTTAGCTGATGACTTTACTGTAGATCAAGATTGGACTGTAGAAACATTTACATTCTACGCTTATCAAACAGGGTCTTCTACTTCATCATCTCTCACAGAAGGTTATTTCCAAATTTATGATGGTAAACCAGGTGATGGTGGAACTGTTATTTATGGCGATCTTACTACTAACAGAATGATTAATACTACATGGACAAATATTTATAGAAATAATGATGGCCCTGGTGGATCTACCAATAGGCCTATTATGGAATATGTTTGTGATGCAAGTGGTTTAACTCTTACTCCTGGAGCATATTGGGTTGAATTTACAGTAGCCGGATCTCTATCTTCAGGTCCTTGGGCACCTCCAGTTACTATCTCTGGACAACCAATTACCGGAAATGCAATGCAAAATACTGGTGGCTGGGCAGAAATTGATGGTCAAGGAATGCCATTCTTAATTAACGGTACATCCGGCGGCGGCGGCGGCGGCGGTTACGATCCTGGTCCGGTTATCGGAGCCAATGTATATCGTGACGGCGTACTTATTGCTGAAATGGTACAAGATACTTTCTATCTTGACCTTGCCCTTAACTATGGTATATATGAATACTGCGTAAATCTTCTTTATACAGATTTAGCAGAATCATGTACAGGATCATGTATTGATGTTGAAGTTACAGAAGATTGTGTAGCTCCAGAGGATTTAATTGCAGAACTTGAAGGAGATAACCTTGTTCATTTGCTATGGGATACATATGTTCCACCAACAGGTGAATGGATAATCTATAACGATGGAACATTTGAAAATGGATTATGTTCAACAGCTGGAGGAGCCGGATTGGCTCAGGTATTTACTCCAATAGAGTATCCTTGTACAGTAACAGAAGTTAGATACTTTAATGATGCCTATGGTAGTCCTGCAAACGAGAATAATATATATGTATTGACCGGCGACGGCGCTACAGTATTGGCAGGACCATATAGTGTTTCCGGAGAAGCTGGAGATACATGGGTAACTGTTGATGTTGATGATGTTACTCTTGAATCAGGTACATTTATGGTATATACAGAAAATGCAGCCCCTGACGGACCATTTGTAGGTGTTGATGACAGTTTCTATGATGGTTCTTTATTCTTTGGATCACCAGGAGCATTTACCGAATTAGGTGTATATGGATACTTCTATGTTGGTAGTCATGAAGCAAATGTTAGTTATGGTGAGTTAACAGCAAATGCTGTACCTAACTCTACAGTATTACGTCCTGCAAATGCAACAAATAATAGTTTAGCATTAGCAGTTTCTAATCATGTTTCTAACTTTGTTGCTAGTCCTGATAATAATCAATCTCGCTCATTCGTAGGTTATAACATCTATAAAGATGGTGATATATTAGAAGCCTTATGGCCAGATAATTACTATGATTATATGGAGATGCAGATTGGTTATCATTGTTACACTGTAACAGCAGAATATAGCTACTGTGGTGAGTCAGATCATTCAAACGAAGCTTGTGTTGATATAACAGTAGGTATTGATGAAATAGGAGAAAATGAAGTATCATTATATCCTAATCCAGCATCAAACCGTGTAAACGTTACATCTATCCATGAAATGACCCGATTGACAGTAACTAACTATGTTGGTCAGATTGTTTATACAGAAGATGTAAGCTCAACAAGAGTTGAGTTAAACACTAACTCATATCAAGCAGGAGTATATCTTGTTAAGATTGAAACCGAAAGCGGAGTAGTTACCAAGCGTGTTATTATCAGAAGATAATAAACATCGTAAGGGTAGTTACCTACCGACGCATTAATATTAAAAGAGCCTTCCGACTTAGTCGGAGGGCTCTTTTTTTTGTAGCAAGGTGAGAATGTTGTTATTCTGATACCCAACATTCGCCTCAGGCGGTCGCACAAAGAGTATGATGACAAAACCCAAAGCGCCGAGCTGTCATATCGATGGAGGCACGACTGAGTGATTCCCCGGGAATGCTAAAATTTGTTATATTATACTTATACAGTATATTACAAAACGCTGTCGTTGGAAACGGAGGGAAGCCTGCCTGAGGGTAGTCAGGAATCTCTAACACTATACAATATACTATTTTTAGTTTGGAAACATAAACTCATCCTATTTTGTTATTTTTGCCAACATTAAGAAAAATGGCTTCTGTTTTGAATTAAGTGTGTAATAATTAAGTTTTTTCATTATAAATAACACTCAATAACCAAATAAAAAAACCGAAAATGAAGAAATTTGATTTAGAGGATAGGTTTATTGACTATACTATAGGAGTTAATAGATACAGTTTATAAAAGTATTGAGACCACTAAATCGAATATGTAAATACATTGTAAATCGAGTGTTTAATATTTAATGTTGAATGTTGAGTGTTGTGTGTTGAGTGTTGAATGTTGAGTGTTGCATGTTGAATCTCAATAAGCAACACTCAATAGATAATACTCAATTAACAAATAAAAAAGCCGAAAATGAAGAAATTTGATTTAGAGGATAGATTTATTGACTATACTATAGGAGTTAGTAATATTGTTGATGAAATTGATAGTTCAAAATTGGGATCTAATATTTCTGGTCAGTTAATTAGGAGTAGTAGTTCGCCTGCTTTAAATTATGGTGAAGCTCAAAGTGCAGAATCAAGAAAAGATTTTGTTCACAAACTTAAAATTGTTCTTAAAGAGCTAAAGGAGAGCCGTGTTTGTTTAAAAATTATTGAAAGGAAGCCATTAATCACTGACACAAAGAAACTATATCCAATATTGAAAGAAACGGAGGAGTTAATAGCGATAGTTTATAAAAGTATTGAGACCACTAAATCGAATATGTAAATACATTGTAAATTGAGTGTTTAATGTTGAGTGTTGAATGTTGCATGTTGCTTGTTGAATGTTTGATCTTTATAAGCAACACTCAAAAAATAAATAAAAAACAGGATATTAAGAAATTTGATTTAGAAGATAGATTTATTGACTATACTATAGGAGTTAATAGCTATAATTTATAGAAGTATTGAGACCACTAAATCGAATATGTAAATACATTGTAAATCGAGTGTTTAATGTTGAATGTTGAGTGTTGTGTGTTGAGTGTTGTGTGTTGAGTGTTGAATGTTGAGTGTTGAGTGTTGCATGTTGAATCTCAATAAGCAACACTCAATAGATAATACTCAA
>CAYWRM010000131.1:0-3309 GCA_964460905.1 uncultured Lentimicrobiaceae bacterium
TTTATTCAAAGAACTTTTATAAATTTACCATTCAAGGCACACACATTTTGTATAAGTAATGGCAGGGAAAGTGCTAAATATCAAGGTTTGTAGCCTGCTCAAACTTCATCACGGTTTGACAGGGAAGTGCCTCGAAATCTGCCACTACTCATACAATTTATCGTTAGCCTGAAGAAGGGTACCATAAACGATGAATAATTATTATGTTGAAATATTTAAACAAACCATATAACTTACTTGAAATAAAAAAGTTTAAAATATTGTACTCATTTGGTATATGGATATTTTGTTTCTTGTTCTTATACATATTTGAACCATTTGGATTATATAACATATCGGGTTTATATAAATTAAAGATCATTTCGCTTTATGTTTTTTTCGGACTGTTAATTAGTGTAATTCATCTATTCTGGTTGCAAAACATAGTTATTAAAAAATTTACTTTAAGAAATACAATTCTCTGGATTAGTTGGATTACATTTCTAACTAGTATTTCAAGTTCAATAATAAATGATATTACATCAAATCAAGGGCATTTTCACATAGTGGGTTTTATCGTCTACATGGGTATTATATTTGGAATCACTATAATTCCTATGTCGCTTTTAATATTAGCACATTACATCTATACGATTAAAAAACAAATTAAAATATCTAGTCAAATAAATAAAAAGATTCTAGAAAAAAGTAAAATTTCTAATGGCACCGAAACAATAACAATTGAAGCCAGCAACAAAAGAGAAAATATTTCATTGCTAATAAACAACTTTCTTTATATCACATCAGCCGATAATTATATTGATGTTTATTATTTGGAAGGTAATGCAATAAAACACAATCTTCTTCGCAACACCCTGAATAATATCGAAAAACAAACCTCCAATAATCAAAGTATCCATAGATGTCACAAGAGCTACATTGTTAATATGACTAAAATTGATTCTGTTTTGGGCAATGCATCGGGATATAAGATAAACCTAAAAAACACTGATTTATTAATTCCCATTTCCAGAAAATATAAGGAAAACATATTTAGTTTGCTTAATCGTTAGTTCGCTTTGTCCCAGAAACATGTAGTTTGCCCCATTCTGTAAATAGAATATTGTAGTTTGTCCCAATTCCTTTTCAATTAGCCCAATTATTTTGACGCGTTGCATAGTAGTTATAGGTTTGCAAAAGATCAATTGTCAAATTATATAAATAACAGATTATGGAACTCAGGTCAATATTTTACAGAATTAAATTAAAAGAATCTTTAGTGCCTTATTTACTAATGATTCTGGGGATGGTACTATTCTTATTTTCAAATGGGAAATGGATTATCCCTATTTTTACATGGATTGCCCCTATTTTTCTTATACGAGCATTTAGGAATTTTAAACGCTGGTACAGCTTGATTATTTTTTTCGTATTTATCGTAGTTGTTCATTATATTAGGTTAAAAGGGATGATTCCTGCTCCTGAAATAATATATTATATGTATGTTGTTTCTTTCGGTATATTTATGGTTTTACCATATATTATGGATAGATGGTTAACGAAAAGAATAAATGGATTTTTAGCAACTTTAGTTTTTCCCATCGTATCGGTTATTGCTGAATATATTGTTGCTATATCAAGCGGGCAAGCGGGTTCATGGTGTTCATTAGCGCATACACAGGATAACCTAGCCTTAATGCAGTTTACATCCATTACGGGCATGTGGGGCTTGACCTTTATTATTGCTTGGACAGCTTCAGCTATGAATTGGTTTTGGGATAAAAGGTTCGAAATTGCAAATATCAAAAAGAGTATTATCCTTTTTAGTGTCATAATTATTTCTGTATTTCTTTTTGGACAAATACGTAATAGATTTTTTTCATCAGATTCCAAAACCATTCGGATTGCATCAATTATCCATAACGAATCCTTAGCGGATTCATCTAATTTTACTCAGGATATTAGCCGATTACCCGCATTTCGTAATCAAACAGCTTTAATACATACAAAATTATTAAAATTATCTTCAAAAGCTGCTGACTGCGGAGCAAAAATTATATTTCTGCATGAAGCTTCATTAATGGTTTTGAGGGATGATGAAAAAACTCTAATTGATAAGGGCTGCAAATTAGCAAAAGATAAAAAAGTATATTTGGGATTAAGTTTATTTACAGTGCCAAAAGAATTCCCTCAAACGCTTGGTGAAGCTAAAATCATTTGGATAGACCCAGAAGGAAATATTATTTGGGATTTTAATAAAGCTTATCCCACACCAAGTGACCCAATTAATGCAGGTGAAAAGATAATTAAAACATTCGATTCACCTTATGGTAGAATTGCATCTGCAATATGTTTTGATATGGATTTCCCGACATTTATTAATCAGGCTGGGAAAAAGAATGTAGATATTATGCTGGTACCTGCTAACGATTGGAAGGAGAGAACACCATACCATGCAAACATGTCGAAATTAAGGGCAATAGAAAATGGTTTTTCAATGGTAAGGTGTACAGGGAGAGGTTTGTCATCAGCAGTCGATTATAAAGGCAATATGCTTAGTCAGTTAGATTATTACAAGACAAAAGAAAATATAATGATTTCAGATGTTCCAATGAAAGGGGCTAAAACTATTTATGCAAATATGGGCGATTGGTTTGTTTGGTTATGCATAATTGGATTATTATTTATATTTTGGAAAGCATTTTATAAGAGAAAAACAATTTGATAATAAGGCCAGCGTACAACACATGGTATAGTGCATGCGGGTTTCAGGGGTTTTCGAAGGTTTGTGGCTCGTAAAAAAAGCCGGTGTAAACTGATAGGAAATCGCCTCGTAATCCCGCACGACACCATACCATCAACGTTGTACACAATTGTGGGTTTAAATACAACTGGATTTCAAAAAATAAAATTGGCGATTATTTAATGATTCTTCCTGTACATTCATGTATGATAAGAAACTTAATGAAAAGCTATACTACTTTTGACTGACAGAATATTTTAAGATTTTTAAAAACGATTATAACTAAATAAATAGTAAAATGACAATATTAAATACTCCAAAGATGCCCAAAGCAAATGGACATTATTCGCAATGCATTGAACATAATGGAATATTATATCTTTCTGGACAACTTCCAATTAATCAAAATTCTAAAACCACACCTAAATCAATTGAAGAACAAACTGATTTAGTTCTTAAAAATATTGAGACTATTTTAAATGAAGCTGGTAGTTCAAAAAACAAAGTATTGCAAGTCAGGATTTACATATCAAATATTAAATTATGGGATAAAGTTAATGATAGATATAGTTTTTTCTTTGAAGAAC
>CAYWRM010000132.1:0-3288 GCA_964460905.1 uncultured Lentimicrobiaceae bacterium
TTTCCTCCCCCTTGCCACCGCACCAGCCTACACACTCCCCCTCAAAGAGGGGGACAGGGATGAAGCAACATTTCCCCCTTTGGAGGGGGCTTGGGGGAGGAACTAAAAATCATAGTACCTATTCCCAATACTCGTCCTCAGGCCTAAATAAAAGTAGTTAGTAGTATGAGTATCTGTATCTGTGCTTAAATTACGGTTAATATAACCAACCGAAAAATTTAGATTATAAGCAGGGTTTATAAGGTATGATGCACTTATGTTATTGTAAATAAGTGTTGTTTTTATTCCTTGTCCAATATAATTATCATAATCCTGAACGCGTGTATTGTAGGAAAGGTATATGTCTTTTCCATAGTTCATTCCCGGTGGATCATCACCATATATTGAGTAGATGAATTGGTAGTTGAAGAAAAAGCGTTTGTAGTTATATTTTATAAAGTTAACCGATTCCCAAAAGTTGGCTCCGTAGGGATGGGCAAGGGGCTGGTTGTAATGCCCGTAGTTTTTTATGGGTTCGCGTTGTGAATAGAGATATGGTCGTACCCAGTTAAACTCTGTTTGTAGATACAAATTCTTTACACTAAAGGGATCATAAGCCTTAAAGCCAAGCTGAAATCCTTGCTTATTTCCCCACCATCCATTTCCGGCAGTTACCTCATCAAACTTAAACTCATCTAATATTAACTGACCATAAAACACATTATGCTTACCAACAATTACACTTAAGTTTAGGCCTATCATTGCATTATCTGGAGAACCAGTACTAAATTCAACGGGACGCATAAAAATTATTGGATTAAGATACTGCAAATCGAAACCTCTATAGTTACCTGCACTATCAGTGGCAGACCATATAACTGCATCGAAGAAGCTTAGATTCACTCTTTTTGAGACTGCCCAACTTAAATAATGTGTTGTGGTATATTTGCGGGCGTATCCTATTTCTGGTTTATTATCCCTTATATCAATATACTGACTATAAAGCACTTGATACTTTATATGCCAAAAATCTACAGTAGCTTTGAAAAACAGATTGTTAAAACTATTATCTGAAAGTAACAATGAACGGTAGCCATCTCCATAGAAGTTCTTACCGTGGCCAAATTGAAAATTAAAATACTTACTTGGTTGATAGGTTAGGTATCCGGTTGCCGATGAATAATCGAAACCTCCATTATCAAGATATGTATGAACCATTCCATACCCTGGAATTACTCTGTTTTCACGGATATATGAATCAACATATTCAGGAAACTTAGCCTGGTTTTCATAAAAATTAGTATAATATCCAACATTTTTCCCAATCCATCCTTTGAGTTCTATTCCTCTTGTATTGATCCAAGTACCTCCCCCGCCTTCGGCACCCCCTCCAGAGGGGGATAAATCGTTGCCAAATGAGAAATTCATGAGAGGGTTTGCTATTATTGCGTAATCTTCTCTTATGAATGTTGCAACATCATCATTTAGTAATTTATCCCATGTCTTTTGTTTCCATTTCTTTGAAAATGTCTTCTCGATTCGTAATAGTTGCTGAATTGAATCGTAATTTATTCCTGCTTTTTCAATATCAAGTATGAAGTATGGACGAATTGAGGTGTGAAAGTGAGTTTGGTTTGAATAGAGGGATTTTTGGAGAGAGCGGTTGTATTCTTGGTTCAATGGCAAATACAACGGTTGAGTAGTTGCAATGAACCCAAGTAGAAATAGAATTGTAAGTAGTGTGTATTTTTTCATTTACAAAGACTCATATATGTGGGTTTCTTATCACGAAGTATCACAAAGTGTATGCACAAAGGAACTCTTAGGGTTTTTGGAAGGTTAGAGAATTTACTATCTTTATTGTGATATAATCTGAAGATGGAAATTACTGATATCTTTAATTTGTGGTGAGCAAGAAGTATCTCCTATTCCTCTACCTTAATCTCAATCCTTAATGCCCTATTTCCCAAATAACTTCCAAACTCCTCTTTTTGGTTCTTGGACATTGGATTTTTTACGCCTGCGAATCATTACTAATTGATAGGGGATGAAAGACAAAACACTTGCCAAAACAAATAATATTGAGGTTAAAGTTAAAATACGTAAATCCTTTAACATAAATGATATAATGATAAAGAATACATTTGCCGTTAATAGTATAAAAGTTGACTTTCGATGACTACCTGTTAGTTCAAGCAGATAATGATGGACATGTCTTTTATCAGGTTTGAAAGGTGAGGTGCCATTGGCTATCCTTATTGCAAAAATACGTACGGTATCAAATATTGGAAGTATTAATATTCCAATTGATACAGCTGGTGCACAAGATAAACTATATACACTTGTGGATAGTCTATTGATCTCATTGAACTTTATTGCAAAAATAGCAAGCATAAATCCAAGCATAAGGGAGCCAATGTCTCCCATAAAAAGTTTGTTTTTCTTTGAGAATACATTGTATCTGAAGAATGCCAATAAAGCTCCTACAAGTGATGATGCAAGTATTGCAAGCTGTATTTCACCTTCAAGATAAAACCATATACCAAAGGTTGAAGCTGTTATAATACCTACACCCGAAGCTAGGCCATCAATACCATCAATTAGGTTAACAGCATTTACAATTGCAATAATTACAAATAAGCTTAGTAAATCACTTGAATAATATGTAAGATCATGTATACCAACAAATCCCTGTAAACTTTCCAGTTTAATACCTCCAAGATCGATTACAATACCGGCTGCAATTATCTGACCTACAAACTTCTTCATAGGACTTAAACCAACGGTGTCATCTTTAAGTCCAAGGAAGAAAATAACTATCATACTTGCCAGTATATACTGAACATAAGTTATTTGGGCAATATCCACAAAAATCATTGTGGAAATAACGAACCCTGAAAATATAGCCATCCCACCGAGGGTTGGGGTGACAACCAAGTGTGATGTACGACCATTAGGAACATCATACAACTTTTTCATCTTGGCAACCTCAACAATTGAAGGAATACTAATATAAGTAACTATAAACGCTAAAAGCAAACTCTCTATGAGTATCAGGTTGTTATTAAGAAAAAGTATTTCCATTATTAATTCGTGCTTCGGTTAGCAAAGTTATTTAAAAGGTTCAATAAACCAAATATATTCATCTCAATTTATTTCTGACAATACCAATCATACATTTTTCTAATCCCTAAATCAATATCAACACTATGGTGCCATCCTAAACTATGAAGCTTACTAACATCAGTTTGTTTACGCATAGTACCATCAGGTTTGGAGGTATCGAATTTTAATTCTCCTTTGAAACCG
>CAYWRM010000133.1:0-3248 GCA_964460905.1 uncultured Lentimicrobiaceae bacterium
TTTATAGCAAATTTTGCAATCTGTCTTGAAATTGTGTTTTTCATAATATTTTTTTAAATGTAAAATACTTAGCTTTTTCTGTAACCTGCGTAAGAATTTTAAAATCATTTAACCTCAATTATTGTTTCTGTTTTATATCCGGTAATTACTTTACAATGTCCTTTTAAATTATTATCTGTTTCGGCATTTCCCGTATCAACTCTAAGGCATTCTAATCTGCTTATTTTATCTTCGGTTGCAACAACAATTACATTTTCTTTTCCTATTAATTTTAAAACTTCCGGTGTAAATTGTTTACTTGCTCTGCCAAAAATAAAACCATTTCCACCGATGGGTGTAACAATAATTTTTATTTTATCGTATTTCTTAATTAAACTAAGCATACCTTGTTCATTAAGGTCTGTTCCAATTAGTTGTCCTTTAAAAATAGCATCTATACCTAATAAGGTTTTTCCCACTCCCATTTTTTCAGTTATTGTTGCCAAAGTAGTTCCCGGCCCCAGAATATAAAGAGTATCTTTTTCAATATTTTCAAAAATATACTGTGCAATTTCTTCTTTGCTGATTTTTTCTGGTTTAGTCACATTAGAAGGTTCTTTTTTGCCTTGCAAGAGGCTTGGGTTTTTCGGCACTTTCAAGTAGCCATATAATTTAGCTCCCAGTTTTCCTTGTCTGAAGGCTTCTTCATCAATATCAAGAACTTCTTTTTCGATAAGCTGCTCAGTTTCAATATTGATAATTTCTGCAGCAGCATATGTTGATAGCGCAAAGACAGGACTAAACATTTTAACACCCGAAGGAATACCAACAACCGGAATTGTTAATCCCAGAACATCGTACACATCTCTTGCAGTGCCGTCGCCACCAACAAAAATCAGAAGTTCAATGCCTTTTTCAACCATCTCACGAATAATTCTTTTCGTATCATCCGCATTTGTTTCTTCATCTATTTTAGATATGACTTCATATTTAAAATCAAACTTTTTTATAAAATCTTCCCCCATTTTGCCGGGAGCAACAATAAAGTAAAGGTCTTTTCTATTAACCAAAGCAAGTGTTTCTTCAATCCTTTGCGGGGTAGTTGGTTTTGCTCCTAATTTTAATGCCTTTTTGTAAGTCTCTCCATCAGTTCCTTTTAATCCAACACTACCACCCATTCCTGCTATGGGATTTACTATTAAGCCTATTTTTTTCATTTTACTAATTTTAAAATCATTTTATTTATTCTTCAATTCGTAAAAAACACCTCTTTCAAAATTGACAGTTCCAATTTTACCATTAGCTTCCAATCCTCCCAAATACTTATTTATTTCGTTTGTATGTATGCCTAAAAAAATATGCAAATCATCAAGGGTACAAGGACGTCGTGCAATTGTCTCCAGAATTGCTGTTTCAATATCTCCATTATACGATTCAATACTCGATCGTTCGGGTGGAGATGCTATAATTTCTACATTTTGCAAATTCCAAAAATCAATAATTCCTTGCATTTCCTTTTTTGATAAAGGAATTAAATCATGGACTGTTCCAGGACGATCTAAAGTATTTAATTGAATACTATCAGGTTGAATTTTAAGAATTGCTTCCTTCAATAATTTTAATTCTTCTTTAGAATCATTATATCCTCTCAATAATAATATTTCGAGCCAAATTTGGCCACTATATTCTTTTCTTAAATCAACTAATCCCTGAATATATGTTTCGATATTTAATTCTGGATTTGGCCTGTCAATTTTTTCAAATACATCCTGACTTGCAGCATCTAAGGAGGGCAAAATCACATCAGCATCCAACAATTCGGCTCTTAAGTTTTTATCATACAATAAAGATCCATTTGTTAATACTGCCGTTTTTATTTTAGGATATTCTTTTTTGATAAAATTTAAGACATCGCCAATTCTACTATTTAAAGTTGGTTCTCCTGATCCAGAAAAAGTAAAATAATCAATTTTCGGATTGTTACTCATGAATTGTAGCAATTCGGCAATTACATTATCATATTTCACATATTCCAATCTATGGGTTGTGAGTTTTGTAGTTTTGCCTACTTCGCAATAAACGCAGTTCAAAGAACAAACTTTTTTAGGAATTAAGTCAATACCCAACGACATTCCTAATCTACGGGATGGTACCGGACCAAAAAGATGTTTATACATAATTTTCTTTTTATTAAATCAATATTAAATTATAATTTTTTTGCTTTTTCATAAGCATCTTTTATAGCATCTTGTGCGTTCCCTGTTTTTTTTGCATCGCCAATAACATGAACTGAAATATTCTTTTCTAGTTCTTTTTCTAAGGGATTAAAGCTTTTCATACCTGTTGAGACCACAATCATATCAATATCATCAAATTGAATTTTTTCCCCATCCCTTTCTGCATAAACTTTTTTCCCTGCAATCTTTTTTATATGAGTGTGGTCGCTGAAAACAGTTCCTTTTTCTTTCATCATTTTTAATGAAAGTAATTTTGCAATCATTTCCATATCTTCGCCAAAGTCAGTTGTTCTTTTTACAATAATTACCTGGTTGTTAAGTGGTATTAATGCTGTTGCTATATCAACCCCGATAAGACCTCCGCCAATTATTAAAACTTTTTTGTTTTTTGGTAAATTTTTCTCCAGTAATATTTCAGCCCAATAAAATTCATCTAATCCATCAATCTTTATTTCTGCCGGTTTAGAACCTGTTGCAATAACTATCTCATCAAATTTATTTATTAAATCTGATTTTTCTGCTTCTTTATAAATTACTTTAATATTATTATCTTGTATTTCTTTAACAAAGTAAGGAATTAATGCAGCCATTGATTTTTTATTCGGAGTAAGGGGAGCAAGATTAAATTGTCCACCAAGTTCATCTTTTTCAAAAAGTGTTATTTTGTGTCCCCTTTTATTTAATGTTAAAGCAGCTTCCATTCCTGCCAAACCACCACCAACAACAGCAAAATTTTTAGTTTGTTTTGTTTTTTCAAAATTGTCAATTTCTTTTCCTACTCTTGGGTTTACAAGGCATTGAAGACCTTGTCCTGATTTTACTCCACCCAAACAACCCTCAGCACAAGCAAGACAAGGACGAATATTCCCTAGTACTTTGTTTAGATATTTCCCAACAAAATCTGAGTCTGCAACAAGTGCTCTTCCGATTGCAATATAATCAGCTTTAAAATTATCTGTAAGGTTTGTAATATCGTATTCTGTATTTATTTGACCCACATAAATTGTAGGAATATTTGCTTCTTTTTTGATT
>CAYWRM010000134.1:0-3232 GCA_964460905.1 uncultured Lentimicrobiaceae bacterium
TGGTGGAATTGTTGATAATGTTCACTTTGCATCCTATATTGGAATTGTTTCTGCAAATGATGCATATAATAATGTGTGGATGAGTGATGCTACTGGTGAGCGAAACGGTGTACTAATCTTTGATTATGATTTTGATGCCTCAGTTAGTGTAGGAGATGAAATTATTATTTTTGCACCTAAAACTGTTTATAATGGTTTAACAGAGCTAGTTACTCCTGATTTGATTTCTATTAACTCATCCGGGAATTCTCCTTATGGCCCTTCAGTCATTGATGGTTCTGATATTGATGAAACTATTCCTGTAGATACCGACCCTGGTGAAAAATGGGAAGGTCAGTTAGTTAAAATTGAAAACTTTACTGTTGATTCATACGTTGATTATGAATACACATGTAGTTGGTCTGACGGAGTGACAACCTATTATTTTCATGTTGGTGATAATGTTGATTATCATCTTGGTGCAGTTACTTTGAATATTGGTGAAACTTATGGAAGTATAACAGGAGTTGTTGATTGGTATAACTCTGGCCCATATTATAGAATTAATCCAAGAGAACAAGCAGATATTACTACTACTGTAGCAGCAGCTCGTATTGTTGGATCAATGCAAGGTTGGAATACTACGGATCCTGATTATGTAATGATTGTAAATGCAAACGGACTATATGAATTAACTAAATCATTAGATGCAGGTGATTGGGAATATAAAGTATTGGAAGGTGATGCATGGGGAGACCCTGAATTTCCCTCAAGTAATGAGCATGTTGTGCTAGCGGCAGCTGAAGATGTTACCTGGAAGGCTAATATTACTACAGATTTTGTAATGCATACATTACCTGTAATGGCTGGTAATTTTATGTCAGCAATTGGTGGTACTGATTGGGATCCATCAGAATTATTAGGAGAAATGACAGATCCTGAAGGGGATGAAACATACACATTAGAGTTAACTATTCCTGCAGGTGATTACATAGGAAAAGTTACACTTAATCATAGTTGGGTGCAAAGTACAAGTGGCGATATTCCATTTACAACTGATGGTGTTAATCCAACAACTTTTACATTTGATTTTCTAACTAACACAACAACTATTTCAGGACCTCCACCTCCAACAGTACTAACTACTTTTATGGTTGATGATGTTGTAAATATGAATTATGATGGCTTTTTCCTAAAAGGAAGTTGGGATTCCAATGGTTTATACGATCCTTCCTGGAATGGTGGTGCTGAACATTCGGCATTTTATGATGATGGTATTAATGGTGGTGATGTAACTGCAGGTGACCACATTTGGACTTGCCAACAAGATCTTGGTATTGATGGTGGCACAAATACCTGGGAATGGGGAGTTAATGATAGTGAAAGCAATTGGATTGCAGGAAACTGGCAGTTTACTGTTCCTGATGCTACACCACAGACCCATACGTGGATAGTACCAGATGTGGTTGATCTTGTGATAAATGAGATTATGTATAATTCAACTGGAGCTGATGAAGAATGGATTGAATTATATAATAATACTACCCAAACTATAGATCTTGAAAATTATAATATTTGTGATAACGATGCTTCACATACTCATATTATTATTCCTGCAGGATATAGTGTTGCAGCAGGAGGGTACTTCACTATATCAATAGCTACTAACGGAGCATTCCCTTTTACTCCCGATTATGATGGAACCGGTAATTTTTCATTAAATAATGGAGGTGATGACGTAAGAGTTTGGAATGATGCTTTTATACTTGTTGATATTGTCAGTTATGATGACAGCTCACCATGGCCTACGGAACCGGATGGTGATGGGCCTTCGTTATCGTTGTTAGAACCAGATTTGGATAACTCTCTTGCCGAGAGTTGGGATGCGAGTAGAGAAGATGGTGGCACTCCTGGTGCTGAAAACTTCCCTCCACTTCCTTATGTTACAATTACAGATCCAAATGGTGGCGAATTTATTACACAAGGCGAGGCATATGATATTACATGGATTTTTGATTTCTGGACCGGTGATATCGATATTAAACTTGTTAAAGAAGGTTATAGCCCGGTTGTAGTTGGGTCTGATATTGCTGTTGCGGATGGAGTCTGGACATGGAACGTGTCTTCTGCAATACAATTGGGTGATGATTATAAAATTATGATTGTTCCTGTAAATTCTGGTGATCCTGCGGATGAAAGCGATGATTATTTTTCAATTATAGAGCCTTATGTTGCTCCGATAATTGTTATTACTGAAATTATGTATAATCCTCCTGAGTCAAATACCGATTCTCTTGAATTTCTTGAATTATATAATAATGGAGATGAAACAGTAAATCTTGAAGGTTTTCATTTTACAGAAGGTATTGAATTTGTCTTCCCAAGTATTGATTTAGCTCCTGAAGGTTATTTGTTAGTAGCAGTTAATTCGTCAGCAATGATGAATACTTTTGGTGTTGATGCGCTTCAATGGACTGCAGGTGGTTTAAGTAATGGTGGTGAGGATATTGAATTACAAGATAGTTTTGATTTTGTAATAGATTCACTAACGTATGATGACTATTTACCTTGGGATACTTTGGCTGATGGTTATGGGCCTTCGCTTACACTTTGTAATCCTGATGTTGATAATTCTATTGCAGAAAACTGGACTCATTCCATAAATCTTGCTGCTATTAATGCAGATGGTGATTCGATATGGGCTACTCCGGGTTTTGGTTGTGTAGCAGAATTATTGCCAGGCTTTGAAGCTGATGTTACAAGTATTGAAGTTGGGGAAAGTGTATTGTTTACCGATCTTACCATCGGTGATCCAACAGAATGGATTTGGACCTTTGAAGGCGGTACTCCTAACACATATAACGGACAAACACCACCGGATATTTATTACTATGATGAAGGAACTTGGGATGTTACTTTATATGTTTCGGATGGAGCTAACAGCGCAGAAGTTACATATTCTGATTATATTGAAGTTGTTTATATTCCTGATCCTTTTGTAACCATTGTAAATCCAAATGGTGGCGAATTTATTTCGCAAGGTGATGCGTATGATATTACATGGATTTATGATTTCTGGACTGGTGATATTGATATTAAACTTGTTAAGGAAGGTGATACTCCTGTTTTACTTGGGTCTAATATTTCTGTTGAGGATGGAAGCTGGACTTGGGATGTATCTCCTACACAACAACTTGGTGACGATTTTAAAATTATGATTGTACCGGTTGATCCTGATGATCCTTCGGATGAG
>CAYWRM010000135.1:0-3196 GCA_964460905.1 uncultured Lentimicrobiaceae bacterium
CCAGTTAGATAACCAGAAATTATAATTAATGTCAGGAAATTTCATTTTTTAACGTTGGTGTAAGTTTAGAAGCGGATTTGCGTGTGATTCTCTGTCCGCATACGGACGAGAGAATGAGCGGAAAACCGCTGCTGGCATACCACCGAACCCGCTTTTAAATTTACACATTGTTAACACACGTTTTTAATTAATTATTTGTTTCGTTTTTAAAATATATTCTATCTTAAATTCATTTATTAATGAATCTCTATCAATTTTTGGAAGTAATACATTATCTAAATCAAGACTCTCATATTCCTTGTATGAGTTTAAATCCTTCACTCTCAAATAAATTGAAATAAGGTAACTTTCTAATACTTTGACATTAGCTAAGAACATTCTTATATCTAATTTTCGATCTTCAGATTTTCCTTTACTGCTAGCCACATAATTTGCATATTTATTTACAACATCAATTTTTTCCGAAGTTTCCATTAAATAATCCAAGACTACTCGATTAGAAGATATGTTCTCATATTTTTTAATATAAAGATTTGTTAGTCTAGAATTTACAAAAAGAGAAGTGTCTGCAAAACCATTAATATGATTCTTTTCGTAATTGATTAAGACCTTTATTAAATTATCTTCTACTTCATTTTGGAAGTGAATAAAAGTATTTTCTTTTTCTTTCTCAATAGTCTTTTTTTGTTGCTCCATTGCTTCAACTGCATTATCAACAATTTGAAGTTTAATCGAATCGCTTTTTAGACCATTATTGGTAACGAGATTCCCTAGATTTTTTATTGTTAGACTATCATTAATTGCTTTTCTATTTAATTGGTCAATTATTGTTTTAAATCGAAGTGTGTCTTTGGCGTATTGACTAGCTTGTTCTCTATTGTTTTCTACTGAGATTAAATTATTGCCAGCGTCAAAAAGTAGCATTAATGAAACTAGAACCCAACCAAATAAAGATATTTTTCTTAACTCTGATTTGAAGTCTTTAAATGTAATTTTATCCCTATTTTCGATTTTTAATTTCCCATCAAAAACAATTACAAACAACACAATCATAGCTGAGATTAATGAAAGTATTATGCTTAATGTGTTCATGTGTGATCGTTTTTAAATGTGTGTTAACGTGCGGCGGTATGGCCTGTTGGCATTTTACCGCAATCTGTTTCTTAATTTGTATTAATTTAAAATTTACAATTCATTTTCTTAATACGACTTCACTGCCAATAGGCTATGACCGCTTGTTGGGCGAAGTTTAGTATTGTATCTTTACGGATAATTCATCTGGCAAATAAGCGAAAACATTAACTTTTCTAATCCAACTAGCAAGTAGTAGTTTTACTCGTTTAGAAATTCTTTCATGGTCAGGATTTATAATAATAATTTCTTTAATATTTGAAGAATCAAGTCCATAAGATAAAATTTCAGAAAGTTCAGCATCTAATGGGTCTAATGATAAGCCATATAAAATTACACTATGAGATTCGGTTATAGCATGCATAAATGAGGCATGGTATTCTAGTATAGTTTTACGATCTTGCTCTGATCTATAGGGTTCCATTGCTACTTCAGAAGGTAAATATAGCATATCTGGATTGGTAATTATGCCATGTAAATGGAAGGTTTCATATTTACCAGGATGCTCATAATTGATTGCCTTATCTATAACAGTATCCCAATTTGTTGAAATTGAAATAAATTCAATTCCTTCTTGAAATATAAATTTATCGAGAAATAAAAAAAACTCCCTTCTTGGATATATTTTACGCTTCAATTCATAGGTGTAAATAGCCTTTGAAATTCTTAACTTAAATTCACTAAAATCACTCAATTTATTTTGTAACCCGCCTTTTATATTTGGATCATCGCTAGTGGCACTATGACGAAGATTATAAATCATCCTTGCTAAAAAGCAATTTGCAGAATCGGCATCAAAATCAAAGTAGTAATCTGGCTTTAAAACCTCAATTATGGGCAGCCATGAATTTTCTACTGCACCTGCCCCTACTATCAAACAAATTCTCTTCTTACTAGATTCCATTTTGTTATGATGCTGATTTAAATTTCGCCCAACGTTCAGTATAAGAATAGTAGCCAATTGCGGGTTTCAAACTAAGCAAGTTAGAAGAAAGTTGAAGCGGGCTACAAACTTTGAATTTTCTACTGAACCGGCTATTATTTTTATACATTGTTACCGTGGCGTTTTTATTTTTTTTGTTATATCATTTGGTGAATTATTTATCATTATATTTTGTGCTACTGCAATTATTTTCACTATTTATCTTTCGATTGTCAGGACACGTGACAGATGAGATATCATATAATGTTACCAATCAACTGAAATGCAAAACCACAGACAAGAAGTAAAATCCCAGCAGGTGATAAAATCTTAGATATTTTGACCTGTCTCAACTCTTTTTTTGTTGAATCTTGGAATGCAATTGCATGAATGGTTTTTGTTTCTGCTGATGGCAGACCATAGAAAAAGATAATTATCGCCCCTACAATGTCAAGAATAAGCCCAGTGTTTGTTAATGTGAATAATTCCATAATTTTAATTTTTAGTTAATGAACCAGTTGTTTAGATATATTGATAGAATCGGAAGGATTCATCTTTTCAATTACGGAATCACTATTTATGGATTGATTGTTACTGTTATTGTATCTGTTGTTATCTGTATTAGTCCTTGGATTAATAGTATTATTGGAGCAATAATTAACAAATAGAGTTATTGTTGCTATTAAAATTGCTGCTATTGATAAATAAAAAGACCTATTTGCTGTTTTTATACTTGCTCTTAAATTTTCAATTTTAAGTTTTTCTTTTTCTTCAAACTCTTCAATATATTGTTTTAATCCAATTTTGTGAGCATTTCTTCCTTCTGCTGTTATTATTTTAAAATTTTTATTAAAAGCATTACGAACAAACAGTTTATAATCTTCAATCATTGATATAGTAGTTGTTCTGGATAATTTAACAAACTCACTTCCGAATAATTGTTTTATTTCGCTTTCATATTCTATGTCTGTCATTTGCCCATCGTTATCGACAAACAATCCCAATAATTTATTTCCTATTTCAATTTGTTTATCTGTCATTTCATTGCTTTTCTTTTATTCATTCTTTTCTTTCAAATGCACGGTAACGGGGGCAATATGAAAAATTGGGCATTTTGAAATACCAAACTTTCATTTTATTACG
>CAYWRM010000136.1:0-3174 GCA_964460905.1 uncultured Lentimicrobiaceae bacterium
TATTAACTTCCATCTGACCTGATTCTATTTTTGAAATACTAACAATATTATCGATGATATTAAGCATTCGTGCTCCACCTTTTTCGATGATTTGGATATAGTCTTGTTGCTTTTTATTACTAAGATCAGGTTGTTTTAATAAGCTGGAAAAACCAAGAATTCCATTCATGGGGGTTCTTATTTCGTGGCTCATATTGGTAAGGAAAGCAGATTTAAGGCGGTCGCTTTCTTCGGCTTTTTCTTTGGCTTTGACGAGTTCTGTTTCCGCGAGCTTGTGCTCGGTGATATCGCGAGTCGTTCCTTGAAGTCCTATCGGCCGATCGTCTTTACCATATATAAATGTGCTTCGAATCTCGAGAGGGACAAGTTCGCCATCCTTGTTAAACATATTGATTTCGAAGGTGGTACCGTAGCTGGGTGGAGATTTCGGGATTGCCTCCTCTAATAATTTTAGGCATAGCTGATAGCCCTCAGGGTTGCAATGGTCTTCGAGAGTGGTTCCGATCCACTCTTCGGGCGTGAACCCCATCATATCTTCGATAGCCGGATTGATATAGGTAAATTCAAAGTTTAGATTTAGAATCCAAATGCAATCTACCGTATTATCTGCGAGAAGATGATATTTTTCTTCGCTTTCTATTAAATCTAAGCTTAGTATTTCAGCTATTTGTAGCCTAAACTTACTATTAAACAACGATAAGGAAAGAAAAGAAAGCAAGAAACTAATTAATACACCACTAATTAAAACAATGAGTGTTCTGTTAGAAAACGGAGCAATCAAACTATAGGATTGGCTAAAATACAGAGTCCATTTTTTTCCATTAAATACAATTGGCTGTATTACTTTTCTATACTTCTGTTTGGCTTGTTCTGAATTTACTTCTGTTTGGCTGCTATATAATAACGAATTGTCTATTAAACTATCATTATCATATACTTTCAAATAGATTCTTTTGCTATTAATTACATCCCAACGACCCAAAATACCTTTCATTAAATCGGCCATTCGATAGGGACTATAAACCCAACCCAAAATTGCCGCTCTACGTTCTTCAATAGTTTTTGTGGGTTCGCTTTTTTTATAAACGGGTACATACATCAGTGTTCCTGCTTGTAAATCTTCGTCTGTTTCCTGAACCAAAAGTACCTTTCCTGTGAGAGAAGCTATGTTATAATCGCGAGACTGCTCCATTGCTTTTCGCCGTACAGGTTCAGAAAACATATCATAGCCAAAGGCTCTTCTATTTCTAAAATCAAAGGGTTCGAGATAAATGATTGAAGTATATATTTCTCTTTCGCCTATTGGTCTGATATTATATTTACCTATAATTGTATCCTGCTTGTTTTCACTTCTTATATGCTGAATATGCTGTTGTAATTGAGATTTTGGTACAATATATGAAAATCCAACGCCTTGTATTCCAGGTAAGTTTTTTTCAATTGTGCTCTTTTCAATGAATTCTTTCCAATCATGCCGTGTAATAGTATCTGATGCACCAAAATATGCTGCGCCACTTCTTAAAAGTTGTGCATGTGCATTTAATCTGGTTTCAATTTTTGATGTAATTTCATTACATATCAGTGAAAATTCCTGATTTGCTTGTTTTTCTTCATCTAAATAGGTAAAACACGTTACTCCAACAGTTAAGATAATTCCGATAATTAAAATAACCAATGCTATCCATGCATTTTTGGAAGTTGATTTAGGAAGTGAAAATGGATATTTTAAATAATTCATTGTAATAGTCTTTTATTGTTGAGTTTTATTGCTTATAATTTCTTATATGTACAAGTTCCTCCTACAAAACCATCAATATCTGAAGAATATATACACCTTTCTATTATTATATTCTCAAATTTAAGGTCACATAGTAAGGCTACTTTTTGATGTATCTTACGCAAAAAGGATATTTGCAAAAAATAATAATGTAATTATTAATAAATTATTTTTTGGTTTTAACATTAGCATAATAGGTAATTAAGTTTACTTTTTCATCTGTATATAATTTTATTTTTTGTAAGTATTAAAACAAATCTGAACTTTTAAGGTCAAATTTTAAGAGAATATTAATTCAAAGTTAACTTATTTTTCTGATACTACTTTTTTCTTAGAATAAAAACATATTATTCAAAAGGAGATGCTCAAAGGGTAGATTAGTATGAAGAAGATAAAGAAAGTGTTGAGGTTCTACTTGGGGATGGAAAAATTATCATCATAAATTGACATTGTCAAAGGATAAAAACTATTTATTAATTTTTTAGATTTCTTTTTGTGACACTATACCACTAAGTGTGTAAATTTAAAATATTAGGGGTATGACTTTAAATTAAAGCTGAACCCTTTCTTCAAATTGAAAACCCTAGTTTAATTCGTAAAGCATTCACGAATTTTAGAAAAAAGCACATTTTTGACAATAGGTTTTGAAACATAGTCATTACATCCAGAGTCAATTGCTTTTTTTCTATCACCAGTTAGCCCATATGCAGTTTGGGCAATAATAACAACATCTTTATTGAAAAGGCGAATATCTTCGGTTGCTTCATACCCATCCATAATTGGCATCTTAATATCCATCAATATCAAATCAATATCAGGATTATCTTTGCATATTTTAACAGCTTCAGCTCCATCACTTGCAATAAATAATGTGTGGCTTTCTTCCATTATAATTTCAAGAAAACTCATGGAAACTTCGTCATCTTCCACTAGCAATACCTTAAGGTTTTTAACGATGTCATCAGCATTAATATCAGTTACGCTTATTTTATCATCTTGTTTTTCATTGGCCTTTACTATATATGGAATTGTAAAATAGAATGTTGAGCCTTCACCAAATTCACTTTCAACCCATATGCTACCATTCATCATTTCAACGTAAGCCTTCGAAATAGCCAGACCTAATCCAGCACCCTGATAAGCATTCTTATCTTCAATATCTGCTTGTATAAATCTCTCAAATATAGCTTCTTGTCTTTCATTAGGTATGCCAATACCTGTATCTTTTACGTAGAATTCGAGGTAATTATCTTTTTTGGTATAGCCAACTTCTATTGAACCTTTTTCGCTGTATTTAATGGCATTTTTTACAAGATTTGTAAGTATAGCATATACTTTGTCGCGATCGGTTTTTAGGATGGCTTCTTTTGAAGACAATGAATTTTTGAATGAAAACT
>CAYWRM010000137.1:0-3109 GCA_964460905.1 uncultured Lentimicrobiaceae bacterium
TAATTCTGAGCCATCTAAAGGCTGGCATGTGCGTAGGCATGGCGCGAGAATCCGGGACTAGTGGAATTAATTTACATATGAGACTCTCACGGTCGTGCCTCCCTCAGAGCTAAACGTGATGGGTTTTATGAATTGAATAACAACCACCTCACTTTAAACCGTTTAATTCTGAGGCATCTATAAGTTGGCCTGTACGTAGGTATACCGCGAGAATCTAGAAAACCAGGATAATATCTTAGGCAGTCTTAATCCCATTCTTCTATGTCATTAAAAAGTTCTTTCCATTCAGGATTAAAATTACTGATCAACTTATCTTTTTTGACTCGCTTCCATGATTTAATCTGCTTTTCTCTGAATATTGCTTCTTCAATAAAATGAAAATATTCATAATAGACTAGCTTGTCAACATTATACTTTGCTGTGAATGAATTAGGTGATTCTTTTATTTTATGTTGGTAAACTCGAACTTTCAGATCAGATGTTGAACCGGTATATAAAACTGTATTCTTTTTTGTTGTTGTGATATATACAAACCCTCCTCTTTCCATAATGACTAAAGTACGATTTTTTTTGACTCTCACGGTCGTGCCTCCCTCAGAGTTAAACGTGTTGGTTTTTTTTGGTATTGTGGAAGGTTGTACCTACACACTTCCTTCGTTTAATTCTGAGGCGTCTATAGATTGGCAGGTGCATAAGTATGGCGTAAGAATCCAGAAGTAATGGAGTTAATTGATCACTTGAGACTCTTGCGGTTGTGCCTCCCTCAGAGCTAAACGTAGGTGGTGATTGTTTTAGTTTTGTGGATGGTTGTACCTACACCTGTTCTTCCTTGGTTTAATTCTGAGGCATTTATAGGCTGGCTTGTGCGTAGGCATGGCGTGAGAATCCGGAACTAGTGGAATTAATTGACACATGAGACTCTCGCGGTCGTTCCTCCCTCAGAGCTAAACGTAGGGGTTGCTTTGGTTTTGTGGAATGTTGTACCTATATCTCAGAGTTGTGCTTAAATGAAGAAAAATCACCTACATTTTGTGAATACGGGCTATTTTTGTATATTTGCACGTATAAATTTTATATCATGGACACGAAACTAACATTGAAACTTGACAAATTTGTGATTGAACAAGCAAAAGAATATGCTTCTTCACATAAAAGGAGTTTATCAAGAATTATAGAATCTTACCTAAAATCATTGATTAATCGTGACAAGAATGACGATGTATCAGATTTAGAAATCTCACCATTTGTAAAAAGCATGTCAACTGGTGTTAATATTCCTGCAGATATTGACTTTAAATCCGAGATTATAAATCACTTAACTGAAAAGCATAAATAGAAATGAAATTATTCTGGGACACAAATGTAATGCTTGACTTTCTGGGTGAACGTGACCCTTTTTATATCTCAGCTGCGAAAATTGCAACATTAGCAGACAAAAGAGAGGTCGAGATTATTGTCTCTGCTTTATCCTATGCTACAATAAGCTACTTATTGACTAAATACGAAGGACTCGAAAAAACAAAAGATAAATTAAGGAAATTTAAAGTAATATCTGAAATATGTGAATTGGACGGTGTATTAATTGAAAAAGGGTTAAATTCAGAATTTTCAGACTTTGAAGATTCATTACAATATTTTAGTGCATTGAGAACTAATTGTGACATAATAATAACCAGGAACGGAAAAGACTTTAAGAAATCTCAAATACCAATAATGACACCTGATGAATTTCTAAATAGCATCAATAAATAAACACCTACGCCCAATAACAGCTCATACAACATAGCCGCAGTCCAGGCTTCTGCAGGACAAGAATTAGTAAATTTAAAATTACATTTTCAATTCAAAAATAATTAAAAGCAGTGTCAACGGAGCAAAACCAAACCGTTAAATGTAGGCTTGCCAAAATTGTGATTACATGCCTAAGGCATTTAGGCTTTCACTCTCCTTCTACTAGGCACAAGCAAATCAGTTCCTTTAGATTTGTAATCTTTCACTACTACCTACACTATTACGTTTAATTCTGAGGCATCTATAGATTGGCTTGTGCGGGGGCATGCCGAAATAATCTCATGATTTGTATAACTACTTATTCAATTTGTTTATTCGATACTGTGGTAAGTTGTTCGATTGAGACTCTCGCGGTCGTACCTCCCTCAGAGCTAAACGAGGGGGGTTTTAAGGGTTTTTGTGTCTGGTACTCTCACGGTTGTACCCTATTAAATATGCTCCGCATTTCACAGGGTAAACCTCCCTCAGAGCTAAACGGGGTGGCTTTTTTTGGTATTGTGGAAGGTTGTACCTACTCTACTTCGTTTAATTCTGAGGCATCTATAGGTTGGCTTGTGCGGGGGCATGCCGAAATAATCTCATGATTTGTATAACTACTTATTCAATTTGTTTATTCAATACTGTGATAAGTTGTTCACATGAGACTCTCGCGGTCGTACCTCCCTCAGAGCTAAACGAGGGGGGTTTTAAGGGTTTTTGTGTCTGGTACTCTCACGGTTGTACCCTATTAAATATGCTCCGCATTTCACAGGGTATACTTCCCTCAGAGTTAAACGTGGTGGTTTTTTTTGGTATTGTGGAAGGTTGTGCCTACACTTCCTTCGTTTAATTCTGAGGCATCTATAGGTTGGCTTGTGCGGGGACATGCCGAAATAATCTCATGATTTGTATAACTACCTATTCAATTTGTTTATTCGATACTGTGGTAAGTTGTTCACATGAGACTCTCGCGGTCGTACCTCCCTCAGAGCTAAACGAGGGGGGTTTTAAGGGTTTTTGTGTCTGGTACTCTCACGGTTGTACCCTATTAAATATGCTCCGCATTTCACAGGGTATACTTCCCTCAGAGTTAAACGTGGTTTTTTGGGATGTTATTCATGGCCGTATCTCTCTCAGAGCTATACGTAGGGGTTTTTAAGGTAGAATGATCACAGATGCTTGATCGTTGAGAAAACAGATTCAAAAATAAGTTTAGAGTTATGAAGTAAAGTGATAATAGTTGGTAGTAATTCATTGAATATTTTTAGATTTGTATTTCTATAATATTAAATATACATATAAAATATGCGCTCCCTAAATTATAATGATGTTTACCTAA
>CAYWRM010000138.1:0-3099 GCA_964460905.1 uncultured Lentimicrobiaceae bacterium
GGGATGATTTCCGCTTAGGAGATTATGACATACATGTTGAGAAAGCTGGATTTGCTCCAATTGACATAGTAGGAGAACCTATTTGGGCAGCTACTGATTTTGTATGGTTACTAGAAGAAGAGATTACACCTGTAGGCGACCTGCATGTTACTCCAACAGGTTTTGCAACCTGGACAGGAGCAGAAGGACCCCCTCCCCCTCCTCCGGGACCAGACGTAATAATTGACGAAACTTTCGATGATTATACAGCTGGTGGCAAACTTGCTGAGCAAGCACAAGCCATGGGAAGAGATTACTGGACTACATGGAGTGCTGCACCTGGTGGAGCAGAGGATCCAACTGTTAGTGATGCACAATCAGTATCAGGAAGCAACTCAATTGTAATAGAAGGCACAAACGATGGTGTATTGTTACTTGACAACTATACTACGGGAGTATTTAATGTAGACTTTGATATATATATTCCAACAGGTAAAGTAGGTTACTTCAACCTATTGCAATTATTTGATGGTGGCAGCAGCGAATGGGGTACACAAACTTATTTTGATCCAGGTGGTTCTGGTTTAACTGATGCAGGTGGCGCTGGTTTAGGTACATTTACATTTACCTACGATACATGGCACAATGTATATACAATGATTGATTTAGATGCCGATTATGCAGAAATGTATTTTAATGGTGATTTTGTTGTATCCTGGGTATGGAGTAGCGGTTCCTTTGGAACCGGCACACGCAATGAGTTCAATGCTATGAACATTTATGCGTATAATACTACAGGTACACCCGGAGCATTATTTGATAACATATTAATTACCAAAGAACTTGAAACTACGGCAGCTTCTCGTTTACTTGAATACTATAAAGTATGGTTAGATGGTATCTTCGTAGCTAATACACTAGATAAATTCTACCAATTTGATATAAATATATTGGTTCCAGGGCAGACATATTATTGTGAAGTTGCAGCTTTGTACACAAATGGAATGTCAGGAATGATGGGTTATTACTGGACATATATACCATGTGATAGTTTCCCCGGACCTAGTAATCTTACTGGTGAACTACAAGATGTTAATGATGTATTCTTAACATGGTCTGCCTCTGGTGGTGTTACTCCTCCTCCTCCTATGGAATTGGTTGAAATTACACAAAACCCAGGAGCACCAGTTAATGGGTACTACCAAAGTTATGATAATGGTTACGGTGTTGTATACGATCTAAGTGAATATCCTGATGCATTGGCTAACTCAATTGAGTTCCACCACGCATCATGGGGAGTTTCTGGACCACATAATTACAACATCCATATCATCGATTGGACTACTGAGGCAACCGTTGCTGTACTGGGACCATTCACCACAACAGGTGACGACCAGTGGGAACTTGACATTGACTTAGGAGATGTAGATCTAATGGGTGCTACCGATGTAGCTTTCCTAATGGAACCATTAAGCAATAGTGCAGCTGATGCATATCCTGACTTATCTTCTGATGATGCAGCTAATCCACAAGGATCAGTTTATGGACCATTAGACGATGTAGCTGCTATTGGACCATCTGGAATTGGTAACTTCTTAATGAATATTTTCATTATGACAAGCAATGGGACTAAAGTTATGGCTCCTAGAGCGCTTGATCTTCCAATTGCAGTTAATGCAATACCACGAATTGGTGGAAATAACACGTCTGTAACTTCTGTTATTGACAATCAAACTGCAATATTTAATGGTATTGTAAATGTTAATGAAATAGCTGAAATTACAGGTGCTATGCCAACGTTTACTGCTATTCCTAAGGCTCTTGGATCAGGAGATCGTTCTGAATTATATAATAATGGACCTCTTGTAAATAGTGCTGGAACAGGTGCCGGTGGTGCTGACGAATGCATACTACAAACAGGTTTAGGAATGAATACTCTTGGTGGTGGTTTCCAGAATAATTTAGGAAATCAAATGGGTGATGACTTTACTGTAGATCAAACATGGACTGTTGAAACAATCGATATGTTTGCTTATCAAACAGGATCTTCAACTTCATCAACTATCACAGGTGGCTTCTTCGAAATATGGGACGGAGTTCCTGGTTCAGGTGGGTCAGTTATTTTTGGTGATCAAACCACAAATAGAATGCTTTCATCTGAGTGGTCTAATATTTATAGAAATAGTGATGGTCCTGGTGGAAGTACCAACAGACCTATTATGAAAATTGTACTAGATGCAACAGGATTAACTCTTGAAGCTGGAGATTACTGGATTGTAGTTTCAGCAACAGGATCTCTTTCTTCAGGTCCTTGGTGTCCTCCAATAACAATTGATGGACAAACAACCACAGGAAATGCAATGCAAAATACTGGTACATGGGCTTCATGGTTAGATACTGGCACTTCAACAGGTCAAGGTATGCCATTTATTATTAATGGTACTACATCCGGCGGCGGCGGCGGTGGCGGTTTCGATCCTGGTCCGGTTATCGGAGCCAATGTATATCGTGACGGCGTACTTATTGCTGAGATGGTACAGGATACTTTCTATCTTGACCTTGCCCTTAACTATGGCTGGTATGAATACTGCGTAAATCTTGTTTATGAAGAAATGGCAGAATCATGTTCAGGTTCATGTGTTGATGTTGAAGTTACTGAAGATTGTGCAGCCCCAGAGGATTTAACTGCAGAACTTGAAGGTACTAACCTTGTTCATTTATTATGGGATCAAGCTGTTCCACCAGTAACTGAATGGATATCCTATAACGATGGAACATTCGAAAATGGATTATGTTCAACAGCAGGAGGAGCCGGATTGGCTCAGGTATTTACTCCAACAGAGTATCCTTGTACAGTAACAGAAGTTAGATACTTTAATGATGCTTATGGTAGTCCTACAAACGAGAATAATGTATATGTATTGACCGGTGACGGTGCTACAGTACTTGCAGGACCATATAGTGTTTCCGGAGAACCTGGAGATACATGGGTAACTGTTAATGTTGAGGATGTTACTATTGCATCAGGTACATTTATGGTATATACAGAAAATGTAGCCCCTGATGGACCATTTGTAGGTGTTGATGACAGTTTCTATGATGGTTCTTTATTCTTTGGAT
>CAYWRM010000139.1:0-3059 GCA_964460905.1 uncultured Lentimicrobiaceae bacterium
AATTTCCTGTGAATCAGTCTAGATGGTATGAATTATCCTCCATTGCAGCTAACGGTGGCGGTATGAAATCGTTGGGATTTGCGGGTTACTTTCCTGTCAATATACACCGAACTTGATGCGTGGCAGGATTTTCGAATAACTACTTAAACCCCAATGTTTTATACCGCGTGTTATGGGCTGGGCTTCATTGACTTAGATGCTTTGCGCCATGTCATAGGTTGCGATTCGCAAGTAAACGAGATAGTTTAAATGTTTTAATATCTTTTTCTAAATTCTCCCAATTTTCTTGGTTCAGATTCAGTTTATTGTAAGGTATTTCATCAATATATTCTATTTCATTTTCAATTTTAAATTCAAATAGGCGCTGTACGTTAATATTTTCAGTATTATCCGTATTGACAAATGCAATTAAGTTCTTTATTTTAATTTCTGTAAACAGAATATTTAGAAAATAATATTGAACATCTATTCCTATTCCATAACCTATCATGTCAGGTCTAATATAGATACCCCATTCACACGATTCACCTGTGTAATTGATAAGATTTACCACAGCCAATGGCTTATCATTTTTTAAAACTAACCAGTAAGCCTTATCCGATTTTTCATGTAAGTTCTTAATAAAATTTAGATGGTCTTTTTCTTCAATTATATTTTTATTAAACATCCATTTTCTTACAATATCATGATTCCGCCATTCAAGAATAAGCTTCATCTCTTCATAATTCAAGTGAGAAAATGATTTAAAATAATATTTCTCCTTTTGATAATTTGACAAAAAGGGATTCGGATTAGCAATTGTATTATCTATCATATTTTTAATGTTTTGATTAGCAATTTGTATTTGGTTTCTATACTTGTTTACTTTTTCTATTTGGTTTGCTGGATTATGCTCAGAAATAATTGCGCTTAATTCTTTAATGCTGATATTATTAAAATTAATGACTTTACTCATTAATTTATTTTGAATAATAAAATTTATAAAATCCTTTTGATTGTCTACATAGAACCCTGTAACAAAACTTACACCACAAGCAATGCATTCAATTAGAATTGAACTTGCAGATACAATCGCAGTGTCGCACTTCTTTATGATATCAACCATTTCGATTGCATCAATATCCCTATATATTTTAATGTGTTTACTAGTTTGATTTATTACTAATGACTGGAGTTCCTTTAAATGGCTGTAACCGCTTCCAAGAATAATGTGAACTTCATGAATGCTTTTAATATTTAAAATACTGCTTAATGCGAGGCTTGTTAAGTTAAAATAATCGCTACCACCAAAACAAACTAATGCATTAGTAGATTTTTTAGGTAATTGCTTAAATTCTGCTTGTGAAGCGACTATAAATGGTTTACGTAGTAAAGAGTATTCAAATCCTGAATAAACCTTAGTATATTTTTCAGTACTAAAAACATTTATTTCAATTGGTATTTGGTTTATAATGACGTCTGAAACATAATGATATGGATGGATATCATCAATAGAAATTAAGCGATATACCTTCTCTTTTATTATTTTTTGATAGGATGTATTAAAGGCATATCCATCAAGAATAATTATCGAATTTTTATCTAAAAAATACTTAGCTATATAATTTGCTTCGCTTAAAAAATCAGATACATCAGGTAAATCTTGATATTCGATACATACTTGGGAAATTAGCTTGGTTAATTTCAAAGATGGGTTTCTAATAAGAAAATAGCAATCATAATTATCTTTTATCAGGTCAATTAATGCAATGCACCTAGTTACATGACCATAACCAATTTTTTCATTCGCATCTGCTCTAAAAAATATTTTTTTCCTAATCTGTTTCATCATATTGTTCCATTATCAACATGAATATTCTGACCAGTAATAGACTTAGCATCATCGGAAAGCAAAAACATAATGGTTTCTGCTACGGAATTTACATCAACTGGTTGTTTCATTGAAGTTCTTTTATAAATACGGTTTTTCTGATTGTCTGAAAGGGATGAACTCATTTCTGTTTCCATAAAACCTGCCACCAAACAATTTGTACGAACCCCTACTTCGCCCCATTCGCGTGCGGTATTTTTTGAAAATGCTTCCAATGCCCCTTTTGTTGATGCATACATTGATAAACCTTTGTAACCAGTATGCACACTTATTGATGAGATATGCACAATACTACCTTTAGTATGGTGCAGTAACATTTGTCTAATAACAAATTTCGTTAGCAACATTGGTGTGAAAACGTTCACTCGATACATTTTTTCAAGGGAATCTAAATTAAGATTTGTAACAATATCATCGTATGCCATAGCTGCATTGTTAACAAAGCCGTGAATCGGAGTGTCTAACCCAATCCAATCTTTGAAAATTATTTGTCGAATTTTTTCAGCATCGCTCAAGTTAAACTGCAACCATTTAAGTTTGTCAGGATATTGAAGTAATAATTCATTTAATTCTTCTGTTTTACTGCGGCTTATTCCGTAAACCGACCAACCATTTTTTAATAATGATTCAGAGGTTTTCAGTCCTAACCCTTTAGAAATTCCAGTTATTAACACATTCATATTCAATTTCTTTTGATTTTTCCAGTTCTTGTTGTTGAAAGTTCTTCTACAAAACGAATAATTCTTGGTATTTTAAATTCTTGGATTTTCGATTGTAGAAATGTTCGGATTGATGATTCACTTAATTGGTTATTATCACAGACTAATTCACAACATATGATATTTCCCAATACAGAATTACTTTTAGAATATACACGTACATTTTTAACGTCTGGTATAGTAAGAATGGTTTCTTCCACTTCCAACGGATTAACTTTGTAGCCACCTACATTTATCATATCACTTTTACGGGAGATGAAACTAAATTTCAATGGTTTCTCTGTAATTGTCTTAATTAAATCGCCAGTTTTGTACCATTCATCGATGTTCATCTCTGAACTGCCCATTAAACTGCTATGAATTAATAGTTCATCATTCTCAACCCGAATTAAATGTTCATACTCAGGTTTAATAGTGAAAATATCATTGTCAGAAGCAAAAAGAGTTCCTGCTTCAGTTGATGCGTAAAC
>CAYWRM010000140.1:0-3021 GCA_964460905.1 uncultured Lentimicrobiaceae bacterium
TAAGTTGAAAGTTTTGTGTTTCAAAAACCGCCACAAAACTATATACTAAACGTTGGTGGCAATAATGAAAAAGATAAATCTATGCCCACTAAGCATTGAATAATATATTGACAATTAGATGAATAAGACAACAAACCATAAACCATTTATATTGATTGGCTGTCTATTATGGATTGCTTCATTCTTTGGAGAAATATTTAGATTTCAACCATACTCAACTATTGGAATTATAATTTCCCCAATGTTGACATTTTTCGGACTATATCACTGGTTCATATTTTATAAGACAACTAAGGGACATTATCCAAATATTTTTAGAGAATGGAAAAATATGAATAAACAAATGCGGAAAAATCCTTTTGCTGGAATGGGATTTATGTTTAAACACCTACTTGAAACATGGACTTTTGCTATCGTTTTTTGGATGGGGATGGTTTTAGTCATGTTTCTAACTTTTGGACAATCAAACGCATTTAATACTTCAAAAAAGTATTGTGAGAACAATCCTAAAATAATTGAGAAAACTGGGAAAATTGGATATTATGGATTATTAGTCGGTGGAAAAATATCAAATGATTGGAATTCTGGTGGTAATGCAGAGCTTTCCTTTACAATTGTTGGAGAAAATGGAAATTTTACCGCAAATGCTGAATTGATTAAACGTAATGATGTTTGGAAAGTGATAGAATTAAAAATACAACAATGAAATTACTGCCACCAACAAAAGCTAATACGCCATTGCCTCAATTCAGGCTTTGGTTAGCACAGAAATAGTAAATTTGAAGTGAAGTTTTCAAATCAAAAATAATCAAAATAAAGCGGCAACGGCGCATAGCTAATCCGTTAGCAATAATTAAAAAAAACCGACTACATGAAATATACTTTAGCATTTGATGTTTACGGAACACTAATAAATACATCGGGAGTTTTTAATTCATTAGAGCAGCTGATTGGAGGAAAAGCAAAACTGTTCATGGAAACATGGAGAAACAAACAATTAGAGTACTCTTTTAGACGAGGATTAATGAATAAATACACGGACTTTTCTGTGTGTACAAAAGATTCATTGGGCTTCTGTTGTGAGGTATTCAAGACTGATTTAAACAAAGCACAGATAGATTCTCTAATGGATGAATATTCTGTTTTACCAACCTTTTCTGATGTAGAGACAGGACTGAAAAATTTAAAAAAATCTGGACATAGGTTATTTGCATTTTCAAATGGTAATGAAAAAGCAGTATCAAATCTTTTAACTAATGCAAAAATTATTGAGAGATTTGATGGAATTATAAGCGTTGAAAATATTGAGACTTTTAAGCCAAACCCATTGGTTTATAAACATTTCAATACAGAGACTAATTCTACAAAATCGGATTCTTGGTTAATTTCAAGTAATCCATTTGATGTAATTGGAGCTATTTCATATGGGATGCGTTCAGCTTGGGTACAGCGTTCACCTGATTCAATATTTGACCCATGGGGAATTGAACCTACGACAATAATTAATAAGTTGACTGATTTATCTTTGAAATTAGAACTGAATGAATAAAAACTATTGCTAACACGCGGTATAAAACATTGGGGTTTAGGTGGTTATTCAAGCTTTCTGCCACGCATCAAGTTCGGTGTATCTTGACAGGGAAGTAGCCCGCAATCCCCAACGATTTCATACCGCCACCGTTACCTACAAGCAAAAAAAAACGAGCACAATTATAAATTTTGAACCATAGATTAGATAATAATGATTAAATACTTAATTCTAATACCACTAGTTATATTCCCATATACAATTTTTGCTCAAGAATATAATTACAAAGAAATCGTTGAATGGGCAAAACAGACATTTGAAGAAAATGATGCAGGAGCTTCTTACATCATAGAAAAAAAAGGAAGACAAGCCTATGCTATTCACAACAAGTTAATTCAAGAAAAGGTTGATACAATCACGACTCCCGTCAGTTGTCAGAATGTAATTAGAGAATGGCTTTCTTTTTTTCGTTCTGCCCATATTGAGTTCCATTATATGCCAGAAGCTAGACGATTAATGGCAGAAAAGAAAAACCAAATAAACAATGCTAAAGAGCAAATATCAAATACAATTGAAGGTAATTCACTACACAATAAGTATTTATATTCTAAAATTCCGTTTATTGAATTGATTAACGAGCATACTCTATATTTAAGAATTCCTTCGTTTTCTGGAAAAGAGAAAAGTAAAATTGATAGCCTTATTGCTTTAAATCGTTCAAGAATTTTAAGCACTGAAAGTTTAATTATTGACATAAGAAATGGAACAGGTGGAGGAGATGCAAGTTATAGCGAAATCTTACCCTTATTATATGCAAACCCAATTCGCGTACCCGGAGTTGAGTATTTTTCCACGAAGTTAAACAACCAAAGGATGCACGAATTAGCCACAAATACGGGCATAGCCATAAGGTTTGGCCTTAATTCTACAGCAGAAGAAATGAAGAAGTTTCAAGCTGATTATGATACGTTATCAAATCATTTAGGTGAATTTGTGAATCTAAATTCGGAAAGAGTACAGATTACTAAATATGATACCATTTACCCATATCCAAAGAATGTTGGAATTCTAATCAACGGAAATAACGTAAGTACTGATGAACAGTTCTTACTTGAAGCCAGACAAAGTAAAAAAGTCAAACTTTTTGGAACTACAACCAAAGGAGGTTTAGATTTTTCAAATTTGTATCTTACTTATTATTCTCCAAACAAGGACTTTGTATTGGTATATGCTCTTACACGAAGTTTGCGAGTGCCAGGTATGGTGGTTGACAATATAGGAATTCAACCTGATTTTTATATAGATAATGAAATTCCAGAGTCAGAGTGGATAGATTATGTAAATGAAATTTTAAATGAATAATGCCAGTAGGTAACACGTGCTCATACATCATAGCCTTGCCGCAGGCGCAACACAAGGCTACGCTGCATAGCACCATCGTTAGGGGGCATTTGAACAAAACAGAAAATTAGGGATGAAAGACTCAAAATATT
>CAYWRM010000141.1:0-2991 GCA_964460905.1 uncultured Lentimicrobiaceae bacterium
CCGTTATGGGCAAGGTAAATTCAGCAATAATTAACAATTAATTTATGATAATTAATAAAGACTCTTTTTTATATAATTTACCAATTGGATTAGCCCTCAAAGATTTACTAATCTTAGACTCAATAAGATTTACAGTTGAGATGATAGATTTAAATTACCAATTATTATTAAAGGAACTTGAAAGAATTTCACATAATTCAGATGATAAGGACTTTAAGAGAAATCTAATACCAGTTTTTAACAATTGTTGGAGTCTTATTGATAATTGCCAAAGACTAATAAAACAATATAAACTTCTACATTCAGATAATGAACACGAATTAATCAGAGAAATATCATATATAACACCACTAAGAAATACATTCCAACATATGGATGAAAGAATAGAAGAGTGTTTGTTTGAATCTGACATGCCTTTTTATGGAGTAATTAGTTGGGAAATTAAATTGACAGAAGGCGAAATGACTCAAAAATTCTTTCTAATAAGTAGTTTATATATTCCTCGCGGAAAACTTAGTCATCGAATTGAAAAGAAAACAAATCCAATGAATGAATTGGTCGATATTAAATTGGAAACGTTCATAAGAAAAGGACGAAAGCCTAAAGTAAAATTTGAAAAAGTAGAAATAAATATTTCCAAGTTGTACAATCAGGTTATATCAATAATTAAGAAATTTGAGGCGAAACTAGATAAAAACTTCATGGAACAAAATGCAAAGAAAACTGATTGGATAAAAAGACGTGATATAATGTTAAAAATAAATTATTAAACCCAGCCCATAACAAAAGCTCATAAATAATTGCCGGGACAATTATAAATTCAACATTTGTCGTCCGTTTCAAGTCTGGCAAAACCAGACAAGAAACTACTTCGCAAGCGGCAACTATTCATAGCTAAAACGTTATAGCCAATGCCAGCAAATACACAAAATTGAAACATACATAATTACAAAAAGACTTTAACCCAAATAAAGACATAAGAATGAAACATATCCTAACTATCATTATTCTTTCAGCAACTATTTTAAATGTTAATGCACAGACAATTCTAAAGAAGAAAGAAGTAGCCGCAAAATTAGAAGAAATAAAAAATGAAATAAAAAATAAAGACTTTGAAAAGGCATTAAATATTTTTCAAAGTAAAAATGAAGTTATCCTGAAGAAAAATGTTCGAAAGAAAAATATTGAGCAATTTGAAGATATTTCAATGCTTCTTTCCAATAAAAAAAAGTTGTTTATAAAAAACGAAAAAAAAGTTAAACAATATATTAAGTACTATAATAACAACGAGTTATGTGATGCATGTTTATTGTTGTCACTTAATTTAACAATTGAGAATTCATTTCTAAAAACTCGAAAAGAATTCGATAATTTAAAACCAATACTTTCTGATATTATTCCTTTATGTATCAAAAATGAGAAATTGGTATCAGCATGCAATCAAGATTATAATGTTTACAAGTATTGTGATGCGGTATCTTGCATAAACATGGAGATTAATTCACGGAATGCTTATTCGAGAACAATCTCATATTTTGAAAATTTATTACCAAAAATACAAGAAGCAGAAAGTAAATGTTCTGCTTATTCTATCAAAATAAAAAAATGGCAAATGCAATATGAGAATAAAGAATTTAATAAACTTTTCACAAGTGTTCTTCTAATAGAGCCATATGAGACAAGGTTTATTCCCTCTAATGATAAAGTACAATTTGAAAATTTAAGACGAAATCTGGAAATAAAGAATGAAGAACAAAAGAAAGCAGCAGAATCACTAAGAGAAGTCTATATCAACCCCATTGAATCAGAGATAAAAGAAATTAATTTAGGACAATTGACTTATCTTAAATCACAAAACTACATCGAATTATTGAGTGACCTTACAAACAGATTAAACAAAGAAATAAAGAATAATCCACTTAAATATGATAATATAGATAATGAGATTAAAAGACTTAAAATGGATGTTCAGAAAGTGTTGTATGATTTAAAAGCATATTCAGAAAAGAACAAACCACAGTATATAAATCTTGTTAAACTTTACAATGACTTTGCTGGTGAAGGAATGTTTGGCGAACCTAAATATACAGATATTCAAATAGAACATTTTTGGAAAAACGATTATAAAGGAAAAGCAATAATTGCTACAGGTACTGTATATGAAATAGCAGAAACATTTTTTGGCTCAAGTACATATATTACTATTCAAATATCGACGTCTCACTATGTTGATTTATATTTAGACTCAAGTGAGGGGGATAAATTATTAGGTATCTCAAAAGGTCAGAAAGTTGAATTTATGGGGGAGATTGATCATTTAGGAACCGGAATAATGTCACACCACTCAATTAAGAATGTTAAAATATTAAACATTTATTAAAGATGAATTCTACAAATAAATTAGAAATGGAGACCTTTTCATTAGATAAAATAACAAGAATATTTAGAAAAGAATTTGGTGTTATTGAACACAAAATTAAAATCATAAGGGTTTTAAATGGAAAGCCATTTACAAAAGAAAATATATTGAATTCCAAAGAGGAAAGTAATTTAATATGGCATCCTGGAGTATATGTATTTTTTGGCAACAAAAGGATATGGAAAGTTGGCAGACATTTAACAAATAGCAGAAAGAGAGCCACACAACATATTACAGAAAATACACAGACACAAAAACACAGAATTAAGGATTTAGAAAAAATACTTGACGCTGAATTAATCTTATTTAACGTTAAGGAGAAAGAAGATAACCATTGGGTTGCTGCAATTGAGATATTCTTAGAAAAACAACTGAAGCCATTAATACAATCAAAAAGGACTGGTTAAAATGAATACAGATTAGACTCGAAAATAGAAAGCACTGGCTATAACAAAGGCTATAAAAAATAGGCGAGATAGCAGTAGCATCAAGGCCTATAGCCCGTTTAAACTTCATCGTAAGTTGAAAAATTGTGCTTCGAAATCGCCTACATTTTCATAGCCCAACCGTTA
>CAYWRM010000142.1:0-2983 GCA_964460905.1 uncultured Lentimicrobiaceae bacterium
ACAAAGTATAAAAATAATAGCCTATATAGTAGTAAACATGAACAATGTAGCCCTCATAAAAATTATTGGTAACTTGAAAAAATCGGGTTTCGCAATTGGCTACTATTCTTATACAATCCGTTCTCATCAATTTCATAATTAGCATTTCTACAATAATTTAAGCAAAAAATTAAAATTTATTATAAATACATTGCATTACTATGTATATTGTTTTATATTTGCATCATGAATAATTTATTTGTGCATAAATGGACAGCCCAAGTTAAAAAAGGAGTACTTTCTTTTATAGTATTAAATATATTGCAGGAAAATGAATATTACGGATATGAATTAATTGAAGAAGTAAAAAAAAATACTGATATAGAAATTGCTGAAGGAACTCTGTATCCTTTATTAAACAGGTTGAAAAAAGAAGAATTAGTATCTTCAAAATGGGTTGAACAAGAATCGGGAATTCCCAGAAAATATTATTCATTATCAGAAAAAGGTAAAATTAATTTACAGGAAATGAAAGAATATTGGGTAAATATGAGTAGTTCCATTCAAAAACTATTGTAAGAATGAAAAATATTGAATTAACATCAACAACAGCACAACGTATTTATAAAGATTATTTGAAAAGAGTTGAAAAATGTCTAACAATCTTATCAAAAGTAGATAGACAAGAAATGCTTATGGAAATAAACAGCCATATTTTTGAAGGAATGCAACGATTTTCAGATAATAATGAAACTGACAATTTGCTGACTGTTTTAGAAAAACTTGGGACACCCAAAGAGTTTTTAAAACCTGTTATTGCTGATAAAAAAATAGCACAAGCTGTCCGTACTTTTAATCCTAAAGACGTTTTACAAGCATTATTGCTAAATTTTAAAAACGGAATAATTTATAGTGTTTTTGCTTTATTATATTTACTGTTATTCGTTTTTGTATTTTTTATTGCTTCAAAAATTATTTTCCCGACAAAAACAGGTTTATTTTATTTAGATGATAAGTTTCAAGCCTTTGGTTTTATACAGAATATTGATGGAATGAATGATGTTCTGAGATTTTGGTTTATTCCGTTTGTTACACTTTCTGCAATCATATTTTATTTATTAATTACCCTACTTCTTCGATTTACAAAGAAAAAGTAGTTTTTTTTATTTACCAACATAGCTATGCTATGTATATTGTTTAACTATTAAAATTTTAATCATTATGAAAATAAAAAAATTAATTCTATCAGTAATTATTTGTGTATTGTACTTTTCGGTGAATGCACAAGAAAAAGAGAACAAATTTACAGAATCACTTAAAGGTGTTAACGTTGTTGTATTAAATTTATGTGAAAATACAACAATTAAAACCTCACAATTAGACGAAATTAAAGTAATGTCTTATTTGTTTACAAAAGGGGACACTTGGGGTTGGCAATATCCGAAAGAAAGACCATTGTTTAAACCAGAAATTAAACAATCAAATGACACTCTTTTTGTCAGAACCCCAACTGTTTTTAAACCCAAAAGCATTGGAGTTAATATATATGAAGAGAAAATAGAAACATCAATTCAAGTCCCGGGAGATAAACAAATTATTATTAAGAAAGCTGACAATCTCATTATTGAAGATGAGTTTATTTTAGTTGATATTTACAATACTAATGAGTTGAACTATCAATTAATCAAAAAATCGAAAGTAAAAATGTTGCTATGCAAAGCGAATAAAGAATTGATTATTAATGGAAAACAAAAAGGTAACAATTACGAATTTCAAGGCACAGGAAAAGGAAAATACATTTTAAAAGCAAACAAAATTACAGTAACTATTAAATAAATATTAGGAGGAAAATTATGAAAACCACAAAAAAAGAACTAATCCTGTTTTTAATACCAACATTTGTTATCACCTATGGATTAGGATTAATCGCATATTTAAAAGGTGGGATGGAACATTTTCCATTAGGACAATTATCAATGTTTATTCCTGCTGTTATTGTTATTATTCTTTACTTGTTTAAATTTAAGAAACCGATTTTTAGAAATAACGATCTCGGTATTAGATTTAAAGGGTTTAAATATTGGATAATTGCGCCCTTATTTATTACTTCTGTTGTATGTTTGAGCTATCTTATTCCATTTTTTATTGATAATGATTTTTTCAAAAGTACGGAACAAATATTTATTGAAACTCAAAAAAGCGGATTTGGAGTTGGAAATTGGCTTGCAAATTTAATAGTGATTTTTGGAATAAATACTCTATTAGCCCCATTGCTCAATATTTTTATGATGCTTGGTGAAGAATTGGGTTGGAGAGCATTTATGACACCGCGTTTACTCAAATTATTTAATCCAAAGGCGGCATTTCTTATTGGTGGAGCAATTTGGGCATTGTGGCACGGAGTTGGAATACTTTTAGGATTAAATTATCCCGAACATCCAATATTAGGAAATATTATGATGATTGCAATGAGTATTCCTCTTGGCATAATATTTCAATATTTCTATTTCAAAAGTAAAAGCATTTTTGTTACTGCTTTAGCACACGGAGCTCTGAATTGGTCAGGAAATACCTTTATAATGTTTGTTCTTTCTGATGGAAATTATAATACTTTATTATATGGACCAACAGGAGTTATTGGAATAATTATTTTATCAATAGTTGCGTATTTCTTATTTATCAGAATAGATTGGCAGAAAGAAAATACATATCTTGTCTGAAGATAGAAAAATTGATGAGAACAATGTATAAAAATAATGACCGAGATAGTCGTAAACCTGCCGCAGGCAGGTTCAAAGGTTGCAACCCGCTTCAGCCTTCTTGTAACTTGACAAGTTTAAAGTCTAATCTTTAACTTTTGTAAACTATGTATCTTAACGAACATTCAAGAAGGTTCTTCGTATATAAAAAATATGAACATAAACCTAGGGTATTTATCGTATTATATATTCTTAAAAAAGAAAACTTTAACTAACATAAAGCTATGAAATCTCACATACTAACC
>CAYWRM010000143.1:0-2930 GCA_964460905.1 uncultured Lentimicrobiaceae bacterium
GTAATCAACAAACATCTGCAAACAAACGGCTACGTGCCATATTTGCGACACGTTATAGCCAATGGTAATCAACACATCAAACAATATGAATTTATTCACAAAAGCACAAAAAACAGAAATTAGAAATTTAAAACCACTAACTGAATCAAAATTTCTTTACGACACTAATCGATGGAATAATCTAAACAGGAACTACAAAAATTTAATAATTGACTTTGAAAACAAAGAAATCTCAAGACTAGATGTGATTAACACATATAAAGACTACTTCACTGAGAATGGAGATAGTTACCTGAGAGCATTTTTACTAACTATGGTATGGGGATTTGCAGACACGGGATATGGAACATTCAGAACCAATAAATACATTTCTTCAGAAGAGAATCTAGAAAAGATTAAAAGAGTACTAGACTTTATAAATGAAAATAAGGAAGATAGCATAAAAAATGCTTTTAATGAATTAAAAAAAATTAAGGGACTTGGTATAAGTTATTTGACAAAAATCTTATACTTCGCAACAAGAGCAAAAGGTTTAGAAAACTATTCTCTAATTTTTGACATCAGAGTAGCAAGAGCATTAGTAAAACTAACGATACCAAAGGAAATATATGAAATTATTGATGTTGGACCTTCTTCAAAATTTAGTGATTACAATAAATTTAATGAACTATTACACAAAATTGCTGGAGAGATTGATGTTCAAACAGAACAATTGGAAATGTATTTATTTAATCAAGAATTTTAACTTATCCAGAAAGATTAAAGAAAAACCACAGGCTATAACAAGCGCTCATACTGCATACCGCAATTAGTTGTAAATAGGAAGTTTAAGTACTATTACTAAATATATTTGTAATTAGGAAAATTAGTTAAAATTAAGCGGTACACAGCATAGCGCCATCCGGTTATATGCAAGCACCAAAAATGAAGGAATGAGAGAACTTAAATTAATACTTTCTATATTGTTTCTGATTCAAATATCCACTTTAGAATCATTTGCACAGAATAAAACACAAGAAAGAATATCCTACAAAAACAACATAACTTATAATCTATTAGGACTTTTTACAAGAGAAGCAATCTTAGGATACGAAAGAAATATAAACGAAAAAAATATAATTCGATTAGCGGCAGGAATAAAGTACCCTACATCTGCTGAATCATATAAATCACGCTCATTTGGACTATTTAATTCTAAAAATTACACTAAGGTATCTAAAGGTATTTATCTAGGCGCAGGATATAAATACATTTTGTCAACCTATGCTAGATTATATCTTTCTGCTGAAGCATATTTCAGCCATATTTATTATAACGACATTTACTATCAATTTTGTGTTGGAACAAGTTCTGACTCTTACGTAAGTCTGGAGTCAATGTGGGAAAAATCAAAAGGACTCAAAATAATTTTTGGTAAAAAGTTAAGAGTCTTATCAGGCAACAAAATAGGATTAGAATTTGACTTTTTTGCTGCCTCTGGGATAGCATTAAGAACTCAAGAATTTACAACACATGGAAAACGACAAGGTACTTGCTCTATCAATACAGAACTACAGGTATTTGACCCTCCAAGGGTAAGCCTCAGTGAAAAATGGATTCCAACCATGAGTATTGGAATTTTAATTACCATGCCATTTACTAGGAAATAGAAATGCCAGCATATAACACACGCTCATACTGCATACCGCAATTAGCTGTAAACATGAATATTAAATGTATTAATAAAGTATATTTGTAACATTGAAAATTAGTTAAAATTAAGCGGTACGCAGCATAGCGCCATCCGTTGGCGTGCATTGGGTAAACTCCCACGAATAATAAATGGATAATCATGACGAATGAAAAGAAAACCGAGAATAATTCATGTCTATTACAAGCTATTGCTATTCCAATAGGAGGAATTATTTTTTGGTACATTATGAAATACATTTTTTTATGGGTGCCTAGCCTTGCCGAATTGTTGGAATATGTTCAAACACCCTTGAAAGAATCGAATACATGGAGAATTGTTGGCTTAATTACAGCAATTGGAACAGCAATAGGATTATATCAGATTAAGAAAAAAATAATCATTGTTTTTGGATTCATTGAAATCGCTGGTGGAGGATGGACTATTTGGTCAACTTTCACACAGAGCTTTGAGAATAATGTACTATACGCATTAGCTATTGCGGGAGGTATATTTTTATTAATTAATGGATTTGAAAATACCATGAAATATGAAAAACAATCGAAGAAGGACAAACAATCATAGAATATGAAAATAGCTAGACTATTAATTGTTATACTACTTTTTGCAAATAATTCTTTTGGACAGGAATTAAGTGAAGAACAACGAGTTGAGTTTTTTAATCAGTCATTTAATGATTATTTTAATTCTAAGGACTCGACCAAACTTGATTTCTATATTTTAGCAGACTCAATACCAAATGGAATCAAAACAGACTATGATAAATTTAATATTCATTTGGTCGACTATAATAATGCATATCCATTAATAAAAAAAGATATTATTTCTTCCTTATACTGGGCTCGTTGTAGACAGATAAGTGTCGACACAATAGATATCGTCATTGGAGGTTGGTCTGTTGATTTTGAAAGAGTATTTAGATTTGAAAAAATTGAAGGAAAAAGAAAATTAGTTACAAAGAATTACAACTTTGCAGCTTGGAGTGGTGGAACTTTAGGATATATTCCTCAAGGCAGATTTGTTTATCAAACAGAACTTGAAATCTGGAGTTATATTTCAGCGAAAACAATGATTGAAAATAAATTGAATAAACACAAAAAGGAATAAACAACGACACGCCAACAATGGCTCATACGCAATATGCCTGCCGCAGGCGCAACACTGGCACACTGCGCATAGCCGGTACGTTAGCAGCAATAAAAAAAATTTGTAGATCGCTGCGTAAATTTTTGCTCCTCAA
>CAYWRM010000144.1:0-2784 GCA_964460905.1 uncultured Lentimicrobiaceae bacterium
TTTTTGGGGAATTAGTTTATTTTTTCTGATACTATCACTGAATGTTCAGGCACAAGAAGGAGTCAAGCAACGATTTTTTACCTCCCAAAACGGATTAAAGATTTCGTGGGTAAATAGCATTACAAAAAGCCATAATAACACTATTACAATGTTTCACGGGCCTATGTCCGAATTATCAAGATATGATGGTTATAATTTTGATTATACAATCAGCCCATCAGGAATTCTTGGAAGAACATATGAAGACTTCTCCGGAAATTTATGGAGTATTGATGAAGGAAATTTGGATAATGTTTTTTTCAATTCAAACGACAAATGGCAAAATCTGGAATTTGAAGTAGGAGTTCCATTTATACCAATACCAGGCATCGGAAACAAACTCCTTTTTATAAGAGATGGTGATCTCAAAGAGTTTGATAAAGTCAAACTACAGACACAAATCATAAAGCGGGCAGAAGAATCTCAAATTGGGCAGTTTATTGACATGACGACTTTTCAGGATGGAAGTGTTTGGATTACCGGAGAAGATGGAGTTGCAAAGTACTTAGTTCAATGCGACACCTGCAATTTTCAGGAGCAATGGATCGATTTTCAAGTTCCCAAATCGTACGGATTATACCATTTTAGCAAGCCTTTTGAAGGAGAAAATGGAGAATTAACTCTTATATCAAAGTCTTCCAAATCAAAGCATAATGTTCTTGCCGGGTTCGATGGCAAAACGTGGCAAGAACTATATGCTTCACAAACAGATGAAGTTCACTACGGATGGCGTGGACCTGATAACTCTCTTTGGATAATAAAAGGGATTCAATCGCCCTCTCCATTGAATAGCATAATTAGAGATTGGAACCTTTTTCATATTCAGCAGGGTAAGGAAACACCTGTAATAAAAAACAGAATATTAAATCGTGTACTTAATGATGTTGTTGTTGAGCCAAATGGTGCTTTCTGGCTGGCAACTGGCTCAGGGCTTACTCATTTTACTCCAAATTTGTGGAGGAGGATAGGAGCAAGCGCGGACTTAAGTCAGCGTTTTAAGAAAATCCATGAAGATTTAACGGGTCGATTGTGGTTTGCAGCGGAAGATTCCTTTTTTCTTTGGTCGAATGACAAATGGGAATCATATCAATTTAATCCAGTGGTGTTTACAGGAGATATTTGTTCTCTTAAAAATGGGTTGCTGATTGTTGGGATTTCCGAAGCAGGAGGACTTGCATTATTTAATCCGGTTGATAAAAGTTATACTGTTACTTTCCCTTTTGGAAAAGAAAAGGTAAGGTATTACGACCAGGACAAGAATGGGAATTGTTTTATTATTCTTCAGGACTTGAATGGAACATCCAAACTTATTCGATATGATGGAGAGCACATTGAAACATTGGCTGTAGATCTGAAAATTGACGGATTAACTCCGGGAGCATGTGAAGTTACAGATATTATTCAGGCACGAAATGAGGATGTATGGATCGTAACTTTTACTGACGTTATGGTTTTCAAAAAAGGAATTAAAAAGAGTTTTGACTTAAAGAAAGAGCTTGAATGGGGTTTCTCAACCTCTATTCTTGAATTGGAGAATGGAAACATTTGGATTAGCGGAAGCAAAGGAATTATACAATACGATGGGGAAAATTGGTCGCTTGTTCAATCGCCTGAATTTGAAACTGCCAGAAAGATGATTATCTCCAGAGATAGCAGCATCTGGGTTGCATCCGGAACTGGTATTCATAGGTTGATTAATGGAGCATGGGTATCCAATTCAATTGAAGAAGGTCTTCCCAATACTACTCTTTTTGATATTTTTGAAGATAAACAGGGAAAATTTTGGACAGCTACTTTAAACGGAGCTTATTGTTATTATTCTGAAGCTGATACCGATGCACCGGAAACAGTTATACCTTCGGATATGAACTCCCACGAAGCCATACCAAGTGGCGAATTACAATTTGTGTTTGAGGGGCGTGACAAATGGGATAATACGCTGGATGACCAATTACAATATTCCTATCGCTTTGACGAAAATTCATGGTCACCTTTTGAAAATATAACTACAGTAAGGGGAGTTGGTTTATCGGCAGGCGCCCATGTTTTTGAAGTTCGGGCAATGGATCGGAACGGAAACATTGATCGATCCCCTGCAAGTTGGCCATTTACTGTGTTGCTTCCGTGGTATTTAGAAACTTATTTTATTATACTTCTGGTATTTGCTATCTGTATAATAATTTTGTCGATAGGGTTTGCTATCACCAGACATCGCCAGGTTGAAAAGTTAGTTTTAATTCGAACTGCAGAGTTGAAAAAATCAAAAGAAAGAGCAGAAAAAAGCGAACTTGAGTTACAATCAATGAACGAAGAATACGAAACCATTAACGAGGAACTGAATCAAACCAACGAAATTTTATATAAAGCCAAAGAAAAAGCCGAAGAAAGCGACCGTTTAAAATCAGCATTTCTGGCAAATATGAGCCACGAAATACGCACACCAATGAATGGAATACTTGGGTTTGCTGATTTATTGAAAAAGCCTAATCTAAGCGGCGAACAGCAGCAAAAGTATATCGGTATTATCGAAAAAGGCGGAGCTCGAATGCTTAATATCATCAATGATATTATTAGTATTTCGAAAATTGAATCAGGACAGATGGAAGTTAATATTCAGGAAACGAATATTAACGAGCAAATCGAATATATCTATACCTTCTTCAAACCCGAGATAGAAGCAAAAGGTATACAGTTTTCATTCAAAAATTCATTGTCTTCAAAAGAAGCCATCCTAAAAACCGATCG
>CAYWRM010000145.1:0-2666 GCA_964460905.1 uncultured Lentimicrobiaceae bacterium
AATATAACTAATATAAGCTTAAAAGTAAAGTCCCAAACTTAATTTTCTCATTTAAGATCCATTTATTTAAAAATAACTAGTTCAGTACCATTCAAATTATCTAAAAACATTACCTAATATTTTTATCATGAGAATTACAATTTTAGGATTATTCATAATTGTCTTTAGTTCTCTTCCTGTTAAATCAAAATATGCCTGTGTATATTCTGCTGCCTTAAATCCGAATTCTTTTCTCATATCCACTTCATATTCTAACTTGGGGGCTAATTTTGCTTCGTCAACATAGCTTTGCGAGTAATCGGTTTCTATTACCATTTTTGAATCATATGGTAGTTCAGAAATACTTATGCTTTGCTTGTTGGTCACATTTTTTATGGCTTCAATAAGATGCTTACTACCGCCTCCTCTCAGCAAAACCAATCCCCACCTCAGGGTAGTTTCCATACTACGCTGTCATATCTATCCCACCTCAACCTCCCCGCTTGCAGAAGAGCAACTCAGCCAGGAACCTCAATCCCACAATATATTCAACAAAAATTCAAAACATATCTATTTAATTTATATATTTGGAGGCCTACTAGAGATAATTAACATGACTAACAATTCGGATATGTTTACTAAATTTAAAGACGAAAAACTAGAAATAATTTCCAATACATAATATTTAATCACCACTAAACTATAAATAATCTGCCTTTTAACTGTTTGCAATAAACAATAGCGTTGGGTGTTTATTTACAAGTTGTGTACTAGCCAAACGATAAAATATCTTTGAAAATGCATTAAACATGACTATTTTTAACTAAAATCTTATAAATGATGAGTTCATTTTTGAAAATAATTTCGTTAAATACCAATCATGGATTACCCAGTGATCAGGTTCATGCAATTTCACAAGATTTAACTAATAGAATTTGGTTTGCTGGCCCTACTGGCCTATCAATGTACAATGGCAATAAAATCAGAGTATTTGATAAACAGAGCGGGATAAAGTGTCAGGGTTTACGAACCATTGAAATACTAGATGATATTGTATGGCTAGGAACTGACTTAGGTTTAGAAAGTATTAATACTGATGGTTCGCCTACCAATTTTATTTTAGAGAAAGAATGGACTTATGGTCTGGCACAAAAAATCATAGGATGTGAAAACACAATATGGGTTGGAACTTCAACTGGTTTACTGAAAATTGACATTAATGGAAACAGATTGATTGTTTCGATGAATGCTGAGCTTGGGTTTGTCAAAAATATTATATTACTTGATAATAATACGGTAATAGCAACTTCAGCAGAAGGATTAATTAAATGTGATGGAGAAACAATAATACACCTAGATAAAGATAATTTTTTCAAGGATTTTAGCCTTTTTTGCCTTAAAAAAGTTTCTAAAAATCGGCTGCTTGTTGGTACAAATAATGGCTTGTTTGTTATCGATCATTCAGGAACTATACTTGAACACATTAATCCCAATGAACAAGAGCTAAATGTCACAGCTATATCTGTTTCAGACTCTGAATGGTGGATAGGTGCTGGTAATAATTTATTTTTATATCAAGAAACTTTAGAAGGAATAAAACTTATTGAATCGACAACTTTCAATAGTCAGATTAATGATATATTCATTGATACCGTTGATAATATTTGGGTTGCACTAAATTCTGAAGGAGTAAAGAAAATAAGCTTTTTTCGTAAATTCTTCTCCAAAATAAATTTCAATATTGGCAGTGCAGTTTTTTCAATTAAAGAATCCAATAATAACAGTTTATATATTGGTGGAGAAACTTTTTTTTCCACTATTCCAAATACTGAATCTGTTCAGTCAATAAAACATAAGGTCTTACCAAAATTATCTAAAATGATAATTTGGGATAGCTGTCAGGACCCCAAAGATAGTTCCGCTATATGGCTGGCAGCGCAACAAGGACTTTTCTTTATGAAAGGAGGAGAAATAAATCAGATTGGTGGGGATGATAAGATATTAAAAAGTCCTGCACGATGTGTTTTGGCTCGTGGCGATGATATTTATGTTGGAACGATAAAAGGGCTTACACTTATTCGTGATGGTAATTATGAAGAAATTAAGGGCTCTGACAACTCGAATTTAGGTTATGTGTATTCAATTAGTATTGATATTAATGAGCACTTATGGGTGGCGACTCTCGGGCGTGGACTTTGGCAGGAAACCAAAAATGGATTTGTTCAACTAAAGAGCAATTTATTATCCCCCGAAGCAAATACTTATACCGCTGTTCCACACCAAAGCGGAAGGGTTCTTATCCTTCAGGAAGAACGAGTTATTGTATTGGAAAAGAATGGTAAAGAACGTTTAATACTTGAAGAATATCCCATAGCTGGATGGAGTGCAGCATGGCTTGATGACAATAGGGTCATAATCGGCTCAAATAATGGTCTTTTGGTTATCAATATTATCTCAAACTCTTTAATTGCAAGGGTAAATCTATTATTGGATAAATCAGGATGGCAATTTACTACCAGCAGATCACTATTTGTGGAATCAGAAGAACGAATTTATTGTGGGTTGAATGCAGGTCTTTATATTTTAAATCTAAAACAGCTATTGTCGAGTATTACTCCTCCTGAAATAAAGGCTGAGACTACTATTTGGGAAAATACAACTCCTGTTCAAAAAGGAAATACTTTTCA
>CAYWRM010000146.1:0-2627 GCA_964460905.1 uncultured Lentimicrobiaceae bacterium
AAATGCAAATCCCAAAGAGCGGACCGCTGCTCTCACTAGCAATTTTGCCCAACGGTTTGAATATGGTGCGTTTGGCATTAGACAAAGCAACTTTTCAAACTGTTTTTAATTATGTTTGGATTACTAATTATCATGTTTTAACTCAACTGCCAAATGCACTATATTTGTTGTTGGCAAGCGTACTTTTTATTCTTTATGAAGTTCTCTTAATATTTCCGAAATAATTTTTTCATATTTCTCACCTTTAATTGATTCAAATTTCCTTTTTATGTTGATTTTATCTTCCGTTGACAGGGATTCTTTGTTTGATTTGATATATTCTTTTATTGTGTCTATTGTGCCATTTAAATAGAAGTCATAAAAGGATTGATTTTTCATTATCATAATGTCACAGTCAAGTAGGCTCATTAGATTCCCAAATTTTTCATAATGACTCCAATTCTCCTTCAAATATTCTTTCTTTAGATATTCCCTTTTTAATAAAAGAAACTCTTGTTCTAATTCTTTATATTTAAGTTCAACTTGGCTAATTTTTGAAGAAACAATTAGAGGAAGTTTATTGTCAATTTCTTGTTTAATCTTCGAGGCGCTCTCCTTAAGTTCAATATGAAGATTCATTTTAAGTTCCTCAATTTTTTGGCTATTTATTTTAAAATTTAAAAATGCGTTTGCCGATAATATTAGAGCAAAAATTAAACCCATTGTACCTAAAGTCCAATAAACTGAATTAAGTAGTTTTGTGTTTGTTTCAACTAAAATGTCCACTTTTGTGTCAAGGAGATTTACGGTCTCGACTACATTGTCTGTTTGAATAGTGTCTGCTGTTAAATCTTGAAAAGAAATTACTAGCATTAATAGAAGAAATAGATTTTTCATTTCAATTTATTTTCGTTTTATTATTCGGAGTTTCTGTATGATTGCCAACGTTTTGAATATGGTGTGTTTGGCATTTTGAAACACTTCATTTTCAAACTACAACTAATTTTATTTATTGCTATCATCTTCATTATTAGCACTATCTGCCAAATGCACTATATTTTTTGTTGGGCACTGCTTTTTACTTCTTCTTCTTGTCATATTTAACAAAATAAGTTGTTATCAGCACCCCATCAGGTGTAACTATTATATTCTCAACGTTTCTATAATTATTTGTTAATACTAATTTCTCTTTTCTCTCAATTCCATTACTGAAAATAAGAATTACTTCGATTGTATTATTTTTCTCAACTATAGAATCAATATAGTATTTCTCAACTTTTTCATTTTGTCTATACTCTCCTATTTTATTTTTGATAGGTCCAAAATATACAATTGTTTTATGTCGATAATTTTCTTCATCCGCTATATAATTCTTGTCACTTGATAGCCAATGTCCAACTATTTTATGAGACAATTCTGGTGCTTTCGAATCACCACTAATTCTGCTTTTGCAATTCGTTGATATAAGAATCACAAGAAAGAGTATGATTATTTTAAAAGACTTGCTCATTTTATGTCAATGTTTGTATGAGGTTTATTTTATTTTTAAAGTTGTGCCCAACGGATTGCGCTATGAATAGTTGCCGGTTGCGAAGCAGTTTCTTGTCTGGTTTTACCAGACTTGAAACGGACTATAAATGTTGATTTTATAATTATCACGGCAATTATTTATGAGCGTTTGTTAGCATTAGTTATTATTCATCTGTAATTTTAAAGCTTACATTCTTGTCAGTTAGGAATTTTATTAGAGTGTCAACATGAACACCCCAGCCAACATTTAGAAATTGATTTTCTTCAACCTCATATTTACCCTTTTTTACTTTTGGTGAAAACCCTAATGCCAAATGTTGTGTTCGGCTTTGAATAGCCCAAATATTTCCATCAATGTCGAATGTAGGTCCACCACTTTGACCTTTGAGGCCTGGAGTTGATGTTTCTAAAAACTTGATATCATATTTATTATCTTTTGATTTTCCAGCTATAATATTTCGAGTAAATATCCCATCAATTGGAAAGATCGGAATTGGAAAAACATTGGGGTCAAGTTTAAAAGAACCTGTTTTATCATCAAAATCAGTTTTTACTTGATAAAATGGATATCCAAGTTTACATAAACTAGTTCCGTTTTTGAGGTTATCCGCTTTCTTTATTGACGGATATACTTTTTGAAATTTTTTATCAAAATTTTCAATTTTACCTATTGCTAAGTCATTCTCTCGTAATATTTCAAAATGGTCAATTCTAAAAGTGCCATGACCCCACCAGAAACTAAAAGTAGTAATCCATTTATTGTTAGGTTTTAGTCTTTTGAGGTGTCTTTGTTTTAATTTTGGACTTAGGTTCTTATCATTCTTAATTGTTTCTATTTGTGCATTATATGCTTCGATTTCTTTGGCATGTTGCTTTTGAGCAAACGCTGGGTCCAGAATATGAGCAGCTGTAACTATCCAGCCTTCATCGTTTATTACAATAAAACTTCCTAATCCACTTTCAACAGTTTTATCATAAAATCTCATTGATACGATTACTGGATGTGTGTATTGTCTTGCTAATTCATAAGCTTTTGAAAACATATCTTTCTTGTTTTATAATTAATGCTAACGGCTCTGCTATGCGCCGTTGCCGTTGTACTTTATTATTTTTGATTT
>CAYWRM010000147.1:0-2593 GCA_964460905.1 uncultured Lentimicrobiaceae bacterium
CAACCTTTCCCACCCTTTTACCCCATTGTTAAAAAAAACATCCCAAAAAACTTGCGTAATTCATTTTTTTTTTTTATAACTTTGTACATTGAAACAAGTAAATAATTGCAAAACAGGTAATTATTAGCCGGCAAACCCTGATAAATGCTCTTCGATACATGTTTCATAGTTTATTAATTTTAATCTTTTAAAATTTTGTATTATGAAGAAACTTAGTGTTTTGATTACGGTTATTTTTAGCATTATGGTGTTAAATTTTAGTGTCGCACTTGCTGTGGCACCAGGTGGTTCTACTACTGCTAATGGTTGTACTGCAGGTGGTCCTGGTTCTACTTCATGTACTATTACATATGAAATAAGTGGTGGTGGAGGAGGTGCTGGAGGAGGTGCATCTGCTACTTGTAATGTCTCATGCAGTAATGGTTATTATTCCTGTTGTAAGTTAGTTGCCTCTTTTCCATTTGTTAGTTGCACATGCATTGGAAATAGTTAATTATTGTTAATATTGAGTTGTCTGTTAGTGATTATTTTTAATCTTATAAACATGATAATTTGTAGAGTTCCCCATAGCATAATGGGGAACTCTAAGTTTTATTTTGAAAAAATTTATTATTGTAACATGAAAGGGATATTTATAGTGTTTGTAGTGTTTTCTATTGGTTGTTCAAATTATAGTCATGATGCTGATGATAAGGTAGCAATATCAATATTTATTAGTGAATTAGATTTGCAAAATCTCAATAATAAAAGTTCAGAACTAATTGAAGATTATTATTATGTAAAGTTGGAAACCATTGATACGATGAATTTAATAGGTAGGATTGATAAGGTTGTTTTTTACAACAAAAAAATATTTATTTTGGATAGATCTATTTCAAAGGCTATTTTCATATTTACTGAACAAGGGGATTATTTATCGAAAATTGACCAGTTAGGTGAAGGTCCTGGGGAATTTAGAGAACCTTATGATTTTATAATTAATTCGAAATCGAATCAGATAATAGTGTATTGTAAAAAAAATATGAAATTGATATGTTATGATCTGAATGGAGAATTTAATACAGAAAGTAAAATAGAGCTCAGTTTTAGATCGTTTGAGATGAATCAAGATAATTACTGTTTTTTTACACATTCTATTTATAATTATCTTGAAAGGTATGGAGAAGTTCCGTACGATTTTATTGCTCTTGATTTTTCTGGTAATTTACTAACAAAGCAGTTCTCTAATAGTATGGAAATTGGAAAATCGGTAATAGTATTTACACATAATAAATATTTTACTTTGAAAAATAATGATATATTCTTATCTTGGATTTTTAATGATACAATTTATAAAATTTCAAAAGAAAACAAAGCAGTTCCATTCTGTTATTTTGATTTTGGTGAGCATTCAATACCTGAGCAGGTTATAAATAATAATGATGACATTTATATTTATAAAGATGTTGTAATGGATGGGCTGTATTGGAGTAAATATGGACCATTTGAGGCTACAGACAGCTTGTTTATGATCCAAATATCGGCAGGAATAAGTGATGAGACTCAAAATAATTTCTATTTTGTGTTATTTGCTGAAAATTTAGTTTCAAAGATTATTTTCAAGGAAATAGAAATTGAAAATGATGATGGTGTCTTTAGTTTCCCGGTAACAACATATAATGATTATTTTGTTTCAGTAGTTTATCCGGAAGAAGTAATATTTATTAAAGAAAACAAAGGCGATAAAAAACTGCCAATACTAAAAGGATTAGAAGGCAAAATTAGGAAATTTGATAATCCTGTTTTAATGTTTACCAAATTTTATAAGCTATGAAAAAGGAGTTACTTTTATACAGAATATTAGTTTTAGTATTGATTACATTAAATGCTTTTTTGTTATATAAACATACTTGTAACAAAGATACTCGAGTTGATGATGCTTATGCAGATGTTGACAGGAATACATATGATAGCACTTTATTTCATGACATATATGATGCTGCAATGATATCAAATGGTATAAAAGTGGACAAAAATCTTACATTTATTTCTTCTACAGATAAAAAAATCACTTTAAACGAAATAATGAAAACGACTTCACTTATACTAGTTTTCGATTTTAACCATATTAATTGTAAAACTTGTTTTGAAGATGAGATGTTACGAATAATTGATGTTTCTAAAGAAATTGGGCAAAATAAAGTGATTTTTGTTTCCGAATTTGAGAACCAAAGGGAACAATATGTTCTTGAAAAAAAATACGGGATAAAAATATTAAGTATTGGTAATAATCAATTTGGATTGCCAATTGAAAATGAATATTACCCATTTGTTTTCACAATCGACTCAAGCTTTATTGCAAAGGATGTTTATATTCCAACAAAAGAATTTTTCTCAATGGGCGATATTTATTATAATATAGTTTACAATAAGTATTTTTCAGGGAAGTAACACCCTCGTTTTCCCCAACCTCGGGCGCATTTGCAATGCGTTCGCCCTCACTTTAAACCTTGTTCTCAATTATAATAAATCCTCATTCTCAAATCTATTTTTCGACCTCTCGTATGTTTGCAAAGTTATCAAAAAGAGCCATTAAAACTGATTTTGTATTTTA
>CAYWRM010000148.1:0-2575 GCA_964460905.1 uncultured Lentimicrobiaceae bacterium
GTCTTCCAGACAGATCTTTTGACCAAAATCCGCTACTGCCCATAGCCAAAACGTTAGCGGCTATATAAGAGCAAGAAGAAGATATTATGACATTTATAGATTCTGAACTTAAAAAAAACCTATCTGGTAATAATTTACTTTGGAGACATCGTTCAAACGATGTTAAATCACTTGATGAATTAGAAAATGGATATATATATTTCAATAAACCAAAAGAGTTTAACGACCCTTATGACTGTTCTTTTGGTCTTCTGAGAGCTAAGATTTGTAAAGAAAATCAAATCAAATATTTACAGACAAAGAATCAAGGAGGAAATCGTTCAGAACGTAGAGCACTAGCAAAAAAAATAGTTAGAGAAAAAGGAAATGAAATTTTTGAAAATGCCGATAAAGAGACACTTGAAAATATGGGGGTTGCTTCATTTACTATTGACTGTTTTAATCTAATGATGTGGTCACATTATTCTAATTTTCACCAAGGAATTTGTCTTGGGTTTAACAAACAGATTGACAAAGGTTATTTTGCATCCTTTCATATGAATTACCTAAAATTTCCAGAAAAATATAATCCGTACGAATATGATTCAACAGATATGGATGATTATAAAAGGGCTATGAAGCATTTGGTAAAGACTAAAACATTGTATTGGGAAAACGAAAAAGAATTAAGAATAATTCGCCCAAAATTCGGAAAAGAAAGTTTCCCTGTAAAATCCCTTGAATTTGTTATACTAGGAATGAAAATCAAACCTGACTTTCAGGATAAAGTTTTAAAAGCAATATCAAAAAATGGGAATTATTGCAATTTAAGAGTTTTGAAATTAACTCCAAGTGAAGAAAATATATTTGGATTGAACTTTAAAGAAATATACAGCCGCTAACAACAAATATAGTGCATGCCGCGGTTAGTAGTACTTAGAAAATGAATTGTAAATTTGAAAATCGGAAATCAAGAAAAATTATTGAATAAAGTGCGGCACGCACCATATTCAAAACGTTAGGCTTCATTATGAGAAAACTCGCTAAATGAGAAAATTATTTCCAATAAATATCATCTTGACATTTATTATTTCAGGACTTTTCATGTCATGTAGAATTAATGAGAAAGATTCAAGTTTAGAATTTATAAGAGTAAAAGACAAACAAGATAAATTTGAAGTAGAACTTCCTTTGAATTGGCAGAAAGAATATATTTCAGATGGTTTTTTAACCGGAATAATTTCATCTGACACCTCAAAAGAACTTGAAGAAACAATCATAGTAAACATCAATTGGAATAATGATACAGTTTGTATTAATTCACATCTTGATAAAATAATCGATTCCTTAAGCTTAACAGCAGGTTTAAAGACTAAGACTAAAAAACTAGGTAGAATTAATAACTATAAAACATGTTTTAATTATAGTTGCGGACTTGATTCATTGACAAGTTTGCAACTGAATCAATTCTTATACATTTTAAAATCAGACTCACTAAATGGACATATTTTATTTACTGCCAGAGTATATGGAGACGCAGTATTACGTGAGCAATCTGAATTAATTGCAGAAATTGTAGAATCAATAAAAATGAAATAATAAATAACGAAAGCCTAACAAAAGCTCATAAATAATTGCCGGGACAATTATAAATTCAACATTTGTAGTCCGTTTCAAGTCTGGTAAAACCAGACAAGAAACTGCTTCTTAAGCGGCAACTATTCATAGCTAAAACGTTACCGCCAAGTGTAAAAAGCTTCGCCACGACAAGAATAACGGTTGACAATGAAAATATTTGGTGACAGCTTTTTAGTCGACAGTGACGATATTTGACAGACAGAGTTGGTCGACAGAGAAACCAACAGACATAGAATATTTTTTAAAAATGGATTAGGTTCGACATCGAGTTCCATTTGACAGAGAGACAGGTTTTTAAAATAATTGGAGACGGACAACGAGATGAGAGATTTTAAACGACAACGACACTCTTGACCTTTTCCGACAGAGAAACTAACAGACGGGGAAGATTTTTTAAAAATGGATTAGGTTCGACATCGAGTTCCATTTGACAGAGAGACAGGTTTTTAAAATAATTGGAGACGGACAACGAGACGAGAGATTTTAAACGACAACGACACTTTTGACCTTTACTCGATAGAGAAACTAACAGACGGAGGAGATTTTAAAAAATGGATTCGGTTCGACATCGAGTTCCATTTGACAGAGAGACAGATTTTTAAAATAATTGGAGACGGACAACGAGATGAGAGATTTTAAACGACAACGACACTTTTGACCTTTACTCGGCAGACAAAAACTGTTAGACTGGGACTGAGGTGGCGAAGCGTCTCCAAACATTGACAATTAGATAAAAAGACGGAAAAAAACAGACGAAAAAAATGATAAAACAAATAACACCAGGCGGTAACAATGTGTAAATTTAAAAGTTATTTTTAGTGGTATTCGGTCGGTGGTAATACGCTTGTAATTTTATTTGTACACGGACAGATAATCACCCGCAAATAACTTCAAAACTTACACCAACGTTGTGTGTTATTTAAAAGAACCTTCTAAGAAGCTAATTTAGACATGAAAG